>NZ_NIUB01000017.1 GCF_002197815.1 Pseudomonas oleovorans subsp. oleovorans
GTATCAGCGCGTGGTCAGCAACAAGGGGGCGCCGGGTGCCGATGGCATGACGGTCGCCGACTTGGCAGGCTACGTGAAACAGTATTGGCCCATCCTGAAGGTCAGGCTGCTGGCAGGTGAATACCATGGGTAATAAAGGTCTGAAATATTTTTGAATCGCGTAGCGTGTTAGCAGCGTTCATGATTCCCGGCTTGTTGGCCAGCGAAGTATCCGCTGCACTGCGTAGATTCACGCATTGCCGGTTTCGAGACTGAAACTGCCCCTTTCGGGGGGGCGTCTGGTTTAGGTTTTAATGAAAGCGCTCGTACCAAGATGCTGAAGATGACTCAGCTATACCGGTGCGAGTGACCCGGTCGAACCTCCAGCATCGTGATCTGTTTGTGAGCATCGGATAGACAGCTTTCACGACTGCTGCTACCTTATTAAAAGGTAATACCTTTAGATAAAGAGGGCTAACCATGGCCACTTCCATCAAAATTGATGACAAGCTAAAAGGCCGCATTCTGCAGTTGGCGAGCCAACGCCAGCGCTCGTCTCACTGGATCATGCGCGAGGCAATCACCCAGTACGTCGAGCGTGAGGAGGCCCGTGAGAGCTTCAAGCAGGAAGCCCTGGCATCGTGGGCGGCATATCAGGAAACCGGACGGCATTTGACCAGCCAAGAAACTCGGGCCTGGCTCGGTAGCTGGGGAACAGATACTGAGGTAGAGCTTCCCAAGTGCCACGATTGATTGTTACTGAAGGCGCGGCGAAGGGCTTGGAGCGTTGCCGGCGATTCCTCTCAGACAAAGATCCGCAGGTCGCGCGCCGTGTTGCACAGGCAATCGAGCGCCAATTCGCTCGATTGGAGGAAAGTCCGGAAGTAGGGCGTCCATTTCCAGATCTGCCGGAGCTGCGTGAGCTCATCATCGAATTTGGTGACTCAGGTTACGTAGCGTTGTACCGCTATGAGCGTGCAGATGACACCGCCTATGTCTTGGCCTTTCGCCATCAAAAAGAAGCTGGCTACTGAGGCTGGACAGCAGCTTTCGGGCTCCCGGCAAGAATCGACTCCAGCCTCTCTCCCAATAACCGCCATGCTTCGGTCTTTTCCTTGGCGTAATCGTGGTGCAGGTAATGCCGGCGTACCTTGGAGCCACCCAGCAGGTGGTTCTGGCAGCGATCAATGATTTCCAGCGTGACACCGAGCTCCTGCATCATGGTTGCACCTGTGCGACGCAGGTCGTGTGGTGTCCATTCGCCCTTTATGCCCTTGCTCAGTACCAGTGAGTCGTCATGATGTCGGCCAGCCAAAGGCTTGGTACGGTTTTTGAACCGGCACTGCCGGTCTCCGATTAGCTTGCTGACAGTCTTGGTATCAACGTGGCTTTTACCGTCCTTGCTGGGGAAGCAGAACGGTGTATTACCGGTTTCTTTCTGCAGTCGCGGGAACTGCGCGATGGAAAAAGCTGATAGGAACACATGGTGATCCTGACGTTTGCCTTTATGGCCTTTGGTAGCCTCGGCAGGGATGAACCAGGTGCCTTTCTTCAGGTCCAGGTAGCGCCACTCGGCCTTAAGCAGTTCGCCGATACGACATAGGGTGCTCAGGCAGATCCACAGAGCGCACTGGACTCGCGTGTTGACCGGGCGAGTGCCGGAATACTTCTGGCCAGCGGGAAGCTCTTCGTAGTCTTTCTGCTCGACTCCTTACTCCAGTGCTACCCGATTGGAGGCGTAGTACTCTGGGAAACGGATCAGAAGGTGCCGTATCGCTATTTCGTCCAGGATTACCTACCAGGCCACTATGCGCGTCAGGTAGATGAGGGGCGGTGGGGCGCAGCCAAGGCTCTGGTATATGACGGTCAGCAACGCTTGCAAACGTTGTACTCGGTGCTTCGACATCGTTTCAACGGGCGCATTTTGCACTTCGATTTGCTGTTCGACTCAGCAACAGCTGAGGCGGATGAGACTGGTTTTTTGTTTCGTGATGCTGGCGAGGAAGCGGATCCGCGCTATCTGCGTATGACCGAGTGGAATCCGCAGCCTGCGTCGGGTTTTGGCCCAGGCGATAGATGAAGGGCTGTTCACCCATCTCGAATGCGGTATGGAGTTGCTGCAGCAGGTCGCCTGAGTCGCTCAGACTTGCCTTTGTGAATTTATCTCTATAGATTTTCATGAAATTAATTATTAAAAATTTCATGAGCCATTTATGTTTCGCCACGCCAGTGAGCACGTCGACAGCTATTACGCCCATAGCTGCAAGGATCGACTGACGCATCATCCCGTGCTGCAAGATGATCTGCAGTGCGATGTGCTGGTGATCGGTGCTGGTTTCAGTGGCCTGCACACTGCTTTGCGCCTGGCCGAAGCAGGGCGCAAGGCCATTCTGCTGGAGGCCAGTCGTGTGGCCTGGGCAGCCTCTGGGCGCAACGGCGGGCAGGCGATTCTGGGCTGGTCCTGCGATATGCCGCCGCTGGAAAAGGCGCTGGGCATCGAACGCGCCCGCCGTCTTTGGGATGGCATGAGCTGGGCCGCCCGTGAGCTGCGTGAACTGCCCCAGCGCCATGGCTTCGACTGCGATTACCGACGTGGCCATCTGTGGACGGCGGTGCTGCCGCGCCGCGTGGCGCTGTTGCATGAATGGCAGGAAGAGGCCGCCTATAAGTGGGGGCACCGCGCGCTGCAGTTCGTCTCTCGTGAGCAGATGCCGGAGTGGGTCGCCAGCGAGCGTTACCGCGCTGGCCTCTACGACCCCGAGGCCGGGCATCTCAATCCGCTCAAGTTGGCGCTCGGGCTGGCCGAAGCCTTCGTTCGCGCCGGTGGGCAGATCTTCGAGCAGAGCCGTGTGCTGAGTCAGGACAAGCAGGGCACGGGCTACCGTGTGCGTACCGGGCAGGGCAGTGTGCAGGCCGATAACCTGGTGCTGGCCTGCAACACCTATGTCGACAGCCTGGAGCCCCGTCTGGCCCGGCGCATCCTGCCGGTCGGCACCTACCAGATCGCCACCGCGCCGCTAGGTGCGGAGCGCGCCGAGGCCTTGCTGCCGCGCAATGCCTGCGTCACCGACAACCAGTTCGTCCTCGATTACTTCCGCCGTACGCCGGATCACCGTCTGCTGTTCGGCGGGGGCTGCACATACCTCGGCGGTTTGCCAAAGGACATCGCTGCTGCCACGCGGCCATTCCTCGAGCGTGTATTCCCGCAGTTGTCAGGCGTGGCCATCGACTTTGCATGGGGCGGGCATATCGATATCACCCGTGCGCGCACGCCGGATATCGGTGGCGAGAACGGCCGTTACTGGCTGCAGGGCTTTTCCGGGCATGGTGTGCTGCCGACCCTGGCGGCAGCGCGGGCAGTCAGTGATGCCATTCTCGGCAATGACGACGAACTGGCGCTGTATCAGCAACTACGCAATCCCGAATTCCTATTCGGCGAGCGCCTGGCGGCACCGCTCGAGGCCATCGGCAAGGCCTGGTATCGACTGAGGGACAGCTTCTGAAATGGACAGCCCTGACATGGACAAGAATCTGGAGATGGCCGCGCTGGCCGTGCTCATTCACGACCTGCGTAAGCACAAGAAGGTCACCCTCAACGAGCTGGCCGAGCGCATCGGTCGTTCCGTGGGCTTTCTCTCGCAGGTCGAGCGTGGCCTGTCGCGCCCGACCGTGGAAGATCTGACCGCCATCAGTGAGGCACTCGACGTACCCACCACCTATTTCTACAGCCTGCCCAAGCCCAAGGCGCTGGACTGGGTGACTCGTCCGGACGAGCGCCGCACCCTGTACCTGGCCGGTGGCATCACCGACATCATGGCGTCGCCGACCTTGCAGGGCGCGTTCATGGTCGTCGATAGCCTGCTCGAACCGGGGGCCAGCAGTGGCGAGCGGCAGATGAGCGACCGCTCGGAACAGGCCGGCTACGTACTCGACGGCCAGCTGACGCTATGGCTGGGCGAGGACGAAGAAAGTGCCACGCTGTATCCCGGCGATGCCTTCCAGGTCCCGAGCTACGCGCGTTTGCGCTACGCCAACCAGGGCGAAACGCCAGCGCGTGTGCTGTGGATCTACACCTGACCCTTACCGTGAACCGGACATAACTCCAATGAACGTCACCCGAGTCGAGCTGCTCGACGAAGTCCGCCAATTCCGCCAGGCCCACCCAGAGGTGCGCTTCGTCGACCTGATCTGCCTGGATATTCCCGGACATTTCTATGGCAAGCGCTACCCCATCGAGATGCTGGAAAAGGTCGCTGCCGGCAGCGCCCTGAAGCTACCGCAGAACTGCGTGCTGCTCGGTGCTCAGGGCGGTCTCTACGAGATCGGCGACTACTGCTTTCATGACGGCGACCCGGACGCGCCACGGCGCCTGATTCCCGGCACGCTCAAGCTGGTGAACTGGGAGCGCCAGCCGTTGGGGCAGATGCTGATCAGCTCCGACGGCACCGAAGCGCCCATCGAATTCGAACCGCGCGAGGTGCTGGCGCGCGTGGTGCAGCGTCTGGCCGCACGCGGCATTCGCCCGGTGGTGGCCTTCGAGCTGGAGTTCTACCTGTTCGACAAGGCGCTCAAGGACGGCTTGCCGCAGTACCCGCGCGACGACCTCAGCGGCGATGCCGACGACCAGCCGAACATGCACATCGAGCGGCTGTCGCGTTTTTCCGACGTGCTCGACGACATCACCGAGACCGCACGCCTGCAGGGCATCGATACCACGGTGATCACCGCCGAGATCGGCCCGGGGCAGTTCGAGATCAACTTCAGCCACAACACCGACCCGATGCAGGCGGCCGACTGGTCGGCGCTGTTCTGCCGGCTGACCCGTGGCGTGGCGCTCAAATACGGCCATCGCGCCAGCTTCATGGCCAAACCGTACCTGCAGTATCCGGGTAGTGGCATGCACATCCACGTCAGCCTCTACGACGAAGCCGGTGACAACCTGCTGGCGTGTGACGAGCAGCGCCCGCTGCGGCATGCCGTGGCCGGCTGCCTGGAACTGCTGCCGGAGCTGATGCCGATCTACGCGCCGAACCACAATAGCTATCGCCGCTTCGGTGCCCAGGTGAACTCGGCGAGCAAGGCCAGTTGGGGTTTCGAGGACCGTGACGCCTGCGTACGCATCCCCGAGTCGGATGCGCGCAACCTGCGTCTGGAGTTCCGCCTGCCGGGCGCCGATGCCAACCCCTATCTGGTGCTGGCGGCATTGCTGACCAGTATCGAGCATGGCCTCGACGCCAAGGTCGAGCCCATCGCCCCCCTGAATGACGACCGCGAAAGCGGCGTCGACTTTCCCAAGGACATGCTCGACGCCGTGCGCTGCATGCAGGCCAGCGAGCGTGTCGCCGCTGGTCTCGGCAGCGAGTTCGTCATGGTCTATTGCGAGAACAAACGCCAGGATCACCTGGCCTTCATGCACGACATCAGCCCGCGCGAATACCGCTGGTACCTGTGATGTCACGGATAGAAGGAGGCGCCATGAATAACGCCGTGAACAACCCCAAGACCGCCCACTGGCAAGCCCTCAGCCAGGCCCACCACCTGGCGCCGTTCAGTGATTACAAGCAACTGGCCGAGAAGGGCCCGCGCATCATCACTGAAGCAAAGGGTGTGCACCTGTGGGACAGCGAGGGCAACAAGATCCTCGATGGCATGGCCGGCCTGTGGTGCGTGGCCGTCGGCTATGGCCGCGAGGAGCTGGTCGAAGCTGCCGCTACGCAGATGCGCCAGTTGCCGTTCTACAACACCTTCTTCCAGACCGCCCATCCACCGGTGCTGGAGTTGGCCCATGCAATTGCCCAGCTGGCGCCGGCCGGCATGAACCACGTGTTCTTCACCGGCTCGGGCTCGGAAGGCAACGACACGATGCTGCGTCTGGTACGCCACTACTGGGCATGCAAAGGCCAGCCGAACAAGAAAATCATCATCGGCCGCGACAACGGCTACCACGGCTCCACCGTGGCCGGGGCTAGCCTCGGCGGCATGAAGTTCATGCACGAGCAGGGTGACCTGCCGATTCCGGGCATCGCCCATATCCCGCAGCCGTACTGGTTCGGTGAAGGTGGCGACATGAGCCCGGCGGCCTTCGGCATCTGGGCCGCTGACCAGTTGGAGAAGAAGATTCTCGAGCTGGGTGAAGATAATGTCGCGGCGTTCATTGCCGAGCCGATCCAGGGCGCTGGCGGTGTGATCATCCCGCCGGACAGCTACTGGCCACGCATCAAGGAAATCCTCGGCAAGTACGACATTCTCTTCGTCGCCGACGAAGTGATCTGCGGTTTCGGCCGTACCGGCGAATGGTTCGGCAGTCAGTATTACGACCTCAAACCTGACCTGATGACCATCGCCAAGGGGCTTACCAGCGGCTACGTGCCGATGGGCGGGCTGATCGTCAGCGACAAGGTGTTCGAGGTGATCGCGGCGCACGGCGATTTCAACCATGGCTTCACCTATTCCGGCCATCCGGTGGCGGCAGCGGTGGGCCTGGAGAACCTGCGCATTCTCAAGGAAGAAGGCATCGTCGAGCGGGTGAAGGCAGAAACCGCGCCCTATCTGCAAAAGCGCCTGCGCGAGCTGGCCGATCACCCGCTGGTGGGTGAAGTGCGCGGCATCGGCATGCTTGGTGCCATCGAGTTGGTGCAGGACAAGGCCACGCGCAAGCGCTTCTCCGGTGATGTGGGTGTGGGCATGGTGTGCCGTGGCCACTGCTTCAACAACGGTCTGATCATGCGCGCGGTGGGCGACACCATGATCATTGCGCCGCCATTGGTGATCAGCCAGACGGAAGTGGATGAGCTGGTAGAGAAGGCGCGCAAATGCCTGGATCTGACCTGGGAGCAGGTGCGCACCGCGGTATAAGGACGATCACCGTGGGAGGCGCTTTAGCGGCGATTTTTTCTTGTCGCGGCTACGACTGCATGGATGCAGGAGGTAGAGCGAAGCAGGATTGCCCGAGCCGAAAGCCCCTCCCACGGAAAATGCCAAACCCCGCCACCGGTAACGGTGGCGGGGTTTGGTTTTTCAGCTGCTTACTCGAGGCTATTGTTCGGCGCTCGGGCGACACGATCCAGCGCGGTGTGCACCGCCGGCCCTGGTCATCTTTGGCCGGCCACGACCGGCAGCAGCCACTCGCTTCAATGCAAGAACCCTGTGCACTGGGCTCCGGCAATTGCCAAGGATCCATGGCTCAGGAGTGCGGGTAACTGTCCACTACCCGCTGGTACTGGCTCGGCGAGGCGCCGATATGGTGCTTGAAGAAACGCGTGAAATGCCCCTGCTCGGAGAACCCCAACGACTCGGAAAGCAAGCCCAGGGTGCCACTGCGCTCACTGTCGAGCCAGGAAAAGGCACGCCGCATCCTCGCCGCGTTGAGCAGCAGGTTGGGGGGCATGCCGGTGTCCTTGCGAAACAGGGAATAGAAGTGCGCGCGCGACAGACCACAGCTTTTGGCCGCATTGTCGATTGGCGCCGGGTCATCCAGGTGATTGAGCAAATAGTCGGTACCTTTGCGCACCCGCGCGTCGCGGTAGTCATTGACAGTACGAACGCCCATCCGACAGAGATGCCGCCACTGCGAGGAGTCTTCGATCAGTTGGATGAGGAAGTCGAACAAGTAAAACTCGATACGCTCTTGTGGAACCAGGCCAGGGCTGTGCATTTCAGCAATCAAGCGATCCGCCAGATTGCGGTTTTGCGTGCTCAGTTCCATGGAGGATTGCGCAAAAAAGTCTGGACGACTGCTCAAGGCGAGCGACTGTTGCGCGGTGGCCAGCCAGGCCGGCTCGATGTACAGAGCCAGAATCAAGGTATTGCCGGCACCTGCCTGATAATCGAAATAATGCGGTTCCCAGGCGTTGACCAGGACCACATTGCGGTCGGTCAGCGGCACCTGACGGCCACGGACGTTGAAGAAGGTGTCGTCACCCGCCACTTTCACCAGCACATGGCATTCCGAGTGGGTATGCATGACCAAGGGTTTATTCATGTTCAACAAGGCAACTCGGCCGAAATTGCCATGAAATACGCGTTGTGCAACCGACATAGGCAGTTCTCCCTCATCTACTGGATGAGCGTTGTCCGCAGCGCTTGGTTCTATCTGCGCCGTCTTAGAATATTTTCCCGAGGGGGTTAGCCGGAGGTCGGCAGGCGTATCGATATCCTGGTGGATACCTGAATCCTCCACGTCGACACTCATGCAGGACGCCGCTTGCTCACCGCTATCGCCATCGAGTTACCGCAGCGCTGGACAGCAATCTTGGCCATACAACCCCGGATGTCCTGAGTAGCCTCGATAGCGCGGCTGAGGATTATTTGACTAATTCAGCTTGGCGCACAAGTACTTCTTAGTCGTAGCGCAATGACCTGATCACAAGGCATGACGCGCCTTGCCGTGGTATACGCGCAGGACATCGGCCATTACCGCCAGCGCTATTTCCGCCGGCGCCTTACTGCCCAGATCCAGACCTATGGGCATGTGCAGGCGCGTGATCTGCTCGTCGGACAGGCCGCCAACGCGCTTGAGCCGCTCGGCGCGCTTGGCCGAGGTGGCCTGCGAGCCCATGGCGCCAATGTAGAACGCCGGGGTGCGCACCGCCTCCATTAGGGCCAGGTCGTCGATACGCGGATCGTGGGTCAACGCCACCACTGCGGTGGCGGCGTGGCAGCCGCCAGCAGCGATAAACAGCGAGGGCAGTACGCGCTGCATCTCTACGCCGTCGAGTACGATGTGCCCGACTTCCTCACGGGGGTCACAGGCGATCACCTCGCAGCCGATAGCGCAGGCAAAAGCGGCGCAGGCTTCGGCCACCGGGGACAGCCCGGCAAGAATCAGGCGCAGCACCGGGCCGACATGAATGCGCACCCTTTCATCGACGATGTGCACCCGCTCGCTACCCTGGCTGGCGTCCGGATCCAGACGCAGCGCACCACTGCCAAGGTCGACATGACGCACCAGGCGATTCTGACCGAGCAAGGCCGCCTGCAGGGCTTGCAGGTGCTCGAGCCACTCGGCGCTGGGCGCGCGGTGTTCCACCAGCACCACCAGCACCCCACCGCAGGGCAAACGCAGGCGCCGACTCTCCTCGGCGCTGTCGCCGTAGCGGACAATCTGCGCCGGCTCGCGCAGCTCGCCACGGGCCAGGCTGGCGAGGAACTCTTCCTCGACACAACCGCCGGAGAGCGAGCCGACATGCTCGCCAGCAGCGCAGGCCACCAGCATCGCCCCCGGCGCGCGCGGCGCCGAGCCGTAGGTCGAGAGGACTGTACAGAACCACAATGCACGACCGGCACGGGCCCAGTCGAGCGCCTGGCTGACAACCTGTAGATCGAGATGGCGCATGCTTCCAGTACCTTGTAGAGCCGGTATCACAGGGGAGGCAGCAGAGGCGAACTTGCCCGTTTCGCACTTGTCCAGGCATACGCTGGTGCGGGAAATCCCCGGTGACGCCTGCGTTTTGTCGTTGCTGCGTTTTATCAGCCGTCCGCCGGATGGTCAGGTTACGGCACGCAATGGCGCACGCCTTGCCAACCCAATGGAATATTGGTCTTTACGTCCGCCGATTTGCCTTTTGGTCCAAACAAGGGCGGCTTAGCGAATAAAAAAGGCTATGTCCCTAACTGCCAGGTGAATCGTGCTGGTATTGCCAGCTCGACTTTTTCCTATGGCCTCATCGTTGCCACTGGCAGCGCCTGCACTGTGTTGGTGAGCCTTGGCATAGCTGCCATCAATGAACACTCATTCCATGTCGGGCTGCGCCACAAGCGCCTTGAAAACCTTGAGCCATTTTCCAGTTGCGGACCACGCATTGAAGCGTTTATAGACCTTATTCCAGTTCCCGAACGCTTCGGGTAGATCTCTCCAGGGGCATCCCGTGCGCATGTGGTACAGCATGCCCTCCACCGTCATTCGTCGATCACGCTTGTTGTAGATGGCCTTGCTCAGCAGAACTTCCCGCAGCTTCGACCAATGCTTATCACTGAGCAATAATCGGGGCATTGTAAACTCGTATCGATGATGGGCTAGAGCTTCGGCGATACGGGTTTTCTCTTACATATCAACTGGTTATCGAAAAACGGCAACAGCCCCTAGGCAAAAGAACTCCCACAGGCCCTTGCAGGTCCATGTGTGGCAGTGGGAGCTCTTGAGGGGGACAGCGTTTAAGACGTGCGCGGTGTGTCGTTACTCGACGACGGCAGCGCGACTTTAGGCGGCCTGCTCACGGTGCAACTCGCCGAGCACCCAGGACACCGCCACGCCGATCACCAGCGCCCAGAACGGCGCGCTGATACCGAACAGGCTGAACTTGCTCATGGCCACCACCAGGGCGACAAATGCACCGATCTGGCAACCGGTGTCTTTGTGGAAGGCCTGCTGCAACGCGCTGAGCAAGACGCCGATCATCGCCAGGCCGGCGACCACCAGGATCAACTCACGCGGCAAGGCGAGGATGAACGGCACGGCGATACCGGCGAATACGCCAAACAGGGCGAACAGCACGCCATTGACCAGGGTCGCCCCGTAACGTTGACGCGGATCGTCGCCGGCCTGCTCGGAACTGCAGATCGCCGTCATCGGCCCGGCGATATTGGCGTTGTGCCCGCCCAACAGCCCGGCCAGCATGCCGCCCACGCCGCTCACCACGGTCATCGCATTGACCGGAGGCTTGTAGCCCTCGACCATCAGCACACCGGTGGCCTGGGCATTCTCGGCACCGATTACCAGCGCCGCCAGCGGCACCGATATGGCAAAGAAGGTCTCCAGGGTGAACATGGGCGTGGTGAAAGCCGGCATGACGAAGGCGATATCCACATCCGCCGGTTTCAGCAGGCCCAGAGCCAAGGCCGCGGCGAAGCCCACCACCCCGGCAGCCAGCACCGGCGGCACCGCCTTGAAGAAGCGCATGACCAGGAAGAAGGTCAGCGCCGCCAGACCGGCCATCAGCGGAGCGCTGCCGACCGCTTCTACCGCACCGACGCCGAAGCGAATCATCGCCCCGGCGATCATCGCCATGACGATGGGCATCGGCAGCCAGCGCATCAACTTGCCGATCACCCCGCTCAAGCCGAGCAGCAAGACCAGCGCGCCGCTCATGATGAAAGCGCCGACCGCCTGGCGAAAATCCAGACCGGCAAGTGCCGCGATCATGATCGCCGCGCCAGGAATCGAATAAGCGCCGCAGATCGGCTGGCGGTAGCGCAGCGCCATGCCGATGCTGATCAGTCCGCCGAGCACGTAGATGGCGAATAGCCAGGCAACCGTCTGGCCATCGCTCAATTGGCCGGCTTCGGCGGCGCTGATGACGATCAGCGCCGGCCCGGAACAGCCGAACAGCGCGGCTACTACCCCGGCGCTGACCGACTTGAGGTTGATTGCCTCTCGGATTGAGTGGCCCGATGAGGCGCCAGATGGTGGTGCAGTATCAGTGTTCGCTTTTTTGCTAAGCATGACCCGTTCTCCGCGATTGTTGTTGTAATGCGGTACAGCCGTTGTCTGCCGAGGCCTGCCGCAGGCAAGCCCCGGTGGGAAGGTTACTCGCCGCGGAATACCGCCGGCCGCTTGCTGTGGAACGCCTCGACGCCTTCCTTGAAGTCATGCGAGCTGCGCAGGCGGCTGTAGCAATGGCCTTCCATCTCGATGGCCACGCTCAGCGGCGCGTCTTCGTTGTCGTTGATCAAGCGCTTGGCCGTGCGCTGGGCCAGCGGCGAGAAGCGCCGCAGTTCATCGACCAGCGCGTCTACCGTGCTTTCCAGCTCGGCGTCCGCCACGCACTCGGTGGCGATGCCCCACTCGTAGGCCTGTTCGCCGCTGATGCGCTTGGCGCGCATGACCATGTGCTTGGTGCGGGCCACGCCGATGATCTTCTGCAGGCGCGCCGAACCACCGGAGCCGGGGATCTGCCCGAGATTCTGCTCGGGCAATGCGTAGCGAGTGGTCTCCGAGGCGATGCGGAAATCGCAGGCCAGCGACAGCTCGAAACCGACGCCGAAGGTGTAACCACGGTTGGCGGCGATCACCGGCTTCTCGCAGCGCACCGGTGCGGCGACGTTCCAGGCCAGCTTGGAGACGTGCTCCGGCGAAGCCTCGAGGAAGCCCTTGATGTCGCCGCCGCTGGAGAAGTGCTCGCCCACCGCGCGCAGCACGATGACGCGCACCTGTGGATGTGCGTCAAGCGCTTCGAAGACCTGGCGCAGCTGGTCGCGCTGGCCCATGGAGATAACGTTCAGCGGCGGGCGGTTGAGGATGATGTCGGCGCGCTCACGGGCCGCATTGACCTCGACCTGGAAGCCGTCGAACGGGGTTTCGAGAAATTGCTGGATCGCTTGCAGTTGCATGATGGATGTCCTCGGGATAGTGAGCAGTCAGCCTTTTTGGGCCTGTTCCTGGTGCTGGGCCAGCAAGACGCGGCGCAGCACCTTGCCAACGGGGGATTTGGGAATTTCGTCGATGAACTGGTAACGCCGCGACCGCTTGAACTTGGCCAGGCCGGAGGTGATGCAGTAGGCATCCAGTTCGCTTTCGCTGACCTCGGCACGCAGCTTGATGAAGGCGGCGATGATCTTGCCCCACTGCTCGTCCGGCAAACCGACCACCACCACTTCCTCGACGGCGGGGTGCAGTGAGAGCACGTTCTCGATCTCCACTGGGCTGATGTTCTCGCCGCCGGTGATGATCAGGTCGTCCACCCGCCCGGTGACAAACAGGTCGCCGTCCTCATCGAAATAGCCGGTGTCACCGGTGAAATACCAGCCTTCGCGCAACGCCTTGGCCGTGGCTTCGGGGCGGTTCAGGTAGCCTTCGAACGCCTCGTCGCTGGCCAGGTCGGCGACGATCTGACCTTCTTCCATGGGCTTGACTTGCACCTGTGCCGATTCGGCGTCGATCGGCACCACCCGCACCCGTTGGTTTAGCGCGCTACGCCCCGAGGAGCCAGGTTTGCGGCTGGCCTGCTGATCGATGGTGAAGGTATAGATCTCC
Source organism: Pseudomonas oleovorans subsp. oleovorans (assembly GCF_002197815.1). Lineage (GTDB taxonomy): Bacteria > Pseudomonadota > Gammaproteobacteria > Pseudomonadales > Pseudomonadaceae > Aquipseudomonas > Aquipseudomonas oleovorans. The sequence goes on from NZ_NIUB01000017.1 coordinate 12,950, forward strand.
GAGCTGCCGTAGTGGTTGACGAACAACTGCGGCTGGAACGCCTGTTCGACGCGGCGCATCAGCCCGTCGCTCATGGGTGCGCCGGCGAAGCCGATTTTCTCCACGCTGGCGACCCGTTCGCGGGCGAAGGCCGGGTGCTCGATAAGCATGTGATAGAGGGTCGGCACCAGGTACAGGTTGCTGACCTGTTCCCGTTCGATAGCTTCCAGGGTGGCCTCGACGTCGAACTTCGGCACGCAGACGAAATGCCCGTCGATCAGCGCCATGGCCAGCAGCGAACGCACGCCCATGGTGTGGTACAGCGGCATCACGCCGAGGGTGCACTCGCCGTGGTAATAGAGGTTCTGCGCCACATGGGCGACCGCCGCGGCGCGTTCCGCGCGGTGCCGGCGCGGCACGCCCTTGGGCTTGCTGGTGGTGCCGGAGGTATAGAGCAGCAGGGAGAAATCCTCGGGCGTGGCGCGCAGGATGGTCGCCGTCGGCGCCTCTGCGCACAGCTCGGCGAAGCTCAGGTCGCCGTCCGCGGCGCGCTGACCCGCGGCGATCCGCGGCAGATTGAGCGCGGCCGTGCAGGCAGCGACCGCGGCCACGGTGGCGTCGTCGTAGGCCACTGCGCGGATCTGCGCATCCTCGATGCAGTAGGCCAACTCCTCGGCAGTCGAGCGCCAGTTCAGCGGGGTCATGACGATGCCGGCGAACTGGCAGGCCCAATGCAGGGTCGCCATCTGCCAGCGGTTCTGCATGGCCACCAGCAGGCGATCACCCCTGCCCAGCCCGAGTGACTCGAGGCCGTGGGCAGCGCACTGGATATCGGCGAACCACTGTTCGTAGGTTTTTTTCACCGTGCCGTCGCTGACCGCAGTGGCCAGCGGGCGGCGTTCCGTGGCAGCGAGGAAGCTGCGTCCGAGATCGAACATTATTGTTGTACCTCTTCGTTCGTTTGGCGTTGGGCAGCCACTTCCAGCACTGCCTGGACAATGCCGGTGTAACCGGTACAGCGGCACAGGTGCCCGGAAAGCATGTCGCGCACTTCGGCCTCGCTCGGGTCGGGCTGCCGCTCGAGGAAATCCACGCAGGACATGAGGATGCCCGCAGTGCAGAAACCGCACTGCAGGGCGTGATGACGGCGGAACGCCTGTTGCAGGTCGCTCAGCGTGTCGTCGTCGGCCAGCGATTCGACTGTCTCGATGCGCCGCTCGTGGGCCTGCACGGCGAGCATCAGGCAGGAGCGCACGGCGACGCCGTCCACCAGCACCGTGCAGGCGCCGCAGACGCCGTGTTCGCAGCCGACATGGACGCCGGTGGCGCCGAGGTCGTGGCGCAGGAAATCGCACAGCTGGGTACGCGGCTCGGCCAGGCCTTCGCGCGAGCGGCCATTGAGCTCGAGACGGACGGGAAAACGTTGTTCGGCGGTTGCGCGCATGTTCAGACTCCTTCGATGAGCCGGTGACCCAGCTCGCGAATCAGTTGCCGGCGGTAGGCCGCGCTGGCGTGTACATCGTCCTGGGCGTCGAGCGACCAGGCGGTTTCGTTGAGCGCGTCGGCCAGCGCCGCGCCGCGCGGCAGGCTGCGCATCACCGGGCGGTCGGCGACCCCGCCGACGCCCAGGCGCACCTCGTCGATGCCGACACAGGCGGCCAGCGAGACGATGGCGAAGTCGCCGTGGCGCATGGCGATTTCCCGGAAGCGGTAGCCGATGCCTTCGCGTTTGAGCGGGAAGCGCACCTCGACGAGCAGTTCGTCGGCGCGTTTGTCGGTGGTGAGAATGCCCTGGAAGAACTCGGCGGCCTTGACCACGCGCTTGCCCTTCTTCGACTCCAGGACGATCTCGCCGCCTAAGGTCACCAGGCACAACGGCAGCTCGGCGCTGGGGTCGGCGTGGGCCACCGAACCGCACACGGTGCCGCGGTTGCGGGTCTGGAAGTGGCCGATCCAGGGCATCGCCAGGGCCAGCAGCGGCACCTCGTCGACCAGCGTCGGCCGCGCCAGCAGTTGCGCCTGGCGCACCGCCGCGCCAACCGCCAGGCAATCCTGGCGCAGCTCGATATAGGCCAGGTCGGCGACCTGGTTGATGTCGATCAGCAGCTTGGGCTGGGCCAGGCGCATGTTCAGCACCGCCATCAGCGACTGCCCACCGGCAATGATGCGCGCATCCGCGCCATACTCGGCGAGCAGTTCGAGCACCTGGTGGCGGCTCTCGGCGCGGACGTAATCGAAGGCAGCCGGTTTCATTGCGCACCTCCCTTGCCGAGCAGGCTGGCTAACAGCGCACGCAGGCGGGGCCACCAGCCAGCGGCGATCGCCTGGCCACTGACCCGCTGCGACAGGCGGGTGAAAATCTGTCCGATGATCACTTTCGAGGCCCCTTGCATCATGCGGCTGCCGACCGCGGCGACCTTGCCGCTGACGGCGACCTGGTATTGGTATTCCAGGCGCGTGTGACCGTTCTCCAAGGCGACGAAACGCACCCTGGCGTGGCCCTCGGCCGAACCCATGGAGCTGGTGCCGGAGCCGGACAGGCGCAACGAATGCGGTGGATCCAATTCGCTCAAGGCGACCTTGGCCTCGAAGCGTGCGCGGATCATGCCGACGCCGACGGTGACGTCCGCGCGGTAGCGATTCTCGCCCTGCAGCTCAAGGGCATGGCAGCCGGGGATGATCGCCGCCAGGGTGGCCGGGTCGAGCAGGGTGTCGAACACCTGCTGTGGCGGCGCCGGGATCACCACCGCATCGTTGGCGCGCAGGGCCGAACCACCGGCCGACTCTGCGGCGAAAGCGTCGTCCTGCAGCATGCCGGCCGGCCGCGGCGGCTCGTCGATGCCGATCATGCTGCGCACCTTCGAGGGGGTCAGCGGCAGGCGGATGTCGGCGCGGCCGAGGGCATCGGCCACGGCGTTGGCGATGCATACCGGCGTGCTCATGTTGTTGCCCTCGCCGACGCCCTTGGCCCCCAAGGGGGTAAACGGCGACGGTGTTTCCAGATGCAGGATCACCGGCTCGAGCACTTCCGGTGCAGTGGGCACCAGGTAGTCGGCGAAGGTGCCAGAGAGGAAGCTGCCGTCCTCGCCATAGGCGAACTCTTCCATCAGCGCCGCGCCAAGCCCCTGGGTAAAGCCGCCGCGGATCTGTCCGTCGACCAGCGCGGGATTGAGCAGGCGGCCGGCATCGTGGCAGGTCACGTAGCGGTCGAGGTGAATCGCGCCAGTGACGCGGTCGATCTCCAGGCCACAGATGTCGAAGACGAAGCCGTAGCACAGCGAGCTATTGATGAGATCGTCGTCGTCCGGCGCCATGAGCTGCGGCGGGCTCCAGAATGCGGTCTCGCGCAGGCCGCCCGGTTCGCCTTGCGGGAGCAGGCCAGGCGTCCAGTGGGTGGCGCCGGCGATGCGGTGAAAGGCTGCAGAAGGACCGCCGTTGGCGACGAAGATCTTGCCGCCGCCGAAGCGGATGTCCTCCGGTTTGGCTTGCAGTTGCGCGGCTGCGATCGCGGCGAGGCGATCGCGCACCTTAAGCGCGGCCTGGTAAACCACCCCAGCCACCGCGCCGGCGAAGCGGCTGGAATAGTTGCCCGAGGCGATCGACCAGGCATCCTTCTGGGTGTCCAGTTCGACGTTGACCACGATCGATTCCAGCGCCACGCCGAGCACATCGGCGACTATCTGCGCCACCGCGGTCTGGTGGCCCTGGCCCTGGGGCGTCGAGGAGACGTGCACGCTGACGTCGCCGAGCGGGCCGACGTTGATGGTCGCCGTGCTCACCGCACCGTTCTTCGGCCCGGCCTTGCGCCGTTCCTCGGGCGTCATCGCGGTGGTGATGTAGCCCATGTTGGAGATCGACGGTTCGATCACCGCGGCATAGCCGATGCCGTACAGCCGGCCTTCGCCGCGCGCCTGGTCGCGGCGGCGCAGTAACTCGTCGAGACCGCCGTCCTTGACCGCCAAATCGATACCGGCCTGGTAATTGCCGGAATCCAGCAGAGCGCCGGCCGCGGCCCGGTAGGGGAAGGCGTCGGCCGGTACCAGGTTGCGGCGGATCACCTCCAGCGGATCGAGATCCAGCTGCACGGCGATATGCTGCAACAGACGCTCCAGGGCAAAGTACACCTGCGGGCCGCCGAAGCCTCGGTTTAGGCCGGTGGGGGTCTTGTTGGTCAGCACCACGCGGTTGCGCACCAGCAGGTTACGAATCGCATAGGCACCCGTGAGGTTGCCGTGCATGCGGTAGAAGGTGGCCGGCTCCGGTGCGCGCAGGTAGGCGCCGCAGTCGTCGATCTGGTCATAGCGCAGGGCGGTGATGCGACCGTCGGCCTGCACCGCCGCCTCGATTTCGGTGACCCGATTGGTCGCGGAGGACGCGCCTTGCAGATGCTCGAGGCGGTCTTCAACCCATTTCACCGGGGCTCCGACCTTGCGTGCCGCCAGTCCCATCATCACCACGTAGGGGAACACGCCCTGTTTGATCCCGAAGCTGCCGCCGGAGTCTTTCGGTGTACGCAGACGCAGGCGGTTGCTCGGCACGTTGAGCGCGCGGGCCATCACCGTGTGCAGCGCATAGGGTCCCTGGAAGTTGGCCAGCACGTCGTAGATGCCGGTGGCGCGTTCGTACTGGGCAAGCACCACGTAGCATTCGATGGGAGTGCAGGAGCTGCGCGGAAAGCTCACCTTCAGCGAGACCCGGTGCGGCGCCTGCGCGAAGGCTTGTTCCGGTTCGCCGTAGCGGAAATGCCGCTCGTTGACCACGTTGCTGCCGACTGCCTCATGCAGCACCGGCGCCTGTTCGGTGGTGGCGGCCTCCGGGTCGATGATCGGCGGCAGCGGCTCATATTCGACACGTACGCCTTCCAGGGCGTCTTCGGCCAGGTAACGGCTCTCGGCGATCACGACCGCCACCGGCTCGCCGACGTAGCGCACCTTGTCCACGGCGATGCACCAATGCTCCATCGGCTGGCGCACGCCGACCGGGAATGGCTGGGCCCAACGCTTGATGTCCTCACCGATGAGTACGCCGTGCACGCCTTTCATCAGCAGCGCTTTGGAGAAGTCCACGGCAGTGATGCGTGCATGGGGATGGGGTGAACGGACAATGGCCGCGTGCAGGGTACCGGGCGGGGTGGCCGCATCGTCGGCATAGCAGCCCAGGCCACGCAGCAATGCAGCATCCTCGACACGGGTCTGACGAGCGCCGATATGGCCGCTGTGCTGGGTAACGGGGTCAGGCTGATATAGGTTCATCACTACTTCTCGCGTTTATTGTTGTGCGCGATTGACTCGTAAGAAGAGTATGGACCCCGGCCAGCCGGCCGCCTTGCCAGGGCCTATGAATATCTGCCCGTACGTCAGTTGGCTTGCCTTTTAGTCTGATGCGGTGAAGACGGCGGCGTTTTTCCGGACGCGCTTTGGTCTGGGCAATGCCGCTTGGGCTGGCTCGGTAGGTTGTCGAGCGCTCATCTGCATCACCTTGGTGTCCACCAGGATGCCGGACAGGTTCACAAGGGGTAGTTCTGGTTGCTGCTGGCGCTGGACAGCAGCTCGTGGGCGAGAGGTCATCTTCGCGGTGACCACTTCGCATCAGGGGCTGGCGGGTACGCCGATGGCAATCACCTTGGCGATATTCAGCGGCAAGCCGCAGCGACACTGGGGTGGTTGCGGTGTTCTCCTCTTGGGCCCGCTGACGGCCTGGCCGTCAGCGTTCGCCCCTGGGGGGCAGACGATGGTCAAGGTGGCGTCGATGTTGCCGCGGGTGGCGTTGGAATAGGGGCAGACGATGTGCGCGCGGTCCACCAGGGTCTGCGCCGCTTCGCGATCCAGGCCCGGCAGGCTGATGCGCAGCTCCACTTCGATGCCGAAGCCGGTGGGGATCGGACCGATGCCCACGGTGCCTTCGATAAAGGTGTCGGCCGGGATGCTCAGCTTGTCGCGGGCGGCGATGAACTTCAGGGCGCCGAGGAAGCAGGCCGAATAGCCGCGGCGAACAGTTGTTCCGGGTTGGTGCCCTTGCCGCCGGCGCCGCGGAATTCCTTCGGCGTGGTCAGGGCGATGTCCAGTACGCCGTCGGAGGAGACGGCGCGGCCCTCACGGCCGCCGAAGGCTTCAGCGGTAGCACGGTAGAGAACGTTTTCGATGGTCATGGCGGTATTCCTCTTCAGATGCGATGGGGTGCGTAGGGATGCGTCGCTCAGCCTTCGGGGTACAGGCCCTTGCCGTTCTGGCTGGCTTGACCATTGTCGGCCAGAACCGGGGCGGACAGGATCAGCGTGGCGGTCAGTGCGATCAGGGTTTTCATCGGTTTCTCCAGGGCTTTGGTGGGTAGCGGGTGGAGACGACTGCGGAGTCTCCGTGGAAAGTTTAGCGCCAATTGTTAGTGCGCAAGTTATTTCCATGGAGCGAACTGTGCCTCGAATATATTTTGTGCGCAATATAATTTTATGAGTTTTTCGCTATAACCCTGGAAGTTCAGAGCATAAGCAGGCGTAACGGGGCATAGAGGCGCTGGAAGCGAACGGGTGGCGTGCTGACTAGTGGCCGCCCAACCGCTTCCAGGCGCGATCGGGCGGTCTGAGCGCTTGGCTTACAGCGTTTGCTGCAGGTGGCTGCGCAGCTCCACCAGCTCTTCTTTGAGCGAGGCGAGCTGCTCCAGGCTCAGGCCGGAGGCCTTGAGGATGCAGGCCGGCAGTGCCTTGGCCTGCTCGTGCAGGGCGCGACCCTTGTCGGTCAGGTACAGCTGTACCACGCGTTCGTCCTGGCTGCTGCGCTGGCGCTGCAGCAGGCCTTCGCTCTCCAGGCGCTTGAGCAGAGGCGTCAACGAGCCCGGATCGGTCAGCATGCGTGCGCTGATCTCACTGACGGTGATGCCCTCGTTTTCCCACAGCACCAGCATGGCCAGATATTGCGGATAGGTGAGACCAAGCGCCTGCAGCAGCGGCTTGTAGGTCTTGGTCATCATCAGCGAGGTGGAATAGAGGGCGAAGCACAGCTGGTTGTCCAGCATCAGCTCGGCGCAGGGTTCCACTTGGGAGGTCATGGCATTGGCCTGTGCAAAGGTGGTTGGCGTTGTCGGCAATTGAGCGCAGGGCAACCCGCACTCTATTGTGAGTTCAGCCGCAGGATACGCGGGTGATCACGCGCTGATCATCGACATTGAGGTTAAGGCGTTGACCATTGTATTCCAAGGTCACCACGCTGTCGGGTGTGAGTATACGAGCTGTGCTGGCTCCGGCTTGCTGACGTGCCTGCTCGAGCAGTTCGGGCGTCGCGGTCTTGCCTTTGAGGTGCTCGACGGCGGACGAGGTGCAGCTGTCCGGAGTCGGGCCACTGGGTGCGGCAGCGGAGGTCGGTTTCTCGGCGGTGCTGCTGCAGCCGGCTGCGAGCAGGGTGGCGCCCAGGATGAGGCAGAGACGAGTTTTGAAATTCAATGCATGAGCTCCTTGGGTTACTGCGCGCCTTCCAGGCGCGCCAGACGTTCTTCGAGGGCGGCGATGCGCGTTTCCAGTTCGACCAGTCGATCTTCGTTAGGTGCCGCAGCCTCCTCACGAGCAGCAGGGCGGCTGGTCAGCAAGCTTTCCATATCTGCAGATTCGCCCAGCAGATGCATGTAGCGATCCTCGCGCTGACCACTCTGGCGTGGTAGCAAAAGCGCCAGACCGCGACCGATCAGACGCTCCAACTGATGCTGGACCTCGGCGACATCGTCGAAATCGTGCATGCGATTGCTGCGCGTGAGCAGCTCATTGAGCGTCTGCGGGCCACGCAACAGCAGCAGACCGAGCAATACCGTCTGCGGCTTGACCAACTCCAACTGCTTGTCGCAACGCTGTTCCCAGCGGTCGGCACGGCTGCCCATCACCAGGTGCACCAGCTTGCGACCTTCGAGGCTGCGCAGATAGCGCCCGACTTCACCGGTTTCCAGGTTCATCAGCGGTTCGCGGCTGGTCTTCTGGTTACAGGCCAGTTGCACGGCATTGAGCGTCAGCGGGTAGGTTTCCGGTGTGGTCAGCTGCTTTTCGATCAGGCAGCCGAGGATGCGCACCTCGACGGCGTGCAGCGGGGTTTCACCAACCAGCGGGGATGGGGTGTGCGACATGGATCGATCCTGGCAGGAAGAACGCGCCTAGGTTAACGGCATCCGCGCTCAGCTGACAGGCTTCAATGTGTGTTCGAGCATGTCCAGGCTGGCGCCGAGCACCTGCTGGCGCGATTCCTGGCTGGCCATCATGCGCGCCAGCAGTAGGCTGCCCAGGCATTGCGCGAGAATCGTCCAGGCCAGTTGCGGGTCGCCGATGATCTCGGCCCAGGTGTTCTGCAACTGCAGGATCTGCTGCTCGGTACGCAGCCGCACGCGTTCATCGGCACGGGCGATCTCCGCGCCCAGGGCAGGCAGCACGCAACCTTTATCCGGTTGCTCGACATGCGCCAGGCTGAGATAGGCCGCCAGGCAGCGTTGCAGCTTGTCGCGCCCGGCGTCACCCGCTTCGCCGCCAAGCCGGCTCAGGCTGTTACGCAGCTCGCGTTCGATCAGTTCAGCGAACAAATCGTCCTTGCTCGAGAAATGGCTGTAGAAGGCTGCGCCGGTCAGACCTATGGTTTTCATCAGCGCGTCCACGCCGGTCACGGCAAAACCTTGCTGCTTGGCAATCGCGCCGCTGCTGGCGAGCAGGCGCTCGCGGGTTTCGGCCTTGTGTTCGGCGGAATAACGCATGGATGGCTCCGTTCTATGCTGGGTTGACCTGCCCGAGATAGTATCATAACGTTCGTTAAGCTAACGATCGTTAGTTAACAGAGGAAGCCATGAACGAGAACAAGAAAGTCGCTTTGATCATCGGCGCGGGTGATGCCACCGGCGGCGCCATTGCCCGGCGTTTTGCCCGTGAGGGTTACGTGGCCTGCGTCACCCGGCGCAGCCTCGATAAATTGCAACCGTTGCTGGAAGAAATCCGCAGCGAGGGCGGCGAAGCGCATGGTTTTGCTTCCGATGCGCGACGTGAGGAGCAGGTGGCTGAACTGGTAGAGAGCATCGAGCGTGACATCGGGCCGATCGAGGTGATGGTGTTCAATATCGGCGCCAACGTGCCCTGTAGCATCCTTGATGAAACCGCACGCAAGTACTTCAAGATCTGGGAAATGGCCTGCTTCTCCGGCTTTCTCACCAGCCAGGCGGTGGCCAGGCGCATGGTCACCCGTGGACGCGGCACCATCCTGTTCACCGGCGCTACGGCCGGCCTGCGTGGCGCCGCCGGATTTGCCGCTTTCGCCGGGGCCAAGCACGGCATCCGCGCGCTGGCGCAGAGCATGGCGCGCGAGTTGGGGCCGTTGAATATCCATGTCGCACATGTGGTGGTGGACGGCGCCATCGATACCGCGTTCATTCGCGACAGCTTTCCCGAGCTCTACGCCAAGAAGGATCAGGATGGCATTCTCGACCCCGAGCATATCGCCGACAGCTACTGGTTCCTGCATGCTCAGCCGCGCGATGCCTGGACCTTCGAGCTGGATCTGCGCCCGTGGATGGAGCGCTGGTAACCTGCGCTGAACCCATAATCACAATAACGAGCGAGTGAAGCTGATGAGCAAGACGGTGGAGTTCTTCTTCGATCTGGGCAGCCCGGCCTCCTACCTGGCCCATACCCAGTTGCCTGATCTGTGTCGCGACGCTGGCGCTGCACTGGTCTATCGGCCAATGCTGCTCGGCGGCGTGTTCCAGGCCACCGGCAACGCCTCGCCGGCGATGATTCCGGCCAAGGGGCGTTACATGATTCGCGACCTGGCGCGCTTTGCCGAGCGCTATGGCGTACCGATGCGCTTCAACCCGCACTTTCCGATCAATACCCTGACGCTGATGCGTTTGCTGGTGGCGCTACAGTTGTATCAGGCGGAGCGCTTCGACGATGCTTTGCAGGCGCTATTCCGGGCGATCTGGGTCGACGGGGTGAACATGGGTAATCCGGCCAGGGTGGCAGGCGTGCTGGTTGCCGCTGGTTTCGATGCAGCCGCCCTGCAGGCGCAAGCCGCTGAACCGGCAGTGAAGGACGCGCTCAAGGCGACTACCGAGGAGGCGGTCAAACGCGGCGTATTTGGCGCGCCGACCTGTTTTGTTGGCGGTGAGATGTTCTTCGGTCAGGATCGCCTGGATTTCGTTCGCGAAGCGCTTCGCGGCTAGGTGCTTTTCGTCCAGGGCCTGATGCCTGGCACAATGGACGGCTCATTTTCCGGCCATTCGAGTAACCGATGAACCCCGAAGCGCTGAAGCTCCTGGTGACCCGCCGCATGCCTTACGGCAAGTACAAGGATCGACTGATCGCCGATCTGCCGGGCCACTACCTCAACTGGTTCGCCCGCACGGGTTTTCCCAAGGGCGAGCTGGGTCAGTTGCTCGCGCTGATGCAGGAGATCGACCACAACGGCCTCAAGCCGTTGCTCGATCCGTTGCGCGACCGTTCGTAGCCCAATGAGATGGACTCCTCCCTCCTACGGCGTCATTGCGCCAGACTGAAGGTTACGAAACAAACAATCCCGGAGGGGGAGCCCGCATGAAACTTAAACGCATAGGCGTGGATTTGGCAAAGCAGGTTTTTCAAGTTCATGGTGTCGACAGCCATGAGCAGGTCAAATGCCGCAAGCAACTCAAACGGCATCAGATGCTGGATTTTTTCCGCCAACTGGAGCCGTGTGTGGTGGCGATGGAGGCCTGTGGCAGCGTGCATTACTGGGCCCGTGAATTAGGCAAGCTGGGGCATGAGGTGCGTTTAATTGCTCCGCAGTTCGTCAAGCCTTACGTGAAAGGCGGCAAGAACGACGCGAACGATGCGCAGGCAATTTGTGAAGCGGCCAGCAGGCCCACCCTGCGTTATGTCGAGGATGGCATCGGCCAGGGTCGGATCGCCGATCAGTTCGTGCCAGTTGTCCACCGGCATCTGGCTGGTAACGATGGTCGAGCGCTGACCGTAACGGTCGTCCAGTAGCTCCAGCATGTCGCGCCGTTGCTCGACGGTGAACGGGGCCAGGCCCCAGTCATCGAGGATCAGCAGGTCGGTCTTGGCGTAGCTGCTCATCAGCTTGGCGAAGCGCCCGTCGCCATGGGCCAGACCCAGTTCTTCCAGCAAACGTGGCAGGCGCAGATAGCGCACGCTGTAGCCCTCTCGGCAGGCCTGGTGGGCCAGGGCGCAGGCCAGCCAGGTTTTACCGACACCGGTGGGGCCGCCGATGATCAGGTTGAGGCCGTCGCGTAGCCACTGGCCACTGCTCAGTTGCAGGATCAGCGCCTTATCCAGTCCGCGCGGGCTGCGGTAGTCGATGTCTTCGAGGCAGGCGTTGTGCTTGAGCCGGGCCTGGCGCAGGCGGCTGCTCAGGCGCTTGTCATCGCGTTCGGTCAGTTCGCGGTCGACCAGCAGGCCGAGGCGTTCTTCGAAGCTCAGGCTGTCGATGTCCGGGGTTTTCAGTTGTTCATTCAGCGCCTTGAGCATGCCGTGCAGGCGCAGGGTTTGCAGCTTGTCCAGGGTCGGATGGGGCAGCATGGTGAGTTTCCTTGGGGTCAGTGGTAGTAGGCGGATCCGCGCAGGTTGGCGTGATCGTCCGGCAGTAGCGGCAGGTTGGTTTGAGCTAGCGGCAGGTTTTCCAGCCCCTGGCGCAGGATCGATTCGAGGCTCTTGTAGCTGCATGCGGATTCCACGGTCATCTGGCACTCATTCCATGAGCATCTGACCACCGATTCCACGGTGATCCGGCCACTGATTCCACTGTCATCCGGCCACTCAACCGGGCAGGCAGCTACGCAGGATTTCTTCACTACCATCGACCTCTTTTTCGAAGCAGAGAGGTCGTCGTGGAGCGTTTATCCATGCGTAAGATTCGCGAAGTACTACGTCTCAAGTTCGAGGTCGGACTATCGGCTCGCCAGATTGCGGTCAGCGTGCAGGTCGGTCGTGTCACCGTCGGCGACTACCTCAATCGTTTTGCCGCCAGCGGTCTCAGTTGGCCCTGTTCGTTGTCCGATGCCGAGTTGGAGCAGCAACTGTTCCCGCTGACACCAGTGGTGCCCAGCGAGCAGCGTCCACTGCCCGATTGGGCATGGATGCATGCCGAACTGCGCCGCCCCGGCGTAACCCTGGCGCTGCTCTGGCAGGAGTACCGCCTGAGCCAGCCGCAGGCTTTGTCGGCATCAATAAAAAGGCCACCTTGAAGGTGGCCTTTGCTGTTTCTGGGCGCTGATCAATCGCCGCGATATTCGCAGCCGCTGGTGCAGGTCTCGTGGATGCGTACGCGCGACAGCTCAGGCAGCAAGGGTTTGACCTGTTGCCAGATCCACTTGGCCAGCACTTCGCTGGTTGGGTTTTCCAGGCCGGGGATGTCGTTCAGGTAGTTGTGGTCGAGCTGCTCGTAGATCGGTTTGAAGATCGTCTTGATCTCAGAAAAGTCACGAATCCAACCGGTATAGGGATCGACTTCACCTTCGATATAAATGGCGACTCGAAAGGAGTGGCCGTGCAGGCGGCCGCATTTGTGGCCTTCCGGTACGTGTGGCAGGCGATGGGCCGCCTCGAAGATGAACTCTTTGAACAATTCCACTGAACAGCGCTCGCGTAAATGATTCCGCCTGATTGGCGTTGAGCGGCACAGTTTATCAGGTATGGCCCGATTGCCGCCTAATCACGTCCGCTCAAAAGGTTGACCGGATCAATCAGAGGGGTTGCAGGCGTTCTGCCAGGCGGCCGCTTTCGACCAGTTCGAGAAATTCGTCGCCGAGCCGCGCGCTCTCGGCCATGGCCTGACGCCAGTAGCGCTCGCGCCCCTCATCATTGCCCAGGTAACGCTTGAAGTCGGTACGATCCGGCAGCTTACCGTGCGGCAGGCGCGCCAGGTAGTCGCGTGATGGTGCCAGCAGCAGTACGTCCTGCAGGCGGCTGCGGTCGCCACGGCGCCAAGGCATGCTCTTGTCGAACCAGCCCGGTATCACCCGGTCGGTGAAGTGCGGATAGAGCACGATGTCTTCGCCGCTGTAGGGCAGGTCGAGGTGATAGTCGAGTAGGCCGCCGTCGCGGTAGGCGCCTGGTTCCAGGCCAGGAATTTCACGAATCGCCTCCATCACCATGGGGATCGAGCCCGAAGCCAGCAGGGCGTGGCGCAGGTTCTTCGAGGTCAGCGCATGGAAGTGCGAACGGAAGTCGCTCAACTGAGCCAGGGGCGGCACCTGTCGCGCATCGTGCAGAATCACTCGGTCGAAATGACGGCCAAGGCGCTGGCGGGCCAGAAAGTTGTTGCCGATCACCGATGACAGGCCAAGGCCGAGTTTGCCGCGATGGTCGTGTTGCAGCAGGCCATGGCTATTGACCACGACAATATGCAGGCGGTAGTGCGGGTTGGCGATGATGGCGGCATCCTGATCGGCGAGCAGCTCGTTGAGCATCTGCCGGCAACTGCCCGACACCTCGGCCATGCTCACGCCTTTGGCGAAGCGCTGGGAGGTGTACAGCTCACCGAGTCGTCGAATCCCCACTGCCGGATCGGGCAGGCAGGCACTGGCGAAGCGCCAGGAGCCGATGGACGCGCCGATCAGCGCGCGTTCACGCGGCGCGCGAAGCAACCAGTCACCAAACAGTGCCAGATCCAGGCCTTGAATGCCGATGCCCTTGGGCCCGCCTGCCGCTCCAGGCAGGATGCCGACGTCCGCCGGGCTCAGGCCATTCTGGCTAATTCGCGCCAAGGCTCTGGGGCCGACCTTGATAGTCAGGGCAGGGGATTTGATATGGATCGCGCTCATCATGCCTCCTTTCGCAGCAGGCGATTATAGAGGCGTGGGCGAGCAGGCCAAGCCACTTCATGCGGTGAATGACGTGAGTGAATTCAGCTTGAATTAAGTGCCTGGGCCTAGAGTGGCAGTCACTGATTCACTGCTGGAGAAACCCATGAAACGATTGATCAGCCTCGCAACACTTGCCACCCTCGCCAGCGTCGCTACCATTGCCCAGGCGCGTGATCTCGGCCCGGATGAGGCCCAGCGTCTGCGTGATGCCGGGACCATCAAATCCTTCGAACAGCTCAATGAAGCGGCACTGGCCCAGCATCCAGGCGCGCGCATCGAAGAAACCGAGTTGGAAGACGAATACGGTCGCTATATCTATCAGATCGAGCTGCGCGATACCCAGGGCGTGCAGTGGGACCTGGAGCTGGATGCCAGCACCGGGGAAATCCTCAAGAACCATCAGGACGATTGATGAAGTTTCGACGTACCACCGCGCTGTTGCTGGTTCTGGCATGCGGTTTCGCCAGTGTGCCGGGGATTGCGCGCGATCTCGACCAGGATGAGGCTCTGCGCCTGCGGCGCGAGGGTGTCATCATGCCCTTCGAGCAGCTGATGGAGCACATCGGCAATGCCTACCCCGGTTCCACTTTGCTCGAAGCGGAGCTGGAGGAAGAGGATGGCGTGCTGGTCTATGAAGTCGAGATTCTGACCACCTCGGGCGTGGTGCGTGAGCTCGAACTGGATGCCCGCAACGGCAATATTCTGAAGGATGAGGAAGACGACTGATGCGCCTGTTGCTGGTGGAAGACCATGTACCCCTGGCCGATGAGTTGACCGCCAGCCTCACGCGTCAGGGCTATGCCGTGGACTGGTTGGCCGATGGCCGTGATGCGGCCTATCAGGGCGCCAGCGAGCCTTATGACCTGATCATTCTCGACCTAGGCCTGCCAGGCAAGCCGGGGCTTGAGGTGCTGCAGGAGTGGCGTGCCGGCGGACTGGCCACGCCGGTGCTGGTGCTGACTGCGCGAGGTTCCTGGGCCGAGCGCATCGAAGGACTGAAGGCCGGCGCCGACGACTACCTGACCAAACCCTTCCACCCCGAGGAACTGGCCCTGCGCATCCAGGCGCTGTTGCGCCGCGCCCATGGCCTGGCTAACCAGCCGCAACTGGAGGCCGCCGGGCTGCAACTGGACGAGAGCCGCCAGTGCGTGACAGCAGGCGGCGAAGCCATCGACCTGACTGCAGCCGAGTTTCGTCTGCTGCGTTATTTCATGCTGCATCCGGGGCAGATTCTCTCCAAGAGTCATCTCGCCGACCACCTCTATGACGGCGAGACAGAGCGTGATTCCAACGTCATCGAGGTTCACGTCAACCGCCTGCGCGGCAAGCTCGGACGTAACGTGATCGAGACCCGTCGCGGGCAGGGCTACCGCTTTACCGGAGAGCAGGGTTGAGGTCCATTCAGCGCCGGCTCGGTATTGGCCTGGCCGCGACGCTGCTGCTGGTTGGGCTGGTACTGGCGCAGGCCAGCCTCTGGGTCTTCGACCGCGGCCTGCGCGCTTATCTGGAAGAGAATCTGCGTGACGAGGCGCAAGGCCTGCTGGCCGCGCTGATCCGTGGTCCGGCAGGTTTGCAACTGGATGAGCGACGTCTCGATCCTTCGTTCCAACGGCAATTCTCGGGGCATTACTTTCGCATCGATTTTTCCGACCGCAGCTGGCGTTCACGCTCGCTGTGGGATCGTGAGCTGCTCAAACCCAACGGCATTGGCATGCAGGCCGAGCTGGGCGATGGCCCGCAAGGCCAGTTGCTGCTGATCTACCGCGCCGACTACCGTCGCTATGGCGAGAATCTGTCGATCAGCGTGGCGCAGGATTACCAGCCGATACTGCAGAGTTTTCGCCGCATGCAGTGGGTGGGTTTGGGCCTGGGAGGCGCTGCGCTGCTGCTGATCCTTGTTGCCCAGCGCTACACCGTTCGCCGAGCCCTGCGCCCACTGGAACAGGTGCGTCAGCAGATCGCGCAACTGCAGCAGGGTCGACGTAGCGATCTGGATGCCGAGGTGCCCGAGGAGCTGGAGCCTCTGGTCGCGCAGATCAACCACCTGTTGGCGCATACCGAGGACACCCTCAAGCGCTCGCGCAATGCGTTGGGCAATCTTGGCCATGCACTTAAAACGCCGCTGGCAGTGCTGATCAGCCTAGCGGGTCGCGAAGAGTTGGCGGCTCATCCGGCCCTGCGCGCGACCATGCGTGAACAGTTGGAGCAGATCGAGCAGCGTCTCAGCCGCGAGCTGGGGCGTGCGCGCCTGGCTGGTGAGGTGCTGCCGGGTGCACGTTTCGATTGCGCGCAGGAGCTGCCAGGATTGTTCGCGACCTTGTCGATGATTCATGACCACGGCCTGAGTCTGGACTGGCAGGCGCCGCCGGGCCTGGTGCTGCCGCGTGATCGTGAAGATTTGCTGGAGCTGCTCGGCAACCTGTTGGACAACGCCTGCAAATGGGCCGATCAGCGCGTGCAGTTGACGGTGGAGGAGAGTGCCGAGGGCTATCGCCTGTCTGTCGATGACGACGGCCCCGGCATCGATGCCGAACGCCGCGAGGCCGTGCTGGGCCGCGGTACTCGCCTGGATGAACAAGTGGCGGGGCACGGCCTGGGTCTGGGTATCGTGCGCGACATCATCGAGGCCTGGCATGGCCGTATAGAACTGCAGGACAGCCCGCTGGGCGGGCTGCGAGTGGTGGTCAGTCTGCCACGGCGTTGAACCAAGGTCAGGCGAGCCATCGCTGGTGAATTACGTGGCGCGATAAGTTCGCTGGCGCTTGCGGGCGCTGTGTTCAGCGCCGCTAATCCACCCTATGAATCCCTTACATCCCGTTGGCAAAGGCCGGGTTGTCGAAGCTGATGGCGGCGCGTACCGGCTGCAGGGCGTGGGCGTAACGCACCAGTACATCGAGCGCGTAATCGATGCGGGCGCGGATACGCTCATCGGCTTCGTCCACCGCCTGTGGGCCGTTCAATACTTTCTCGACCTGACGCACGATCAGGTGCTCCGGCAGGTAGCACAGGCGGCAGTTCTTGTAGCTGGAGGCGCGCAGTTCGCTGATCGGGTAAGCGCCGCCAATACCGGAGGAAACGCCAACCAGCAGGCCCGGCTTGTGCGCCAGTTCGGCCTTGCTGGCGTAGATGAAGAAATTCTTGATCGCCGGGCAGGCCATGCCGTTCCACTCCGGCGCGATGATCACCACCGCATCGGCGGCGGCCAGTTGCTGTTGGTACATGCCCCAGGGGCCGGCATCTTCAGCGGGCCACAGCGGTAGCGGCGCCAGGCCCAGATCGATGATGCTGCTGGTGTCCTGAGTGGTTTGCCCCATCTCGATCAGGCGCTGACGCAGCACGCGAGCGATCTTTCCCGATTGGCTGTTGTTGCGGCTGGAGCCGGCGACCAAGGCGATATTGAGCATGCTGCTTCCCCCGAAAAAGAACGCAGGCTAGGCGATTGCCTGCCTGCGCCGCAAGGGAAGCGCCGCCAGAGCGAGGATGATTTGGCGTCATGTCCACCTGTGCGCGGCCCGGATTTGAGGTGCGCGCGGCGCGCCCTACCTGAGGTTACACGCGGAACTGATCCATCAGGCTCTGCTGGTGATTGGCCAGTCGATTGAGGTTCTGGCTCACCTGCGCCGACTCGTCGGCCTGTGCGGTGATGGCCTCGGTGACGTCGCGAATCGAGGCAACGTTGCGGTTGATCTCCTCGGCCACCGAGCTCTGCTCCTCCGCCGCGCTGGCGATCTGCAGGTTCATGTCGGTAATGGTGCTGACCGCCTGGCTGATGCGCTGCAGCGCGGCCACGGCCTGCTGAACCTGCTCGACGCTGCCCTGAGCCTGGCGATGACTGCTGTGCATGGTGCTGACCACCTCGCGCGTGCCGTTCTGCAGGCCTTCGATCACCTGGCGGATTTCCTCCACCGAATCCTGGGTGCGTTTGGCCAGGTTGCGTACTTCGTCGGCGACCACGGCAAAGCCGCGACCGGCTTCGCCCGCACGCGCGGCCTCGATGGCGGCGTTGAGGGCAAGCAGGTTGGTCTGCTCGGCAATCGAGCGAATCACCTCCAGCACCGAGCCGATCTGCTCGCTGCTGTTGGCCAGGCCTTCGACTTCCTGCATGGCCACATTCATTTCATTGGCCAAAAGATCGATGGTGCTGGTAGTGCGGTCGATCACCTGCAGGCCTTCTCGGCTGGCCTGGTCGGCATTGCGCGCGGCTTCTGCGGCCTGCGCGGCATTGTGGGCGACATCCTGGGCGGTGGCGCTCATTTCCTGGAAGGCGGTCGCCACCTGGTCAACCTCGCGATACTGCTGCTGCATGCCGGCGCTGGTCTGGCTGGCGATCGCTGCGGACTGATCGGCCGTGCTGCGGGCGTCGATCACGCTGTTCTTCACGTCGGCGATGATGGGCTGCAGTTTGTCGAGGAAGCGGTTGAACCAGCCAGCCAACTCGCCCAGCTCATCCTGCCGGGCGTATTGCAGGCGGCGGGTCAGGTCGCCTTCGCCGCTGGCGATATCCCTGAGCATGGCGGCCACACCGAGAATCGGCCGCGTTACGCCGCGTGCCGTCAGCCACATCAGCAGCAGACCGGCGATCACCGCGACAAGGCCCATCAGCAGCGCGACCAGACTGTCACTGGCACGGTTGGCATCGAGCTGTGCGCCCAGCGTGATGGCGCGCTCTAGCAGTACGTTCTGAGGTACTTCGAGCAGCACTGACCAGGGCTTTGACTCGGGGATGGGTTTGAACGGGCTGATCTCGCGGAGCATGTCACCGTGATGCAGCTCGGCATCGCTGCCGCTCTGGATCAGGCCGCGCAGTTCGCTGGCGTTTTCGGGAAAGGCGCGTTCGACCGGCTGGCTCAGCAGGCTGCCGTCGCGGCTGTGGCCCGCCAGCAGGGCGCTGGGGCTGAAGATGCTGATATGGCCCTGGCCGTCATACAGCTCGCGATTGGCCTCCTGGCTGATCTGTTGCAGGCTGGCCAGGCTGATATCGACGCCCATCACGCCGATGATCTTGCCGTCTAGTTCCAGCGGGAAGGCGATGCTGGTCATCAGCGTCTTCTGCCCGCCGACCTCGTCGTAATAAGGCTCCAGTACGCAGGGCTGACGGGTCTCGCGCGGGCAGGTGTACCAGGCGTTGTAGGCCACGCCGTTGTCACCCGGCGTGGTGTCGCCGAGCAATTCTTCGGTCATGGCCTCGGCTTCCAGCTTGCCGATCGTGGGTTGTGCCCAGTACAGCGCGAAGCGCCCTGCGTCATTGCTGCCCAGGTCGGGCTGGTCGGCGAACAGCTCGTCCTTGCCGTCCAGAGCGTTGGGTTCGAACACCAGGTACAGGCCGAGCAGGGTGGGGTTGGCTTCCAGGCTGCTGCGCACCTGGCGGGTCAGGTCCTCACGCAGGTCGAAGGCATCGAGAAAGCGCTTCTCAGCCTGCTCGCGCAGAAACAGAATCTGCCGGGAAAACCCCTTGCCGTACTGGTAGGCGTCCATGAAGTAACGCTGGATGCGAATCGCCTGTAATTCACTGCGCGCCTTGAGGCGCAGTGTCGCGCTCTCTTCCAGCATGGCAGAGCTTGCGTCGCGCACCAGGCTGGCGCTGCGGTTGGACTGATACTGCTAGGCACCCACCAGCAAGGTGACGATGGCGAGCAGGCATAGGCCGGCGAGCAGGGTGATCTTCCATTGGATCGAAAGACGGCTGAACAGCATGGTGCGTTCCTTTCTACATGGACTTAGAGGGTTATCGGTGTGCGGCCCGTATTCTTGATCGATACGTGTGTGGTCGAAATTATGCACGTTTCGATTTAAATAATGAACGAGCATGCGTTTTGACAGGTGTGGCTCGCTTACGGCAGAGTACGCGGCTTTTTGCGCCGTGCAGGTGGAGTGCTTTATGAACGCTGTAATCGCTGCGGTCGGCATCATGCTGGTCCTCAGTCTCTGTCGCGTACACGTGGTCGTGGCGCTGATCATTGGTGCGCTGGCCGGTGGGCTGCTTGGTGGGCTGGGCGTCGAGGGCACGCTGAAGGCGTTCAACCAGGGGCTCGGTGGTGGGGCGACCGTTGCCCTTTCATACGCGCTGCTGGGGGCTTTCGCCGTTGCCATTGCCAAGGCGGGCCTGGCCCACGCCCTGGCGGACAAGGCGCTGGCGCTGGTCGGCAAGCAGCAGGAAGGCGCCGGTGGTGCGCTGAAGTGGCTGCTGATCGGGCTGCTGCTGGCGGTGGCGATCTCCTCGCAGAACCTGCTGCCGATTCACATCGCCTTCATTCCGTTGCTGGTACCGCCGCTGCTCTATGTATTGAGCAAGTTGCAACTGGACCGTCGCCTGATCGCCTGTGTGCTGACCTTCGGTCTGATCACGCCGTACATGTTCCTGCCGGTGGGTTTTGGCGGCATCTTCCTCAACGACATCCTGCTGGCCAATGTCGCCAAGTCCGGGGTTGATGTCACGGGTATCAATGTCACCCAGGCGATGTTCATTCCGGCCCTGGGCATGCTCTTCGGCCTGCTTGTCGCGGTGCTGTTCAGCTACCGTGGTAAGCGCGTCTATGACCTGGAGAAAGTCGCGCAGGCCGAACGCGTGGACATGCACTACAACCCGCTGAGCCTGCTGGTGGCGGGGCTCGCCATCGCCGCGGCGTTCGTCGTGCAGCTGTGGCTGGACTCGATGATCATCGGTGCGCTGGTCGGTTTCGTGATTTTCTCGGTGTCCGGCGTGGTGCGCTGGAAGGAAGCGGACGGTCTGTTTACCGAGGGCATGAAGATGATGGCCATGATCGGCTTCATCATGATCGCCGCTGCAGGTTTCGCCGAGGTGATGAAGACCACCGGTGAGGTCAAGACGCTGGTCGATAGCTCTGCAGCCCTGATTGGCCACAACAAGGCCGTTGGCGCGTTGCTGATGCTGCTGGTCGGGCTGCTGGTGACCATGGGCATTGGCTCTTCCTTCTCGACCATCCCGATCATCGCCGCGATCTTCGTGCCGCTGGGCGTGCAACTGGGTTTCAGCCCGCTGGCCATTGTCTGCATCGTCGGCACGGCCGGTGCCTTGGGTGACGCGGGTTCACCTGCCTCGGACTCGACGCTCGGGCCTACCTCGGGGTTGAACGCCGATGGTCAGCACAACCACATCTGGGACAGCGTGGTACCCACCTTCCTGCACTACAACCTACCGCTGCTGGCGTTCGGTTGGGCCGCCGCTATGCTGCTGTAAAGGTGTGAACAGACGCCGGGTTAAGTTCTCGGCGCTTGGGTCGCTTAACTCCTGAACGGGGCTGCCGATAGACGGGTAGCCCCGTTTTTGCGTTGGCTTCGCACAAGGACAATAACAATGCACCTGACATTGAAAGCCAAGGTAATCCTGCTTGCGCTGGTTCCCGTCACCTCTTCGCGCTGGTGCTCAGCGCCACGGCGGCGAGGGTGTTGCAGAATCTGGCTGCTGATGAAGTGGCCGAGACCCGTGAGCGTCTGCTGCAGGAGAAACGCAGCGAGCTCGAGCACTACATCCAGATCGCACTGGGCTCGGTGAAGGGGCTCTACGATGGCGCCGCGCAAGGCGACATGGCCAGGCGCGAACAGGCCATCGCCATCCTCTCGAAGATCAAGTACGGCGCCGACGGCTACTTCTTCGGCCACGACTCCAACGTGGTGCGCCTGTTCCGTGGCGACAGCCCGGTGGATGTCGGCAAGAGCCTGGCCGAGCGGCACGACCCGAACGGTGTGTACATCAACCGTGAGTTGGTCAACCAACCGGTTTGTCGAGAAGGTGCATGGCCTGGTGCGGCAGATCGTCGAAATGACCGGGCAGCTTACCGAGCTGGTGGGCCAGGTTTCCGAGCAGGCGCAGCGCTCCGAGCAGGCCATGGGGCAGTAGCGCCACGAAACCGATCAGGTGGTCACGGCGATCAATGGAATGTCCGCTGCCGCGCACGAAGTAGCCAAGAGCGCGCAGAACGCCGCCGAAGCCGCGACCGCGAAGGGCAGGCAGCCAAAATCGTGGTCGATGGCAGCATCAAGCGTATTCATGCTCACCAGATAAGGCACATGGGCGCCGAGACCGAGGGCACTACCGACGATCAGGGTGGGGTGATGATGCCGACGAAGCTGGCCAGCACATGCTGCAGCGCCGCGAAGATGGCAGGGGCGAAAGCTGGCGTGTCGTCCAGCTGATAGATGAGGTCGCTGTTGTCGACGGGCGCAGCTGGGGCTTGGGTGTTGCTGTCTGCGGTCATGTCATAGCCTGCCAGTTGTTTTATATGGTCATGGGCTTACACGAGGCTTCACGGCACCTCTGCTCTGCTCGAAGGAAAGCTGTCCTGTCGGTCAGAATATGCCGACTATAGAAATTGTGGCCATGGCTAAAAAACAATTTATTTATGGATTGTGCACAAAAAGCTGGGCGGCCGCTCAGCTTGCGCTGCCGGCGGTTCGGCGGGGTGCCGGGTTGGCGCTTGAGTCGCTCCTGCACGAAGCAGGGGGGCGTAGGGTGGACATGGCGCAGCTTTGTCCGCCAATGTCCTTTCGCCGTCCTCTGCGCGAGCGGCGCTGGACAAGCCTTTGGCATGTCCAGCGGGTTGTCGAGCTTCCAGCGCAAGCCATTTCTTGTGGAGCTGCGGCCCGAAGGGGCCCCTGATGGTAGGCCATAGAAAGGCTGTGTCTGCGTTAAGTGTTGGGAGTGGGTGCAAGGGTCAGTAGGGTGGGCTTCACGCCTCCTATACTGGAGCGACAATGAAGGTTTTCAAGGCGCTTGTGGCGCAGCCCGACATGGAATGAGTGTTCATTGATGGCAGCTATGCCAAGGCTCACCAACACAGTGCAGGCGCTGCCAGTGGCAACGATGAGGCCATAGGAAAAAGTCGAGCTGGCAATACCAGCACGATTCACCTGGCAGTTGATGCTCATGGACTGCCCATCGAGTTTGAAATTACGGGGGGCAAATCAATGATTGCACCCAGGCTCCCGCATTGATTGCCAAGCTCCCGGAGGCAGAAACCATTGTCGCGGACAAGGGCTATGACAGCGAGAGAGTTCGGGAGCAGGTTGAGCAACAAGGGGCCAAGGCCGTGATCCCGAGAAAGCGTAACACCGTTTGCGGCCCGATGCAGCGATCGATCCTGAGCCGGCTACTCGTGTCGAATGCTGCGATTCCTGCCCTGGGCTTTGGCTATGTAAAGGGCTTTGTCGGCTGCCGCCAGCAGACGCTCCAGGTAGCGTTCACAGGGTTTCAGGCTGGCGATGCCGATGCTTACCGTGACCGATTCGTTGGCGATCTCAAGCGCCTTGACCTGATCATGCACGCGCTCGGCGATATCGCTGGCTTCAGCGAGATCGGCGTGGGGTAGCCATATCGCGAACTCTTCGCCGCCGTAGCGCACCACACTGTCGCCACTGCGCACGCTGGCCAGAAGACGTTGCGCCATATCCACCAGAACTCGATCTCCCTCGGCGTGGCCGAAGCGATCATTGATCTGTTTGAAGTGGTCGATATCGATCAGCAGGAGGCTGCTGCAAGCCAGGTCGCTGACGCTGCCGAGCCACTGCTCGACATGCACTGACAGCGCTCTGCGATTACTCAGCGCAGTCAGTGGGTCGGTATGGCTCAGTTGTGCAAGCTGCTCGGCTTCACTCTGAATTTCCACCGCGTAGTTGGCCAACTGGGCGTAGGCGCTCTGCAGCGCCAGGTTGGCTTTGGCCAGTTGTGCTGCGCTTTCCTGTGCCTGTTCGCGAGCCTTGAGCAGCTCTGCTTCGAAACGTTGGCGATCCTTGGCGACGAAGAACAGCCAGATAACCTCCGGCGTGCCATCGACTTCGCTGATGCGTGCGTTGGCCATGACGGGTATTGCCTGGCCGTTTTCTGATTGCAGTTGCAGGTAAAGCTCACTGAACTCGCCGTTGCGCAGCAACAGGGGCCAGGCGTGGGTTTGCAGGAAGATGCGACTGGCCGGCGGAAAGAACTGGTCCATGCCTTCGGCCGCACCCGCACCTGCCAGGCGCTTGAAATCGCAATTGGAGTGCTTGATTCGGCCGTTGCAGTCAGTGACCAGTACCGGGCCGGGTAGGTGATCAAGATAGAACACGTGTGCGTGCTCCCTGCAGGTAGCGATGCATGGCGGCGCTCACCAGTTCAGGATGGCTCATGTGCGCGCAATGGCCGCTGACGTCCAGCGTTTCCAGGGTGCTGCCCGTGAGTGCGCTATGCAGATAGTCGGCAACTGATGTGGGAACCAGTGCATCACGCTGGTGGTGCAGGATCAGGCTGGGCGAAGGACACGACTGTAGCGCCGGGCGGATATCGGAAAAGAAGGTGGCTTGAGCGAAGGCATGGGCCATGATTGGGTCGGTCGAGCAGAAGCTGTCGGAGAGCTGCCGGGTGACTGCGGGAGTTTCGTCGGCTGATACCAGTGGTGCGAATTGCTGAGCCCAGCCCAGATAGTTATGAGCCATCAGATCCAGCAGCCCCTCCAGGTCACTGCGTTCGAACCCGCCCCGATAGTCGGGTGGATCGTTGAGAAAACAGGGGGAAGGGCCGAGAAGAATCAGCCGGGAGAACAGCGCGGGGCGCCTGATGGCGGCGAGAATACCGATGCTGCAACTGATCGAGTGGCCAACAAAGGTCAGATCACCCGAGAGTTCGAGCGCGTCGCATACTTCCAGAAGGTCTTCTACGTAACCCTCCAGCTGGGCATAGCGGGCAGGGTGGAAGGCGCTGGCATCGGAGCGGCCGCTGCCGACATAGTCAAACAGCACCTGGTGCCAGTGCTGGCTGAAGGCTGGCGTGACCTTGCTCCACATCTCCTGATTGCAACCGAAGCCGTGGCTGTAGATGAGCGTCGGGGCATCGGCCGTTTCCGCTTTCAAGCGTTGAACGTTGTTGCGCTGGATGATGTTCATGCCGCCACCTTACCATTTGCCGAGTTGGCCTTGGCCAGGGCTCAGCTGCTGTGAAGACGAAAAAATGGCGTCAGTATAGTGATTTTTCTGACTGGTGGCTTTTGGCTACGACTCGTTTCGCAGTTCTGCCAGGCTGCGATACAGCTCCAGCGCTTGTGGGTTTGCCAAGGCATCGGTGTTCTTCACCGGGCGGCCGTGGACGATGTTGCGTACTGCGAGCTCGACGATCTTGCCGCTGAGGGTGCGCGGGATATCGGCGACCTGGATGATTTTCGCCGGCACGTGTCGCGGCGTGGTGTTGGCGCGGATCACTCGGCGAATCTCTTCGCGCAGGGTGTCGTCCAGCGTCACGCCATCACGCAGACGTACGAACAGCACCACGCGCACATCGCCCTGCCAATCCTGGCCAATGACGATGGACTCCAGCACCTGCGGCACCTTTTCCACTTGGCGATAGATCTCTGCGGTGCCGATGCGTACGCCACCCGGGTTGAGCACGGCGTCGGAGCGGCCGTGGATGACCAGGCCGCCATGAGCGGTTTCCTCGGCATAATCGCCGTGGGCCCAGACGCCGGGGAAGGAGGCGAAATAGGCGGCGCGGAATTTTTCGCCGTCAGCGTCGTTCCAGAATCCCACAGGCATCGAGGGGAAGTGCCGAGCACAGACCAGTTCGCCCTTGCCGCTGCTCAGCGGGTGGCCGTCTTCGTCCCACACCTGCACGTCCATCCCCAGGCCCTTGCACTGCAGCTCGCCGCGCCAGACCGGCAGAATCGGGTTGCCCAGGGCGAAGCAGGAGACGATGTCGGTACCGCCTGAGATCGATGACAGGCACAGGTCGCGTTTCACATCGCGGTAGATGTACTCGAAGCTCTCGTGGGCCAGTGGCGAGCCGGTGGAGAGGATGGTTTTGAGGCTGTGCAGTTTATGGCTTTCGCGAGGCTTGACGCCGGCTTTCTCCAGCGCAGCGATGAACTTGGCGCTGGTGCCGAACACCGAGATGTTCTCGGCATCGATCAGGTCGATCAGGCGCGCGGGGACAGGATGCATGGGCGAGCCGTCGTAGAGCACCAGGGTGGCGCCCAAGGCCAGGCCTGCTACCTGCCAGTTCCACATCATCCAGCCGCAGGTGGTGTAGTAGAACAGGGTGTCGCTGGCGCCCAGATCGGTGTGCAGCCCCAGTTCCTTGAGGTGCTGCAAGAGGGTGCCGCCAACACCATGGACGATGCACTCGGGCACACCGGTGGTGCCGCTGGAGTAGAGGATATACAGCGGCTGATCGAACGGCACCGGGGTGAACTGCGGCGCGCCGCCGGGTTGGTAGAAGTCCTGCCACAGGGCCACTGGAGCAACTGACTTGTAATCTGCAGGGCTGGCCTCATGGCGTGTGTAGGGCACGATCACCAGGCGCTCCAGGCTGGGTAGTTGCGCGAGAATTTCATTGATTTTGTCGGTTAGATCGATGGCCTTGCCGGCGTAACGGTAGCCGGCGGCAGCGATCAGCACCTTGGGCTCGATCTGGCCGAAGCGGTCGATCACGCCCTGGGTACCGAAGTCCGGCGAGCAACTCGACCAGGTGGCGCCCAGGCTGGCGCTGGCGAGCATGCCGACCACGGTCTGCCAGGTATTGGGCATGAAGGCCGCGACGCGGTCGCCGATGCCTACGCCGGCCTCGCGCAGGGCTCTTTGCAGGCCGGCGACATGGGCGGCCAGTTGTGCGTGACTGAGCTGCTCGCGGCTGCCGTCCTCGGCGATGGCCACCAGCGCCGGGTGACCGTCACGGCGGCGCAGCAGGTGTTCGGCGAAATTCAGCGTGGCGCCGGGAAACCACTGCGCATCTGGCATCGCCGGGCCTTCGCGCAGCACGCAGTCGGCGGGAGTATGCAAGCGGATGTCGAAGAAATCGACGATGGCCTGCCAGAAGGCTTCGCGCTGTTCGATGCTCCAGGCATGCAGGGTAGGGTAGTCGGCCAGTTGCAGCCCATGGCGCTGGTTGACGAAGCAGCGGAAGGCGCCCATTCGGCTGGCGGCGATACGTGCGGGCGAAGGTGTCCATAGCGGGTGCTGCATGGCTCAGTCCTCGCCGTGCTTGTCCCTAGACTTCAGCTTAGTGCGTGCGGGGCATTTGACCTTTAACTCAGACGACCTTTGCTGCTATCGCACCGACCTTTTCATGGTTCTGAAGCTTTGGATAAAACGACGGGGCGATACGCTGCAGCCCCTTGTAGGAACGGCTTTAGCCGCGAAAATCGCGGATGAATCCGCTCCTACAGTGCAGAAGGCGATGACATCTATCGGCTCAGGCGAGCACGCGCCACCCGCGAGCCATTGGCCTTGCCCAGTACCTCACAGATGCGTTGACCCGCGGCGATCAGCTTATCCATGTCCACGCCGGTTTCGATACCCTGGCCCTGCAGCAGGTAGAGCACGTCTTCGGTGGCAACGTTGCCGGTGGCGCCCTTGGCGTAGGGACAACCGCCCAGGCCGGCCACCGAGCTGTCGAACACATTGATGCCTTCGAGCAGGCTGGCGTAGATGTTGGCCAGGGCCTGGCCATAGGTGTCGTGGAAATGCCCGGCGAGCCTGTCGCGCGGTATGTCGCGAGCGACCACCTCGAGCATCGAGCGCGTCTTGCCGGCGGTGCCTGTGCCGATAGTGTCGCCCAGCGACACCTCGTAGCAGCCCATGGCGTAAAGCTCGCGGGCGACGCTGGCGACCTGCTCGGGCGCGATTTCGCCATCGTAGGGGCAGCCCAGTACGCAGGAAACGTAGCCGCGCACGCGCACGTTCGTCGCCTTCGCCGCCTCCATCAGCGGTACGAAGCGCGCCAGGCTGCCGGCGATGGAGCAGTTGATGTTCTTCTGCGAGAAGGCCTCGCTGGCGGCGGCGAACACCGCCACTTCCTCGACCTTTACCTCCAGCGCGGCTTCGAGGCCTTTCAGATTGGGCGTCAGGGCGGCGTAGGTGACGCCCGGCTGGCGCTGAATGCCGGCGAACACCTCGGCGGAGCCAGCCATCTGCGGTACCCATTTGGGCGAGACGAAGCTACCTACCTCGATATAGCTCAGACCGGCTGCTGTCAGATCGTCCACCAGGCGTACCTTGTCGGCGACGCTGATCGGTTGCTTCTCGTTCTGCAGGCCGTCGCGCGGGCCGACTTCGACCAGGCGTACGGATTTGGGCAGGTTCATCGGTTGTCCTCGTATTCATCGTAGGGTGCGCCGTGCGCACCGTCTGCGGCAAGAAATCGTAGGGCGGGTGTAACCCGCCAACACGATCTGGCGGGTTGCACCCGCCCTACGCAGAGCTGAGTCGGTTGGCCGAAACGGATTGGCGCCTGGCCCGCCCTAGGGTTCGAGCTCCACCAGCACTGCACCTTCGCTGACCATTTCCCCTTCGCGGCAGTACAGCGCCTTGACCGTCCCGGCTTGCGGCGCGCGGATGCTGTGCTCCATCTTCATCGCCTCCAGTACCACCAGGGCTGCGCCAGCCTCGACCGTCTGGCCGGGTTCGACCAGTACACGGACAATGCTGCCGTTCATGGGCGCGCTCAAGCCACCATGCTGGGCGTGGCTGGCTTCAACGGCCGCGATGGGGTCGAAGCGGGTGATCGCGTGCAGTTCACCGCGCCATTGCAGGTAGAGGGTTTCGCCACGGCGAATGGCGCGTAGACGCTGGCGTGTGCCGTCGATCTCCGCCAGCAGCTCTTCGCCCTGCAAGCACGCCCGGTTGTTCGCGCGCACCTTGCGGCTCTCGCCCTGACTGCTCAGGTGCAGCTCGATTTCCGTCACGCCACCGGCGCGCCAGCCACTGCGGGTCGCCCAGGGCGAATGCGGGTCGTCGTCGCGCTCTAGCGGCGCCTCGCTCTGTACCCAGGCATCGGCTGCCAGTTGCCAGAAGGCCTCCGGCAACTCGCTCGGTGCAGGCAGCAACTGCTGCTGATGGCGCGGGATAAAGCCCGTATCCAGCTCGCACGCGGCGAAAGCCGGATGGGCGAGGATGCGGCGCAGGAACGCCAGGTTGGTCTTCACACCGCCGACCAGGGTGTCGCCGAGCATGGCGAGCAGGCGCAGGCGCGCCTGCTCGCGCTTCTCGCCCCAGGCGATCAGCTTGCCCAGCATGGGATCGTAGAAGGGCGAGACGCTGTCGCCCTCGGCCACGCCGCTGTCGATACGGCGCCCATCGCCACTGGCAGCTTCGCGGTACAGCGCCAGGGTGCCGGTAGCGGGGAGAAAATCGTGATCCGGGTCTTCGGCGTACAGCCGTACCTCGATGGCGTGGCCGTTCAGCGGCATCTGCGCTTGGCTGATGGGTAGTGGCTCGCCACGAGCAACGCGAATCTGCCAGGCCACCAGGTCGAGGCCGGTGATGGCTTCGGTGACCGGGTGCTCGACCTGCAGGCGGGTGTTCATCTCCATGAAGAAGAAGTCGCCGCGCTCATCCAGCAGAAATTCCACCGTGCCGGCGCCGACGTAGCCGATGGCCTGCGCCGCCTTGACCGCCGCCTCGCCCATGGCGCGGCGCAGTTCGGCGGACAGGCCGGGGGCGGGCGCTTCCTCCACCACCTTCTGGTGGCGGCGCTGGATCGAGCAGTCCCGCTCGTTGAGGTACAGGCAGTTGCCGTGCTGGTCGGCGAACACCTGAATCTCCACATGGCGCGGCTTGAGTACGTATTTTTCCACCAGCATGCGCGAGTCGCCGAAGGCTGACTGCGCTTCGCGCTGCGCGGATTCCAGCGTCTCGGCGAACTGCACCTCTGACTCGGCGACCTTCATGCCTTTGCCACCGCCGCCGGCAGCGGCCTTGAATAGCACCGGGTAGCCGATGCGTTTGGCGGCCTCGCGGAAGGTATCAAGATCCTGCTTTTCACCGTGGTAGCCGGGCACCAGCGGCACGCCGGCAGCCTCCATCAGCGACTTGGCCGCCGACTTGCTGCCCATGGCTTCGATAGCAGAGGCGGGTGGGCCGAGGAAAATCAATCCGACCTGTTCGATGGCGCGGGCGAAGCCGGCGTTCTCCGAGAGAAAACCGTAGCCGGGGTGAATGGCCTGCGCGCCGCTGGCCTTGGCGGCAGCGATGATCTTGTCGATCAGCAGGTAGCTTTCGCCAGGCTTGGCGCCGCCGAGATTCACCGCCATGTCGGCTTCGCGCACATGCCGTGCATTGGCATCGATGGCGCTGTGCACGGCGACGGTACGAATGCCCATGGCCTTGGCCGTACGCATCACACGGCAGGCGATCTCGCCACGGTTGGCGACCAGCAGGGTGTCGATCATGTCATTGCTCCTGCCAGGTGGGTTGGCGTTTTTCCAGGAACGCACGCAGGCCTTCCTGACCCTCGGCGCTGACGCGCAGGCGGGCGATGGCGTTCTCGGTGTAGCGGCGCAGGGCTGGGGTCAGGTCGCCGCTGCCGACTTCGCGCAGCAGATCCTTGCTGGCGCGCATGGCTTGCGGGCTGTTTTGCAGCAGGTTGGCGACCCAGGCTTCGACCTGAGCGTCCAGCTCATCGGCCGGGAAGCATTCGGCGAGCAGGCCCAGTTCGCGGGCACGCTTGCCGTCGAAACGCTCGGCGGTGAGCGCGTAGCGCTTGGCGGCGCGCTCGCCAATGGCCTGCACGACGAAGGGGCTGATCACCGCCGGGGCCAGGCCGATGCGCACCTCGGACAGCGAGAACAGGGCGTCCTCGGCACCGATGGCCATGTCACAGCAACTGGCCAGACCCACTGCACCACCGAAGGCGGCGCCTTGCACCACGGCCAGGGTCGGGATCTTCAGGCCGTGCAGGTTGTACATCAGCTCGGCCAGTTCGCGGGCATCGCCCAGGTTGGCGTTGTAGTCCAGGCCGGCGGCCTGTTGCATCCAGGCCAGGTCGGCGCCGGCGCAGAAGTGCTTGCCACGGCCACGCAGCAGGAGAAAACGCAGGCTTTTGTCTTCACCGACGGCATCGAGGGCGAGGATCAGCTCGCGGATCATCTCGGCGTTGAAGGCGTTGTTCTTCTCCGGGCGATTCAGCCACAGGGTGGCGAAGCCGCGTGGGTCTTTTTCAAGCTCGATGGTGGTGAATTCGGTCATGTCTGTCGCTCTCAGAACTCTGGTGTAGGAGCCGGCTTGCCGGCGATGCTTTTGATCGCCCGCAAGCGGGCTCCTACAGACTGGTGTTACATCCGGAACACACCGAAACGGGTCGGCTCGATGGGCGCGTTGAGGCTGGCCGACAGCGCCAGGGCCAGCAGCTCGCGGGTCTGCGCCGGATCGATCACGCCGTCGTCCCACAGCCGGGCGCTGGAATAGAAGGCGTGCGCCTGCTGCTCGTACTGCTCGACGATGGGCTGCTTCAAACGCTGCTCGTCTTCGTCGGAGTAGGGCTGGCCAGCACGCTGCGCCTGTTCGCGCTTGACCTGCACCAGCACGCCTGCGGCCTGCTGCGCGCCCATCACACCGATCCGCGCGTTGGGCCACATCCACAAAAAGCGTGGGTCGTAGGCACGGCCGCACATGCCGTAGTTACCGGCGCCGAAGCTGCCGCCAATGATCACGGTGAATTTCGGCACCTGGGCGCAGGCCACGGCGGTGACCAGCTTGGCGCCATGTTTCGCAATTCCCCCGGCTTCATATTTTTGCCCGACCATAAAGCCGGTGATGTTCTGCAGGAACAGCAGCGGAATGCCACGTTGGCAGGCCAGTTCGACGAAGTGCGCGCCTTTCTGCGCAGCCTCGGCAAAGAGGATGCCGTTGTTCGCCAGGATCGCCACCGGATAGCCGTTGATGCGGGCGAAGCCGCACACCAGGGTGGTGCCGAACAGCGCCTTGAACTCATCCAGCTGCGAGTCGTCGACGATACGCGCGATCACCTCGCGTACATCGAAGGGCTGCTTGGCGTCGGCCGGGATCACCCCGTACAGCTCCTCGGCGGCATAGCGCGGGGGGATGGGCGCGCGGCTGTCGAGTTGGCCGAGCTTGCGCCAGTTCAAATTGCTGATGCTGCGTCGGGCCAGGGCCAGGGCGTGTTCGTCGTCCTCTGCATAGTGGTCGGCCACGCCGCTGGTCTTGCAGTGCACATCGGCACCGCCCAGTTCCTCAGCGCTGACTTCTTCACCCGTGGCGGCCTTCACCAGCGGCGGGCCGGCGAGGAAGATGGTCGCCTGTTTGCGCACCATGATGGTCTCGTCGCTCATGGCCGGCACGTAGGCGCCACCGGCGGTGCAGGAGCCCATCACCACGGCGATCTGCGCAATGCCCAGCGCGCTCATATTGGCCTGGTTGAAGAAGATCCGCCCGAAGTGTTCGCGATCCGGGAACACCTCGTCCTGGCGCGGCAGGTTGGCGCCGCCGGAGTCCACCAGGTAGATGCACGGCAGGCGGTTTTCGCGGGCGATGGCCTGGGCGCGCAGGTGCTTCTTCACCGTCAGCGGGTAGTAGCTGCCGCCTTTAACCGTGGCGTCGTTGGCCACGATCATGCATTCGACACCTTCGACACGACCGATACCGGCGATCACCCCTGCGGCGGGCACGTCTTCGCCGTAGACCTCATGGGCGGCGAGCTGGCCGATCTCGAGGAAGGGCGAGCCGGGATCGAGCAGGCGGTTGATGCGTTCGCGCGGCAGCAATTTACCGCGCGAGGTGTGGCGCTCCTGCGCCTTGGCGCCGCCGCCTTCATGGACGCGGGCGAGCAGGGCGCGCAGTTCGTTCACCTGGGCGAGCATGGCCGCCTGATTGTTGGCGAACTCGGGGGAGCGGGTGTTGATCTGGGTATGCAGGATGGGCATGGATGCCTCTTCGCTTGGCTCCCTCTCCCTCCGGGAGAGGGGTGGGGTGAGGGGAAAGCCCCTCATCCGCCCTTCGGGCACCTTCTCCCAGCGGGAGAAGGGATCACTTGGTCTCGTTGAACAGCTCACGGCCGATCAGCATACGACGGATCTCGCTGGTGCCGGCGCCGATCTCGTAGAGCTTGGCGTCGCGCAGTAGGCGGCCGGCCGGGTATTCATTGGTGTAGCCGTTGCCGCCCAGCAGCTGGATGGTATCCAGGGCCATCTTGGTGGCCATCTCGGCGGTATAGAGGATCACCGCGGCGGCGTCCTTGCGCGATTCCTCGCCGCGGTCGCAGGCCTTGGCCACGTTGTACAGGTAGGACTTGGAGGCATTCATGCCGGCGTACATGTCGGCCAGCTTGCCCTGCACCAGCTGAAATTCTCCGATGGACTGCTTGAACTGCTGACGCTCGTGCACGTAGGGCAGCACCACGTCCATGCAGGCGCTCATGATCCCGGTCGGACCGCCGGAGAGCACGGTGCGCTCGTAGTCCAGGCCGCTCATCAGCACGCGTACGCCACCGCCCTCGCTGCCTAAGATGTTCTCTTCCGGCACTTCGCAGTCTTCGAACACCAGCTCGCAGGTGTTGGAGCCGCGCATGCCCAGCTTGTCCAGCTTCTGGTGGCGGGAGAAACCCTTGAAGTCGCGCTCGACGATGAAGGCAGTCATGCCACGCGAGCCGGCGTTGATGTCGGTCTTGGCGTAGATCACGTAGGTGTGGGCGTCCGGGCCATTGGTAATCCACATCTTGTTGCCGTTGAGCACGTAGCGGTCGCCGCGTTTTTCGGCGCGCAGCTTCATCGACACCACGTCGGAGCCGGCGTTGGGCTCGCTCATGGCCAGGGCGCCGATATGCTCGCCGGAGCACAGTTTGGGCAAGTACTTCTGCTTCTGCGCCTCGCTGCCGTTCTTGTGAATCTGGTTGACGCACAGGTTCGAATGCGCGCCGTAGGACAGGCCAACCGAGGCCGAGGCGCGGCTGATCTCTTCCATGGCCAGCACATGCGCCAGGTAGCCCATGTTGGTGCCGCCATACTCTTCCTTGACCGTCATGCCGAGCAGGCCCATGTCGCCGAACTTGCGCCACATGTCCATGGGGAATTCGTTGTCACGGTCGATCTGCGCGGCACGTGGCGCCAGCTCGTTCTGGGCGAACTGATGGACCGAGTCGCGCAGCATGTCGAGGGTTTCGCCGAGGCCGAAATTGAGGGTGGGGTAGCTCATGGGGTCACCTGCTGTTGTTCTTGTCGTGGAGGTGATTACGCGGTCGTTTCGGCCAAGGCAGCGAGACAGCGCTCCTCGGCGGTATCCAGTTCCAGCTGCATCTGCTGGATATCCAGTAACTGTTGCTCAAGCTGCAGACGGCGCTCGGCGATCTTGCCCATGAAGGTCTCCAGCTGTTTACGGCTGCCGGTTTCCGGGTCGTAGAGCTCGATCAGCTCGCGGCATTCAGCCAGTGAGAAGCCGATGCGCTTGCCGCGCAGGATGAGTTTCAGCGTCACCTTGTCCTTGGCGCTGTAAACGCGCTCCTGACCGCGCCGCTCCGGCGCGAGCATGCCTTGCTCCTCGTAGAAGCGGATGGCGCGGGTGGTGATGTCGAGCTCGCGGGCCAGATCGGAGATGGAGTAAGTGGTTGCCATGGTCATTGCTCGTTTACCTTTACGTTAACGTAAGCCTGTGCAAATCTGCCTGTCAATCTCACTCCACAACAATCACAGAGGTTGAGCATGCGTATCGACGAATCCGTATTCCTGATCTGCGGCGGCGCCTCTGGTCTTGGCCTGGCAACAGCCCGTGAGCTGGTCGGATGCGGTGGCAAGGTGGTGCTGCTGGATATCAACGTAGAAGCGGGCCAGCAGGCCCTCGTCGAGCTGGGCGGCAACGCCCGTTTCGTATGTGCCGATATCACCCGCGAAGAGGATGGCCAGGCCGCCGTGGCACAGGCGTTGGCGGCGTTCGGCGCACATGGCCTGGACAGTTTCCGCCGTACCGTCGAGATCAATCTGATCGGCAGCTTCAACCTGTTG
This sequence comes from Pseudomonas oleovorans subsp. oleovorans, assembly GCF_002197815.1. Classification (GTDB taxonomy): domain Bacteria; phylum Pseudomonadota; class Gammaproteobacteria; order Pseudomonadales; family Pseudomonadaceae; genus Aquipseudomonas; species Aquipseudomonas oleovorans. The sequence goes on from NZ_NIUB01000017.1 coordinate 47,449, forward strand.
CGCCTGGCAGCCGAGGCCATGGCGCAGAACACGCCGAACGCAGGCGGCGAGCGTGGGGTCATCATCAATACCGCCTCGGTGGCGGCGTTTGACGGGCAGATGGGCCAAGTCGCTTACGCTGCGTCCAAGGGCGGCGTCGCGGCACTGACGCTGCCGGCGGCGCGTGATCTGGCGCGCTCGGGCATCCGTGTGATGTGCATTGCCCCCGGCGTGTTCGAGACGCCGATGATGGCCGGTATGCCGCAGGAGGTGCGTGATTCGATGGCGGCCAACGTGCCGTTCCCGCCGCGACTGGGTCGGCCCGACGAATACGCCGCGCTGGTGCGGCATATCGTCGAGAACCCGATGCTCAACGGTGAAGCGATCCGTCTCGATGGCGCGCTGCGCATGGCGGCTAAGTAACCAGAATGCTTTTGGGGCGGTCGTGGCCTTTGTAGGAGCGGCTTCAGCCGCGAAAGTCATGGCATCTCGATTCGCGGCTGAAGCCGCTCCTACGCTCAGAGAGGGGGCCAGGATTTCATTCGGGGCGCCCCAGCAGAAATTTCCCGGAGTGCATCCGGGGTACGCAATTGAAGGTGAAACTCATGAATCAGCAACTCGATCCCATTGTCATCGTCAGCGCCGCCCGCACCCCATGGGTGGTTTTCTCGGCGACAGACCCTAGGCGCCGCCGAACTGGGCGCCGCCGCCATCCGCTCGACCCGGAGCGCGCCGGGCTTGCGGCCGAGGCGGTGGACACGGTGCTGATGGGCTGCGTGTTGCAGGCCGGCCAGGGCCAGGCACCGGCGCGCCAGGCGGCGTTGGGCGCAGGGTTGAGCCAGGCGGTGCAGTGCACCACGCTGAACAAGATGTGTGGCTCCGGCATGCAGGCGCTGATGCTCGGCCATGACCAGTTGCTGGCCGGTAGCAGCGAAGTGCTGGTGGCCGGCGGCATGGAGAGCATGTCCAACGCGCCGTATCTGCTGACGCGTGCCCGTGGTGGTTATCGCATGGGCCATGGTCAGGTGCCCGACCACATGTTCCTCGACGGCCTGGAGGACGCCTTCGAGCGCGGCCGGCTGATGGGCACCTTCGCCGAGGATTGTGCGCAGCAGTATCGCTTCAGTCGTGAGGAGCAGGACGCCTATGCCCTGGAGTCGCTGCACCGCGCCCAGCAGGCGATAACGGAAGGCCGCTTCGCCAGTGCGGCTTCACGTTCGCTACGGCCGCCGGCCAAACTGACATGGGCACTGCGCACCAGGCCGCTGCGATGCTCCATCAGCACATGCCCCATGTAGCTCAGCTGCGCGCCGGTGTTGTGGCTCTTGCGGTATAGCCGGGCATCCGGATCGCTGGTCGAGGCGTGGGTGTCGTTGCTGCGTTTCTGCCCTTTGAAGTCCGGCTGGGCATTGCGCGGCCCGGGCTCCTGGTCATCCGGAGAGTCGTCCTTGGGGCGGAAGCTCTTCTGTGAGGCCCACGCCTGCAGCAGGGTGCCGTCGACCGAGAAGTGCTCATCCGACATCAGTCCCTGCTTCTCGGCCAGGCGCACCACTTCGCTCAGAAACTCGGCGGCCACGGTGAGCATTGAGGCGGTCACGGTTCTTCGAGAACACCGAGTGATCCCACACCGGGTCGTCAATGGCCAGGCCGACGAACCAGCGAAAAAGCAGGTTGTAGCCCAGTTGCTCCATGAGCATGCGCTCGCTGCGCAGCGAGTAGAGCAGCTGCAGCAATTGCGCCCGCATCAGCTTCTCCGGGGCAATCGAGGTGCGGCCGGTGTCGGCATATAAGGTGTCGAACAGGGCACTCATCCGTTGCAGAGCGGTGTTGGCCAGCTTGCGGATAGCGCGCAGGGGATGATTCACCGGCACGAAGTCATCGAGCTTGGCGACAGTGAACAGGGACTACTGGGTGATATCGGCTCCACGCATGGAAATCGAGGGCTCCGGCAGATTGGAGCCAATATCGTAAACCACACGCCGCAAAACCAGACAGGGCGTGGGCGAATTTCAACAAGCTGCTAGGTGACGTTGAACAGGCCGCGTACATGCTTCGGCAGGGCCACCGACCTGCCGCTTTCATGATCGATCCACACCAGCTTGCAGTAACCCTCACCATAGACCGTGAGCGGGTCTTCGGCGGTGGTCAGCCGGTGTGCGATCACCAGGCTGCTGCGTCCCACCACGCCTGCCCGCAGTTCCACCACCACGGTGGCGGGGTGGATCACCGGTTTCAGGTAGGTGTGCTGGGTCTGCAGTACCACCGGACCGAATGGCACGTTGCTCAAGGCTACGCCGGCCAGCTCGAACCAGGCGACACGAGCCTCTTCCAGGTACTGCATGTAGATGATGTTGTTGACGTGCCCGTAGCTGTCCATGTCGCCCCAGCGTACGGGGATGTGTGCTGTATGCAGCAAGGTTTCGTCGGTCATCGCTTTTCTTCGCTATGCTGCCCAATCAGGGCTCAAGGCTTTATACTACGCGGCATTCGGCCCGCTGGCGGTGGCCACATTATTATCCTCAAGGAGAGATTTAAATGCATGTGATCGGTGCTCGCTGGATCGCGCGCCTGGGTGGCCTGATGGCCCTCGTTGGCCTGAGCCTGCTGCCTGCGATGAGTCAGGCAGCTTCGGAAGAAGATCCTTGGGAAAGTTTCAATCGCCCCATCTTCCGCTTCAACGATACCGTCGACACCTATGCGCTGAAGCCGATCGCCCAGGGTTACCGGGCTGTCACGCCGCAGTTTCTCGAAGATGGCGTGCACAACGTCTTCGGCAATATCGGCGACGTTGGCAACCTGGCCAACAACCTGCTGCAGGGCAAGTTGCACAACGCCGGCGTCGATACCGGTCGCCTGATCTTCAACACCACCTTCGGTGTGCTGGGCTTCTTCGACGTGGCCAAGCACATGGGCCTGCAGAAGAGCAACGAAGATTTCGGTCAGACCCTGGGTGTCTGGGGTTTGGAAAGCGGCCCGTATCTGGTCATCCCGTTTCTTGGCCCAAGCACCGTGCGCGACGCTGCCGGGCGTGTACCGGATAGCTTCCTGACCCCCTATCCGTACATCGACCATGTGCCGACCCGCAACGTCACTCGTGGCGTACAGGTGGTCGACACCCGTGCCAATCTGCTGCAGGCCGAGCGACTGGTCAGCGGCGACAAGTACATCTTCATCCGCAACGCCTACCTGCAGAGCCGTGAGTTCAAGGTGAAAGATGGGCAGGTTGAAGACGACTTCTAAGTCCTGATAGATGCAAAAAAGGCGGCTCTAGATCCGCCTTTTTCGTAAATGCAGATTTCAGCTCATGGATATGATTGCCAAGCCCAGCGATTGACGACCGTCGCCCAGATCGCTGATCCGAACCACTTCGGCCTGGGCGTCGAGGCCGGCGAGCTCGCTGTGCTCTGAAGGGATGTGGACCTTGACCTTGTCGCCCATGCTCAGGGCCGCTTCAGCCTCGATTTGTATGCCGGTACTGGAAAGATCCAGGCACAGTGCAGGGATTTCCCGGCCAGCGTGATGGAGGACGACTGCAGCTTCCAGTCGCATGCGGATGTAGTCGCGTTTCTCGCTGTACGCTCGATCATTCTGACTCATGGACCCTGTCCTCGTCTTCTTATGAGCTCTCCCGCGGCTCTTATAACCCTCGTCGATTTGACCTGTAAAGCCGCCGAACGACGACCGGTTCCGGCTTGAATCGGCCGGCAGATGGGAGTACCGTCTGCCCCTTGAAATCGCCCTGGCGCCATAGATGCGGCGCCGCGCCATGGGCAGTGACCAAAATTGCCCTGGCGCAGTTTGCCTGGATACCCCATGCACAAAACCAGTGCCACTCTGCTGATCATCGACGACGACGATGTCGTACGTGCAAGCCTCGCGGCCTACCTCGAGGACAGCGGCTTCAAGGTGTTGCAGGCCAACAACGGTTTGCAGGGGCTGGAAGTGTTCCAGCAGGAAGGCCCCGACCTGATGATCTGCGACCTGCGCATGCCGCAGGTCGACGGTCTTGAACTGATTCGACGTATCAACGCGCTGGGTGTCGAGGTACCGGTGATCGTCGTTTCCGGTGCCGGCGTGATGAACGATGCCGTCGAAGCCCTGCGTCTCGGCGCTGCCGACTACCTGATCAAACCTCTCGAAGACCTGGCGGTGCTGGAGCACTCGGTGCGTCGCGCGCTGGATCGTGCGCGTCTGCGCGTCGAGAACCAGCTCTATCGCGAGAAGCTGGAGGCGACCAATCGTGAGCTCCAGGCCAGCCTGCATCTATTGCAGGAGGACCAGAACGCCGGCCGTCAGGTACAGATGAACATGCTGCCAGTGACGCCCTGGCAGGCCGATGGCCTGAACTTCGCGCACCTGATCATTCCGTCGCTGTACCTGTCCGGTGACTTCGTCGATTACTTCCGTATCGACGAGCGCCGCATCGCGTTCTACCTGGCCGATGTCTCCGGCCATGGGGCGTCCTCGGCATTCGTCACCGTGCTGCTCAAGTTCATGACCACGCGCCTGCTCTACGAGTGGCGGCGTGGCGGTACGCTGCCGCAGTTCAAGCCCTCGGATGTGCTCGGTCACATCAACCGCGGCCTGATCAACTGTAAGCTGGGCAAACACGTGACCATGCTCGGCGGCGTGATCGACGAGGAGAGCGGCATGCTCACCTACAGCATCGGCGGGCATCTACCATTGCCGGTGCTGTTCGAGAATGGTCAGGCGCGTTACCTGGAAGGCCGCGGTCTGCCGGTCGGCCTTTTCGAAGAAGCCGAATACGGCGATCTGGTGATGCAGTTGCCTGAGTCTTTCAGCCTGACCCTGCTCTCCGACGGCATTCTCGACCTGTTGCCCGGCGACACGCTGAAAGAGAAGGAATTGGCGCTGCCACAACTGGTTAGCCAGGCTGGCGGTACGCTGGGCGGTTTGCGTCAAGTTCTCGGTCTGGCCAATCTGGGCGAGATGCCGGATGATATCGCCTTGCTGGTGTTGAGCAGGAACCTTGCATGAATCCTGGGATAAGCCCCGGTCGCATCCAATTCGCCGAGCAGGATGGAACCTTCGTCCTGAAGTTTGTCGGTGAAGTCCGTCTGACGCTGTGTTCAGCTCTGGATGCCACGATTGAAAAGATTTTCACCGCGTTGAATTTTTCGGCCATCGTCATCGACTTGACTGAAACGCGCAGTATCGACAGCACGACTCTCGGTTTGCTGGCGAAATTGTCCATTCTGTCGCGGCAGAAGGTGGGCCTGTTGCCGACCGTTGTCACCACTCACGACGACATCACCCGTTTGCTGGAGTCCATGGGTTTCGATCAGGTGTTCAACATCGTCGATCGGCCGATTCCCTGCCCGGATTGTCTGGATGATCTGCCTTCGCAGGATCAGTCCGAAGAGGTGGTGAAGGCCAAGGTGCTGGAAGCGCACCGCATTCTGATGGGGCTCAACGACTCCAACCGCGAGGCCTTTCACGATTTGGTCAGCGCGCTCGAGCGGCACTGATCGATTGTTTTCCGTAGGGTGCGCTGCGCGCACCGATATCTGCCGAGAAAGTCGTTGGTGCGCACAACGCGCTCTACTTTCTAACTCGCGATGAAAAGGGGCGTCAGCCAAGCTGACGCCCCCTTTGTCATTCAGGCCTTGGCGGCCAGCAGGGCTTCGAGTTTCTCCTGATCGCGGGCGAACAGGCGGATGCCTTCGGCCAGTTTCTCGGTGGCCATGGCGTCTTCGTTCAGCGCCCAGCGGAAGCCGCCTTCATCGAGGCTCTGGCGAGGTTCGCCGTTAGCACCCAGGGCGAGCTGGCGACTCAGTTGGCCATCGTCCTCAGCCAGTTTCTGCAGCAGGTCGGGGCTGATGGTCAGGCGGTCGCAACCAGCCAACGCTTCGATCTGACCAAGATTGCGGAAGCTTGCCCCCATCACCACGGTGTCGTAGCCGTTTGCCTTGTAGTAGTCGTAGATGCGCGTGACCGATTGCACGCCAGGATCATCGTTGCCTACGAAATCACGGCCCTCGGCCTTCTTGTACCAATCGTAGATGCGCCCCACGAACGGCGAGATGAGGAATATGCCGGCATCGGCGCAGGCCTGTGCCTGGGCGAAGGCGAACAGCAGCGTCAGGTTGGTCTGCACGCCGGCTTTTTCCAACTGCTCGGCGGCGCGGATGCCTTCCCAGGTCGAAGCTATCTTGATCAGTACGCGATCGCGGCCAATACCCGCTTTTTCGTAAAGGCCGATCAGGCGCTCGGCGCGGCGCAGGGTCGCGTCGGTGTCGAACGACAGGCGCGCATCGACTTCGGTGGAAATGCGCCCCGGAATGACCTTGAGGATCTCCTGGCCGACGGCCACCGCGAAGTGATCGCAGGCCAATCCCAGGTCTCCCTTGCCGGCACTCACTGCCTGATTCAACAGATCGGCATAGCGGGGTAGGGCCGCCGCCTTGAGCAGCAGCGAGGGGTTGGTGGTGGCATCCACCGGTTGCAGGCGGGCGATGGCGTCGAGGTCACCGGTGTCAGCGACTACGGTAGTGAACTGCTTGAGTTGTTCCAGCTTGGAGGTCATGACGAGGCCTTGTCGTTGCAGATGGCATGACCTTACCCGAGGCGCTGCAAGCGCTCAACGGTCGGGTCACTGACAAAATTTACCTTTTCGGGCTGCGCTTTTCGCTGGCTCGTTCGTCTTTAGTAATGACGGTACGTGAGAACGTACCGAAGTCGGTGGAGTCCGACTTTAGACGAGCTGCCAAGGAGCCCGAACATGTCGACCCAAACCCTGCTTTCTCGTTCAGTTTCCGCAGGCCTGGATACGCGTCAGTGCCGTGAGTGGCTGCAGGCCGCCGGGCTGCGCCTCAGCATGCCCCGGCTCAAGGTGGTGGAGGCGCTGTGCAGCGCCAATGACGAGCAGGAAATATCCGCGCGCGCACTCCACCAGCAATTGAGTGAGGCCGGCGAACCGCTGTCGCTGGTCAGCGTGCGCCAGGTGCTGCGCAGCAGGAGGAGAATGGCCTGGTGCAGACGACGGGGCGTAGCCGCTATCGTCTGAGCGCGCCGGATCAATGACCGCGTAGCAGTTCGGCTGCCTGATCGAGCAGCGCCAGCGGGTCTTGCACCTTGTGAATGTCCACCGACAGCAACTGGCGGAAGCGCCGCGCACCTGGGAAGCCTTGAGCCAGGCCCAGCACGTGACGGCTGACGTGATGCAGGGTGCCGCCCTCGCGCAGATGCTGTTCGACGTAGGGTTTGAGTGCGAGCAGGGCGTCCATGCGGGTAATGCCCGCGTCCGCGGCGCCGAACAGGCGACTGTCCACCTGCGCCAGCAGATAGGGATTGTGATAGGCCTCGCGGCCGAGCATCACGCCGTCGAAGGTCTGCAGGTGCTGCTCGCATTCCTCAAGGGTCTTGATGCCGCCGTTGAGGATGATCTCCAGGTCGGGGAAGTCCTGCTTGAGTTGGGCAGCCACGTCGTAACGCAGCGGCGGGATCTCGCGGTTTTCCTTTGGCGACAGGCCTTCGAGGATGGCGATACGCGCATGCACGGTGAAGCTGCGGCAACCGGCATCACGCACCTGGCCGACGAAATCGCACAGCTCGGCGTAACTGTCACGGCCATTGATGCCGATGCGGTGCTTGACCGTCACCGGGATGTTCACGGCGTCCTGCATGGCCTTGACGCAGTCGGCTACCAGCGCCGGATGGCCCATCAGGCAGGCGCCGATCATGTTGTTCTGCACCCGATCGCTGGGGCAACCAACGTTCAGGTTCACTTCGTCATAGCCATGCTCTTCGGCCATCTTCGCGCAGGTCGCCAGGTCCTGCGGGTTGCTGCCGCCCAACTGCAGGGCAATCGGATGTTCGCACTCGCTGTAACGCAGGAAACGCTCGCGGTCGCCATGGATCAGCGCGCCGGTGGTGACCATCTCGGTGTAGAGCAGGGCATGACGCGACAGCTGGCGGAGAAAGAACCGGCAGTGACGGTCCGTCCAGTCCATCATCGGGGCGACGGAGAAGCGGCGGGACAGGGCGAGGCGGTTGGAATCCTGGGACATGGGGCGCTGTGACGGACTGAAAAAGGCTGCGTATTCTAACAGCAAGCCCGCGCGGGACGGGCTTTTGTTGCCGGCCATAGGAGGGCTTTTGTACCAATGTGTCGGCTTGTCTAGGCCAAAAGCAGCATTGCCGGACCGTGGTGCAAGGGGGCACGCTTGGCGGCAAGCTGCCCAGAGAACCATCGATGTCTGATCAAGCTCCCGTTACCCGGCGACTGGCCAATGGCGCCGAGCTGCGAGCGCAGCAGCAGCTTTGGGCGCAGCAGGTTGGGGTGTGCCTGCGTGTGGCCGCCGGCAGTCATGACGAGCCGCCAGCCTATCCGGGCCTGGCGCACTTTCTCGAACATCTGCTGTTTCTCGGCAGTCGCGATTACCCGGTCGATCAGGGTTTGATGGCCTTCGTCCAGCGCCATGGCGGGCTGGTCAATGCCTCGACCCAGGCGCGGCACACCGATTTCGTCTGTGAGGTGCCGTCCGAGCTGCTGCAGCCGGCGCTGACGCGTCTGCTGGATATGCTTGGCCAGCCGTTGCTGGCGCTCGACGCGCAGCTGCGCGAGCGCGAGGTGTTGCACGCCGAATATCAGGCGCGCAGCCAGGATGCCGACAGTCGCATCGATCATGCTCTGGGTCAGGCGCTCGCCGCCGGGCATCGCTGCAGCGCGTTCCTGGCCGGTGATCGCAGCACGCTGGCTGTGGAGTCGGCGGAATTTCAGCGAGCGCTGCGTGATCATCATCAGCACCACTACCAGGCTCGGCATATGAGGCTGACTCTGGTCGGGCCACAACCGGCCGAGCAGTTGCTGGATATTGCCGAGGCGCTGCTTGGAGCGTTACCCGCAGGCGAGGGCGACGCCTGTTCCGCTCCGCCGCTGGACCTGCTGCCGCTGCGAGCGCCGTGCCTGCGCCTGCAGCACAGTCGCTCAGGTGTGCACTTGGGCGTTGCCGTGCAGCTCGACACCCATCACCTGAATGCGTCGTTGGATCTGGTGCTGGATGCTTTGCAGGACCCTGCGCCCGGCGGCTTGCTCGACGGCTTGCGTGAATTGCAGCTGTGCCGGCAGTTGCAGGCGCGGGTGCTGTATCAGGACGGAGGGCAGTGTCTGCTGCGCCTGGACTTTCCTGGCGCCACCGCGGAGCAGGGCGCCGCGTTGCGCGATGCCGTGCAGAGTTGGGCCGAGCAGTTGCAGGGCGATGCAGATTGGTCATTGCGGCTGTTGCACCAACAGCAGGCAGCAGCGCTCAGGTTGCTTGGGCTAAGCCCGTTGGCGGCGGCCAGGGAGCTACAGTCGCCTGCTCAGGACGATAGCCACACCTTGCGCGATCTGAATGCCTTGCTGGTTTGTCTGGCTCGTGGTGAGGGGCTGATCGAACTGCAGTGCGGCGAGCAGGCGCAGCCGCTGTGGCCGGCAATCGGATTGGATTTGCCATTGCAGGCTTTGCCGATGCCATCACCAACTCCAATTCCGAACCACCCGTGGCGGCTGCCTGGCGATGATCTGTTACTGGCCGGCGCTGCCGTGGCATCGGCCGTTTTGCCATTGGCCGCGCTACGACATCATCCGGGGCAGGTCGAGGGCGGGCCGGCTGCGCTTTACTGGCGAGGCCCTTGTGCGGCGGCGGGCGACGCTGCGGCCATCGAAGCGGGATTGCTGGCGCGCAGCGCCGATCTGCGCTGGCGCGGTGAGCGGCTTGGCATTGCCTGCCAGCTGAGCGTACAAGTTGCTGGCTGGAGCCTTTCATTGCGCGGGCCGGCACCACTATTGCCGACCTTCAGTGCTTTGCTGCTACCGCTGCTGTTGGCCACGCGGGATGAACCAGTCGAGCCCGCTTCCCAGGGCATGTTGTTGCGGGCGCTGCTGCAGCGTTCGCCGCAACTGTGCGAGATGCCCAAGACCTCGCGGCTGGAAGGGCTGAGTGTCGGGCTCGGCGCGAGCGAACAGGCACAACTGGCCGAGCTGTGCGTAGCGGTCGAGGCGCTTGCGGATCTGCCGCCAATGCCCCGTATCGCGACCGGGATCGACTGGCAGCAGGTTGCGCAGCCGGGTACGGATGCCGCGTTGTTGCTGTTTTGTCCCTTGCCTGCCGGCGATGCCTGCACCGAGGCTGCCTGGCGTCTGCTTGGCCAGGTGCTGCAGGGGCGTTTCTATCAGCGCCTGCGTGGTGAGCTGCAACTGGGTTACGCGCTGTTCGCCGGTTTCCGTCAGGTCGAGGGCTGCCGGGGGTTGTTGTTTGCCCTGCAGTCACCGGTTTGCGGAGCGGCCGGGATCTTCGAGCATATCCGCGCTTTTCTGGACGAGCAGCGGCAGTCGCTCGCCCAGCTGGACGACGAGACTGTGTCACGTTATCGCGATGCCTTGCTGCCGGCGCTGAGTCCGGCCAAGGCCAACCTGGCGCGTGCCGAGCAGCTTTGGCAACTGCATCTGGCGGGCTTGCCCGAGGCGCATCTGCAGCGGGTGCAGCTGGCGCTGACAGCCCTGACCAAAAACGATCTGCTCCAGGCTCATGAGCAGTTGCTAAGCGCCCGCGACTGGCGCGTGCTCGCCAGCGGAGCGCCGTCGCCGGCCTAGGCTGCGTTCTCTTCAGCGCTCCTTGCGCGACTGCGCGCGAATTTCCAACGCCCTTTTTCTGCAGGAGCCCCGGTCCGGTGCAAGGCTCTGGCTTTGCGTCGTTCTTTCGATTCGCCGCGGGGCGCGGCTCCTACAGGGTGAGGCAGTGTCTGGTGCTTGTGTAGGAGCCCCGACCCGGGGCGAAGCCTTGTGCAGCTGCGCCGCTCGTTACTGGCGCATGTCTACGCCCTAGGGCTGGCCCGGTACTAATACCTTTCTCCCGCTACCGGTAGCAGGTCGGTCGCGAGCCGGCGGGAGCACGCCGGTAGCGCCCGGCCAAAGCAGCAGCGAATCGCTGCCAAGGCAGCGTATGGCCCGCCGGACCCGCTTTCGATAATCGCCTCCGACACGACTGCCCTGGCGGTCGCCACTCAAGCGGAGAGCGTTATGCACAACAACAAGATCGCCATCACTCGACTTCTGCCCCTGACCCTGGCCACCGCCGTCGCTCTGGCGACCGCGCAGCAGGCCGCCGCCGAGATCGTCCTGTACGACAAGGACGACACCACTTTCTCCACCGACGGCTACATCAACGCCTTCTACGTCAACAGCGACGTCGATCGTGACGGCGAGCAATTCGACCGTCGCCAGTCGCGGGTGAAGATGGGCTTTCTGCCCAACTGGATCGGCTTCAACTTCGGCAAGCAGATCGACGGGCTCAAGCTGACCGGTCGCTCGTCCTTCTGGGTCACCATCAACGACAGCGAAACCAACGGCACCGACACCGCCATCGATGTGCGCCAGTTCTACGGCACCGTTTCCAGCCCGGAATGGGGCGAGGTGCTGGTGGGTAAGGACTTCGGTCTGTTCTCGCGCTCCAACATCTTCCTCGACGAGCTGCTGGCCGGTTACGGCAACGTCTCCGACACCCTCGGCCTGGTGGACGGCAACGGCGTTTCGTTCGGCAACATCGGCACTGGCTACCCGTACCCGTTCCCGACCTCGCAGATCACCTACCGCAACAACAACCTGGCCGAAGGCCTGCGTGTGGCCGTGGGCATCATGGACCCGGTCGACACCAACGACGACAGCGCCACCGGCAAGGCCTACCAGGAAAATCCGCGCTTCGAATCGGAAGTCAGCTACCAGTTCGATCTTGGCGGCTCGACCATCTACACCTGGGTCAACGGCGCCTACCAGACCTCCGAGAACACCGACGACAGCGTCGACAAGGTCACCTCCAAGGGCCTCGGCTATGGCGTGCAGGCCAAGTTCGGCGGCCTGTCTCTGACCGGCTCGGGATTCCAGGCCAAGGGCATCAACCCCTTCTTCACCAACAACCTGGGTGAGCCGACCCTGCGTGACATCGACAGCGACGGCTATCTGCTGCAGGGCTCCTACACCTGGGGCAAGAACCGCGTGGCGCTGTCCTACGGCAAGACCGAGGACGACGGCAACGGCCTGGGTGTGGCGGCGGACTACGAGACCCGTGGCATCGCCTATTTCCGCACCATCAACGACAACCTCAAGCTGGTCGCCGAGTACAACCAGTACCAGATCGATGCCGCCGCCGGCAGCGGTCTGAACGAGGACACCGACACCTTCGCCGTCGGTGCGGTGCTCAGCTGGTAAGCCATACGGCTTGCGGACGACGGGAGGCCCAAGGGCCTCCCGTTCTTTTCGAGCCTGTTCACGATCTGCTGCGCGTCGGCGCTACTGCGTTAAAAACAAGCTGGATCGCCAGCCCGGTCGGAATGCTCATGTGCAAAAGTACAGTCGCCCGCGACCTCGGCCGCTCCTCGCTTGTTTTTGCGGGGCCGCCATCGGTGTTGTATCGCTCTAGCTCGCCAGATCGTGAACAGACTCTCAGGGATCGAAAGGAAGAATTCAATGATCGGACTCTGGAGCGAATCGGCTCAAACCTATCTGCTGGTACTGGCGATCAGCACTACGCTGGTCTTTGCGCTGCCCATCTTCCTCGTGCCGCTGGCCTGGGCGCGCCTGATGCGTTGGCGCATTCCGCAGGACATCGACCTGGCGGTGTATTTCGGGCGCTGTCTGGGCGCCTTCATCCTCATCGTCGAAGCGCTGATGCTGCGCGCCGCGCTGACCGGTGAAGCGCTGCACACCACCTTCGAGGTGCTGGCCGCGGTGGCCCTGCTGATGGTGCTGGTGCATGTGCATGGCGCGATCAAGCGCATCCAGCCGTGGACGGAAACCCTGGAGATCGGCTTTTACGCCGGAATGTTCGTGCTGAACCTGATGTTCTGGCCGGCCCTGTAAGAACACTGGTGCGCACGGCGCAGCAGTTTGTAGGGCGGGTGCAACCCGCCGTTGCCCCACTGGCGGGTTGCACCCGCCCTACATATTGAATTGCCCATGCATGGCGTGACCAGGGTGGCGGCGTGCGTCGCGTACTGCTTCGCGAGTACGCCCTACGGATCGACTACCCAGTACTCAAGTAGCATGGGGCGGGCAGCGCCGGCTTCGTAGAATTTCGCCATGATCAGCAGGTGCATTGGGGCGTGATATGGCCTTGCAACAGCCGGACGGCGTGCTAAGCGCCGTCTCCAGCACGAAGGATGTGGAATTGGCCGCCCAGGAACTGGCGCGCCAGCTGATCCACCCCTATCTCGGTTTCGTGCTGTTCTTCTGCTCGGCCGAATACGATCTCGACGGGCTCGGCCAGGCGCTGGAGGCCCATTTCGGCGGCGTCAGCCTGGTCGGCTGCACCAGCGCCGGTGAGATCACCCCGCAGGGCTATGGCCGTGGCTGCGTGGTGGCGCTGGGCTTCGACCTGCGCTGTTTCTCCATCGCCAGCGTGCTGATCGACGAGATGGAACGCTTCAATCTGCTCGATGCGCAGCATCTGGTCGATGGCCTGGTCAAGGATTGCCGCAGCAACGAGCTGGCCTCGATCAAGGGCCACAGCTTCGCCCTGACCCTGCTCGACGGCTTGTCCAGCCGCGAAGAACTGGTGCTCGGCGCGCTCAGTGCGGCGCTGGGCAGCATCCCGCACTTCGGCGGCTCGGCCGGGGACGATAACCACCTGACCCATACCCACGTTTATCACGGCGGCCGCTTCCACAGCGGTGCAGCGGTCGTGGTGCTGTTCAATACCTGGCTGGAGTTCGAGGTGTTCAGCACCCACCACATCCAACCCAGCGCGGAAAAGCTGGTGGTGACCCGCGCCGACAGCGCCACGCGCCGGGTGTACGAACTCAATGCCGCACCGGCCGCGCAGGAATATGCCGAGCTGATCGGTGTGCCGGTCGAGGCGCTGGATCTGCGGGCGTTCGCTGCTTATCCGCTGGCGGTACGGATCAGCGATCACTACTACGTGCGCTCGATCCAGCAGGTGCACGACGACCTCAGCCTGACCTTCTACTGCGCGGTGGAGAACGGCATCGTCCTCACTGCCATGCATCCCGGCCCCTTGCTGCCCAATCTGCAGCAACTGTTCGCCGGGCTGGAGCAGCGCCTCGGTCCGCTGCTGCTGACCATCGGCTGCGACTGCTTCCTGCGCCGCCTGGAGATCGAGAACGATGGCGGCGTCGAGTCGGTCGCCACGCTGCTGCGCCAGCAGCGGGTGATCGGCTTCAACACCTACGGAGAGCAGTTCAATGGCATGCACATCAACCAGACCTTCACCGGCGTCGCAATTGGCCGACCTGTTGGGCGTGCCGAGCGCTGAGCTGCAGGCACGCTGTGCGGCGCTGGAGCAGGAGAACGCCAAGCTCAGGCGCATCAACGCCGCGTTGATTGAGCGGGTCGAGTCGATCCATTCCCGTGGCGATGACGCCTACGCGGCCTTCCAGCACTCGGTGGTGCTGTCCGAGCAGGTGCGCGAGCGCACCGACGCGCTGAACCAGGCGATGGCCGAGTTGAAGTCGAGCAACCAGTTACTCAGCGATGCGCGGCTGCGCGCCGAGACCGCGCACCAGCATTTGATCGACGCCATCGAGAGCATCTCCGACGCCTTCGTGCTGTTCGATGATCGACAGCGCATCGTGCTATTCAACAGCCGCTTCAAGGCGCTGTGGTCGCGCAGCCGCGCGCGTATCGGCACCGGTACGCGGTTGGAGGAGATTCGCCGGCTGAGCCGCAGCACTGGTCTGGTGGTGGAAGCGCAGTTGGGCAAGGAGGGCGAGCCGAGCCTGTTCCGCCTGCAGGACGGGCGCTGGGTGCAGGTCAGTGAGCGGCCGACCCGGGAGGGCGGGCTGGTGATCCTTTACGCCGACATCACCGAGGTGAAGCAGAGCGAGGCGCTGCGCCGCGAGCAGGCCCTGGCGCAGAAGTCGCGCCTGCTGCAGCGCGCGGTCGACAACCTGTCCCAGGGCATGGCCATGGTCAACGCCGAGGGTGCACTGGAGTTGTGGAACCACCGTTTCCTCGAACTCTGCGGCCTGGCGCCGATCAACGCCCATCGGCCGTTCGCCGAAGTGATGGCGGAAAGCGAACTTGAGCCGCTGACCCCGGACAGCCGCGATGCCGCCGGCAAACCGCTGCGCCAGGTGGAGGTGCGTCTGTTCAACGGACGCATGCTGGAAGTGCGTACTCATCCGCTGCCCACCGGCGGCTTCGTCAACACCTTCACCGATATCACCGAGCGCCATCGCCAGGCTCAGGCGCTGAGCGACAGCGAGCGCTGGATTCGCCTGATCACCGATCACGTGCCGGCGCTGATCGCCTACCTGTCGGCTGATCTGGTCTACGAATTCACCAACAAGGTTTACGAGGAATGGTACTGCTGGCCACGCGGCGCCATGCTCGGCCAGAGCCTGCGCGAAGTGCACAGCGAGGAGCATTGCCAGCGTCTGGAACCCTACGTCGAATTGGCGCTGTCCGGCGAGAGCGTGACCTTCGAATTCGCCGAAACCAACCACAACGGCCAGGAGCGCTACATGTTGCGTTCCTACGTGCCCAACCGTCAGGCCAGCGGCGAAGTGGTCGGCATCTTCGTGCTGATCCGCGATATCACCGAGCGCCGCCGCACCGCCGAGGCGTTGCACCAGGCCTATCAACACCTGGAACAGCGCGTGCGCGAGCGCACCGCCGAGCTGACCACGGTGAACGACCAGCTGCGCCGCGAGATCGACGAGCGCACGCAGATGGAAGCGCGCCTGCGTGATGCCAAGGGCGAGGCCGAGCAGGCCAACCTGTCCAAGACCAAGTTTCTCGCTGCCGTCAGCCACGATCTGCTGCAGCCGCTCAACGCCGCGCGGCTATTCACCAGTGCCTTGCTGGAGAAGAACGACCTGAGCGGCTGCGCGCCGCTGGTACGCAACGTCAGCAACTCGCTGGAAGACGTGGAAAGTCTGCTCGGCACGCTGGTGGACATTTCCAAGCTCGATGCCGGGGTGATCAAGCCCGATATCGCGCCATTCGCCGTCAGCGAGCTGCTGGAGAACCTGGCCGCCGAGTATCACCAGATCGCCCGCAGCGAAGGCCTGCGTCTGGATTACCTGCCCAGCTCGGCCCTGGTGCGCAGCGACGTGCAGTTGCTGGCGCGGATCCTGCGCAACTTCCTCAGCAACGCCATTCGCTACACCGCCAGCGGGCGCATCCTGCTGGGCTGCCGGCGGCGCGGCAACAGCCTGTCCATCGAAGTCTGGGACACCGGCATCGGCATCGCTCAGGACAAGCTGGTGGAGATATTCCAGGAGTTCAAGCGCGGCGACAACGTGCAGCGCAAGCAGGATCGCGGCCTCGGCCTGGGCCTGGCGATCGTCGAGAAAATTGCGGGCATGCTTGGGCACCGTATTCGTGTGGCATCGCAGCAGGGCAGGGGCTCGATGTTCGCCGTCGAGGTGCCGCTGACCCGCCGCGCGCCGCGCGTGCGTGCCGTGCAGGACAGCCCGGATCTGTTGCTCGAACGCCTCAGCGGCGCGCGGGTCTGGGTGCTGGATAACGACGCGGCGATCTGCGCCGGCATGCGCACCCTGCTCGAAGGCTGGGGCTGCCGGGTGGTCACCGCGCTGAGCGAAGAAGACCTGGCGTGCCAGGTGGACAACTACCACGCCGAGGCCGACCTGCTGATCGCCGACTACCACCTCGACGACGAGCGCAATGGCGTCGACGCGGTGGCGCAGATCAACGCGCGGCGTAGCACGCCGCTACCGGCGCTGATGATCACCGCCAACTACAGCAATGAGCTCAAGCAGCAGATGCGCGAGCTGGGCCATAGCCTGCTGCACAAGCCGGTGCGACCGATGAAGCTGAAGGCGGCGATGAGTCATTTGATGGAGCGTGGAGCGGGTGTTTGATCGCGGGTCATATCCGTAGGGTGCTGCCTGTTCAGCGGACAGGTTTACAGGTCGTGAGTCGCAATCGGACGATATTTGTAGGAGCCGGCTTGCCGGCGATCAGGCCACGGATACATGGATCGCCCGCAAGCGGGCTCCTACAACAAGCAGCACTCGCAAAGGGGGCATATTTGTGAGTCGTGATGAGCTGTTGCTGGCGTCTGCTCAGCGAGCCCGTAGCTGATGCAATCCGGGAAAGATCACGCCGTTCTGCCCCGGATTTCATCCGGCTACGCACGTTCATTCCGACACTTGTTCGTCGTGTAGTCGGTACAAAAGCGGTTGCGCTTGACCAGTCGGTCACGCAATGTGACAGCTAAGTGTCCGGGGCCACTGCAGGGCGGGGCTGCAAGCTTTTTACCTTCACCGCGCGCTGCGATGGCCAGTGAATTTTTGCTGTGCCACGCAATGGGGCGGCGTCTCATGACAGAAACATCGCGCCGCACCATTTCGGTGCTTTCTGTTTGGGTTTTGTTGGTATCTATTTGAAATTAAAGGATTAATTTCATTGGCTCGGGCCTTGCAGAGGATGCTGCAAGTCCGGGTGACAAGGAGTACGGCATGGCCCGCACCTTTTATGACGAGATGTACGACGCGAGCGGTGCTGTCCGCCCGCATTACCGCGAATTTGCCCGCTGGTTGGCAGAGACGCCGGACGATCTGCTGGCTCAGCGCCGACGAGAAGCCGACCTATTGTTCCACCGCGCCGGTATCACCTTCACCCTCTACGGAGATGATCAGGGCACCGAGCGGCTGATCCCCTTCGACATCATTCCCCGCTCCATCCCCGCCAGCGAATGGCGTATCGTCGAACGCGGCTGCATCCAGCGTGTGCAGGCACTCAACCTGTTCCTCGCCGACCTCTACCACGACCAGCGCATCATCAAGGCGGGGATCATCCCGGCCGAGCAGGTGCTGGCCAATGAGGGCTACCAGATGGCCATGAAGGGCCTCGACCTGCACCGCGACATCTACGCGCACATTGCCGGGGTCGACCTGGTACGTGACGGCGACGGCAGCTACTACGTACTGGAAGACAACCTGCGCACGCCCAGCGGCGTGAGCTACATGCTCGAAGACCGCAAGATGATGATGCGCCTGTTCCCTGAGCTGTTCGCCGCTCAGCGCGTGGCGCCGGTGGACCACTACCCGAACCTGCTGCTCGATGCGCTGAAGAGTTCCAGTCCGCTGGACAACCCCACGGTGGTGGTGCTGACGCCGGGCCGCTTCAACAGCGCCTACTTCGAACACGCCTTCCTTGCCCGCGAGATGGGCGTGGAACTGGTGGAGGGCGCCGACCTGTTCGTGCGTGACGACAAGGTTTACATGCGCACCACCGCCGGTGCGCGGCAGGTGGACGTGATCTATCGCCGCCTCGATGATGCCTTCCTCGACCCGCTGGCCTTCAATCCTGATTCGATGCTCGGCGTGGCGGGGCTGCTGTCGGCCTACCGCTCGCGCAACGTGGTGTTGGCCAACGCCATCGGCACCGGCGTGGCCGACGACAAGTCGATCTACCCCTATGTCGGCGACATGATCCGCTTCTATCTGGACGAAGAGCCGATCCTCAAGAACGTACCCACCTGGCAGTGTCGCAAGCCGGAGGAGTTGTCCCACGTGCTGGCCAACCTGTCCGAACTGGTGGTCAAGGAGACTCAAGGCTCGGGCGGCTACGGCATGCTGGTCGGTCCGGCGGCGAGCAAGGCCGAGATCGAGAACTTCCGCGCGCGGCTGATGGCCAAGCCGGAGGCCTATATCGCCCAGCCGACGCTGTGCCTGTCGACCTGTCCTACCTTCGTCGAACGCGGCATCGCCCCGCGCCATATCGACCTGCGCCCGTTCGTCCTGACCGGTCGCGAAACCCGCCTGGTGCCCGGCGGCCTGACGCGCGTGGCACTGCGCGAAGGCTCGCTGGTGGTCAACTCGTCGCAAGGCGGCGGTACCAAGGACACCTGGGTGGTGGAGGACTAATCATGCTCAGTCGTACTGCCTCAGACCTGTACTGGATGTCGCGCTACCTGGAGCGTGCCGAGAACCTGGCGCGCATGCTCGACGTCAGCTATTCGCTGTCACTGATGCCGCAGGACGGCCGTGGCGATGGCCTCGATGAGTTGGCTATGCCGCTGCTGATCACCGGCACCCTGGACGACTACCTGGAGCGCCACGGTCCGCTGCACGGCGAGCGCATGCTGCACTTCTTCGCTCTCGATGCGAGCAACCCCGGCAGCATCTATTGCTGCCTGCAAGCTGCGCGCAGCAACGCGCATGCGGTGCGCGGGCGGATCACCGCGGACATGTGGGAAAACATCAACGCCACCTGGCTGGAGATGCGCGGCATTGCCGAGCAGGGCCTGGGCCGCTACGGCATCAGCCGCTTCTGCGAGTGGGTCAAGGAGCGCTCGCACCTGTTCCGTGGTGCCACCTTCGGCACCATCATGCGTGGTGAGGCCTATCGCTTCATCCGCTTGGGCACCTTCATCGAGCGTGCCGACAACACCCTGCGCCTGCTCGATGCGCGCTACGAAATGCTTGGCGAGGAAATTGACGAGCTGGAGGAGCGCACCGCGCGCAGCTACTACCAATGGAGTGCGCTGCTGCGGGCGTTGTCCTCGTTCGAGGCATTTGCCGAGAGCTATCGAGGCTCGCCACGTACGCGCAAGGTCGCCGAACTGCTGCTGCTGCGTCCGGACGTGCCGCGCTCGCTGCGAGCCTGTATGGAAGAACTCAACCTGATGCTCGCGGGTCTACCGGGGGAGAACGGTCGACCGGCGCAGCGCCTGGCCGCCGAGCTGGATGCGCGACTGCGCTACACCAGCATCGACGAAGTGCTCGACGAAGGCCTGCATGCCTGGCTCACCGACTTCATCCTGCTGGTACGCCAGTTGGGCAACACCATCCATACGTCCTACCTGGAGGTCGCATGAGACTCTCGATCAGCCATGACACCACCTATCGTTACGATGATCAGGTACGCGCCAGCATCCAGTACCTGCGCCTGACCCCACACGACAGCGAGCGCCAGCAGGTGCTCAGCTGGCAGCTCGACCTGCCGCGCCCGGTGCACGCCCAGCTCGACCCCTACGGCAACATCCTGCACGTGCTGACCCTGGACGAGCCGCACGAGTCCATCGTCATTGGCGCCCGCGGCCAGGTGGAGATCGACGAAACCTGCGAGGCCGAGCACGAGCGTCAGTCGGCGCTGCCGTTTTTGCGCTTCACCCGCCTGACCCAGGCCGACGACGCCATCCGTGAATTCGCCGCGCAGCAGAGCAAGGCACGTACAGATCGCAACGGCTTGATCGACCTGATGCATGCGCTCAATGCCCATATCGCCTACCAGCCAGGCATCACCGAGGTGGACACCAGTGCCGCCGAGGCCTTCGCCGGTCGTCGTGGCGTTTGCCAGGATCATACCCATGCCTTCCTCGCCTGCGCGCGCAGTCTCGGTGTGCCGGCGCGCTATGTGTCGGGCTATCTCTACACCGATGACGCCGAGCACCTGGCCAGCCATGCCTGGGCCGAGGCCTGGGTGGGGGACGCCTGGTACAGCTTCGACGTGACCAATTGCCTGGCGCGCCCGGAGCGGCACCTCAAGCTGGCGGTCGGTCTCGATTACCTCGACGCCTGCCCGGTGCGTGGCATGCGCCGTGGCGGTGGCTGCGAGCAGATGCATGCGCAGGTACAGGTGGCGCCGCTGCTGCAGGTGCGTCAGCAGTGAAGTACCGATAGGCGCGTGTCGTAGGGTGCGCCATTTGCGCACCAGGCGCCTGGTCAAAGCGCCGGTGCGCACGGCGCACCCTACTTGAATCGTTCCTGCAGGCTAGGTGTCGTCAGGCTCCGGGGCGTTCTTGCGCTGCGCCATATGCTGCAGGTAGGCGATCAGTCGTTCCAGTTCGGCGGGTGGTAGTACCTGTTCACTGAACCCCGGCATGCGCCCCCTGCGGCCAGCGGCGCAGGCTTTGTGGGTCACGGATGTACTGGCGCAGGAAGTCGCCGGTGAAGTATTCGGTCGGGCTGTGTGGAATGTTCAGGTCCGGGCCGAATTCGGAGTCGCCAGCGCCATTGAGTCGGTGGCAGGCCATGCAGTTCTTCTGATACGCGGCGAAACCGGCACGGATTTCGGCGCTGGCATCCACTGCCGGCAGCAAGGCGGGGAAGCGTTGTTCAACAGTGGCGAGCTGGCGAATCCGGGCGACCTGGAAGGGCCACTGCTCCGGGCCGATCTGGCTGGCGGCCGGATCGGTCCAGACCAGATAGAAGGGACCGGCGCTGGGCTTATCCTTGGCCAACGGTGGCCAGGGGCGTTGCGGATCCTCGATGGCCAGCCACGCCTTGGCACCCTCGCGAGCCAGCAGCGTGGCAGCCGGCAGCTCGGCAGCAAAGCCGTCGAGGGCCACGGCCTGCAGGTGGTCGCCAGCGGTTAGGCCGTCCAGCAGGGCGCTTATGGGCACCGCTCGGTAACGCATGGGCCGCTTGTAACTCACGTCTTCGTCTATCTCGATGTCACGTGTCTGCGGATGACTGAGCAACTCGCTGCTGCTCCAGTTGCGTTGTCCGCAGCTCAGATGTATCTCGAGCTGCGCAGCCTGCGCTGTGCCGCCCGGAACCAATAGTGCAAGCAGCAGAGCCCTCACTCCTCGGCCTCCAGCAGAGGTAGCAGATCGTCATAAGCGCCGGCATTGATCACCTGGCGGTAACCCAGATTCTCCAGGCTTTGCTTGGCCAGTCCCGAGCGGCGGCCGCTGCGGCAATAGAGCACCAGGGGGCTGTCCTTGTCCGGTGCGATGCTGGCGATCTGCGCGGCGATCTCGTCATGACCGATGCGAATGGCGCCAGGCAGGGCTCCAGCGGAAAATTCCTCGCTGCTGCGTACGTCGATCAGCAGGCTGTCGGCCCGTTGCAGGGTGGCCAGAGCGGCAGCTTGATCGACTTCTTCAGCCTGGGCGCCAAGAAAGGTGAGCAGGCCGCTCAGCAAGATGAGAAAACGCATGTCCGGCTCCAGGGCAGGGGGCTTTTGCCTATCTTTGCCCGAAGTCAGCACGCCGTCCACAAGCAAGCGCCCGCCCTGCACTGAGCGCACCACGGCGTCGGCACAGCAGCGGGGAAGTATAAAGTCAACTGACCAGACGGGTCAGATTGGGAAGGATCAGGATGATTGCCGTGGCGAAAAGTATTACGCCAGCCTGGCGATATTTCGGCTGTTTGAACATGGCTGCATGCCTTTTGTTGTTATGGGGGTGGCACCGGGAGCCTGCATCACCATGCGGCAGGCTGCTGCGTCACACCTGGGCGTTACTTTGATTGCCCGCCCCGGCATGACCCGGCGACGGTTCCCTGCACCCGTTTTTCGATACAGGCACAGGAGTAACTCTAGGGCTGACGTCACAGTTTCCTTAGATGGTTTGGTTGCTAACGAAGTGCTGTTAGGAAGCTGGGGCTATGTGCGACGTCCTCCAGAACAATGCAGGCCTTGAAGCAGACAGCTTGCTCGCCCTTGCAACTGTCAGTTCGAGCAAGCGACCGTTCGTCTGAGCTCAGCGGTCAATGGTGCTGAGCGCTTAGGTCATTGAGCGCTGATGTACCAGCGCTATGGTAGTCAGGCTCAATAAGAACAGGCGCGGCCGGTTTGTGATGTTCCGCCAGCGCCGTATCAGTCTCCGAGGACGCCATGACCGAAGCATATATTTTCGATGCGGTGCGCACACCGCGTGGCAAGGGCAAGAAGGACGGCGCGCTGTACAGCGTCAAGCCGGTTCAGCTGATTGCCGGCCTGCTCAATGCCCTGCAAACGCGCAACGATCTGGATACCAGCCAGGTGGACGACATCGTGCTGGGCTGCGTGACGCCCGTGGGCGATCAGGGCGCCGATATCGCCAAGACCGCCGCCATGGTCGCGGACTGGGACGTCAGCGTCGCCGGCGTGCAGCTCAACCGCTTCTGCGCCTCGGGCCTGGAGGCGGTGAACCTGGGCGCGATGAAGGTGCGCTCCGGCTTCGAGGATCTGGTGGTGGTCGGTGGCGTGGAGTCCATGTCGCGCGTGCCCATGGGCTCGGACGGCGGCGCCTGGGTCATGGACCCGGAAACCAACATCCACACCAATTTCGTCCCGCAGGGTATCGGTGCCGACCTGATCGCCACCCTGGAGGATTTCAGCCGCGCTGATGTCGATGCCTTCGCCCTGTGCTCGCAGCACAAGGCGGCGCGCGCCAGCGCTGATGGCTCGTTCGCCAAGTCGCTGGTGCCGGTGACCGACCAGAACGGCATCGTGCTGCTTGACCATGACGAGTTCATCCGTGGCGATTCGACCCTGGAAGGCCTCGGCAAGCTCAAGCCGAGCTTCGAGATGATGGGGCAGATGGGCTTCGACGCCACTGCGCTGCGCGTCTACAGCCATGTTGAGCGTATCGAGCACGTACACACGCCGGGCAACAGCTCCGGCATCGTCGACGGCGCCGCGCTGATGCTGATCGGCTCCGCGGCCAAGGGCAAGGAACTGGGCCTGAAACCGCGTGCGCGCATCGTCGCCACCGCGGTGACCAGCACCGACCCGACCATCATGCTCACCGGCCCGGCGCCGGCCACGCGTAAGGCGCTGGCCAAGGCGGGACTCTCCATCGACGACATCGACCTGTTCGAGGTCAACGAGGCTTTTGCCTCCGTTGTCATGAAGTTCATGAAGGACATGGGCGTGAGCGAGGACAAGGTCAACGTCAACGGCGGTTCCATCGCCATGGGCCACCCGCTGGGCGCCACCGGCTGCGCCATCCTCGGCACGCTGCTCGATGAACTGGAGAAGCGCCAGTTGCGCTACGGCCTTGCCACCCTCTGCGTGGGCGGCGGCATGGGCATCGCCACCATCATCGAACGAATCTGATCGGTACGGGTGAAACCCGCCATTCGTGTGCTGGCGGGTTGCACCCGCCCTACGCAGCTACGCAGCTCCCACAGCTTTGGGAAGAGAATACAAAAATGACAGACGCCATCCGTTACGAAAAAGGCCAGGACAATATCGTCGTCCTGACCATGGACATGCCCGGCCAGAGCGCCAATACCATGAACGCGGTGTACCGCGAGGCCATGGGCCAGATCGTCGACCGCCTGGAAGCGGAAAAGGACTCGATCGCCGGGGTGATCGTCACCTCGGCGAAGAAGACCTTCTTCGCCGGCGGCGACCTCAATGAACTGATCAAGGTCACCCAGGCCGAGGCCCAGGGCTTCTACGAGATGATCCTGAGAATCAAGGGCCAACTGCGCCGCCTGGAAACCCTCGGCAAGCCGGTGGTTGCCGCCATCAACGGCGCAGCGCTGGGCGGCGGCTGGGAAATCGCCCTGGCCTGCCACCACCGCATCGCGCTGAACGAGAGCCACGTCCAGCTCGGCCTGCCGGAAGTCACCCTCGGCCTGCTGCCGGGCGGCGGTGGGGTGGTGCGCATGGTGCGCCTGCTTGGCCTGGAAAAGGCCCTGCCGTACCTGGCCGAGGGTAAGAAGGTACGCCCGGACGCTGCGCTCAAGGCCGGCCTGATCCACGATCTGGCCAGCGACCGTGACGAGATGCTGGCCAAAGCGCGTGCCTGGATCGCCGCCAACCCGGTGGCCAAGCAGCCGTGGGATGTGCAGGGCTACAAGATTCCCGGCGGCACGCCGAGTTCGCCGAACGTGGCGCAGATGCTGGCCATCGCCCCGAGCGTGCTGCGCAACAAGACCAAGGGCTGCTTCCCGGCGCCGGAGAAGATCATGTGCGCGGCCGTAGAAGGCGCGCAGGTCGACTTCGACACCGCGCAGATCATCGAGGCGCGCTACTTCACCGAGCTGACCACCGGCCAGGTGGCGAAGAACATGATTGGTACCTTCTGGTTCCAACTCAACGAGATCAACGCCGGCAGCTCGCGCCCACAGGGCTATCCGAAAACCCAGACGAAAAAGGTCGGCGTGCTTGGCGCCGGCATGATGGGCGCCGGCATCGCCTATGTGTCGGCGGCGGCCGGCATCGAAGTGGTACTCAAGGATGTGTCCCTCGACGCGGCGGAGAAGGGCAAGGGCTACTCGGCCAAGCTGCTCGACAAGAAAGTGAGCAAGGGCCACATGACGGCCGAGCAGCGTGAGGCTTTCCTGGCGCTGATCAAGGCTACCGATAGCGAGGCGGATTTTGCCGGCTGCGACCTGATCATCGAAGCCGTATTCGAGGATCGTGCGCTCAAGGGCAAGGTCACCGCGGCAGCCGAAGCTGCTGCGCTGAGCGATGCGGTGATCGCCTCCAACACCTCGACGCTGCCGATCACCGGCCTGGCGGCTGCCGTGGCCAAACCGGAGAAATTCATCGGCCTGCACTTCTTCAGCCCGGTGGACAAGATGCCGCTGGTGGAAATCATCCGCGGTGAGCAGACCAGCGATGAAACGCTGGCGCGCGGCTTCGACTACGTCATGCAGATCAAGAAGACGCCCATCGTGGTCAACGACAGCCGCGGCTTCTTTACCTCGCGGGTGTTCGGCACCTTCACCAACGAGGGCATCGCCATGCTCGGCGAAGGCGTGAGCGCGGCGATGATCGAGAACGAAGCGCGCAAGGCCGGCATGCCGGTCGGCCCGCTGGCGATCAGCGACGAAGTGTCGATGAGCCTGATGAACCACATCCGCCAGCAGACCCTCTCGGATCTGGCGGCCGAGGGCAAATCCATTCCCGAGCACCCGGCGTTTGCGGTGATCGATCTGATGCTTAACGAGTTCAAGCGTCCGGGCAAGGCGGCCGGTGGCGGTTTCTACGATTACCCGGCAGGCGGCAAGAAGTACCTGTGGCCCGAGCTCAAGGCGCGTTTCGAAAAGGCCGATGCGCAGATCTCGCAGGAGGACGTGCGTGACCGCATCCTGTTCATCCAGGCCATCGAGACGGTTCGCTGCGTCGAAGAGGGCGTCTTGAAGTCAGTGGCCGATGCCAACATCGGCTCGATCTTCGGTATCGGCTTCGCCGCCTGGACCGGTGGTGCGCTGCAGTTCATCAACCAGTACGGGGCGAAGGACTTCGTCGCCCGTGCGCAGTACCTGGCCGAGCAGTACGGCGAACGTTTCCTGCCGCCTGCGCTGTTGCTGGAAAAGGCCGCCAAGGGCGAGACGTTCTGAGCCTCCCTTGTAGGGTGTCGCGGGGCCGCCCAGGCCATGCGCACCGCTTAAGCGGAGTGTCCCCGGTGCGCACGGCGCCCCCTACGGATGCAGAAACGGCCCGAAAGGGCCGTTTCAGTCAATCTTCCAACTGGTCGCGAATCACTGCACCGCTCTTGCCGTCGATACGAAATTCGTGAAGACGGCCATCCTGTTTCAGGCCTTCGCCTTCCCAGTAACCGTCATTGTCGGCTTCGATCTTGTGTAGCTCCGTGTAGCCAGCTGCACGTGCTTTGCTCAGCGCCTCGTCGATGCTGATCCAGTCGCTGTCGGGGCGATCTGCTAGAGCGTTGCCGGCAAGCAACAGGCTACCGCCGAACAGGGTGATCAGAGTGCGTGTTTGCATGGGGCCAGCCTCGTTCCGCACCGTGAATGTCACGAGGAGTCTAGATCATCGCTTTCTCACGCCGCCTGGCACCAGCCCTGACGGATGCACACGGCTTCGTGGATCGCCAGCATCTCGCTGTGGCGAGTTGGCATGCGCAGGGTCAACATGCTGCCATCATCGAGTTGCAGGGCGGCTTCGGTTTCGAACTGCAGGTTGCCATCTTGAAGGTGGGCGTAGGTGACGCCGTAGGCGTCCAGGCTGAGTTGGCTGTGCATGGCGGCTCTCCTGGGTTGTGTCAGCTCGGACGAACGTCGCGGGCTACGGCGGCAGCCTGCTCGGGACGAACCGGTGCGACGGTCTGGAAGGCGGAAGCGGCGGCGAAGCTGGCGAGTGCGGAGTAGGTGCTCATGATCGATTTCTTTCTGTGCATGAGGGCGACTGCCCGTTGTGGCGATATTCGCTGCGAGCGTGCAATCACAGAAGTGAATGGCGTGCATGGTAACTATCGAAGCGGCTGATGAAACGTCGCCATGCACTGACAGGGTAAAGTTTCGTCAATTTTAATTGACGACTGTTCGTGGCGTTGCACAGCGCCGATAATCGCGGATCTGCTTGAAAATCGGGCTCGGCTATTTATTTGTACGAATTCATATGTTAAGAAAAACGCACAAATTACCCGCCCGCGTGCTCACCACAGGAAACCTCATGCCACTGCGTATCTGTATTCTGGAAACTGACATCCTCCGTCCCGAACTGGTTGACCAGTATCAGGGCTATGGCCGCATGTTCGAGCAGTTGTTCGCTCAGCAGCCGGTGGCGGCGGAGTTCAGTGTCTACAACGTGGTGAATGGCCATTACCCGCCCGATAGCGAGAAATTCGATGCCTATCTTGTGACTGGCAGCAAAGCCGACTCCTTTGGCAGTGAGGCCTGGATTCAAACGCTCAAGGAATACCTGCTGGAGCGCTACAAGCGTGGCGACAAGCTGCTGGGCATTTGCTTTGGTCATCAGCTATTGGCGTTGCTGCTCGGTGGCAAAGCCGAGCGCGCGGAGCAGGGCTGGGGCGTAGGGGTGCACAGCTATCGCCTGGAGAACAAACCCGAGTGGATGACCCCGGCGCTGGACGAACTGCAGTTGCTGATCAGCCACCAGGATCAGGTGACCCGTCTGCCGGAGAAGGCCACGCTGCTGGCTACCAGTGACTTCTGCCCGATTGGCGCCTACCGCATCGAGGATCAGGTCCTGTGTTTTCAGGGCCACCCGGAGTTCGTGCACGACTATTCGCGGGCGTTGCTCGATCTGCGTCAGCAGCATCTTGGCGAGCAGGTCTATCAGCAGGGGGTGGATAGCCTCAAGCATTCGCAGCAGGGCAGTGCAGTGGCTGAGTGGATGATGCGCTTTGTTGCTCAAGGCAAGCAAGCCAAGGCCTGAGTCTGATATCGAGACATGAAAAAGCCCGGTCATCCGGGCTTTTTCATGTCTGCTGAGTGAGCACGAAGTATGGCGAGAGCCGTTCGCTTCTGTTCGGTGGCGGGCTGCTGCGCTGCCGCTTGAGGCTTTCGGCCAGGTCCAGGTGATGAGCCAGTTTGTGGCTGCATTCGATGTTGCGCGCCACGGCGCCAGCCGAGCCTTTGCCGATGCCACTGAGGGCCAGCAAGGTGGTCAGCAGCGACAGGCTGGCGAGCACCAGCAGGCGGGTGCGGTGATTTTTGATCATGGCCGTTCACTCAACCTTGCGAGCGCGCGCCGAGCAGGGCGGGCAAATGAGTGATCAGGCTCTGCAGCGGGCCTGGTTGTTCTATGGTTGGAGTGCTTGGCTGGACGGCGGCGTAACTCACGACCAGCACCGTCGAGGTGCTGATCAGGTACAGGCCGATGGCAGCGAGAGCGCCGTTGCGGGCGGCTTGAGAGAGGCGGGACATGTTCTGTGCTCCAGGTCAGGAGTGGGTGTGGGCACAGAATCGTCGAAGTCATTTCGATTGAATAATGGATGTTCTGCAGAGTAACTATCGATGGATTTGATAGCAGGCGCGAGTTGCCTGCTCGCTCCGGCATCCCGCGTTATACCTCACGCGGACGCCAGTTCCTTGTCCATGCTGCTGATACATTCGCTCATGGCCTGCTGACAACGCTCCATCAGCGCGGGCATGTCGTCCAGGCTCAGGCCGGCAGTAGGGATTGCCGGCAGCGAGCGAATCAGGATGCGGCCGCTGTTCCAGCGATTCAGGCGCATGACTTTGCTGTAGTTGCTCACGCACACCGGGATGATCGGAACACCGGCCGTGATCGCCATTTGAAACGCGCCTTTCTTGAACGGCAGCAGGCCTCGGCCAAGGTTGCGCGTGCCTTCCGGGAAGACCCAGATCGAAGTGTCGCGATTGCGCAGGGTTTCGGTGGTGGTCAGCATTGCGCGCTTGGCGGCTACGGCATTGCTGCGATCGATCAGCACGTTACCGGCCAGCCAGTAGAGCTGACCGAAGAATGGCACCCACTTGAGGCTCTTCTTGCCGATGCTCACGGTGCGTTCCGGTACCACGCGGCCAAGCACGTAGAGGTCGAAGTTGGACTGGTGGTTGGCGATGATCACGCAGGAGCGCTGGTGTTCTAAAAGCGGGCGTACGTCAGTCTTCAGCTTCAGGCGCAGCAGGCATAGGGCGGGCAGCGAATAAAAACGCGCGCAGAGGTGGCTGTTGTCGGGGTTGAACGGGCGGCACAGGCCGAGCAGCAGGCCGAGCAGGCCGGCCAGGATGAAATGCACGCCCATCAGCAGTATGCGCAAGACGTAGAGCATTGGGGAGAACCGTCAGGGAAGGGGCGCGCAGTGTACGGGCGCTCACTCTGTCGGGCAATTGCTCGAAACTATCGCTTGGCGTGCGTAACGTCCTGAATTGTCGCAGAACTTGTCGGTTTCCATGCCCACGTAGAAAGGGCGCCTCACGGCGCCCTTCAATGCTTACTCGGTCTCTGCCTTGGCCGGCTTGCCTGGCAGCAACCCGTCGGCGCGGAACATCGCCTTGATGCCGCGCAGCGCCTGACGGCTGCGGTCCTGGTTCTCGATCAGGGCGAAGCGCACATGGTCGTCGCCATAGTCGCCAAAACCCAATCCAGGCGAGACGCAGACCTTGGCTTCGGCCAGCAGTTTCTTGGCGAACTCCAGCGAGCCCAGGTGCGCGTAGGCGTCGGGAATCTTGGCCCAGATGTACATGGAAGCCTTGGGCTTTTCCACCATCCAGCCGATCTCGTGCAGGCCCTTGACCAGCAGGTTACGCCGCTGACGATACTGTTCGGCGATATCGCGCACGCACTGCTGGTCGCCTTCCAGTGCAGCGATGGCCGCCACCTGTAGCGGGGTGAAGGTGCCATAGTCGTGGTAGCTCTTGATCCGCGCCAGGGCGCTGACCAGTTCGGGGTTGCCGACCATGAAACCGATGCGCCAGCCGGCCATGTTGTAGCTCTTGGACAGGGTGAAGAACTCCACCGCGATGTCCTTGGCGCCGGGTACCTGCATGATCGAAGGCGCCTTCCAACCGTCATAAACGATGTCGGCGTAGGCCAGGTCGTGAATCACCAGTACGTCGTACTGCTTGGCCAGGGTTACCACGCGCTCGAAGAAGTCCAGCTCCACGCACTGTGCGGTGGGGTTGGAGGGGAAGCCGAGAATCATCATCTTCGGCTTGGGAATCGACTCGCGAATGGCGCGTTCCAGCTCGGCGAAGAAGTCCACGCCCGGCACCAGCGGCACGGAACGCACCTGGGCGCCAGCGATCACCGCGCCGTAGATATGGATCGGGTAACTGGGGTTGGGTACCAGCACCGTGTCGCCATGGTCCAGGGTGGCGAGCATCAGGTGCGCCAGGCCTTCCTTGGAGCCGATGGTGACGATGGCTTCGCTTTCCGGGTCGATCTCCACCTCGTAGCGATCCTTGTACCAGCGCGAGATGGCGCGGCGCAGGCGCGGAATACCGCGGGAAGTGGAGTAGCCGTGGGTATCTTCACGCTGGGCGACCTGCACCAGCTTCTCGACGATGTGCGGCGGAGTCGCACCGTCGGGGTTGCCCATGGAGAAGTCGATGATGTCCTCGCCGCGACGGCGTGCAGCCATCTTCAGTTCGGCGGTGATGTTGAAGACGTAGGGGGGCAGACGATCGATGCGCGCAAAGCGGCGCTTGGCGTTATCAGCCATGATTTCCTCGAAGTACGTAAGCGCCCGGAACCGTCCGAGCGACGTTGGCCACTGCTGCAGCCTGCGGCGAAGATACGCGCGCCGCCGTCTCGCTGTCCAGCACAGCCAGCGAGCGGCGTAGCGCAACAGTCAACCGCCGAGCATGTCGTGCATGGCGATGATCTGTTCGGCCACCTGAATCAGCTTCTGCTGGCGACTCATGGCCTGCCGGCGCATCAGCGTATAGGCCTCTTCCTCGTTGCAGCTCTTCATCTTCATCAGCAGGCCCTTGGCCTGTTCGACGCGCTTGCGCTCGGCCAGTTGGGCATCGCGTGCCTGGAGCTGGGCACGCAATGCCTGATCGCTCTCGAAGCGGGCCATGGCGACGTCGAGGATGGGTTGCAGGCGCTGGGCATGGATGCCTTCGACAATGTAGGCGCTGACGCCACTCTGGATCGCCTGGCGCATCACGCTGGGGTTGTGTTCGTCGGTGAACATGACGATTGGACGCGGTTGGTCACGGCTGACCAGTACCACCTGTTCCATCACGTCGCGGCCAGGGGACTCGGTGTCGATCAGGATAACGTCGGGGCGCACGGCCTCGACCCGCTCCGGCAGGTCGATGGTCAGCCCGGATTCGTCGATGACCTCGAATCCGGCCTCGATCAGCGCGCACTTGAGGCGGCCGACCTTCTTCGGGGTGTCGTTGATCAGAAGGATACGCAGCATCGATGGCTCTCCCGGCGGTTACAGGGCGACAGCCGGGCTGTCGGCCAGGGCATGGAGGCGGAAGCTGCGCGCGTACGCGGCAGGGGCGCTGCCGTCCCAGTTGGTGCCGTCCTGCAGGATGGAGCTGCGCATCTCGCCCGGCACGGCAATTCCCAGCGCCGTAGCGGCTTCGCGGTACAGGGCCAGTTGCTGCACCTGGCGGGCCACGCCCAGGTAGTCGGGGTCTTTGCGTAGCAGGCCCCAACGGCGGAATTGGGTCATGAACCACATGGCATCGGACAGGTAGGGCTGGTTGACCAGGCCGCCGGCATGAAAGCGCAGCGGATGCTCGTCCTGCCAGGCGTGGCCGAGGCCGTCCTGATAGTGGCCGAGAAAGCGTGGGGTGATCGCCGAGACCGGCGCATTGACGTATTCGCTGCCGCTGAGCAGCAGGGCGGTGCTGCGCTTGTTTTCCTCGTTGTCATCGATGAAGCGTGCGGCGTCGAGCACCGCCATGATCAGCGCACGGGCGGTATTGGGGTTCTGTGCGGCGAAGGCGCGGGTGCAGCCCAGCACCTTTTCTGGGTGATCCGGCCAGATTGCCTGGATGGTGGTGACGGTACAGCCGAGTTGTTCATCGACGGCCTTGGCGGTCCAGGGTTCGCCGACGCAGAAGCCGTCGATGCGCTTGGCCTCCAGGTGTTCGATCATCTGCGGCGGTGGCACCACCACGCTGTCCACGTCGCGCAGCGGATGGATGCCCTGGCTGGCCAGCCAGTAGTAAAGCCACATGGCATGGGTGCCGGTGGGGAAGGTCTGAGCGAAGGTCAGTCGCGCTCTGTTTTGGTGCACATGCTGGTGCAGTGCTTCACCGCTGGTCACGCCGGCGCTTTGCAGCGTGTGCGACAGGTTGATGCTCTGGCCGTTCTGGTTCAGCCCCATGAGCACCGCCATGTCGGTTGCCGCGGCGCCACCGAGGCCGAGCTGCACGCCGTAGATCAAACCGTACAGGCTGTGGGCGGCGTCCAGCTCGCCGCTGAGCAGGCGGTCGCGCAGGCCGGCCCAGGAGGCCTGGCGCTGCAGTTTGAGGCTCAGCCCATATTTTTCGGCAAAGCCCTGGGTGGCCGCGACTATCACCGAGGCGGAATCGCTCAGGGCCATGAAACCGATGTTCAGCACGCTCTTTTCCGGTGCATCGCTGCCGCCGACCCAGGCCAGGGCGTCGCCGCGAGGGATATGCTGTTCGCTCATGTCACTTCCTTCATCCACGCATTAGGTTCCGAGCCGCCAGCTGAGGTTTGCAGAACTGTGCGGGTGGCCCACAAAAAAGGCGTCGTACCGATCACCGCCGTAAAGGGTCGAGTTCGGAGACGACGCCGTTGTCGTTCGGGCCTTGTCCGTCGTCGGAGAGGCTCACTGCACGTAGAGAAAGCAAGGCATATGCCAGTGCGCAGAGTATGCACTGTTGGATGAGGCGTTCAGCGTCCCGAGTAGTGGTGGCGTTTCGGTTCGGGTAGCTGAATGCTGACAAAAGCCAGCAACGACAACGCCGCACTTGCTGAGCAATATGCGGCGTGTGGGTTCAGGCACGGCTGGGTAGTGCATGAGGTGCGGCAGAGCCGGGCATCGCTCTGCGATGTCCGGCGACCTTCTCAGTCTTCCATGGCGCCCATGGCAGTGGTGTTGAAGCCGCCGTCGACGTACATGATCTCGCCGCTGATGCCCGAAGCCAGGTCGGAGCAGAGGAAGGCGCCGGCATTGCCGACTTCCTCGATGGTCACGTTACGGCGCAGCGGAGTCTGCTTCTCGTTGGCGGCCAGCATCTTGCGGAAGCTGGCGATGCCGCTGGCAGCCAGGGTGCGAATCGGGCCGGCAGAGATGGCGTTGACGCGAGTGCCTTCCGGGCCGAGGCTGCCGGCCAGGTAGCGTACGCCGGCTTCCAGACTGGCCTTGGCCATGCCCATGACGTTGTAGTTGGGCATGGTGCGCTCGGCGCCCAGGTAGGAGAGGGTGAGCAGGCTGCCGTTGCGGCCTTTCATCATTTCGCGACCGGCCTTGGCCAGAGCAACGAAACTGTAGGCGCTGATGTCGTGGGCGATCTTAAAGCCTTCACGGGTGGTGACGTCGGTGAAGTCGCCATTGAGCTGGTCGCCCGGGGCGAAGCCGACCGAGTGGACGATGCAGTCCAGGCCGTCCCACTTCTTGCTCAGTGCTTCGAACACCGCGGCGATTTCCTCGTCGCTGGCTACATCGCAAGGGAAGCACAGGTCGGCGCTGGAGCCCCAGCCGGCAGCGAAGTCTTCCACGCGGCCCTTGAGCTTCTCGTTCTGGTAGGTGAAGGCCAGCTCGGCACCTTCGCGGTGCATGGCGGCGGCGATACCCGAGGCGATGGACAGTTTGCTGGCAACGCCAACGATGAGTACGCGCTTACCGGTTAGAAAACCCATTGTGCTATTCCTCTTCCTGTTTCAAGGATCAGTGAGCCGTTGCCGGGGCCAGAAAAGCGGCTTCCAGCAACTGCTGCGTATAAGGGTGTTGCGGTGCACTGAAGATCGACTCGGCAGACCCCTGTTCGACCACCTGGCCCTGCTTGACCACCATCAACTGGTGGCTCAGCGCTCTGACTACCGCCAGGTCATGGCTGATAAACAGATAGGTCAGGTTGTACTTGGCCTGCAAGCCGCGCAACAACTCCACCACCTGACGCTGCACCGTACGGTCGAGCGCCGAAGTGGGCTCGTCCAGCAGGATCAGCGCCGGTTTCAACACCAGTGCCCGGGCAATGGCAATCCGCTGCCGTTGCCCGCCAGAAAACTCGTGGGGGTAGCGATGCCGTGTCTGCGGATCGAGTCCTACCTCCAAAAGCGCGTCGATGATCGCCTGTTCCTGCTCTGCCTCATTGCCCATACGGTGAATGCGCAGACCTTCACCGACGATCTGGCTCACCGACATGCGCGGGCTCAGGCTGCCGAAGGGGTCCTGAAACACCACCTGCATCTGCCTGCGCAGCGGGCGTACTTCCTGCTGGCTCAGGCCCTGCAACTGCTGGCCCTGAAAACGGATATCACCGCGACTGGCGAGTAGCCGCAGAATGGCCATGCCCAGCGTGGACTTGCCGGAACCACTTTCGCCGACGATGCCCAGGGTATGGCCCTGGGGCAGGCTGAAGTTGATGCCGTCCACCGCTTTGACATGATCCACCGTCCGGCGCAGCAGGCCCTTTTTGATCGGGAACCACACACGCAGGTCGTCCACTTCCAGCAACGGCTGGCCCGCAGGATTGGCCGCAGGGTCGCCGCTGGGCTCGGCGCCGAGCAGTTCCTGGGTATAGGGATGCTGCGGAGCCTGGAACAATTCTTCACACGACGCCTGTTCGACGATGCGACCGCGCTGCATGACACATACGCGGTGGGCAATTCTGCGAACCAGGTTGAGGTCGTGGCTGATCAACAGCAGCGACATGCCCAGGCGTGCCTGCAGATCCTTGAGCAATTCGAGGATTTTCAGCTGTACGGTGACGTCCAGAGCGGTGGTCGGCTCGTCGGCGATCAGCAGCTGTGGTTCATTGGCCAGGGCCATGGCGATCATCACACGCTGCCGTTGGCCGCCGGAGAGTTCGTGCGGGTAGGCCTTGAGGCGTTTCTTCGGTTCGGGAATACCGACCAGTTCCAGCAGTTCGAGGGTGCGCGCGCTGGCGGCCTTGCCGCGCAGGCCCTTATGCAGAGCGAGCACTTCGTTGATCTGCTTCTCGATACTGTGCAGCGGGTTGAGCGAGGTCATGGGCTCCTGGAAGACCATGGCGATGCGGTTGCCGCGGATGCCGCGCAGGCGGCCTTCGCTGAGCTTGAGCAGGTCTTCGCCGGCGTACTCGATGCTGCCGTGCGGGTGGCGCGCGAGCGGGTAGGGCAAGAGGCGCAGGATCGAGTGCGCCGTGACCGACTTGCCCGAGCCGCTCTCGCCAACCAGGGCCAGGGTCTCGCCCTGGCGGATGTCGAAGCTGACGCCTTCGACCACGCGCTGGCACTGCTCGCCCGTGACGAACTCGACGGCCAGGTCGCGCACTTGCAACAGGGTTTCGTTCTGGCTCATGTCATTTCCTCGGGTCGAAGGCATCGCGGGCGGCTTCGCCGATGAATACCAGCAGGCTCAGCATGATCGCCAATACGGCGAAGGCGCTGATGCCCAGCCAGGGCGCCTGCAGGTTGCTCTTGCCCTGGGCGACCAGTTCACCGAGCGAGGGTGCGCCGGGTGGCAGGCCGAAGCCGAGGAAGTCCAGCGCAGTGAGGGTGCCAATGGCGCCGGTGAGGATGAAGGGCATGAAGGTCATGGTGGAAACCATGGCGTTGGGCAGGATGTGGCGGAACATGATGGCGCCATTGCTCATTCCTAGGGCACGGGCGGCGCGTACGTACTCGAGGTTGCGCCCGCGCAGGAACTCGGCGCGTACCACGTCGACCAGGCTCATCCAGGAGAACAGCAGCATGATGCCCAGCAGCCACCAGAAGTTCGGCTGCACGAAGCTGGCGAGGATGATCAGCAGGTAGAGCACCGGCAGGCCCGACCATATTTCCAGGAAGCGCTGGCCAAGCAGGTCGACCCAGCCGCCGTAGAAGCCCTGTAGCGCGCCGGCGATCACGCCGATTACCGAGCTGGCCAGGGTCAGGATCAGGGCGAACAGCACCGAGATGCGAAAGCCGTAGATCACCCGTGCCAGCACGTCACGGCCCTGATCGTCGGTGCCCAGCCAGTTCTGCGCCGAGGGCGGGGCGGGGGCGGGCACCTCCAGGTCGTAGTTGATGCTCGAATAGCTGAAGGGGATCGGCGGCCAGAGCATCCAGCCGTCCTTTGCCGCGATCAGTTCCTGGATGTAGGGGCTCTTGTAGTTGGCCTGCAGCGGGAATTCACCGCCGAACACCGTTTCCGGGTAGCGCTTGAGCACCGGGAAGTACCACTGGCCGTCGTAGCGCACCGCCAGCGGCTTGTCGTTGGCGATCAGCTCGGCGCCCAGGCTCAGGCCGAACAGGATGAGGAACAGCCACAGCGACCACCAGCCACGCTTGTGCGCCTTGAAACGGTCGAAGCGGCGTCGATTGAGAGGGGAGAGTTTCATACTCAACCCTCCCGGCTTTCGAAGTCGATACGCGGATCGACCAGGGTGTAGGTGATGTCACCGATCAATTTCACGATCAGCCCCAGCAAGGTGAAGATGAACAGGGTGCCGAACACCACCGGATAGTCGCGGTTGATCGCCGCCTCGAAGCTCATCAGGCCGAGGCCGTCGAGCGAGAAGATCACCTCGATCAGCAGGGAGCCGGTGAAGAAGATGCCGATGAAGGCGGCGGGGAAGCCCGCGATGATCAGCAGCATGGCGTTACGGAATACGTGGCCGTAGAGCACGCGATGGTTGGTCAGGCCCTTGGCGCGGGCGGTCACCACGTACTGTTTGTTGATCTCGTCGAGAAAACTGTTCTTGGTCAGCAGGGTCAGGGTGGCGAAGTTACCGATGACCAGGGCGGTAACTGGCAGCACCAGGTGCCAGAGGTAGTCGAGGATCTTGCCGCCGAGGCTGAGCTGCTCGAAGTTGTTCGAGGTCAGCCCGCGTAGCGGGAACCAGTCCCAGTAGCTGCCACCAGCGAACAGCACGATCAGCAGGATGGCGAAGAGGAAGGCCGGGATGGCGTAGCCGACGATGATCGCCGAGCTGGTCCAGACGTCGAAGGCGCTGCCGTGGCGCGTGGCCTTGGCGATGCCCAGCGGGATGGAGACCAGATACATGATCAGGGTGCTCCACAGGCCAAGCGAGATCGATACAGGCATCTTCTCGATGATCAGGTCGATGACCTGGGCGTCGCGGAAGAAGCTGGAGCCGAAGTCCAGCTGAGCGTAGTTCTTGAGCATGATCCAGAAACGCTCGGGCGCCGACTTGTCGAAGCCGTACATCTTCTCGATCTCAGCGATCAGTTGTGGGTCGAGGCCCTGGGCGCCGCGATAGTTGGAGCCGGCCACCGACACTTCGGCGCCGCCGCCACCGATGCGCCCCGTGGCGCCGCCGGCAGCCGCATCGAAACCCTCCAGCTTGGCGATCATCTGCTCGACCGGGCCGCCGGGCGCGGCCTGGATGATGATGAAGTTGATGACCAGAATGCCGAACAGGGTCGGGATGATCAGCAGCAGGCGACGAAAGATATAGGCCAGCATGTTATTGCTTCGCCTCTTCGGTCGCTTGTTCGGCGGCTTGCTGCTGAGCTTCGCTCGGCTGCTCCAGGCCTGGGCGCATCCACCAGGTGTGCAGGCCGATATCGTAGAGTGGCGTCACCTTTGGGTGCTCGAAACGGTTCCAGTAGGCGACACGCCAGGTCTTGATGTGCCAATTGGGGATCACGTAATAGCCCCACAGCAGCACGCGATCGAGGGCACGGGTATGGGCGATCAGGTTCTGCCGCGAGTCGGCGTTGATCAGACCTTCGACGATCTGATCGATGGCCGGGTCCTTGAGGCCGATGAAATTGCGGCTACCGGGATTGTCGGCGCTGGAGGAGTGCCAGTATTCGCGTTGCTCGTTGCCCGGCGAGTTGGACTGGCCGAAGCCGCCGACGATCATGTCGAAGTCACGCGAGCGCAGGCGGTTGATGTACTGCGAAACGTCGACGCGGCGAATCACCAGATCCATGCCAAGGTCAGCCAGATTGCGCTTGAATGGCAGCAGCACACGCTCGAATTCGGTTTGTGCGAGAAGGAACTCGAAGCTGACCGGCTGACCGTTGGCATCGAGCATGCGATCACCTTCGATGCGCCAGCCGGCCTGTTGCAGCAGTTGGTAGGCGCGGCGCTGTTGCTCGCGAATGATGCCGCTGCCGTCGGTGACCGGTACACGGAATTCCTCGCTGAACACCTCGGCCGGAATCTTGCCGCGCAGCGGTTCTAGAATCGCCAGTTCGTCTTCACCGGGTAGCCCCTGCGAGCCCAGTTCGGAATTGTCGAAATAGCTGCGGGTGCGGGAATAGGCGCCGTAGAACAGGCGTTTGTTGGCCCATTCGAAGTCGTACAGCAGGCCCAGCGCCTCACGTACGCGGCGATCCTGGAACTGCGGACGGCGGGTGTTGAAGATGAAACCCTGCATGCCGGTGGGGTTGCGGTTCTGGATTTCTTCCTTGATCAGCTGGCCGTTGGCTACCGCCGGGGTGTTGTAGGCCGTGGCCCAGTTCTTCGCGCTGGTTTCCAGCCAGTAGTCGAACTGGCCGGCCTTCAGCGCCTCCAGGGCCACGGTGTTGTCGCGGTAATAATCGATCTGGATGCTGTCGAAGTTGTAGAAGCCGCGGCTCACGGGCAGATCCTTGGCCCACCAGTCGTCGACACGCTCATAGCGGATGCTGCGGCCGGCCTGGACGCGGCCGACCTTGTACGGGCCGCTGCCCAGCGGTACCTCGAGATTGCCCTTGGCGAAGTCGCGCTCGGCCCACCAGTGCTTGGGTAGCACCGGCAACTGGCCGACGATCAGCGGCAGTTCGCGGTTGCCGGCGTGCTTGAACACGAAGCGCACGCTGTGCGGTGATTCCACTTCCACCTGCTCGACGTCGGCGTAGTAGCCGCGGTACATCGGCGCGCCTTTTTCCATCAGCGTATCGAAGGTGAACTTGACGTCTTCGGCGGTGATCGGCGTGCCGTCATGAAAGCGGGCTTCCTTGCGTAACAGGAAACGCACCCAGGCATTGTCGGGGGCTTTCTCGATCGTTTCCGCGACCAGGCCATAGGCGCTGAACGGCTCGTCCAGGCTCTGCACAGTGAGGGTGGCGTAGATCAGGCCGATGTTGTCGGCGGCGACCCCCTTGCTGATAAAGGGGTTGAGGCTATCGAAGCTACCGAAACCGGCTTCACGAAAGGTACCGCCTTTGGGGGCGTCGGGGTTGGTGTATTCGAAGTGGGTGAAGTCGGCGGGGTACTTGGGCGCCTCGTCATACAGGGTGACGGCATGCTTGGGGGTGGCGAAGGCGAGGCCGGCCAGACCGAGCAGGATGAGGCTGCTACCGTGGAGCAGGAAACTGCGCAGCGGGTGGGTCATCGAGCGTTCTCCGTAGGCTTCAGCCACCAGGTGCGCAGGCCCAGTGTGTAGGGCGGCGTGGTGACGAAGGCGAACCGATTGCGGTACGCCAGGCGGTGATAGTTGATGTACCAGTTGGGAATGCTGTAGTGCTGCCAGAGCAGGACTCGGTCCAAGGCCCGCGTGGCGGCTACCTGTTCGTCTCGAGTCTGCGCCGAGAGCAGCTTGTCGATCATCTCGTCGACCACCGGATCGTTGACGCCGGCATAGTTCTTGCCGCCCTTGATGTTCACCTGGCTGGAATGGAAGTACAGCGATTGTTCCAGCCCCGGGCTGAGGGTTTGCGGCAGGGTCAGCAGGATCATGTCGTAGTCGAACTGGTCAAGGCGCTGCTTGTACTGGGCGCGATCGACAGTGCGCAGGTTGGCGCGTATGCCGATACTGGCGAGGTTGGCAGTATAGGGCTGGAGAATGCGTTCGAGGCTGGGGTTGACCAGCATGATCTCGAACTCGAGGCGTTGACCGCGAGCATTACGCAGCTCCTGGCCGGAGGGTTTCCAGCCGGCATCGGTCAATAGACCGAGGGCGCGGCGCAAGGTTTCCCGAGGGATGCCGCGACCGTCAGTTACCGGTTGTGTCGGTGGCTCGGTGAGCAGGCGTGCGGGTAGCTTGTCGCGATGCGGCGAGAGCAACAGCCACTCCGCGCCTTCGGGCTTGCCAGTGGCCGAGAATTCGCTGTTGGGGTAGTAGCTGGCGGCGCGCACGTAGGCGTTGTTGAACAGCGTGCGATTGGTCCACTCGAAATCGAACATCAGCCCCAGCGCCTCACGCACCCGGCGGTCGCTGAACAGATCGCGGCGCGTGTTCATGAACAGCGCCTGGGTCTGGGTCGGAATCTGGTGCGGTATCTCGGCACGAATCACCTCGCCGCGGGTAACGGCCGGAAAGCGGTAGCCGTTGCTCCAGTTCTTTGCCTGGTTCTCTATATAGAAGTCGAATTCGCCGGCCTTGAAGGCTTCGAAGGCGACATGGTTGTCGCGGTAGAACTCCACCTCGACGCGGTCGAAGTTGTATTTGCCGCGATTGACCGGCAGATCCTTGCCCCACCAGTCCTTCACCCGCTCGAATACCAGGCGCCGGCCAGGTACCACCTGGACGATGCGGTAGGGACCGCTGCCCAGCGGCGCCTCGAAGGTGGTGCTCTTGAAGTCGCGATCTTTCCAGTAGTGCTGCGGCAGGACCGGCAGTTCACCCAGGCGCAGGATCAACAGTGGGTTACCGGTGCGCTTGAAGACGAAACGGATGCGGTGGCGGCCGAGAATATCGACGCGTTTCACTTCCTGCAGGTTGGTGCGGTACTGCGGGTGGCCGTCATTGCGCAGCAGGCGATAGGAGAAGGCCACGTCGTAGGCCGTGATCGGCTTGCCATCGTGAAAACGCGCTTCCGGACGCAGGTTGAAGACCACCCAACTGCGGTCCTCGCTGTACTCGACGCTTCTGGCGATCAGGCCATAGCTGGAGGCAGGCTCATCCCCCGAGGGGTCGTAAGCGCCAGTGCCGACCATCAAGGGTTCGTTCAGCTCATTGGCGCCGTACTGCAGGAAATGTGCGGTCGAGATCGGGCTGCTGCCCTTGAACGTGTAGGGGTTGAGCGTATCGAAAGTACCCGACGCCATGATGCGCAACGTGCCGCCTTTGGGCGCATCGGGGTTGACCCAGTCAAAATGACTGAAGCTGGCAGGATACTTGAGTGTCCCGAACTGGGCGTAGCCGTGGCTCTCGCTGATAGTCGCAGAGGCGGGAAAGCTCAAGGCCAGGCTGAGGAACAGCAGTAGGAGGGGACGCATCGGGGGTGAGATCCGATCCATGGCGGCGTTTGGGCTTCTGGGTCGGTACAGTAACAGCTTGTATGGGCAGGAAAAAGAGTGCAGCGGTGGGCGCTCGCTTACGACGCTACGGCATACACTTCAGGGACACACCATGAGGGTACGAATTTGTCGGAACGAAGCCATGGTTTGCAGTCATGGATCGATCGCCTGAACCAAGCCGAACTGCCCGCGCTGGCTGC
Organism: Pseudomonas oleovorans subsp. oleovorans; assembly: GCF_002197815.1. GTDB lineage: Bacteria > Pseudomonadota > Gammaproteobacteria > Pseudomonadales > Pseudomonadaceae > Aquipseudomonas > Aquipseudomonas oleovorans. The sequence continues at coordinate 88,766 of NZ_NIUB01000017.1, forward strand.
AGTGGTGCAGGATCTGCAGCGCCTTGCGCAGCAGGATTCTGCTTCAGTACAGCAGTTGGCCGATGTGTTGCTGCGTGATGCGGCGCTGACCAGCAAGGTGCTGCGGGTCGGCAACAGCGTCTACTACAACCCGTCCCAGGAAACCATAAAGACCATTTCGCGGGCCATCGTACTGATCGGCTTCGACAATGTACGCCTGATCAGTCTTTCGGTGAGCCTGATAGACGGGCTGCTTACCCGCGCGCCGCGTGAGCAGTTGCAGATGTTACTCGCGCGTTCTTTCCATGCCGCGGTGCAGGCGCGCAACCTGGCTGGCTATGTCATTTCCAGGCACAGCGAAGAAGTGTTCATCGCTGCGCTGCTCCATCATCTGGGCGAGCTGGCGTTCTGGGGCTGTGGTGGGGCGCAGGCTGACGAACTGGCCGATGACCTTGAGCGCCCCGGTGTCGATGTCGATGAGGCAGTGCGTGAGATGCTCGGTGCCAGCTTTCGTCAACTTACCCAGGCGTTGCTGAAAAGCTGGAACCTCGGCGAAACCGCCATCCTCGCCCAGGCGGGCGCCAGCCAGCATGATCCGGCCGCCTACGCCGTACAGTTGGGCGTGCGCATCAGCGAGGCGGCGCTGGATGGCTGGGATTGTGCAGAAATGGAGGGCGTGCTGGGCAAGGTGGCAGCGTTTATCGAGCTGACACCGGAGGAAACCCTGCAGCAGGTGCTGGCCAGTGCTGATGAGGCGGTCAAGGTTGCCTCGACCTTCGGTGCCAGCAAGTTGTGCCGGCTGATTCCCAATACCGATCTCGAGCAGATTCGCCAGCAGCAGGAGGCGCGTCGTGCGTGTTTGCTGCAGCCGGATCTGTTGGTGATGCAGCAGGCATTGCAGGATCTTGGCCTGATGGTCAATGCCAGGGCCGATGTCGGGCTGGTGCTCGACACCTTGCTCAAAGGCCTGCATCGGGGCGTTGGCCTGGAGCGGGTGATGCTCGCGGTGCTGGCCGATGGGCAAAGCCGCTTCCGCGCCAAACGGGTGATCGGTGAAAAGTCTCAGCAATGGCTGGAGGACTTCGTGCTGCCTGCCGAGCAGGTGGAGCAGCCGCATATCTTCAGTTATGCGCTGCGCCATCGCGAGGCGATCTGGATGGGCGTGCCCGCCAGCTACAACCTGGCCGAGCTGGTGACCCAGCCGATTCGGCGCAGTCTTGGCGCCGGCATGTTCTTCATTGCACCGATCATCGCGGGTACCCGGGAAATCGGCGTGCTGTATGCCGACAGCAGGCTGTCCGGGCGGGCGCTGCGACACGAGCAATTCGTGGCGTTTCAGCGTTTCACGCAACTGGCGAGGCGTTGCCTGGAGGCGATCAGCAAGCGCTGATCACGGCAGATAGAGGGTCAGCTTTTCCCCTGGTTGCAGCTTGCTGCTGCGTGGATTCCAGGCCTGCAGGCGCTTGAGGTCTATATTGAAGCGCTTGGCGATCACATACAGTGAGTCGCCATGCTTTACGCGGTAGTAGGTAGCCTTGTCTCGTGAGGTGGCGGTGCTGCGATTGGCGCTGGCGGCGCGCGCGCCGCTGTCGGCGGCTGCCAGTGTGAGCACCTGGCCGACTTTCAACGCATTGCCTTGCAGCTTGTTCCAGCGCTTCAGGTCGTGCACCGCGACCTGGTTGGCGCGAGCGATCTGCCACAGGTTGTCGCCGTTCTTTACCTGATAGATCCGCGTGCTCGCGCTCTGCGCGACGCTGCGCTGCTGATACAGCGGTTCGCTCGGTTGAGCACCGGGCTTGGCGGGAATGGTCAGCACCTGGCCAATGCTCAGGTTGTTGCCACTCAGACGATTGACGTCCTTGAGCATGTTGACCGACAGGTGGTGACGGTTGGCGATGGCGTGCAGGCTGTCGCCGGAGCGTACGGTATAGCTTTGCCAGTCGACCATTTCCTGCGGTTTCATCAGGGCCAGGTTGGCGCTGAGCATTTCTGCCTTATCGGTCGGCACCAGCAGGTGTTGCGGGCCGTCGAGGGTAATCCCGCGCTTGTAGGCGGGGTTGAGCTGCAGCAGCTCCTGTTCATCCAGGTCGGCCAGTTTGGCGACGCGCGACAGATCCATGTGCTGCTTGATTGCGATCTGTTCGAAGTAGGGTTCGTTGGCGATTGGCGAAAGGCTCACGCTGTAGGCTTCGGGCGTCAGGATCACCTGTGACAGCGCCAGTAGCCTGGGCACGTAGTCCTCGGTTTCCTTGGGCAGCGACAGGTTCCAGTAGTCGCTGGGCAGGCCGAGCTTCTCGTTGCGCTCGATGGCGCGACTGATGCGGCCTTCGCCAGCATTGTAGGCGGCCAGGGCGAGCAGCCAGTCGCCGTTGAACATTTCATGCAGGCGGCTGAGATAGTTGAGCGCTGCCTCGGTCGATGCAGTGACGTCGCGGCGGCCGTCGTACCAGTTGGTCTGGCGCAGGTTGTAATGGCGGCCGGTCGAGGGAATGAACTGCCAGAGGCCGACCGCATGTGCCGAGGAGTAGGCCAGTGGATCGTAAGCACTTTCGATCACCGGCAGCAGCGCCAGCTCCATCGGCATGTCGCGCTCGGCAAGGCGCTCGACAATGTAGTGGATATAAGGCGCGCTGCGTTCGCTGACGGTATTGACGTGTTTTGGATTGCTGGCGTACCACAGGCGCACGCGTTCGATGCGCGGGTTGATGCCGATTTCATCCTGCAGCTTGAAGCCGTCGCGTACGCGTTCCCAGATATCGGCGTATTCACGCGGCTTGACCTGATTGTTGAGCCACTCCGGCTCGCGCTCCAGGCCCACGGCTCGAGAGGTATCAGCCGAACGGTCCGGAGTATCGCTGGGCAGGCTCTGACAGCCGGCCAGGATCATGCTGCACATCACCGCGAGCGCTCGGGAGTTTCGCGCTAACGCCTTTATATTCAATGGTTTGCGTGATGATAAAGGCATTGGGTGAGGTGTATGTCCCGGCGAAAAGGTCGGGCGATTCTAGGAATCGGGCCGGGGGTGGTCAAGTTTTCACCAGTCTTAATCTGGTCTTTTGCGGGCCTGTCGACCTTTTTCTCAGCGACTAAAACCTGTCTTTCCAGGCACGCAGACTAGCGAATACGGCGCTTGGCTCGCTTGACTGCCGGTCGTCGCGTCCGTTGGTCGCAGCGACGACCGCAGGCTCGCCAACACGCAGGAAAGGATTGGTAGCCAGTTCCAATTCGATGTTCGACGGCAGGCTGATGCGGCCCTCATCGCGCCAGCGGGCCACTTCGGCCAGGCGCGCACTGACGTCCGGATTGTGCGGCTCGACGGCGTGGGCGAAGCGCAGGTTGCTCAGGGTGTATTCGTGGGTGCAGTAGACCCGTGTTGCACCGGGGAGCGCTGCCAGGCGGCTCAGCGACTGGTGCATCTGTTGCGGCGTACCTTCGAAGAGGCGGCCACAGCCACCTGCGAACAGGGTGTCGCCACAGAACAACAGGTTCTGTTCGGCGTGGTAGTAGGCGATATGACCGAGGGTATGTCCAGGTACGGCCATGACCTCGAAGCGCAGGTCGAGTACGTCGATTGCGTCGTTATCCTTGAGGTCGATGTCACGGGCTGGAATCTTTTCCGCCGCCGGGCCGGCGACACGGGCGCCGGTAGCCGTCTTCAGTTGCTCGACACCGCCAACGTGATCGAAGTGATGGTGAGTGATCAGGATATCGCTGAGTGTCCAGTCAGGATGGGCCTCGAGCCAGGCCATGACCGGCGCAGCATCACCGGGGTCGACCACGGCACAACGCTTGCTGCGGGCCTCCTGCAGCAGCCAGATATAATTGTCATTGAAGGCGGGTAGTGCGTCGATCTGGATCATTGCGGGTCGCTAAGCTGGTGATAAAGGTGCATCTTAGACAGGACATGCAGAACCTGTCATGCGGAGGCAGCGATGACTGATCAGGCATTCGCTCAGGCCGACCCTGAGTGGCTCAAACTCATCGGTGAGGCGCGCGACTGGCTTGCCGGGCCGCTCGGCCAGCTGTTGCTGGAGGAAGAGCGGCGCTTGCTGGAGGAAGAGTTGGCACGTTTCTTCGGCGGTTATCTGGTGAGCTTCGGCCCAGGCGCCGAGGGGCCGCCCAAGGCCGGGCAGATTCAGCACAACGTTCGCCTTGGTGCGCCGATGCCTGGCGTGCAGATCGTCTGTGAGGAGCAATCCTGGCCCTTGGGTGAGCACGCCGCTGATGTGGTGGTGCTGCAGCATGGCCTGGATTTCAGCCTGTCGCCTCACGGCCTGCTACGTGAGGCGGCACGCAGTGTCAGGCCTGGCGGGCATCTGTTGATTCTGGGTATTCACCCCTGGAGCGCCTGGGGCGTGCGGCGCCTGTTTGCCCAGGATGGTTTGGCCAAGGCGCGTTGCATCGCCCCGAGCCGCGTCGGTGACTGGCTGAGCCTGCTGGGTTTTGCGTTGGAGAAACGCCGCTTCGGGTGCTATCGTCCGCCGCTCGCTTCGCTGGCCTGGCAAATGCGCCTGCGACGAATGGAGAGTTGGGGCGATGCCTGGCAGTTGCCGGGTGCCGGCTTCTACCTGTTGGTGGCGCGCAAACTGGTGGTCGGCTTGCGCCCCTTGCGGCAGTCGCGCCGTGAGTCAATGGGCAAGTTGCTGCCGATGCCGGTGGCCAAGATCAGTCGGCGAGACGTCGACAACTAAAGGCCATGCCCGGGCCCGTCAAATCTGTACAGAGCTTATGAATGTCCGAAACCGATGAAGTGGTGATTTACACCGATGGCGCCTGCAAGGGCAATCCTGGTCCCGGAGGTTGGGGTGCGCTGCTGGTCTATAAAGGCGCAGAAAAGGAATTGTGGGGCGGTGACCCGAATACCACCAACAATCGCATGGAGCTGATGGCGGCGATCGCCGGCCTGATCGCATTGACCCGGCCCTGTTCGGTCAAGCTGGTGACCGACTCGCAGTACGTGATGAAGGGTATTCAGGAATGGCTGCCGAACTGGAAGAAGCGCGGCTGGAAGACGGCTTCGAAAGAGCCGGTGAAAAATGCCGACCTCTGGCAGAAGCTGGACGAGGAGGTGAATCGTCATCAGGTGAGCTGGCAGTGGGTGCGTGGCCATACCGGCCACCCCGGCAACGAACGAGCGGACCAGTTGGCCAATCGTGGGGTCGACGAGGTGCGTTCGGCGCGTTAGCAGGCTGTTGAAAAACTACCTGCGTTGCCATTGCTGCGTTAAAAACAGGCTCAAAATGCTCATTTACAGCTCGTAAACTCCGCTTTTTCGCCTGTTTTCGCCTTGCACTGGCTGCCTCGCCAACGTTTTTCAACGGCCTGCTAGGCCACTTGAGTTAATATGCCGCGCTTGAATGTGCGACAACCCGAATAGATTGGAGAAGCAAGGCGTGACAACCGAGAATACCGTCAAGCGCTATGTGGTGCTGGATACCGAAACCACGGGTATGCCGGTCACTGACGGGCACCGCATCATCGAGATCGGTTGTGTCGAGTTGTTGGGGCGTCGCCTGACCGGGCGTCATTTCCATGTCTATCTCAACCCTGATCGCGAGATCGACGAAGGCGCCATCGCGGTTCACGGCATCACCAACGAGTACGTCGCCGACAAGCCGCGCTTCAAGGACGTCGCCGATGAATTCTACGAGTTCATCAAGGGCGCCCAACTGATCATTCACAACGCGGCGTTCGACGTTGGCTTCATCAACAACGAGTTCGCCCTGTTGGGGCAGAGCGAACGCGCCGACGTGAGCGATTACTGCTCGGTGCTCGATACCCTGATGATGGCGCGCGAGCGTCATCCGGGCCAGCGCAACAGCCTCGATGCGTTGTGCAAACGTTACGGCGTCGACAACTCCAACCGCGAACTGCACGGCGCCTTGCTCGACTCGGAGATCCTCGCCGACGTCTACCTGGCGATGACTGGCGGGCAGACCAATCTGTCCCTGGCCGGTGAAGGTTCCGACGGCGACGGCAGCGGGCGCCAGCAGCCCACACCGATCCGCCGTCTGGACGCCTCGCGTCCGCGCACGCGCGTCATCCGTGCCAGCGAAGAGGAGCTGGCAGCCCATCTCGCGCGCCTGGCCGTGATCGAGAAATCTGCGGGTGGCCCGTCGCTGTGGGCGCAGTTGGAAAAAGCGCCGGAATAACCGAACAGCGCAATTGCGACCTTTTCTTATAGCGTGATGCACAGGGGGTTCCGCCGATCAGGGCGAGCCTCTAACCTGAGGCGATGGGCAGGCCAAGCCTGCCAGCCTTCAGGACGTCACAATGTATAAAGATCTCAAGTTCCCCGTCCTAATCGTGCATCGCGACATCAAGGCTGACACCGTGGCCGGTGATCGCGTGCGCGCCATCGCTCAGGAGCTTACCCAGGACGGTTTCAGCATTCTGCCCACGGCCAGCGCCGCCGAGGGGCGTATCGTCGCGTCCACTCACCACGGTCTGGCCTGCATCCTGGTGGCGGCCGAGGGGGCGGGGGAGAACAGCCGCCTGTTGCAGGACATGGTCGAGCTGATCCGCGTGGCGCGAGTGCGGGCGCCGCAATTGCCGATTTTTGCCCTGGGCGAGCAGGTCACCATCGAGAACGCGCCGGCCGAAGCCATGGCCGATCTCAACCACCTGCGCGGCATCCTCTATCTCTACGAAGACACTGTGTCGTTCCTCGCCAGGCAGGTGGCGCGTGCGGCACACAACTATCTTGACGGCCTGCTACCGCCGTTCTTCAAGGCGCTGGTGCAGCACACCGCGCAATCCAACTATTCCTGGCATACACCCGGTCATGGTGGTGGCGTAGCCTATCGCAAGAGTCCGGTGGGCCAGGCCTTCCACCAGTTCTTTGGTGAAAACACACTGCGTTCGGATTTGTCGGTGTCGGTGCCGGAGCTGGGCTCGCTGCTTGACCATACTGGCCCCCTGGCCGAGGCCGAGGCGCGCGCGGCGCGCAACTTCGGCGCCGACCACACTTTCTTCGTGATCAACGGCACCTCGACGGCGAACAAGATCGTTTGGCATTCGATGGTCGGCCGCGATGACCTGGTGCTGGTGGACCGCAACTGCCACAAGTCGATCCTGCACTCGATCATCATGACCGGCGCGATCCCGTTGTATCTCTGCCCGGAGCGCAATGAACTGGGGATCATCGGGCCGATTCCGCTTTCCGAGTTCAGCAAGGAATCGATTCAGGCCAAGATCGACGCCAGCCCGCTGGCGCGCGGTCGTGCGCCCAGGGTCAAGCTGGCGGTGGTAACCAACTCCACCTATGACGGGCTGTGCTACAACGCTGAAATGGTCAAGCAGGCGCTGGGTGACTCGGTCGAGGTGCTGCACTTCGACGAAGCCTGGTACGCCTACGCCGCTTTCCATGAGTTCTATGCTGGCCGCTATGGCATGGGCACCCAGTACGATGAGCATTCACCGCTGGTGTTCACCACCCATTCGACGCACAAGCTGCTGGCGGCCTTCAGTCAGGCCTCGATGATTCACGTGCAGGACGGCGGGCAGCGCCAGCTGGATCGCGACCGCTTCAACGAAGCCTTCATGATGCACATCTCGACCTCGCCGCAGTACGGCATCATCGCCTCGCTGGATGTGGCCTCGGCGATGATGGAAGGGCCGGCAGGGCGCTCGCTGATTCAGGAAACCTTCGACGAGGCGCTGAGCTTCCGCCGCGCCCTGGCCAATGTGCGGCGCAACCTGAGCGCCGAGGACTGGTGGTTCAGTATCTGGCAGCCAGGGGCGGCCGATGGCGCCGACAGCCTGTCGACCGCCGACTGGGTGTTGCAACCGGACGCCGACTGGCATGGCTTCGGCGAAGTGGCCGATGACTATGTGCTGCTCGATCCGATCAAGGTCACGCTGGTGATGCCCGGCCTCAATGCAGCCGGCAAGCTGGAGCCGCAGGGCATTCCCGCCGCGGTGGTCAGCAAGTTTCTCTGGGAGCGTGGCCTGGTGGTGGAGAAAACCGGCCTGTACTCCTTCCTGGTGCTGTTCTCCATGGGCATCACCAAGGGCAAGTGGAGCACGCTGCTGACCGAGCTGCTGGAGTTCAAGCGCAGCTACGACGCCAATCTGCCGTTGATCGACGTGCTGCCTTCCATCGCCCACGCTGGCGCGGGCCGCTACCAGGGCATGGGCCTGCGTGACCTGTGCGACGCGCTGCATGGCTGCTACCGTGAAAACGCCACGGCCAAGGCGCTGAAAAGCATGTATACGGCACTGCCAGAGATTGCGATCAAACCGGCTGATGCCTATGACCGCCTGGTGCGGGGCGAGGTAGAGGCGGTACCGATCGACCAGCTCCAGGGGCGTATCGCGGCGGTGATGCTGGTGCCTTACCCGCCCGGCATTCCGCTGATCATGCCGGGTGAGCGCTTTACCACGCAAAGTCGTTCGATTCTCGACTACCTGGCGTTCGCGCACACCTTCGACAAGGCTTTCCCCGGCTTTGACGTCGATGTACATGGCCTGCAAACCGACGCCGGACACTACACGGTGGATTGCTTGGTGGAATAAACCACCCCGGATCTGCCGAAGCGCAAGTTCTTCGGCAGATCAAACGCTTATCTCTGATATTCAAAGCAGTTGATAACGCCCGGGCTGTGGCCTGCGTCACGCTGGCAAGCATCGACTTTTATGGCGTGCTTGTTATAGTTGCTCGGTTATTAATCACAAAATTGTTACTGTGCTGCCGAGCCGCGGCTGAGGATGCCTGCCATGTCCGACTACAAAGCCTTCCGCATCGAGCAGGTGGGCAAGATCGCTCACGTGCAGATCAACCGACCGGACAAGGTCAACGCCATGAATGCCGACTTCTGGCGCGAGATCATCGAGATCTTCCAGTGGGTCGATGACAACGATGCGGTCCGCGTGGTGGTGCTTTCCGGTGCCGGCAAGCACTTTTCCTCGGGCATCGATCTGATGTTGCTGGCCTCGGTCGGTGCGCAACTGGGCAAGGATGTCGGCCGTAACGCCACCACGCTGCGCCGCAAGATTCTCGAGCTGCAAGCCTCCTTCAACGCCGTCGACAATTGCCGCAAGCCAGTGCTGGCTGCCATTCAGGGCTATTGCATCGGCGGCGCCATCGACCTGATCAGCGCTTGCGACATGCGTTATTCCACGCTCGATGCGCAGTTCTCGATCAAGGAGATCGACATGGGCATGGCTGCCGATGTCGGCACCCTGCAGCGTCTGCCGCGCATCATCGGCGACGGCATGATGCGTGAGCTGGCCTTCACCGGGCGCAACATCGATGGCACGGAAGCTGCCCGTATCGGCCTGGTCAATCGCACCTACGAGAATCAGGAGGCGCTGCTGGCCGGGGTGATGGAGATCGCCGCACAAATCGCCGCCAAGTCGCCGATTGCCGTGCGTGGCACCAAGGAAATGATTCGCTATATGCGCGATCACCGGGTCGACGATGGCCTTGAATACATCGCCACCTGGAACGCCGCCATGCTGCAATCGGAAGACCTGCGCCTGGCCATGGCGGCGCACATGACCAAGCAGAAGCCGGAGTTCGCCGACTGATGCCGTATCCGCTGATGTTCGCTGCGAGGCCCAGAGCATGGTAAGTGGAGCCACATCCCTGAATCTGGTGCGCGACGAGCTGTTCGTCACCATGGAAGAGGCCGAGCAGAGCCTGGAGCATTTCATCGCCGAGCGGCATAACGGCAGTCTGTTGCAGCAAGCGGTGGAAAGCCTGCACCAGGTGCGCGGCACGCTCAACCTGATCGAGCTGGCCGGTGCCGAGTTGCTGGCGCAGGAAGTGCTCGATCAGGCCACCGATATCCCGGCCGGTGCCGGTGAGGAGCGCGACGCACAACTCTCGGCACTGAGCAATGCCCTGCATGTGCTGCGCCGTTATCTGGAAAACGTCGACACTCATCGGCAGGAAATGCCTGAACTGCTGCTGCCGGCGATCAACGATTTGCGTCAGGCTGGCGCGCAGCAGCCGCTGCCGGAAAGTTTCTTCTTCAGCGTGCGCCTCGATCATGCGCGGCCACATACGGCTACCCAGCCACTCGATGGCGCGGCCAAACTGAGCGAAGGCAAGCGCCTGCGTCACATGTATCAGGTAGGGCTGCTGGGCTTCATTCGTGAGCAGAATCCGCAGGCCAGCCTCAAGCTGATGATGCGTGCGATGGCGCGCCTGGACAGCCTGTTCGCCAATGAGCCGCGTGGGCGCATGTGCTGGATTGGCGCTGCCGCCATCGAAGCGCAGTGCGATGGTCAACTGCTGCCACGTAAATCGCGCAAGCAGCTGTTCTCGCGGGTCGATCGCGAACTCAAGCTGATGCTCGGCAACCCCCAGTACGAAGCACCGCGCAGCTTGCTGAAAGAGCTGCTGTATCTGGTCGCGCTGGCTGACAGCCACGGCCCGCACGCCAGCGCCATGCGCGGAGTGTTCGGTCTCACGCCGTTGCCGTTCACTGACCACCTGCTGGAAGAGGAATACCGGCGCCTGGCCGGGCCGGGCCAGGCGGTGATGCGTTCGTTGTCCACGGCGATTCGCGAAGAGCTGGCCAGCGTCAAGGACATGCTCGACCTGCTCGAGCGCGGCACCTTGCAAGGCGAAACCTTGGGCACCCTGCATGCAATGCTGGGTAAGCTGGCCAAGACCTTGGGCATGGTCGGTCTGACCTCTGCCGGCAACTCACTCGGTGCGCAGTTGCCGCTGGTCGCCGCCTGGAGCGAAGACGCGCCGCCACAGGCTGAGCAGTTGCACAAGCTGGCCGATGCCGTGCTCTATGTCGAAGGCATGGTGGCCAGCCTGGAACGTGGCGAAGGTCGCGATATCAGGCCGGCTGCCGTCGAGCCGGGCAATGAGGCCGATTCTTTCGCTACTCATCAGCTCAACGAAGCCCGTATCGTCGTGGTCGACGAGGCACAGGCCGGTCTGGCTCTGGCCAAGCGCGCGATCACCGCGTATCTGGAGTCGGCTGGCGACAAGATGCACCTGTCCAACGTGCCGTTCAGCCTGCAGGCCGTGCGTGGCGGCTTGTGGTTTCTCGAGCAGCGTCGTGCCGCGATGCTGGTCGGGGCGTGCGCCGACTACATCCAGACGCGCATGCTCGACAGCGGTCAGATGCCTTCGGAGCAGATGCTGGAAACCCTGGCTGATGCGCTGAGCAGCCTGGAGTACTACCTGGAAGCTGGCGCCGTCATGCGTCCTGAAACCCGCCCGAGCGTGCTCGACCTCGCCGAAGAGAGCGTCAAGGCGCTGGGCATGCCGGTGGCTGCCTGATGGTCTGGCGTAATACGTTCCTCGATCCGGCCCAGCCGGGTGGCTGGGCGCTGCTCTACAGCCAGCAGAACTTTCTTGCCGACAGCAATGGCGTGCTGTTTCCGCGTGACTGGATCAAGCGCCAGGATCTGCCGATCATCGGCGAGCAGGGCATTGGCCATTTCGGTGAGGACGCCGTCTATCTCCTACAGGTCAAACCGTCGGCCGCGCTGGATGGCTGCAACTGGCAGAGCCTGCGCCAGTTTATGTTGCAGGGCGAGGCGGAAACCTTCCGCATGCTCGCCTACGCCGCGCAGATCGGCACCTGGTACGCCGAGCATCGTTTCTGCGGCAGTTGCGGTACGCCGACCCGACAGCTTCCTGGCGAGCGGGCCATGCGTTGTGACAGCTGCGAATCGCAGCATTATCCGCGCCTGGCGCCGAGCATGATCGTGCTGGTGACGCGTGGCGATGAAGTCCTGCTCGCGCGCTCGCCGCGTTTCGTGACAGGGGTATACAGCGCCCTGGCAGGCTTTGTCGAACCAGGCGAGTCGGTGGAGCATTGCGTGGCACGCGAGGTGCGCGAGGAAGTCGGGCTCGAGGTGAAGAATCTGCAGTACATCGGCAGCCAGGGCTGGCCGTTTCCGCATTCGCTGATGCTTGGCTTCCATGCCGAATATGCCGGTGGCGATATCGTCATGCAGGAAGACGAAATCGAGGATGCGCGCTGGTTTCGCGTTGATGACTTGCCGCCGTTGCCGGCGTCGCGCTCCATCGCTCGCCATCTGATCGACCTCTACGTCGCGCGCCGCCTCGGTCTGCCCGAGCCGAGTCTGTCGTAGGGCGGGTGCAACCCGCCAAATCGATACTCTGGCGGGTTGCGCCCGCCCTACGCGACCCAGTGCTGCCAGACCAGGCGCGCGGCCAGCGCCAATACCACCGTAATGAACACCGGGCGAATGAACTTCGAACCGCCTTTGATCGCGGTGCGCGCACCGAGAAAGGCGCCGACCATCAAGGCGGCGCCCATGCTCAGACCGAGCCCCCAGGCTACCTGACCAAAGGCGATGAACACCGCCAGCGCCGCCGCATTGCTGACGAAGTTCATGGTACGCGCCACGCCGCTGGCACGCACCAGGTCGAGTGGATACATCAGCAGGCTGCTGACCGTCCAGAATGCGCCGGTGCCGGGGCCCGCCACCCCATCGTAGAGTCCCAGGCCAAGCCCTTGCGGCCATTGCCGACCGCGCGCTATCGGCAGGTCGTGTTCGGCTGGTGCCTCCGGCATACGTCCGAACAGCAGGTAAACACCGCAGGCGAAGACGATCACCGGCAGCATCTGGTTGAGCCAGGCGGCCGGCATCCAGTGCGCGATGACGGCGCCGAGCAGGGCGCCGATCAGGGTTGCCAGCAACGCGTTGCGCCATTGTTTCGGATCGAACAGCTTGCGGCGATAAAACGTGAGAGCCGCGGTGCCCGAGCCGAAGGTGGCGCACAGCTTGTTGGTGCCCAGCACCAGGTGCGGCGGTAAACCTGCGGTAAGCAGAGCAGGGATGGTCAGCAGGCCGCCACCACCGGCAATGGCGTCGATGAAGCCGGCGATGAAGGCAACCAGGGCGAGAATGGCCAGTGTGCTGGGATCGATGGCGAGCTCGAGAGCGAAGGGCATATTAAAGTGTCGACTTGTGGGCGAGTGCGCAGCCTGCTGGCTGTTCGTCGTGGGGAGAGCTACGCATAATGCCGGGATTTCGTCAGAGAAGGAACGCAATCGATGCAATACGACGGGTTGGCCTGGGCCGTGGCGCTGTTGGCCGTATTGGCGCTGCTGGTGGCATTGCGCATTCTGCTCAATACGGGCTGGTTCCTCGGCTGGTTGCGTGGCACCTGTGGTCTGGCATTTCTCGCCCTGGCCGGCCTGGTCGGTCTGTTAGCTTACGATCTGTATACCTACGAGCCGCTGCAGCCGGGCAAGCCGCTGGTGACGCTGAGCTTCAAGGCTGATGGTCCGCAGCGTTATCAGGTGACGCTGCTCGAAGGGCAGCGTGAGCGTACGGTCACGCTCGAGGGGGATTTGTGGCAACTCGATGGTCGCCTGATCCGCTGGAAGGGGCTGGCCGAGCTGATCGGTCTTGAGCCGGGATACCGCCTGGAACGTCTGTCCGGACGTTTTCTCGCCATCGAACAGCAGGCATTGGCGCAACATGGCCGTGTGCAACTGGCTGAAAGCCCGTACGGCGTCGATCTATGGCGCTGGCTGCGGCTCAATCAGCGTGATCTGTTGTTGTTCGATCCACAGGCGCTGCGCGTCACCTATCTGCCGATCGCGGCCGATGCGGTGTACAGCGTCAGCCTGACGCCGACCGGCCTGCTGGCCGAGCCGATGAACCCGGCGGCGGAAGCGGCGTTGAAGGATTGGTAGCGGCCAGCAGGCAGGTAGATGTAGGGTGGGCTTTAGCCCACATTGCAGAGTCATTGGTGGGCTGAAGCCCACCCTACAAAAATTGATGAACCTCTCCCGCTTGATGGGGAGGGTGCGTGAAGGGCGGGAGAGGGGAGCGAAGTTGGCGTTCGCGTTGGTGACGTAGGGTGGGCTTCAGCCCACCGCGACCTACATTGGTGGGCTAAAGTGGAGCACCGCCCGGTCCACCCTACAAATCGACGCAGCGAATTTGTAGGAGCGGCGCCCCGCCGCGAAGCAGGCCGCGCGCAATTGAGAAACTTCGCCCCGGGGCGGGGCT
>NZ_NIUB01000018.1 GCF_002197815.1 Pseudomonas oleovorans subsp. oleovorans
ATGCCGTTTGAGTTGCTTGCGGCATTTGACCTGCTCATGGCTGTCAACACCATGAACTTGAAAAACCTGCTTTGCCAAATCCACGCCTATGCGTTTAAGTTTCATGCGGGCTCCCCCTCCGGGATTGCTTGTTTTACAACCTTCAGTCTGGCGCAATGACGCCGTAGGAGGGAGGAGTCCATCTCATTGGGCTACGGACTGAACTCAGCGTTTGTCCGCATCGTCTGGTTTGTTCAGATCCATCACCGTTTGCGCCGGCTCTTGCGGTTTGGCCTCGGCAACCGGTGAGACCGGAGCGCTCACTGCGTCGGCCGGAGCTTGCTTCTTGCGCATGCCAATGCGCTTGAACAGCCAGCCGCCCAGCACCACCGGGATGAACCAGAACTTCTTCAGCAATACCAGCAGCAGCGCCAGCAAACCAGTCTTGGCCGCCACCTTGCCGGCGACCAGCGCTCCCAGGCCGTATGCGGCTACGGTATCCAGATCTGGATCGAACTCGGCATAGCGCTAGCCCGGGTTGAACTCGGTTACAGCCAGCACGGTCGGTACGCTGGCCTCGATTTCTGCCAGTTGATCCATATTGGCGACGAAATTCAGCACCAGCACGCCCTTACGGCCCAAGACGCGAATGTTGTAGTTCAGGGTATTGGCCTCGCTGTCGCCAAACTTCAGCTCCTTGGCCCAATACAGCTTCTTGCCTTCGGTATCTTAGTGCGGCTCGGCGGCCCAGCCGACCAGTTGCACGGCCTCGCAGCCGTTCTCTTCACGCCAGGTGTTGGCCTCGCGCACGTCGGCCTGCATGTCCTTGAGCATGTCGCCGTAGTCGATATCGCCGGCGTTCTCATCGGACACGTAGCCGCTGTCTTCGTATTCGACGGTCACACCCCAGGATTCATCGGCCAGCGGCGACACGCCAGCCGGCAGGATCATGCCCAGCGGCGGAACGTCATCTGGCGGATTGCCCCAGCCATCGACCAACAGACGCTGGGCGTTCTCACCGTCGAGAAACACCAGGGTATCGGGCAGGTTGAGGGTCGCCAGATCGTTGCCCAGGACGACGCGGCCGCTCTTGAACTCCAGGCTGGCGACGAATTCTTCAGGACTGATGGATTGCGCCGCATCCTCGGTCTCGATGACCTCGGCGTCGACCGCAGCGTTTTCTGGCTCGATCTCGGGATTGGCGTATGCAACACAGCTGAATGGCAGGACAGCAGCCAGCGCGACTGCCAGGATCGAATCCTTGATCGACATGAGAACTCCATAGGCACGGCTAGGTAAATATAACCGCGTATTTCGTTGCCACGCGCATGGAACTCGACATGCGCCATACCGCAACTTTTTGCGATATTCCGCCCCCCCTGCAAAGAAGACCACGGAGCACCGCCCCCGCAGGCGATGCTCCGCAGCCAACCTGGCGCCGACCTTGGCTACCGTGCGTGATCCGAACGCCAGGGATCACGCCACCTCATACCAACTGGAAGTCGGCGATGGTCACGCTGGTGTGGTCGGTCACACCGACCAGGCGGATATTGCCGCCATCTGCACCGCCCACCGTCACCAGCACATCGTTGCCAGCATCGGCGATTGATACCCGACTGGCGAAAGTCGCCGCCGTCAGATTGAACGCCGCGATGTTGAGCAGGTCCTGCCCTCCAGCCGGGTTGGCGTCGAAACCGATGATGGTGTCGTTACCGAAGTTGGGGCCGAACACGAGGATGTCGTTGCCCTGACTGGCATACAGAGTGTCGTTGCCGGCACCGCCGATCATGATGTCGTTACCCACACCACCATCGAGGATGTCGTCACCGTCGCCGCCGTCGAGGATGTCGTTGCCACCCTCGCCGAACAGGGTATCGGCCCCCTCGCCTCCCAACAGACTGTCGGCACCGGCTCCGCCGTAGAGGGTATCGTTGCCGCCCAAGCCGCTGAGCACATCGTCGCCGCCCTGGCCGCGCAGGATGTCAGCGGCTGCCCCACCGGTCATCTGGTTGGCCAGGCCGTTGCCGGTGGCATTGGCTGCACCGGCACCGAGATGCACGTAGTTCTCCACATTGGCGCCCAGGGTAAAGCTGGCACTGGTGGAGTAGACGGTATCGACCCCTGCGCCAGCAGCCTCGACCACCACATCGCCGGGGTTGTCGACGTAGTAGCTGTCGTTGCCCGCCCCACCAACCAGACGGTCGATTCCGGTACCGCCATCGAGCACATCGTTGCCCGCGCCGCCGGTGATGGTATTGGCCAGCTCGTTACCATAGCCGGTGAAGTTGCCCGTGCCGATAAAGGTCAGGTGCTCGACGTTAGCGCCCAGACCGTATTCCTGCAGGGTGGTGCGCACGGTATCGGTGCCGCCACCTGCCGCCTCTATCACTTGGTCGCCCACGTTATCGACGATATAGATGTCGTTGCCCAGACCACCGAGCATGACATCGGCGCCGAGGCCGCCATCCAGGGTGTCGTTGCCCGCGCCGCCGTCGAGGATGTCGTTACCGGCCAGACCGTTGAGCACGTCGTTGCCGCCCAGGCCGAGGATATGGTCGTCCAACGCCGTACCGTTGAGCGTATTGGCCGCGTTGGTGCCCATGATCACCGCGCTGGCCACCACCGCGGTGGCCGCCGAGGTCAGCGACTCGAAGGTGCCGCGGTTATCGGTGTAGCTGACCTGCACCCGCACCTGCTGGCCGGCCTGAGCCGCCGTCAGGGTGAAGGACTGCGCGGTGGCGCCGGCGATATTGCTGAAGCTATCGCCGCTGCCGACCTGCCACTGGTAGGCGAAGGTCACCCCGACCAAGCCGTCGGCATCGGCGATCATCGCCGTGGAGGCGATCAGCACCTGACCGACACTGGGCGAAGCATTGTTGAGTTGCGGCAAGCCGGTCGGCGCATCGTTGACGTTGAGCACCGGCGCGGTGACCGCGGACACCAGGCTCTCCGGGTTGCCCATATCATCGTTGAAGCTGACCACAACGCGCAGCGCCAGCCCGACCTCGGCATCGCCGGGGGTGAAACTCTGCCCCGTACCGACCTGCACCCACTCGCCGGCCACCAGCGCCTGCCAGGCGTAGCTGAGCACGGCGAACTCGGTGCCATTGGGATCGCTGACGGTGGCGGCAGCCAGCAGCATCTCGTCCTCGGCCGGCGCCATGTTGCTGATGGCCACGCTGCCCTCGGCCGGGCGGTCGATCAACCAGACCACCTGGTCGGCGAACTGCACGCGGTCGATATTGCGCAGGGTATCGGTGCCGTCGGAGACGATCTTGCGGGTGGTGCTGAGGCCGTCCGGATCGAGCGGGTCGAAGGTGGTCACGGTACCGCCGCCACCGGCGAAGCGGGTATGGCTGACGGTCCAGGTACCATCGAAGTTCTCAATGATGTCGTACTCGTCGGCCAGACCGAAGTACACCGCGGTGTCGATGTCGTTCTCGTCCTTGCTATAGAGAATCTCACGCACGATATGTAACTGGCCGGGATTGAGCAGGCGGCTGAACATCGCCTGATCCAGGGTCAGGCTCTCCGCAGTGCCGGCCAGCACCCCGCTCTTGCCGGTGATCACCTTGGTCATACCATCGGCCGTGCCGATCTCGTTGCCGGCGTCGTCGCGAATGCTGATGCGCACGTTGAGCCAGGCCGCACCGTCGATGTAGTCGTCACCACCGCGGCCCTCGATCACGTCGCTGCCGCCGCCGCCGAGCAGGATATTGCCGGCATTGAAGGCGATGGCGGCCTCGAGGTCGCCCTCTTCTGGCGGCAGTTCCACCAGATAGTCGAGCATCTCGCGCAGACCATTGATACGGTCGACCCCGGCCTGGCTGAGGGCGTTGTTGGCGTTGAGCTGTTCCTCCTCGCCGGCATCCGGGTCGTTGCCGCGGTCGTCGCCGCGCAGCACATCGTCCCGATCCCAGCCCGACAGCGCCTCGACGTCGCTGAAGCGGTCGCGCAGCACCTTCAGCGGCTCGGTGTCGAACACCAACTGGTTAAGATCCGAGTAGGCGGACACCGTGCTGTCCTTGTGGATCACCCAGTCGAAGCCCCACATGCCGATATTCTTTTGGATACCCGCGCCGGCGAACATGATGTCGTCGCCGGAGTCGGCGTCGTAGTCGGTGTCGCCCTGGCCGCCGTTGAGCACATCGTGGCCGAGGATCGGGCTCTCGAAGAAGATGTCACCGTTGTCGCCGGCGATGTAGTCGAAACGACCGCCGCCCTCCACCCAGTCGTCGCCGGAACCGCCGAACAGCGCGTCGATACCGTCGCCACCGTGGATGAAATCGTTACCCGTGCCGCCCAGGATCTCCTTGCCGTCGGTGCCGCCGATAACGAAGTCATGGCCGTCGCCGGCGAAGATCAGATCGAGGCCGTTGCCGCCATGGATCACGTCGTTGCCGGCGCCGGCCTTGATGATGTCGTCGCCGCCGATGTCGGTGATGATGTCGTCGCCGTCACCGCCCTGGATGATGTCGTTGCCGTAGCCACCCTCCAGACGGTCGTTGCCGCCATCGCCCCACAGGGTGTCGTCGCCGATGCCGCCGATCAGGGTGTCGTTGTCTTCGGTGCCACCCAGCACCACATGGGCTTCGCCGTTGTAGCGCAAATAACCTTCGCCACGTTCCACCATGGGCGTCAGCGCCTGCATGATGGGATTGCCCCAGACCGGATCGGCGCCGATCTGCAGCGCCTGGTTCAGCTCGAGGATATGGTCTACCGAGGCGAACAGATCCCCCGGCAGGTGCGAGGAGCCCGGTTGACCAAGGTCGGTATTGGCCATCACCAGCGAGGCGAAGGAGTTGGCCTCCAGCGCCCCCAACAGGTCGAGCCCCTGGGTACGCGACAGGTAGTAGAAGCGGTCGCCGTCCTGCAGTTTTTCCATCTGTATTTCAAAGACGAAGTTGAAGGTCGAGCCGAGCATGCCGCCGAACAGCATCTTGCGCTCGGCCAGCCCGCCGATCCAGAAGTCCACCAGGTTCAAGCCGGACTCCCGGTCGGCCCAGGTGCCGCTGCTGTTGAGGAAGTCGGTGCGATCGCTCGGGCTGCCGCTACCGCCCATCACCAGCAAGGTGGCGGCGGCGCGCTTGGCCTCGGCGGTATCGGCCGCGAGGATACTCTCGTGTTGGCCGTAGGCGGCGATGAAGTTGATGATCGATGCCGGGTTCTTGATGTTCAGCGCGAAATCGACCCAGCTGACATAGGGCTTGAGGTTGCTGTCGCCGGTGGCGGCGAAGAACTGCTCGCGCGCACTGTTGAGCGACGGCACGCCGGTGTCGCGGCCGCGGGCGATATTGATCGCCGCCAGATCCAGGGGCAGCCCCACCAGGTTGTTGCGCAAGACGCCGGTGACGAACTCGTCGATCTCGTTGCCGGTCTGCCGGGTCATGCCGCGGATGATCGAGCCAGCCATGACATCGCCGTCGGCGCTGGCGAACTCGACCGGGTTGAGGAAGGCCTCGATCAAGCCGATATCGCTGGACTGCATGTCGAAGCTCAGCCGATCCACCGTTTCGTTGAGCATGGAGTGGCCGAAGCGGTACACCACGTGGGCGAACTCGGCGACGATGGCCGCATCGATCTCAATATCCGGCTGCACCATGAAGATATCGGTGAACGGCTGGATCTTGCGCACGAACTCCTCGAACACCAGGTGCTGGTACTGCATCTCGTTGACGAAGCGCGCGGCCTGGAACAAGCGCTCGCCATTCCAGATCAGCCCGTCGGCACTCTCCGGCACCTGGTCGACCTGCACCAGCAGCCACTCGTTGATAAAGGCCAGATCGCCGCTGGCGAGGATGGTCTGCTTGTTGGCCTCCACCAGGCGATTGTGCTCGGAGTGGAACACATGGTGCACCGCGGTCAGGCCGATGTTCTCGTTGCCGCGACCGTCGCCGGTGATGTAGTGGGCGTCGAGAAGTTCGTTGTCGTACTGCTGGTTGCGTCCGGTCATGGAATTGACCGGTACGGCATTGCCCACGTCGCTGTCGCTATCGGCCATCAGTTGTCCGCCGACGATCACCGGCACCGCGTTGTGAGCGATATCGTCGAGGAAGGCATGACCGGTGCGCACGGCCCCCTGGGTGCTGATGGGATTGTCCGGATCGCCCTCCACCTGCACTGGCGGGTTGCCGGGCATGATCAACATGGCGAAACCGTTCTCGCCACGGATGAACTGACCGTATTGGTCGGTGGCCAGCAGCGGCACGTTGGTCACATCGGCATCGGTGAGGTCGATGCCGAGCATCTCGCGCGCCTGCGCCTTGATGTCGGCCCAGGTGGCCAGGCCGCCGTTGGGCCCGTCGAGCAAATGCCCGGTGGCGACCGGCTTGCCGTCGACCATCACGTACTCGCGCAGGAAAACCTGGTGCGAGGCGTGCGAGGTGTAGGTCTGGTTCTGGTCGACGAAGGGGGTGGTCTGGTTGACATGCTCACGCACGTCGTCGGGCGTGCCGAGGATGCCATCCGGCCCCGGCTGGTTGGTGGCGCGGGTAAGCACCATGAAGTTGCTGTGCGAGCCCTCAACGTACAGCGGGTCGTCCGGCTGCAGCGGGATATACACGGTGCCGCTGCCGCCCTTGTTGACCAGATCCAGGCCATGGTCGAAGAACTGGCCGAACAGGCTCATCCAGGCGTTGAAAGGCGCGCTCAGGCCTTCGTCCGGCGAGACGTTGGGCACCTGCACGCTGCCGTTGTCCATGACGATACCCATATCGTCCAGCAGCCCATCCAGCGCGGCCTGGGCAGCAGCAACCTCGGCGCTGTTTTCGGCAACCTCGGTCAACAGCAATTCGTGGGCGGCCGTATCGCTGGCCAACCGTGTAGCCGCTGCCTGGGCATCGGCTTGGGCGGTTTCTGCGGCGGCAGCCGAAGCCGCAGCGCTTTCACCAGCCGCCGCGGCCTGCTCCTGAGCGGTGACAGTCGCAGCCGCTGCCGTGTTGTAGGCAGCCAAAGTGCCGACAACATCACCACCGTTGTTCAGGGCGAAAATCAACGCCGCCAAGGCAGCCCCTTCCGCGGCCTGCGCAGCAGTTACCAGCGCCAGCGCCTCGCTGTGCGCCAGGGCTTCGGCATCGGCCTGCGCCTGCGCCTGCGCCGCCGCTTCGGCTGCAGCCTGGGCCGCAGCGGCAGAGGCGGCCAGCAGCGCGGCGCTGGCCTCGACCAGCGCGCTATTGCCCAGCGCCGCCGCCTCGGTGGTTTTCAGCGTGGCCAGGGCGTTGGCCACCAACTGTGCATCGCCGAAGACGTCGCTGGATCCGGCGTACTCCAGCGCGGCCATCACCGCCGCCGGGTTGTTCAGGCTCTGGTCGACGATCAGGTTGCTGATCACCCGCGGCTGCGAATCCACCACATAGCCGCTGGTCTGTTCATAGCTGGTCTGGGTGCCCGAACCGGGGAAGCCGGGGGGCGCGCCGTTGCCGTCGATGCCGTTTTCCGCGTCGCGGAACTCCGGCTCCAGCAGGCGCGGCATGGTCTGGTCGGCCGAGCCGTAGTGCTGCTGGCCAGGCACCAGGTTGTTGTAGGTGCCGTCGACCGTGCGCAGACCATAGGGCAGCAGCGGGTTGCCGACCAGGTCGTAGAGCGAGGCGCCACCGGCGTGGGCTTCGGCGATCTTGATTTGCTGGAGGATGAATTCCAGATCGGATTGGGTTGTCTTGACAGCCATTTTGTTGTGCTCCCTTTGATGTGAGCGCGACTGACGGAGACGTCAGTGAAACCACATGCATACGGCAACATTGCAACGGCGTGGCGCAGCGCAGGAATATGTGTGTCTGGGCAGATGGAAAAGGGCTCGAACCGCACCTGGCGATCGTTTGCCCCGGCGGCAGCTGGGCCGAGGGATGGGACTAAGGTGGCCCGTGACCATGCCACAAACCGGTACCACACAAGCTCGCCGCTACGGGACGGCGTGGACTGCTGTCCATCTTTTGCGCTCCATCACAGGTGGCCTGAACGACAGCCGTGGCGCCCTCTCTTGCCCCGCATGCCATCGCCAGCACCACGCTTGAGAATGCTCAAGACCCACTCCATGCGTCCTATCAAGCTACAGCTGTAACTGCCACCTCACCTGTCGCCTGAAGCACACGCCAACCTCTGCGGAGTTGGTGATCTGCTCTCGGCGACCCGACAAGGCCAATCCTGAACTAGCTTGTTGATAGACCTCAGCACGTCGCAGCCAGCAAAAGGTCTTTCAGCACTTGGCTCCAAGCATCCGGGAGTAACGGCAATGACCATAGATGCAAAGGTCGAATCCATTTCAACGACCTTGGTCGAGAATGGTGATGGGACTTTGGTCGAACCCACTTCATCCGGCTGGCGTCGCCTGGGGTCGGCGAACCGTTCGGTGCAGTTCGTTCTCGCTGCTGCACTGATTCTCGGCGTAAGCATGACCTTCGTCGGCAGCCTGGTCAGCCAGCAAATCAGGCTGGCCGCAGCGCAGAGTGCAGGAGAAGGCGCGGCCATCTATATGGAGGCCTATCTCGACGAGTACGTGCAGGAGCTGGCCAGTGCGCGCAACCTCAAACCCGAGAGCACGCAGGCCATCGATGCACTGATGCAGCAAACCTCGCTCAACAGCCACATCGTTTCGGTGAAGATCTGGCTACCCGACGGCAGCAACGTCTACAGCAGCAAGCGGCCGGTCTTCTACTATCACCCGGCCGGCCCCATCGCCGCCGCCATGCAGGGCGAGGTGGTCACCCGCCTGAGCCCGCTGGATCACGACGAACACGCCTACGAGCGCAGCTTCAATCAGCCGCTGTACGAAACCTATGTGCCGCTGCGCGAGTTCGGTAGCGGACGGATCATCGCCATCGGTGAGTTCTACGAGATGGAGCACGAGATCGCCAGCATCCATCTGCAGGTCTGGGCAATCATCGCCGCCGCTACCCTGGCCATGCTCCTGCTGCTGTTTCTCATCGTCCGCCGCGGCGACCGCATCATCGATCGCCAGCAGGCGATCCTGCGCCAGCAGATGTGCGAGCGGGAGGCCTTGCACCAGCAGAACACCGCGCTGCAGCAGCGCGTCAATACCGCCAGCCACGAGTTCGCCACCATCAACGAGCTGACACACAGGCGTCTGGGCGCCGACCTGCACGATGGTCCGGCGCAGCTCCTGACCCTGATCCTGCTGCGCCTGGATGAACTGGCGGCATTGTCTACAAGCACGACCAGAGAGCCATTGGAGACCATCCGCAACGCCGCGCAGGAAAGCCTGCGCGAGATTCGCGGTATTTCCCGTGGCCTGGCCCTGCCGGAAATCAACGAACTGAATCTGGATGAGCTGCTCAAACTGGTGGTGCAACGCCATGAACAGCGCAGCGAAACCAAGGTGCAGCTAGATCTCGGCGAGTTACCCGAGGCGCTGAGTCTGTCCTACAAGATCTGCGTCTACCGGCTGGTACAGGAGGCGTTGAACAACGCCTTCCACCATGCCGGCGGCCAGGGACAGCGGGTCAGTGCCAAGTGCCGGCAGGGCGTACTGGAAGTACAGGTGGCGGATACCGGCGCCGGCATCGATAAGGGTCTTCAGGCCGCGACAGGGTCACATCGCTCGCGCCTGGGACTGGTGGGCATGCGCTATCGCGTGGAGTCTCTGGGTGGGACGTTCGAGCTCGAATCGGCCCCCGGGCAAGGTACCCGGGTCACGGCCAGATTCGATTTACACGATGACGAAAACTGCCAGTAACACCTGTGCCGTCACGGCGCACCGATGCCTACAGTCCAGGTCTTGTGGCTTTCCCAATAGCGGCGCACTGCCGCCACCGCCTCGACACGATTGCGCGCATGCAGTTTCTGCATCACGTTGGTCATGTAGTACTTCACCGTCTTCTCGCTCAAACCCAGCTTGACCGCCACCTCACGATTGGTCAGACCGTTGGCGACCTCGCGGATGATCTGTTCTTCGCGGTGGGTAAGGTCCACCCCGCGCTGCTCGGTCTGGTGCTTGCGGAAGTTGCTCAGCAGGCGCGTCGCCAGCGCCGGGGTGATAAAGGTTTCACCCTTGGCCACGGTGCGAATCGCCTGAATCAGCTCAGGACCACTGACCCCCTTTAGCACGTAGCCCTGGGCGCCGCCCTCCAGGGCCGAATAGGCGTCGTCCTCGGACTCTGACACCGTCAGCATCAACACCTTGACCTTTGGCTGTGCCTTGCTGATGGCGCGTACCGCAGCGAAGGTATCACCCGGCATGTTGACATCCATCAGCAGCACATCGGGCTGACAGCGCGCGGAAATTTCCCGCGCCTCGTCGGCGCAACCGCCCTGCTCCACCACCTCGAAGTCCTCGACCCGGCTAAGGGTCGCGGCGACCCCCTGCCGTAGCAGCGGATGGTCGTCGACTATGCCTACCTTGATCTTGTCACTCATCGAATATGCTCCCCTCAAGGTTTATACCCTTGTCGCCATGGTGCCGGGCAAAGCCAGGCACCAGGCTTCCCGACTCAACTCAACTGGAAGTCCGCTACCGTCACCGTGGTGTGATTGGTGACTCCAACCAGGGTGATGGTGCCGCCATCCGCACCGTTGACCGTCACCAGGGTGTCGGCACCGGCATCGGCGATGCTCACCCGCGCAGCGAAGGTCGCTGCCGTAATCCCCAGCGCGGCGATATTGAGTAGATCTTGGCCCTCCGGCAGAGTTGGCATCGAAGTCCGTGATCCGGTCATTGCCGAAGTTCGGCCCGAACACAAAGATGTCGTTGCCAGTACCACCGGTCATGGTGTCGTTGCTGGCACCGCCAGTCACCCTGTCGTTGCTGACGCCGCCATCGAGGATGTCATTGCCACCATCGCCAAACAGTTGGTCGTTGCCGTTGCCGCCGAGCAACTGATCGGTACCGGCGCCCCCGTTAAGGTTGTCGCTGCCATCCACTGTACGCAGCCCCCAGGGCACCTGGGAGTTGGGCAGCAACTCGCTCAGGCTCTGTCCGGCGGCATGCGCCTCAGCAATGAAAATCTGCTGCAGGATGAACTCGAGATCGGATTTGATGAAATCGGCCATTTCCTTCCACCTCTGAAACCCAGCAGCTGAATGCGCGAAATCGGAGGAATCGCTGGCCCAGAAGCAGCCCACCCCATCCGTTGCGCATCACACAATCGTCAGAGCGTCCCCGGGATAGAGGCCAAACGCTGCCACTCCGACCTGCTGGGCTAATCGGCGTGCAATCAGTATTTGGTATGTCCCTATGCTGAAGCTGGCACGAAGCCTGGCGTCAAAAATCAGGCAGTAGGAGACCCGTGCAGTTTCAGGTCGGCGAAATGCCCTAGCAAAGACGCCTCAGGCGTCCGGTAAAACGTGATTCCGATGGTGATCACCCCATGCAGGAGCTTGCCAACGAAAGCTGTGTCGACTTATTGGCTTGGATCACACGCCTAGACTTAAGTCCAAGCCAATAGGATTGTCAAGATACCGTCAATCGCCTCATTAATTATCCTTATTTCCTATAAGCTTTTATTGAATAAAGATTTTTTTTATGAAACAAAACGAAACATCGAAAAAATAAGGCGATTAAATCCCTTGCACATCGACGAAAACCCCATCTATACCTAGAGGGCGACACCCAAAGAGACAAGAAAACGTCTCCAATAGACGGTCCTGCACGCCAATCGTCGAAATGCCGTCACCCCACGCAGGACACCCAGCGAACATGCAGTGCCGGAGGGTCCCATGGACGTCCCGCAGTCCCCGCGTTCCGAGCTGGCCGAGGTGCTCTTTCGCCTGCGCCGCACCTTCTACGCCCTGGCCGCCTTCAGCGGGGTGATCAACCTGCTGATGCTGACCCCGGCTGTTTATATGCTGCAGGTCTACGACCGCGCCTTGGTCAGCAGCAATGTCACCACCCTGCTGATGCTCACCGTGCTGGTGATTGGTCTGTATGTACTGATGGCGCTGTTGGAAGTGGTGCGCTCAAGCGTGCTGATCCGCGTCGGCAACCGCCTCGACATGATGCTCAACAAGCGCATCTTCGGCGCCGCCTTCGAGCGCAACCTGCGCCGCGCCGGCGGCAACCCGGCACAGGCGCTGCAGGATCTCTCGCAGGTCCGCCAGTTTCTTACCGGTAACGGCCTGTTCGCCTTTTTCGACGCCCCCTGGACCCCCATCTTCCTGCTGGTGATCTACCTGGTACACCCACTGCTCGGCCTGATTACTCTGATCGGTTCGTTACTGCTGGTGGGCCTGGCCTGGCTCACCGAAGTCAGCACGCGCAAGCCGCTGGCCGAGGCCAATCAGGCCTCGCTGGTATCCGGCAGTTTCGCCAACAACAACCTGCGCAATGCCGAAGTGATCGAGGCCATGGGCATGCTGCCGGCAATTCGCCAGCGCTGGTTCGGCAACCACCTGAAAATTCTCGAGCTGCAGACCCTGGCCTCCGACCGCGCGGCCTACATCGCCGGAGGCAGTCGTTTCGTGCGTGTCACCCTGCAGTCACTGATCCTTGGTGCCGGCGCCTGGCTGGCGATCCAGGGCACGATCACCCCGGGCATGATGATCGCCTGCTCGATCCTCTCCGGCCGTGCCATGGCGCCGGTGGAGCAGGTGATCTCGGCCTGGAAGCAGTTGCTCTCCAGCCGTGCAGCCTGGGCTCGGCTATCCGGACTGCTGGCTGACTTTCCTGCGCACAAGCCATCCATGCCGCTACCCAAGCCGCTGGGCATGCTCCACGTGGAGAACGCCTTCGCCAGCGCACCGGGCTCGCCCGCGCCGATCCTGCGCGGCGTCAGCTTCAACCTGGCACCCGGCGAGGTCCTGGGCATCATCGGCCCCTCGGCCTCAGGCAAATCCACCCTGGCACGTCTGCTGGTTGGCGTCTGGCCGGCGCAAGGCGGTAAGGTGCGCCTGGACGGCGCCGATATCTATCAATGGAACAAGGCTGAGCTGGGTCCCTGGCTCGGCTACCTGCCACAGGACGTCGAGTTGTTCGAGGGCAGCGTCGCCGAAAACATCGCGCGCTTCGGCGCTATCAACGGCGAGGCGGTGATCCTCGCCGCCAGGCAGGCCGGCGTGCACGAGATGATCCTGCACCTGCCGCAAGGCTACGACACCCACCTGAGCGCCGACGGCGGCTCCTTGTCCGGCGGGCAGAAGCAACGCATCGGCCTGGCCCGTGCACTCTACGGCGAGCCATCACTGATTGTCCTCGACGAGCCCAACGCCAGCCTCGACGACGTCGGCGAAGCAGCGTTGCTGCAAGCGCTGCTCGACCTCAAGCAACGCGGCAAGACCCTGGTGCTGATCTCCCACCGCCCCACCGTGCTGAACATGGTGGACAAGGTGCTGGTACTGCGCGAAGGCGCTGTGCAGATGTTCGGCAGCCGCGATGAGGTATTCGCTGCGTTGCGCCAGGCCAACGTGATCCCCACCGGCAAGGGGTCGCCGACCCTGGCCTCGGTACGGGCCAAGGAGTGACATGTCATGTCCGATCTGCAGTACGAAAGCAAGGGGCTGATACTGACGGATAGCCCCTGCACGGTTGACATGGACGACGGCAAACCGAGTCGCTGGGGCTTGTCGCTGGTGCTCGCAGGCTTCGGTGGATTCATTCTCTGGGCCATTCTCGCGCCTCTGGATGCCGGGGTGGTGGCCAATGCCACGGTCAACGTCACCGACAACCGCAAGACCATCCAGCATCTGACCGGCGGCTCGGTCGGCGCCATCCTGGTGCGCGAGGGGGATCTGGTGCAACGCAACCAGCCGCTGATCGAGCTGGATGCCACTCGCGCCATCGCCGAGCAGGGCATGGTCAGCGCCCAGTACATAGTGGTCAGCACGGTGAAAAGCCGCCTGCAGGCCGAGCGCGACGGCGCCACACAGGTGGAGTTCGATCCCGAGCTGCTCAGCCGTTTCGCCGGCGACCCACGTTTGGATGCCTCGGTCGCCCTGCAGCAGCGCCTGTTCGCCACCCGCCGCGCGGCACTGAGCGGCGAAGCCGAGATTCTCCGCGAGAACATCCACGGCGCCGAGGAACAGCTCAAGGGCCTGCGCCAGGTACAGCACTCGCGCAGCGCGCAGATCAGGCTGCTCAACCAGGAACTCGACGGGGTGCGCAGCCTGGCGGCGGAAGGCTATGTGACGCGCAACCGCATGCTCGAACTGGAACGCAACGCCGCCGAACTGAGCGCCTCGCTGGCGCAGAACATCGCCGACACAGGGCGTACGCGCAACCAGATCGCCGAGCTCAAACTGCGCATCCTCCAGCTTGAACAGAATTACCAGCAGGAAGTGCAATCGCAGCTCAGCGATATGCAGAAAGAGGCCGCCGCTCTCGCCGACCGCCTGCGGGCGCTGGACTACGAAGTCAGCAACACGGTGATCCGCTCGCCCATCGATGGCGTGGTGCTGGGACTGTCGGCCTCCACCATAGGCGGGGTGATCCAGGCCGGCTCGCGAATCATGGACGTGGTGCCGGCCAATGAGCCGCTGCAGGTCGATGCCATGGTGCCGGTGCAGGCCATCGACAAGATGCAACCGGGATTGCCGGTGGACATCGCCTTCCCCGCGTTCAATCACGCGCAGACGCCGAACATCCCCGGTCGCGTACTGACGATTTCCGCCGATCGCCTCATCGACGAGACCAACAAGCAGCCCTACTACCTGGCCGAGATCGAGGTCACCACCGACGGCATGGACAAGCTGGGCAGCAATCGCATTCGCCCCGGCATGCCGGCTACCGTGACGATCAAGACCGGTGAACGCAACCTGATGAGCTATCTGATGAAGCCCATGCTTGACCGTATCGACGGAGCCTTCAAGGAGCAATGACATGCTCGTACGCCAGATATTGTCAGGCCTCTGCTGCCTGGCCTGCCTGCCCGCCCACTCCATGGACCTGTTGCAGGCCTGGGAATTGCTGCAACTGCAGGGCCCAACCTATCGTGCCGCCGTCCACGAGCGTGCCGCTGGTCTGGAAAACCCCGCTATCGGCAGAGCCGGGTTACTGCCGCAGATCACTGCCAGGGCCAGCAAAAGCCAGGTCGACGGCACCCAGGAGCAACAGAATGCACTTGGCCGGCGCATCGAGAACGATCTGGACTACGACTCGGAAAACCTCAGCCTGCAATTGCGTCAACCGCTGTATAACCGCCAGAAAATGGTCGAGTATCGCCAGGGCAAGCAGCGCGCCAGCTATAGCGAAGCGGTGTTCGATGCCAAGACGCAGAGCGTTGCCGTACGCCTGGCCAGCCGCTACTTCGATGTGTTGCTGACGCGCGAGACCATCGAGCTTTCACGCGCCAAGCTCAAGGCTTTCGAGCAGCAGGTAGCGGCTGCCAAACGCCGCTTCGATCTGGGCGACGGCACCATCACCGACGTCGACCAGGCCACCGCCCGACGTGACCTGGCGCAGGCCGGCGTGATCGAAGCCGAAGACAATCTGGTAGTCGCCCTGCGCCTGCTGCAGGAGTTGCTCGGCAACAACCCGGATCAACTCGCCACCCTGCACGCGGAATTTCCTACCCCGCCCCTGCAACCGGACAACCTCCAGGACTGGCTACAGAAGGCGCAATTGAACAACCCTTCGCTGCGCGCACGCCAGCTCAATCATGGCCTCGCCGAAGAAGAGGTCAAACGCGCCAGCAGCGCCCACTGGCCGACTCTCGACCTGGTCCTGGGCTATACCGACAGCGAGAGCGATTCGCTCTCCACCATCAACCAGACCAACCGCTACAGCTCCATCGGCCTGGAATTCACCATGCCGCTTTACTCCGGCGGCGGCGTCAGCGCGCGGGTGCGCCAGGCCACCGCGAGTCGTGAACAGGCCGGGGAAGAAGTCAATGCCAGCCGCGAGGAAGTGTTCTCCGCCACAACCCGTGAGTTCCACGGCGTGCAGAGCGGCCAGGCACGCATTCGCGCCCTGCAGCAGGCCGTCATTTCCAGCGAGCGGGCACAGGATTCAGCGCGCAAGGGGTTTCTCGCGGGCTCCAGTACCAATGTCGATATCCTCAACGCCGAGGAACAGGTGTTCATCGCCCGCCGTGATCTGCTCGAAGCCAAACTTCGCTATCTGCTCGCACGCCTGCAACTGGCCGCTGCGGTCGGCCTGCTCGGCGAGGACGATATCCTCCAGGTCAATGACTACCTGGGTCCGGAGTTGGCACTCGGCTACTGAGCCAGCGTTTGCCCGAGTCCCCTGGGCAGGTATTCAGCGCCAGTGGCGCTGTTGAGCGCGCCTGGTCTGCCCTGCGCCGAACATCCAGCCGCACAGCACCACCAGCACCTCCGCCAGCCAGGCCAGCAGCAGTGCGCTGATCACACCCCAGAGAATCGCATCCGGGGTAAACAGCACCTGATAACGGTAAGCCTGCAGGGTTTCCTCGAACAGCTCGTGATCCGCGCCAGTTGCCAGGTGCCAGGCCTGGGCGTACCAGGGCCCCTGCATGGCCTGCCATTCGCGTTCGAGCAAGGCGGAGCGCTGCACCAGGTGCCCGACGCTCTTGGCATCGCTGCGCATCACCGGGTCATCGCTGACGCGGTAGTGCGCAACCAGCGCGTCCATATCGCCCTTGAAGAAATTGCGCGCCGTTTCCTGAAAACCTTTGAGACTCTGCTGCGACTCCAGGCGATGAGCTTCGACCCGCTTGGCGTAGTCATCGACGAAGCCCGGCACCTGCACGCCGAGCAACAGGCCGAAAGCGAACAGCGTCAGGCGCAGGTAGCTTCTAAGCATGAGATCAGGCCTTGCCGTGAGTGATGCATTCGCCGCGGCGCCACAGGCGCCATTCGCCCGGCTGGTACAGCGACCACTGTTCGTTGTCGGTCAAAGGTTCAGTGGCGATGACGGTCACCACGTCGTTGGGCGTGGTCTCTGACTGGAAATCCACCTTCAGGTCAGCGTCCTTGAGCTGCGCAGGGCCAAACGGCGCGCGGCGGGTGATATGCGCGAGCTTGGTCGAGCAGAAGCTGAACAGCCAGTCGCCATCGCTGAGCAGACAATTGAACACGCCGAGCTTGCGGTAACTGGCACAGGACGCCACCAGCACCGGCAGGAGCATTTCCACCGATACCGGCTCGGGAAAGGCGCGACGCACGCGGTTGAGCAGGTCGCAGAACGCCGCTTCGCTGTCGGTCTCGCCGACCGGTCGGTAGAAGGTAGTGGAGCCTTCCAGGCCCGCCAGCTGGCCGTTATGGGCGAAACACCAGTTACGCCCCCACAACTCACGACTGAAGGGATGAGTGTTGACCAGGCAGACCTTGCCGACGTTGGCCTGGCGGATATGGCCGATCACCACTTCGCTCTTGATCGGGTAGCGCTGCACCAGCTGCGCCACCTCGGATTCGCTGCTCGCCCGCGGGTCCTGGAACAGACGCAAGCCGCGCCCTTCGTAGAAGCCGATACCCCAACCATCACGGTGCGGCCCGGTGCGGCCGCCACGCTGCATCAGCCCGGTAAAGCTGAACACGATATCGGTGGGTACATTGGCGCTCATGCCGAGCAATTCGCACATCGAATCAATTCTCCTTGCCGAGGATCAGGCGCAGACGCTCGGCTTCATCTTGCAGACGCGCTTCGATTCGCTTGCGGCCCATTGGCAGAAAGCGCACCAGCAATCGCCAGAGCAGCGCCGGCAGGTCACCCGGCCGACGCGGAATCAGGTGTAAATGGAGATGGGGCACGTGCTGATTGGAATCCGGACCGTCATTGATCAGCAGATTGATGCCGTTCTTACCGAAGCCGGCCTCGCGCAGCGCAGCGGCGATACGCTCGGCCAGCGTCAACAGACGTTCACGCACCGGTGGCGGCAGATCTCGTAGAAATGGCGCATGCACACGACTGACGATCAGCACATGGGCCGGACGCATCGGAAAGATATCCAGCAGCACGATGAAATCTTCGTCTTCATACAGACGATGAGCGGGTAGACGTTGCTCGGCAATGGCACAAAACACGCAATCCATCAGGCCTCCCTTGCACAAGGCCATCATGCTGAACGCCTGGGCCGGCAGGCGCAAGGGGTCAGATCAAATACGCGGTTCCATACGCCCCGAGCGATCGCGCCCGTAGTCACGAGTTGGCAGGTCGTCGCCCTCTTCCATGCGCTCGCGCAGGGTGCGCGGGTCCTCGTCGGGCTCGGTTACATGCTCGCCCTGACGCCCCTTCCACCAACGCTCGATGGGCCAGCGAACAGCGACGAACAATAGATACATGGCAAGCGCGATCAGGCTATAGAGCGCCAGATCAGCGACCGCGCGCCAGGCGTTGTTGCCAACCTTGAGCAATATATCCATGGCGGTCACCGCGAGGGCGGGCGCGAACAGTTCGCGCGCCGGGTCGACGATGGTCGGGCTGAACAGCAGCACGGCCATCAGCACCCGCAGCGGCTCGCGCAGGTAGCGCCACATCCAGCTGGTCAGGCGCATCCACACCAACAGGCAACCCAGAGCGGCAATCCCGTAGGCCGCCCAGGCCAGGAGGTAGTCGTTTTCATTCATCATAAGCAGGCGCCGGCGTGGCAGGTCTGGCAAAGGGGCGCTTATGATAGCGGCTTTTGCCCAGTGCGGCGCCCCTGCCGTCGCCCTCTCGTTCTCTGGAGCCACGCCATGTCCTCTGCCCCCATCGCCCGCCAGGAAGCCGGCAACGACCCTTATCACTGGCTGGAAAACCGCGACAGCGAGGAGGTGCTGGCATACCTGCAGGCCGAGAACGCTTACCTGGAGACGGTGCTGGAACCGCAGCAGGCGCTGCGCGAGCAACTGTTCGAGGAGATCAAGGGGCGCATTCGCGAAAACGACCTGTCGCTGCCCACGCCCTGGGGCGACTACCTCTACTACCAGCGCACCACCGCCGGAGACGAATATCCGCGGCACTATCGCTGCCGCCGTCCTGCCGATGGTTCGCTGGATGTCGACGCGGCCAGTGAAGCCTTGCTACTCGACGCCAACGAACTGGCCGGCGGCGGCTTTCTTTCCGTAGGCGCCTTCAGCATCAGTCCTGACCAGCAACGCCTGGCCTACAGCCTCGACAGCAACGGCGACGAAATCTACCGCCTGTTCGTCAAGGAACTGGACAGCGGCCAGATCATCGAACTGCCCTTCGACGACTGCGACGGCAGCATGATCTGGGCGAACGACAGCCAGACGCTGTTCTTCACCGAACTGGACGACACCCACCGCCCCTACAAGCTCTACCGTCACCGCCTCGGCGACGCCGCTGCGCAAGCCGTATTCGAGGAAGCAGATGGCCGCTTCTTCCTGCACTGCTACCGCTCCAGCTCCGAGCGCCAGTTGATCCTGCAACTGGGCAGCAAGACCACCAGCGAGGTCTGGGTGCTCGACGCGCAGCAGCCGCAAGGCGATTTCAGCTGCCTGGCACCGCGCGAGGAAGGCCACGAATACGATGTCGATCACGGCATGCTGGACGGCCAGTGGTGCTGGCTGATCCGCAGCAATCAGAGCGGCATCAACTTCGCGCTCTACCGCGCCAGTGAGGCGCAGCCGCAGCGCCCGCACTGGCAACAGATTCGCGCCCACGACCCGCAGGTAATGCTCGAAGGCGCCACGCTGAACCAGCGTGCCATCGTCCTGGCGCTGCGCGAAGGCGGTCTGCCGATCCTCGAAGTGCAGCCACAGGGCGCTGAAGCCTATCGCGTGCAGTTGCCGGATGCCGCCTATAGCCTCTACGTGCAAGACAGCCTGGAGTTTCACAGCCCGGTGATCCGCCTGCGCTATGAAGCGCTCAATCGCCCCGCGCAGATACGCCAACTGGAGCTGACCAGCGGCGCGCAGCAGGTACTGAAGCAAACGCCCGTGGAAGGTCCGTTCGATGCCGACGCCTATGAAAGCCGACGCCTCTGGGCCACTGCGGCCGACGGCACGCAGATACCGATCAGCCTGGTGGCGCGCCGCGAGGTATTCGCCGCAGGGAAGCCTGCACCGCTCTATCTCTATGGTTACGGCGCCTACGGCGCGAGCCTCGACCCCTGGTTCTCCCACGCCCGCCTAAGCCTGCTGGAGCGCGGTTTCATCTTCGCCATCGCGCATATCCGCGGTGGCGGCGAGATGGGTGAAGCCTGGTACCGGGCCGGCAAGCTCGAACACAAACAGAACAGCTTCGACGATTTCATCGCCAGCGCCGAACACCTGATCGCCGAGGGTCTGACCACCACCGCACAACTGGCGATCAGCGGTGGCAGCGCCGGTGGCCTGCTGATCGGCGCCGTGCTCAACCAGCGCCCCGAGCTGTTCGCTGCTGCCATTGCCGAAGTGCCTTTTGTCGATGTGCTCAACACCATGCTCAACCCGGACCTGCCACTGACCGTCACCGAGTACGACGAATGGGGCGACCCGAATCAGCCCGAGGTATATGCACGCATCAAGGCCTACGCGCCCTACGAGAACGTACGCGCCCAGGCCTACCCGCCCATCCTCGCCGTCGCCGGTTACAACGACAGCCGCGTGCAGTACTGGGAAGCGGCCAAGTGGGTGGCCAAGCTGCGCCGCGACAAGACCGACACCAATCTGCTACTGCTCAAAACCGACTTCGGCGCCGGCCATGGCGGCATGAGTGGGCGTTATCAGGGCATCAAGGATGTGGCGCTGGAGTATGCCTTCCTGTTCCGTGTGCTCGGGATAGCACAGCCGTAGCAGCGACTTCAGCCGCGATTCCCCAAGCATCGCGGCTGAAGCCGCTCCTACGCCGATCACTCCGCCTTGCGCTGCCCGTCCAGCCCCTGGCTATTGCGGCGCAGTTGCTCATCAAGCTGCGGAATCGATTGATCGCCAGTGGATTTCAGCGCAGTCCCTGGAGGCGTTTGTCCCTGGGGCGGCGGTAAGAGGGGCGCCGATCCCTGGCGCTTGATCGTAGTGGGCGTGGAAGGCTGGCCGTAAGGCTGTGGCGTCGCAGTGCCCGGCGCACCTGCCCCAGGCGCGGACGGCATGCGCATCGGTTCCTGAGCCCAGGCCAAGCCGGCAAGGCTGGAGGCCAGAATCATCACGGCGAACATAGGCAAGCGCATGACATATCTCCTGTACAGCTGGCTTTCGTTCTATTCTGGCAACATATCCAGTCAAGCGTTCACCTCCCGATAACAGGTTCTGTCATGAGCACCAATAACAACCGCTACTACCTGTCCGCCCAGGCCGAAGAAGGCTACCGGCAGAAAGCGCTGAAAATGTACCCACATGTCTGCGGCCGCTGCGCCCGCGAGTTCTCTGGCAAGCGCCTGAGCGAACTGACCGTGCATCACCGCGATCACAACCACCACAACAACCCGGCCGATGGTTCCAACTGGGAGCTGCTGTGCCTGTTCTGTCATGACAACGAACACTCGCGCTACACCGACCAGCAGTATTTCGCCGAAGGCTCCACCGCCAGCCCTCAGGCTGCCAAATCGACCTACAAGGCCTTTGGCGATCTGGCCAGCCTGTTGAAAAAGGACTAGCAGGCCGTTGAAAAACGTAGGCGAGGCAGGCAAGACAAGGAAAACACGGCCGAAAAAGCGCAGTTTACGAGTTGTAAATGAGCATTTTGAGGCCGTTTTTGACGCAGTATTGCCAACGTAGGTAGTTTTTCAACAGCCTGCTAGGGGCCGGTGGTTAGCACCGTATAATAGGCGCTTTTGCGAGTGCCACCGTGGCCAACAAACGATACGCCTGCATCGGCCTGTTCAACCCGAAATCACCGGAAAACGTCGGCTCCATCATGCGTGCGGCGGGCTGCTATGACGTCAGCTCGGTGTTCTACACCGGCACCCGCTACGACCGCGCCAAGGATTTCATCACCGACACCAAGAAGGTTCACCAGGATATCCCGCTGATCAACATCGACGATCTGCGCAAGATCCTGCCGCTGGGTTGCACCCCAGTGGCGGTGGAACTGGTCGATGATGCACGCGCCCTGCCCGCCTATACCCATCCCGACCGGGCGCTGTACATCTTCGGCCCGGAGGACGGCTCACTGCAGCAGGAGATTCTCGACTGGTGTGGCGCTGAAGTCGTGTACATCCCTACTCAGGGCTGCATGAACCTGGCCGCGACGGTCAACGTGGTGCTCTACGACCGCCTGGCCAAAGGTAACAATACCCGCTCCGGCCCCTTGTTCTGACCCGACAGGGAGCGAAGCGGTAACACTCAACGCAGCAACCGCGTATCCAGCGTCTTCGACGGCCCACCGATGACGTTCTCAGTGATGTCGATGAAGTCCTTGGTGCTGACCTTGTCCAGACGCATCAGCCCACGGGTCACGTCATCCAGCGACAGGTTGCCCTTGTCCTTGGTCTTCTGACGGATTTCCCGGTCCAGCTCCTGCAACAGCAGCACCGCACGCGCGGTGACAGCGCCGCTGGCATTGTCGGTACGCAGGCTGTTGACCGGCTTGCTCCAGCGAATCAGCTGCTCGCGGATCTTCTGATAACGGTCTTCGCTGATGCCCCCGGCGCGGCGCATCAATTCGATGGCGTAGTACTCGGCCAGGCCTTCGGAGATCCAGTCACTGCGCTCGCGGCCATAGATGCGGCTGAATACGTGCACCAGTTCGTGCACCAGAGAGCTGGTGCCGTTCTCGCTGACCAGGGGCCGGTCAGCGTGCATGAAGTAGGAGTTGGCCGCCGACAGGCCGCCACGCCACATCGGATCGCCAGCGCCGACGATCAGCAGCTTGTCCGGGTCGCGCGGAAACACCTGCTGCATCTGCGGCCAGACGAAGGTGAGGAAGGTCATGATATCCATGCGCCGCATGCCCTCGCCGACCGGCGCGGAGATGGCGATTTCGGTATCACCCAGGCGGGTGCGCCGGGTACCCAGCTTGCCGGCCAGCATCCAGCCGGTCGGACGATCGAACTTGCGCTGCGGGTTGTCGATGCGAAAGCGGTTCTTGCCGATGCGCGGCCAGCCGGTTTCCACGCTCGTCCAGCCCTTGGGCAGCTCGAACTGCAGGCGCGCCACCAGCTCGGTCTTGTTCTGCTGGTCGAGCTTGGCCGCCGGAATCAGGTCGTCGCCCCTGAACAATGCCCAGTCGTCAGTCATCCTGGCGTCGTAGCGCCCCGGCTTGCGTTCGCTGTCGATCAACACGCGGTAGTTCAGTACGCTCTTGCCCTCGCCTGGCTGCCACTTGCCGCGTCCGGCAACCTCCTGCGACCACTGGCCATCGGCCTGGAAATCGCTGAAACGCCCGTCTTCGCCAAGATTGAAGTCGAGGCTGCGCACGTACTCGCCCTTCTCCAGCGTGATGCTGACTTCAGCCTGATTGCTCTCCGGCAAGAAGCGCACCCGGTAATCCAGATCGACCTTCTGCGTGGCAGCGAAGGCCGGCAGACCCAGAAGCAGCAGAGACGCGTACAACGGCAAGCGAAGGGACATCGAGCAAAACTCCTGATGCGGGACGTGGCAGCTTATGACAGCTGCGCCACAGGGCAAATTCCATTAACGGGGGACAGATTTGCCACGAAGCCGCGCGGCAATCAACCGGCGCGAAAAATCAGATGATCTTCCCAATCGTCTTCGGCCACGCTGTTCTCACTGAGCATGCGTCCTGATTGGGAAATGCGCTCGGCGTGCACGGCGTCCGGGTCGCCGCTGACCAAGTAGTGCCAATGTGGCAGGTCCTTGCCTTCGCTGACCAGGCGATAAGCACAGGTCGGCGGCAGCCAGCGGAACTGATCGGCCTGCGCCGGAGTGAGCTGAATGCAGTCAGGCACATGTTTGACCCGGTTGGGATAATCGCTGCAGCGGCACGTCTGCAAGTCCAGCAATTTGCAGGCGATGCGCGTGTAGTAGACGGCGCCATCGTCCTCGTCCTCGAGCTTCTGCAGGCAGCACAGGCCACAGCCGTCGCACAGCGACTCCCACTCCCCCTGATCGAGCTGGGCGAGGGTCTTGCGTTTCCAGAAGGGTTCGAGGTCGGCAGCCATGGCAGCGGTATGGACTCAAGCGGAAAAAGCGCGGCAGTCTAACTTGAGCCCCAGCCCTGGCCAAGCGGCGCATGCCGAATGGCGCCATCAGGGATTGATTGTACGAGCCGGTCATCGCCGCTGGCGGGTTGCACCCGCACTGCAGATCTGCACCCGTAGGGCGGGTGTAACCCGCCAAGTACCTCAATAACCGCGGGCGAAATCCACTTCACCCCGTAACGGCTCTCCCGTTTGCCAGCGCACCAGGTTGTCGATGAAAAGCTCACTCATCAGCGCCGGATCGGTAGGCGCCGAGCTGTGGCCGGTGAGCAGTAGGCGCGGGGCATTCCAGAACGCATGACCGGGCGGCAGCGGCTCTTCGCGACAGACGTCGATCACCGCGCCGGCCAACTGGTGGCGCTCAAGCGCGGCGACCAGATCGGCATCGACCACGGCGACACCGCGACCGGCATTGATCAGCACCGCTTCTGGGCGGAAATGGGCGAGCAGCCGGGCATCGTACAGATCGCGCGTGGCCGGCGTGTCCGGCAGCAGGTTGACCACGTAATCGGCCCAGGTGACCAGATGAGGCAGTTGATCCATCGCCGCCACGTCGAGAAACGGCGCCTGCTCACGCGCCTGACTGGCGACGCCGCGCAATTCCACCCCGAAAGGCTGGAGAAACTCGGCGACGGCCTGACCGATATCACCGCAACCGACCACCAACACGCGGCGTCCGCGCAGGCTGCGTGGCAGACGGTGATCCCAACGCTGCTCGACCTGCGCCGCCAGGCGGGCGAACAGACGCCGTTCATGGGCCAGCAGATGACCGAGCACGTATTCGGCCATCACCTGACCGAAGATGCCGACAGCGCGGGTCAGACGGTAATCGCGCGGTAATCCTTGCGCCAGCAGCGGCGTGATGCCGGCCCAGGTCGACTGCAGCCACTGCGGGCGCACACCTTCGCGCAGCAAGGGCGCGAGCAGGTCGGGCTGTCCCAGCCAGAGGTCGCAGTCGCGGGCGACCACACGCAGTTGTTCGAGCTGTGCGCCGGCGACCAGTTGCAGTTCAGGGCAGGCGCTACGAATACGCTCGGCGTAGAACGCATGATCCTCTTCGGCGATCAGCAGGCGCATGACTTACCAGGCCGTTGAAAAACTACCTGCGTTGGCAATACTGCGTTAAAAAAAGCCTCAAAATGCTCATTTACAGCATGTAAACTGCGCTTTTTCGGCTTTTTTTGCCTTGTCTTGCCTGCCTCGCCTACGTTTTTCAAGGGCCTGTTACACCGGATCGTTGCGGCGCAGCAGTTCGTCGGGCAGATGCTGAATGTACTCCTCCTCGGGAGGCGGCATCTGCAGGTGATAGCCCTGCTTGTCGAGATTCTCCAGCACGGTGGCGATGTCTTCCCGAGACAACTTCCGCTCCGGGCTGAGCACCAGATCGAAGGCATGCGCAGGCGGGCCGAACACGGCGAGCAGCCCTTCGGGCACACGCTTCAGGGCATCGGCCTTGAGCACGTAGAGATACATCTCGTTCTTGCGCGGACTCTTGTAGATGGAACAGATGCGTTTCACGCGGATTCTCCTTCAGCGGCCAGCAGGCTTTTGAAAAATGTTGGCGAGGCAGGCTGGCCTGGGCAAAAGCAGTCGAGAGAGCGCAGTTTACAAGCGGCTAAATGAGCATCTCGACCGGGCTGGCGACCCAGACTGCTTTTAACAACGGCCAGACAACGTAGATAATTTTTCAATCGCCTGCGAGGCAATCGAGCAGCGCTTGCCCCATCAACTCCCGACGCCAGCCGCGCAGGGAGTCGGGCAATTGATAAGGACCATTGGGATAGCCGCTTTTCAGCAGGGCTTCCAGGGTTTTCTTGCGCAGCATCAGCTCGGGCACGATATCCAGGCGCTCGCCCTCGCGCTGGCCGACGGCGCGCAGCTTCTTCAGCAAAGCCGAGGCTTCGATGGGCAACGGCTCGGGCAAGGCTTCGGGCCACTGTTCGGGCGGCAGCGCCGCGGCATCATGGATCAGCTGCAGCAGCGTCTCTCCGTCCTGACGCACGGTTTTCGGGTGCATGTCCTCGATGCGCGCCAGCGCCACCAGGTTATCTGGCTGGGTACGGGCCAGTGGCCACAACGAATGCTCGCGCAGGATGCGATTGCGTGGCTGGTTGCGCGCGCGCGCCTCGCGCTCGCGCCAGGCGCACAGCGCGCGCAGCACGGCCTGCTGCTGGCGCGAGAGTTTCCAGGCCAGCTTGGCATCGCGCCAGGCATCTTCCGGAGCGACTTCACGACCAAGATTGGCAACCAGCTCGGCACCGTCCTCCAGAATCCACTCGACCTTCTGCGGCGCCAGGCGGGCCATCAGGGCGCGATACACCTCAACGAGATGCAGCACGTCCTCGGCAGCGTAACGCACCTGCAGCTCAGACAGCGGCCGCTGCAGCCAATCGGAGCGGGTTTCGCCCTTGGGCAGTTCGATATCGAGCAGCGCCTGCACCAGGCGCGAGTAGCCCATGGAGAAACCGAGATTGAGGTAACCAGCCGCCAGTTGCGTGTCGAACAGCGGCGCCGGCAGGCTGCCGGTCAGGCGTAGAAAGACCTCCAGGTCCTCACTGCATGAATGCAGCACCTTGACCACGCCCGGCGCTTCGAGCAGTGCGGCGAACGGCCGCCAGTCGCTGATGCGCAGCGGGTCGATCAGGTAGGCGCCGTCGCCACCGCTGACCTGCAGCAACCCGGCGATGGGATAGAAGGTGTCGACGCGCATGAACTCGGTGTCCAACGCGACGAAGGGCAGCGCCTGCCAGGCAGCGCAATGCTCGGCTAGGCTGGCGTCGTCGAGAATCCAGTGAATGTCGTTAGCCACGCGGCTCTCCCGTTAACGGGCATGCCGCACAGGCACCCCGCATTATCAAATACCTACGCGGCATACCCGCCCCCTCATCCGGCGCTTCGCGCCACCTTCTCCCGGAGGGAGAAAGGCCCTAAGGAAGGCGTCGCTACGCGACTCTCAGGTTAAGAATGCCGCGCAGTATATATGCCCGGGCCAGCGCACGGGGCGACAGCCTGCCGCCGATCACCGGACCTGTGTAATCTGTGGCGCGCACCACCTCCGACACGGAAGAACAACAATGCTGAAGAAACTGCTTGCCCTGATCGTCATACTCCTGGCCGCAGCGGCCAGTTACCTGGCCCTGACCCCCAGCCCGATCGATCCGCTGCCCTGGGACGCCGCGCCCGCTCCGGCGATGACGGGCGCACTGGAGCCCAACGATACCCTGATGAAAGCCGAGCTGCTGGCGCGCGGCCAGGTGCACGGCCCGGAAGACACCGCCGTCGACAGCCAGGGCCGGGTATACGCCGGCCTGCATGACGGCCGCATCGTTCGCGTGCTGGCAGACGACAGCCTGGAAACCTTCGCTGACACCGGCGGCCGCCCGCTGGGCATGAACTTCGACGCCAGTGGCAACCTGATCGTCGCCGACGCCTACAAGGGCCTGCTGAGCATCGACCCGCAGGGCGCGATCAAGGTGCTGACCACCGAGGCTGAAGGCCTGCGTTTCGCCTTCACCGACGACCTGGACATCGCCAGCGACGGCACCATCTACTTCAGCGACGCCTCATCGCGCTTCGAACAGCCGGACTACCTGCTCGACCTGCTCGAGGCCCGTCCTCACGGCCGCCTGCTCAGCTATGACCCGGCCAGTGGCGAAACCCGCGTATTGCTGAAAGACCTGTACTTCGCCAACGGCGTGGCGCTGTCGGCGAACGAGGACTTCGTGCTGGTCAACGAGACCTATCGCTATCGCATCACCCGCTACTGGCTCAAGGGCGACAAGGCCGGCCAGCACGACATCTTCATCGACAACCTGCCGGGCCTGCCGGATAACCTGCAGGGCGACCGCAATGGCACCTTCTGGGTCGCGTTGCCGACCCCGCGCAAGGCCGACGCCGACTTCATCCATCGCCACCCCTGGCTCAAGGCGCAACTGGCCAAACTGCCGCGCGCGCTGTGGCCGAAAGCGATCCCTTACGGCTTCGCCATCGCCCTCAACGAGAACGGCGAGATCGTCCGCAGCCTGCATGACACCAGTGGCACCCATCTACGCATGGTCACCTCGGTGAAGCCGGTAGGCGACTACCTGTACTTCGGTAGCCTGGACAACGATCGCATCGGCAAACTGCAGATTCACTGAGAGTCTGCCCACGATCTTTCGACGAGATTCCACCTGCGAATAGCGGTAAAAAGGCGAAGCAGTCATTCGCGGTGGTGCGGTGGCGCGTCATGTTGGTGGGCTGAAGCGGATCGCCGCCCGGCCCATCCTACGGTAGGGTGGGCTTCAGCCCACCAAATCGAAAGGCTGCAGGCTCAGACCTTCTGGGCAATCCAGATGGTATGTCGCGTGCCCCTGTTGCCATGGGCATACACCTGCACCGCCTCGCCCTTGAAGCCCGCCTTGCGCACCTTCTCCGAAAATGCCCGGTCGGCGCTGGACGACCACACTGCCAGCATGCCCTTGGGCCTCAGCGCCTTGGCACACTGACGCAGGCCGTCCATGCTGTACAGCCAGTCATTACCCTTCTGGGTCAACCCTTCGGGGCCGTTGTCGACGTCCAGCATGATCGCGTCGTAGCACTGCTCGGCAGCCTGCAGCACCTTGGCGACGTCCTCCTGAATGATCACTGCACGCGGGTCATGCAACGGATAACCGGACTTCGCCCCCAGTGGGCCACAGTTCCACTCGACCACCCCGGGCACCAGCTCGGCCACTGCCACCTCGGCGTCAGGCCCAAGGTGCTGTAGCGCCGAGGCCAGGGTAAAGCCCATGCCCAACCCGCCGATCAACACCCGTACCCGTGGGCGACTGGCGATCTGCTTGCAGGGAATTGCGGCCAGGGCATCTTCCGAGCCGTGCATGCGCGTATTCATCAGTTGCCCGCCATCACCACCGGCGATCTTGATGACGAAGTCTTCCCCATGCTCAAACAGGTTCAGCGCACCATTCGCACCCGGGATCGGAGCGGTATCGAGCAAGACAAAACGTTTCATGCAGAACCAAGACCTGTGTAGCGAGCGTGAGGGCAGGCAGCATGCCTGAATCGGCCGGGCAGCACAGCCCCACCAGAAACGACGAGGCCCCGCGTTCTCACGCGGGGCCTCGAGTCTACTGTGATGAGCTCAGACCACGCCTTGCGCCAGCATCGCATCGGCCACTTTGACGAAGCCGGCGATATTGGCGCCCTTGACGTAGTTGATGCGACCGTTCTCTTCCCCGTGATGGACGCAGGCATGGTGGATGTTCTGCATGATGCCGTGCAGACGCTCGTCCACCTCGCCGGCGCTCCAGTGCAGGCGCATGGCGTTCTGGCTCATTTCCAGGCCGCTGGTGGCCACGCCACCGGCGTTGGACGCTTTGCCTGGTGCGTAGCAGATGCCGGCCCCGACGAACAGGTCCACCGCTTCCAGGGTCGAAGGCATATTGGCGCCTTCGGCCACGCAGATGCAGCCGTTCTTCAGCAGCGCGCGAGCATCCTCAGCGTCCAGTTCGTTCTGCGTCGCGCAGGGCAAAGCGATATCGCAGGCCAGGCCCCACGGACGCTGCCCGGCGAGGAACTGCAGACCATAGTACTCAGCCATCTCGCGCAGGCGGCCACGACGCACGTTCTTCAGGTCCATCAGGTACAACCACTGCTCATCGCTCAGGCCGCCCTCGGCGTACAACGTGCCTTCGGAGTCGGATACGGAGATGACCCGGCCACCCAGCTCCATCACCTTCTGCGCCGCGTACTGGGCGACGTTGCCGGAACCGGAGATGGCCACGCGCTTGTCCTCGAAACCCTGATCGATGCGCTTGAGCATCTCCTGGGCGAAGTACACGCAGCCATAGCCGGTGGCTTCCGGGCGGATCAGGCTGCCGCCGTAGCTCAGGCCCTTGCCGGTCAGCACCGAGGTGAACTGGTTGGACAGGCGCTTGTACTGGCCGAACAGGTAGCCGATCTCGCGGCCACCTACGCCAATATCACCAGCCGGCACATCGAGATCGGCACCGATATGGCGATACAGTTCAGTCATGAACGACTGACAGAAGCGCATCACCTCGCCCTCGCTCTTGCCCTTGGGGTCGAAGTCCGAGCCGCCCTTGCCGCCGCCCATGGGCAACGAGGTCAGCGAGTTTTTGAACACCTGCTCGAAGGCGAGGAACTTGAGCACGCCCAGGTTGACCGAGGGGTGGAAACGCAGACCGCCCTTGTACGGACCGATGACGCTGCTCATCTGGA
This sequence comes from Pseudomonas oleovorans subsp. oleovorans, assembly GCF_002197815.1. Lineage (GTDB taxonomy): Bacteria > Pseudomonadota > Gammaproteobacteria > Pseudomonadales > Pseudomonadaceae > Aquipseudomonas > Aquipseudomonas oleovorans. Next base: position 30,081 of record NZ_NIUB01000018.1, read on the forward strand.
TACGGTAGCCGCGGTTAACCTGCACCTGGCCACGGTCGTCGACCCACGGCACGCGAAACAGGATGGCCCGTTCCGGCTCGACCATACGCTCGAGAATGCCGGCCTCGCGATAGCGCGGACTGGCTTCGAGGAAGGGCCATAGGCTGCGCACCACCTCCTCCACCGCCTGGTGGAACTCGGGCTGGTCAGGATCGCGCTGTTTCAGGCGCGCCAGGAAAGAATCAACGGACAACGACATGCGGCACCTCGACACCACAAAAACAAAGTGGCCGGCACTCTATCAGGCGGCAAAGCACCAAAACAGATCAAAATGTCGCCTTGATGAAACTTCTTAGTGCATTTACTCGCACAGCAAGACTGGATACGGCTCTATAACGCGACTCTAATGGCCTTATGGCGCACCAAAACAACACCAGCGCTGCACGTATTTTGCCCCCATCTGACCTGCTGCGCACGACGGGGCCACGGTGCGATCTCAATGGAGGATCGAACAGCAGGCTAGGCGGTATGATCGGGCAAACGTTGCTACGACACAGGAGGCACCATGCCACTCGCTCAACTGATCAGCACGGAACAACTTCAACAACGTCTAGGGCAGGAAAACCTGCTGATCCTGGACTGCCGCTTTGCCCTCGAAGACCCGGCCTACGGCCGCCGCAGCTACCTTGATGGGCATATTCCAGGCGCCCACTTCCTCGACCTCGAACAGGACTTGTCCGCGCCAGTGGTCAAGGGCGTCACCGGCCGTCACCCGCTTCCCGACCCGAGCGCACTGGTAGAACGCCTGCGCAGCTGCGGCCTGAAGGCGGACAGCCAGGTGGTGCTGTATGACGATGGCCCCGGCGCCTTCGCCGCGCGCGCCTGGTGGTTGCTGTTGTGGCTGGGCAAACGTGATGGCCTGTACCTGCTCGATGGCGGCCTGAAAGCCTGGCGTGAAGCCGGCCAGGAGTTGACCACAGCGGCACCGAGCAATGCCCCCGGTGATTTTTCCGCGCAGCCCGATAACAGCCTGCTGCTGACGGCCGATCAACTGGCCCAGCGTTTGGGCAACCCGGACCTGACCCTGCTCGATGCGCGGGCACTACCGCGCTTTCGAGGCGAGGTCGAGCCGCTCGACCCGGTCGCCGGGCACATCCCCGGCGCGCAATGCGCCGTGTTCACCGACAACCTGGGTAACGATGGCCGCTTCCTTGCGCCGACCGCCTTGCGCGAGCGCTTCGACAAACTGCGCGGAGAACGTCCCCTGGAAAATCTGGTGGCTTATTGCGGCTCCGGCGTCACCGCCTGCCACAACCTGTTCGCCATGAACCTCGCCGGCTACCCCTTGGCACCGCTCTATGCGGGGTCCTGGAGCGAATGGATCACCGATCCGGCACGTCCGGTTGCTACCGGCCAATGAACAGCGGTTTAAGCACGAATCGAAATATGCCTAATAGCTCAAGTCAGTAATCAATTTAAAAACAGACCGTTACCGCTTAAATATCGCACTAGGCTTGAGAATGAGCGGCTAACTCCGCTCCCGGTGGAGTCTTTATCGAACAACGATCAGAAGCACGGCCCCCACCGGCACCTTCCGCGAGGATGCAATGGGAATAGCCGCCTGCGATCTCAGCCAGCACGTGATCCGCCCGACCCTTGTCTACCTGCAGCGCCACAGCAACAGCGCCGAAGCCCTGCTACTCGGAACTGCCGCTTGCCAGTCGGCGCTGGGCAGCGCGCTGGATACGCCGCAAGGTCATGGCTTGTATCGCATCAGCGAACCGACCCACCAGATGCTCTGGGATCAATACCTGGCCTTCGATCCGGAGCTTGCCAGCCGTGTTCGCGGCCTTGCCAGCCAACACGCGTTTCTCGAGGCGCCGCACCTCGAACTGACGGTCAACCTGCGCTATGCAACGGCCATTGCCTGGCTGCTGATCGAGCAGGAAAAGCTGACGCTGCCGGCCGCCGATGACGTACTGGCCATGGGCCGAATTTGGTGCAAGGTTTTTCAGCCGCAGGCAAGTCAACAGGATTTCCTCGAGACCTGGCAGCGCTGCATCACCCCAGTGAGCCGGGTAGCCTGACCATTCAATCAGGAAATAAACTTCGTATTTTTCATACCTATTTGCAGAAATTGTCTGACAATCCACTCAATATCATTGAATTTGTTTGCCTTGGCAGGGAGCGGGAAAAACGGTAGCGTGCGCCGCTCGCCTCACCACAGGAGCCTCCCCCGTGAGCAAACGCCTTCTCAAGACCGGCCTGGCAGTTGCCATCACCGCCACCTCGGGCCATGGTTTCGCCAGCGGCTTCGCCCTCAACGAACAAAGCATTTCCGGCATGGGTACCTCCTTCGCCGGCCGCTCATCGTTCGCCGATGACGCCAGCACCGTGTTTGGCAACCCGGCCGGCATGTCCCGCCTCAAGCGCGACGAAGTGTATGTAGGGGCGGCGGCGATTCATGCCAAGAGCGATATCAGCCACGCCAGCGCCAACGCCGGCCCTGCGACACTGGCAGGCAGCAACGACGGCAATATGGTGCCGACCACCGGCGTACCCATGGGTTATTACGTCAAACCGCTGGACGACAAGGTCGCCTTCGGTCTCGGTGTCTACGTGCCCTTCGGCCTGATGACCGACTACGAGCGCACGTTCCAGGGCCGCTACTACGCCGACAAGAGCTATTTACGGGTGATCACCGTGCAGCCGACCTTGAGCTATCGCTTCAACGACAAGCTGTCGGTCGGTTTCGGCCCGACCTTCAACCACATCGAAGGGGAACTGAGCTCCTCGCTGCTCAACCCGGGCAACAGCGATGGCAAAGTGAGGGTCAAAGGCGACGACACCGCCGTCGGCTTCAACGCCGGTGTGCTCTACGAGTTCACCCCGAACACCCGCGCAGGCGTGACCTACCATTCGCGCGTGAAGTACGAACTGGAGGGCGATACCCGTGTTTCCGGTAACGGTGCACTGGCTGCTATCGCCGGCAAGTACGACGCCAATCTGGGGCTGACTACGCCCGAGTCGGTGGACATGTCCATCACCCACAAGCTGACCGATGCGCTGACGCTGTATGTCGGCAGCACCTGGACGCGCTGGAGCCGCTTCAAGGAAATCCGCGTGGAGAACAATTCCGCAACGCTGCCGGCCAACCTCTCCACCATCGTCGAAGAGCAGAACTGGCACGACGCCTGGGCCCATGCAGTCGGTCTGTCGTACAAGGTCAGCCCGCAGTGGACGCTACGCACCGGTATCGCCATCGACCAGTCGCCGACCAACAACGTCGACCGCTCGCCGCGCGTGCCCTCCGGTGACCGCACCATCTTCAGCGTCGGCGCCGGCTGGAGCCCCAACCAGGACATGACCATCGACGTGGCCTATTCCTACCTGCAGGAAGAGTCAGTGGACGTGAACCACGTCAGCGCTACCCGTGGCACCTACAGTGCGCGCTACAAGAACAGCGCTCATGGCCTGGGGGCTTCACTCAGCTATCGTTTCTAATCGCAGCGCAGCATTGGCTAACAGCCCATTGAAAACTACTTCGGCTTTGGCTTCCTGCGTCGCTCTACCTCCTGCATCCATGCAGTCGTGCGTTGCCATTGCTGCGTTAAAAACAGCCTCGCGTGCGAGCCCAGTCAAAATGCTCATTTACAACGCGTAAACTGCGCTTTTTCGGCTGTTTTTGCGGGGCCGCCATCGGTATTGCACTGACTGCCTCGCCTACGTTTTCAACAGCCTGTTACACTCACGCGGCAGAACAACAATAAAAGCCGCGTGAGAACATCATGACTGCCCTCTGCACCACCCTGCCCGACAATCTTCGCCTGCTGCTGGTCGACGACCACCGCATCTTTCTCGACGGCCTCTCCCTGGCCTTGTCGCCACTGAGCCAGAACCTGCAGATCCACACCGCGCACAGCGCTGCAGAAGCGGAGCAGTGCCTGCGCCAGCATGACTACGACCTGGTCCTGCTCGACCTGCGCCTGCCTGACGAACCCGGCATCGAACTGTTGCAGCGCTGGCTGGCGCGCGGCGAGAGCACACCGGTGGCGATTCTCAGCGCCAGTGACTCCGCGCTAGAGGCGCAGGCGGCGCTGGCCGCCGGTGCGCTCGGCTTCATCCCCAAGAGCTCCGATGGCAACGCACTGCGCCAGGCAGTGACCCGCGTCTTGCTGGGCGAAATCCTGCCGGCGCCAAGCAGCTCATCACCGCTGACACCCAGGCAGTTGGAAATTCTCCAGTTATTGGCAGAAGGCTTGCCGAACAAGGCCATCAGCCGCGAGCTGGGTCTGGCCGAAGACACGGTGAAAACGCACCTCAAGGCGCTGTTCGAAACCTTCGCCGTGCATACCCGCACCGCCTGCGTCAGCGCTGCCCGTCAGCGCGGCTGGCTGTGATCAGGTGAGTGCCTGGCGTGCCTGCAACTGAGTGGCCAGCACCTGGCGCAAACGCGCCGGCAACAGGGGCTTGCCCAAGGGAATGACGTGCGCCGGCAGGCAGCGTTCATGCAGTTCCGGGCTCAGATCAGCAGTGATCAACAACGCCGGCAACATCTGCCCTGCCGCCTCGCGCAGTCGCTCGATGGCCTGCAGCCCGTCGCCCCGCTCGGCTAACCGATAGTCGCTGATCAGCAACTGCGGCGCCTCCTGGCGCAGAGCCTGCAGCGCACTGGCCAGATCGGCGCAGGCCTGCACCTCGCAACCCCAGCGACGCAGCAAGCCGGCCAGGGCTTCGCGCCCAGTGGCGTCGTCTTCGAGCAACAGGATGCGCCCGCGCAACGCCAGCGCAGCATCAACGCGTGGTGCCGGCGCCGGTACCTCGGCCAACGGCAGGCGCAGGACGAAACGCGCACCGCCGTCAGGTCGGGAATGCAGCCGCAGGGGATGCTCCAGCACCTCAGCCAGCTGCCGCACGATGGCCAGACCGAGACCGAGTCCGCGCTCGGCATTACGCCCGGGATTGTCCAACTGACGGAACTCCTCGAACACCAACGCCTGTTCCGCTTCGCTGAGACCGCGGCCATCGTCCGCCACCTCCAACACGATTGCGTCGCCGTCACGCCGCACACTCAGCTTCAGGTGCTGCGCCTGTGCGTGCAGCAGGACATTGTTGAGCAGATTGCGCAGCAGTCGCTCCAGCAACAGCGGATCGCTGTACACCCCGTAGTCGTCACAGTGCAGCTCAAGTTGCAGCCCTTGTTGCTGCGCCTCTGGAGCCACTTCGGCAATCAGCCGCTCAAGCAATGGGCGCAGGGCGAACACATGTGGCCTGGCCTGCACGCCACCGGGCAAGGTCAGGCGGGTGTAGTCGAGCAACGATTGCAGCAGACGCCCCAGCTGCTCTACCGAAGCGGCCAGACTCGCGCTGATGCGCCGGGTTTGCTGATCACCGCCCTGTTCCGGCAGGTGTTCGGCGTATAACCCCATGGCGTTGAGCGGCTGGCGTAGGTCGTGACTGGCAGCCGCCAGCAGACGCAACTTGCGCGCGTCATCGGCTTCGGCGCGCTGGCGCGCCAGGTCGAGCAGGCGCAGGTTCAGCCAGGCACCGCGCTGACCGTGCTCCTGCATATAAGCACCGACGCTGCCGATCAGGTTGGCACAGAACAGAAACAGGCCCTGGTAGGCCAGCTCACCGCCGGTTTCGCCGAACAGCACACCCACACCGATGAACAACAGGCAGAAGCTCCAGCTGCACAGACTGATCGCGCGGAACGACAGCCCAAGCAGGGCGTAGCCGAACAACAGGACGAGGAACAGGCCGTCGTAGGGCATCGCCACGCCCTGCTGCCAGCACAGGTGCACGATCAGCGCGACGCTGACACCGTTAACCCAGTAGGCCGCGGCATAGACCAATGGCACCCTGGCAGGCGGTGCCTCGATCCGGCGACAGTAGAAAAAGGACAGCGCCAACACCGCCAGTGCGAGCAGGCGCAGCGGTAGCACCGTGAGACTGACCGTCAGCGGCATCAGCAGAAAATCCAGCAGCGCATAGATCAGCTGGAACAAGGCTGCCGTGGGGGCGATCAGGGGCAGACGCCGACGAATGCGCTGCACCCGATGCTCGGCAAAACCCGCCTCCAGCTCGGCGACGAAACGCAGCGAGCGATAGCCTCGGCGCTGCTGGGCCAGCAGCAGGCGCTCGCTCATGGGGAGCATCCGTCAGGGGTCGAGCGGCTCCGGCTGCTTCGCGGCAATGGCGTCATAGGTTTCCACACGGTGTCGGTCTTCACTGCTGAACAGCCGCTCGCGCAACTGGCGCTGCAGTTGCTCGCCATCCGCCTCGCTCAGCCCCCGACCTTGCAGGCTGGCCAACTCATTGCGATAGGCCTGGTAATGCTGCTGCCAGTCGCGCTCGCGACGCTGCTCATCGAGCAGGCGCTGCACGGTGTCATTGAAGGCAGCGACACTGGCGACGTGCACCCGGGCGCCATCGCGCTCGAGGTTCCAGGGAATGGTAGGAAGTAATTGACCAGCCCGCCGATAGTTGGCCTAGGCCTCGACGGCGCCAAGCAGAGCGAGTGTTGCCAGGGCAGCGGTATAGACGCGACGCATGGGTGCCTCCTTATTGTTCTTGTAGGGCACGCCGGGTGAACTGCCTCCGGCTCCTGGCCAGTCTAGGCAGGCAGACGGACACGGCCCATCGCCCAGATGGGTGAAGGGCCTTGAAGCGGGACGGCTCAGAGCCTGTTCAGAGACTCTCAGGGTTGCGAGGCGATCGCCTTTTCTACGGCGGCAATCAGCTCGGGATCGTCAGGCTTGGTCAGACTGGAGAAACTCGCCACCACCTTGCCCTGACGGTCGACCACGTACTTGAAGAAGTTCCAGCGCGGCTGGCGGCTCTGCTCGGCCAGGCCCTTGAACAACGGGATGGCATTGGCACCGGAAACCGGCTGCGGCTCGGTCATGGCGAAGGTCACGCCGTAGTTGACGTAGCAGACGGTGGCCGTTTCCTTGCTATCGGCGGATTCCTGGCGGAAGTCGTCGGACGGCACGCCCAGTACTTCCAGGCCCTGATCCTTGTACCGCTGGTAAAGCGCTTCAAGCCCTTTGAATTGCGGGGTGAAGCCGCAAAAGCTGGCGGTATTGACCACCACCAGCGGCTTGCCCGAGAACTGACAGAGCTCGATGTTTTCACCTTTGGCGCGCAGCTTGGGCAGTTCGCCCTGGAGCATGGCCGGACACTCTGCGGCCAGCGCCGGCAACGCCAGGCTGGACAGCAACAGGGAACAGGCAAGAGGGCGAAGAGACATGGCGGTGACCTCAGGCGATGACGCGATTCCACCACGCTACTCGCAGGCCCAGACGCAAGCAACTAGCAGATACCGACGCCCAACTGCAGCAACGCCAACCCACCCTGGCGCCAGCCCCACCAGGCCAGCGCCAACAGTAGACCAAAGCCCAGCGTCAGGCCGGCGAACAGCAGTACCCTGTGGCTCACGCCGGCGCACCTTGCAGCCGCGCCACCGGCACCTCACGCACCGGCCAGTTCAGCGCGGCAGCCATCACACTCAGGCCAATGGCGATCTGCCAGACCAGGTCGTAGCTGCCAGTGGTGTCGTAGAGGTAGCCGCCCAGCCAGCCACCGAGGAAGGAACCGATCTGGTGGAACAGGAAGACGATACCGCCGAGCATCGACAGGTTGCGCACGCCGAACAGGGTCGCCACGGTACCGTTGGTAAGCGGCACGGTCGACAGCCACAGCAGGCCCATGGCGATACCGAACAGGTAGGCACTCCACTGCGTCAGCGGTGCCACCAAAAACAGCGTGATCACCACCCCACGCAGCAGATACAGCGCACTGAGCAGGCGCGGCTTGGACATGCGTCCACCGAGCCAGCCGGCGATGTAGGTGCCGAAGATATTGAACAGGCCGACCAGCGCCAGCACCGTGGTACCGGTCAACGCCGGCAGATGGTGATCGACCAGATAGGCCGGCAGGTGCACGGCGACGAATACCACCTGAAAGCCGCAGACGAAAAAGCCCAGCGCCAGCAGCCAGAAACCGGAGTGACTGGTGGCCTCACGCAGCGCTTCGACCAGCGTCTGCTGCGGACCATTGGTCACTGGTGGCGGCGTCTCCTTGATCATCGCCGCCAGCGGAATCATCAACGCCACCAGCAGCCCCAAGGCCAGCAGTGCTGCCGACCAGCCGAGCCAACCGATCAGACCGAGCGTGCCCGGCAGCATGGCGAATTGACCGAAGGAGCCGGCCGCCGCAGCGATGCCCATGGCCATGCTGCGCTTTTCCACCGGCACGGCGCGACCGACCACGCCGAGAATCACCGAGAACGACGTGCCGGACAGACCGATGCCGATCAGCAGACCTGCGCTCAGCGACAACGACAGCGGCGAGTCGGCCATGCCCATGCACACCAGGCCCAGCACGTAGAGCACGCCGCCGATGACGATGGCCTTGCGCGCGCCGAAACGGTCGGCCAGCGCACCGGTGATCGGCTGGGCCAGACCCCAGATCAGGTTCTGCAGGGCGATGGCGAAGGCGAACACCTCACGGCCCCAGCCGAATTCCGCACTCATTGGCGGCAGGAACAGGCCGAAACCATGGCGCGTGCCGAGCGACAGCGCCAGGATCAGCGACGCGCCGAGCAGCAGCCAGGTGGTTGAACGCCATGTAGTTGTCATCGGTATCTCCAGCGGACGGTCGCCTGCGACCGTGTAGGCAGTGATGCGGCCTTCAGGCCAGTTCTTCGAGCAGCCTCATCAGCTCGGCACGGCGATCTGCGCCTAACCGGGCATTGAGTTCACGCTGCACCTGTTCCCATAGTGGCAGCGCCTGTTCGATGCGTTGCAGGCCGGCTTCTGTGAGCCGTACCTCGCGAGCGCGCAAATCGCGCCCTTCTCCCAGTTGCACCAGCCCCTGTTCCTCCAGCACCCGCAGATTGCGCCCGAGCGTGCTGCGATCGAGCCCCATGGCGTCGGCGAGCAGGGAAATGCTCGGTTGACCGAGCCGCTGCACATGACGCAACAGGGAAAACTGCGCGGCACCGAGCCCGACGGCCGCGAGGGCATCGTCGTAACGGCGGGTGACACCACGGCTGGCGCGGCGCAGTTGGGTACAGAGACAGGAGGTCGGCAACATGGATACAGGTATATACCCGCATCAGCGATGGGCACTCATACAGTTGCCCACCGCCTCGCCATAACAGTTGAGGTCAGAGACTCAGGGCCAGCGTCAGGAGCACGGCGCACTCGGCCAGCTCGACCAGTGCACCGGCGGTATCTCCGGTGGTGCCGCCCAGGCGTAGCAGCAACGCGCGACGCAGCCAGACGAACAGCAGCAATGCCGTGGTCAACGCCAGCAGCCCCGCCCAGCCGAACAGCAGCATGCCCAGTAGATGCACGCCCAGCACCCAGGGCAGTTGCCCGCGCGGCAGATGATCGACCAGGGCCTGACCCAGCCCACCGGCCCGCACGTAGGGCGTGGTTGCCAGCAGCAACGGCAACAGGCTGCGCCCCAGCCAGGGCAGCAGCAACAGGTAGATGCCGTGCCCGGCCTGCAGGAGCGTGAACAATGTGGCGAACTTGAGCAGTAACAGCAGCACCAGCACCACCACGGCGATAGGGCCGCTGCGCGGGTCCTTCATGATCGTCAGAGTGCGCTCGCGATCACCGAAACCGCCGACCCAGGCATCAGCGGTATCGGCCAGGCCGTCCAGATGCAGACCGCCGCTCAACCCCACCCACAGCGCCAGAATGATCGCCGCCTGCAATAACGCCGGTGTCGGCCCCAACAACAGATGGGCGCCCCACAGCAGCAGACCGAGCAGCAGCCCCACTAACGGGTACCAAAGCAGCGAGCGCCCCACCTGCTCGGGGGTCGGCATGCCCGGCAGGCTGACCGGCAGACGAGTGAGGAACTGCAAGGCGATCAGCAACGCGATCATGGCAACTCCGCCAGTTGCCCATCGGCATCCAGGCGCAGACGAAAACGCTGGGCATAGCCGACGTTGACCTGCAGCAGATCCTGACGTGGCAGGCCGCGCGCACGCGCCAATAGCAGGCGCATCACACCGCCGTGAGTGATCAGCAGCAGCCGCTCTCCCGTGTGGCGCTGCTGCAAGCGCCGCAAGGCAGCCAGCACACGCGCCTCGAACTGCAGCAACGGCTCGCCATTAGGCGGCGTGAACGCATAGGGATCGGCCCAGAAGCGACCCAGCGCCTCAGCATCGCTGTCCATCAGCTGGGCAGCAGTGCGCCCTTCCCAATCACCGAAATGCAGCTCTTGCAGATCCGCCTCGAAGTGCAGCGGCAAGGCATTGGCCAGCGCGACTTCCTCGGCAAAACGCGCGCAGCGCTGCAGTGGCGAGCTGATCAGGCGATCCCAGGGGCCGGCGCCCTGCACCGCTGCGCGCAGTTGCGCCCAGCCCTGCTCGGTCAGCGCATCATCCAGGCTGCCACGCAGCCCACCGCCCAGCTCGGTTTCACCGTGACGCAGCAATTCCAGATGCAGCATCAGCTCGGCCTTTCGGCGACGGCCGCTTCGGCGAAGGTCGCCATCTGTCCGTGCAGGGCGCAGGCCAGGCGCAGCAACGGCACGGCCAATGCAGCACCACTGCCTTCACCCAGACGCAAGCCCAGCTCCAGTAGCGGCTCCGCTTCCAGCGCCTGCAGCACACGCACATGACCGGGCTCGGCACCGTGATGGGCAAACAGCAGCCAGTCGCGGCAGCCAGGGTTCAGGCGCACGGCGAGCAAGGCCGCAACGCTGCAGATAAAGCCATCGACCAATACCGCCATGCCTTGCTGCGCGGCGGCCAGGTAGGCGCCGGTGAGTGCAGCGATCTCAAATCCGCCCAGGTGGATCAGCGCCTGCAATGGCCCGTCGATCTGCGCCCGGTGCAGGGCCAACGCGGCATCGATCACCCGCGCCTTGTGCGCCACACCCGCGCCATCCAATCCAGTACCGGGCCCTGCCAGTTCGCTCGCCGGGCAATCCAACAGCCAGCAGGCCAGCGCTGCCGCCGCAGTGGTATTGCCGATGCCCATCTCGCCACCGACGAACAGATCACAACCAACGGCACGCGCGCGTTGGATGCTGTCGCGGCCAGCTTCCAGGCAAATCATCGCCTGGGCCAGGGTCATGGCCGGATCACGGGCGAAGTTCTGCGTACCGGCACCGACCTGCAGATGACGCACGCCTGGCAGCGGCGGCAAGGGTGCGGCAGTACCCAGGTCGATCACCTCGAGCGCCGCATCCAACTGACGCGCGAGCACACTGATCGCCGCACCGCCAGTGACGAAGTTGGCCAGCATCTGCCCCGTCACCGCTTGCGGATAGGCGGAAATGCCCTCGGCCACCACGCCATGGTCACCGGCAAAGATGGCGATCCACAGCTTGTCCAGGCTCGGCCGCTCGCGCCCCTGCAGCGCTGCCAAGTGAATAGCCAGTGCTTCCAAGCGGCCGAGCGAACCCGTGGGTTTGGTCAACTGCTGTTGCCGCGTTTCGGCCTTGGCCCTTGCAACATGATCGAGCGGCTGACACGGCCCTTGCCACCATTGCAGACTCATAACGCATCCCCCTTGAGCACCATGGGCAGCCCGGCCACGGTGAACAGCACACGCTGGCTGCGCTCGGCCAGCGCCTGGTGCAGCCAGCCGGCCTCATCGACATAACGGCGAGTCAGCTCGCCCAGCGGCACCACGCCCAGCCCGGTTTCGTTGCTGACCAACAGGATGCGTCCTGGCAACCCATCCACACAACCGAGCAACAGCTCGCGCTCAGCCTCAAGCCGCGCCGAATCCTCCAGCATCAGTAGATTGGTCAGCCACAGGGTCAGGCAGTCCACCAACAGGCAACGACCGGGCGCAGCCTGTTCGCGCAGCACACGGGCCAGCGCCAGCGGCTCCTCGACCAACGCCCAGTGCGCCGGGCGACGCGCGCGATGCTGAGCGACGCGCGCATTCATCTCGCCATCGAGCGGCTGGCTGGTGGCAATGTAGACGACCTCCAACCCGGACTCGTCGGCCAGCTTCTCGGCCAGCCGGCTCTTGCCGGAACGAGCACCGCCGAGGATCAATTCAAGCATCTTCACTCCGTAGGGTGCGCTGTGCGCACCATTTCAAAACCTGCGGCTGCCGCGCGCCCTACCCCAGGCCGCAAAGCGCCTTGAGTTTTTCGGTATCCAGGTGCAATTCCACCTGATCGGCCAGGCGTTCGATATCGCGCTCGCGCAGCGCCTGGTAATCCACCGTCTGCACCTCACGCAGCCCGGCCCAGCGCAACAACACGGCGAGCGCCGAGGGTTGCTCGAACAGGCCATGCAAGTAAGTAGCAAGCACCTGCCCATCGGCGCTGAGGCCCCCGTCACTGCGGCCGTCATCGAGTTGCACGGCGCCGTTGAGGCCCGGACCACGACTGACGCCGGCATGAATCTCGTAGCCGCTGACATCAGCCTGCTCCAGGCACAGCCGACCGCGGACGTTACGCAGCTGTTTTTCCGGCTCAAGCAGCGTCTCGAAATCCAGCAGGCCGAGGCCCTCGCTGCTGCCGGCAGCGCCTTCCAGGCCATGCGGGTCGTGAATCTGCCGGCCGAGCATCTGCAGGCCGCCACAAATACCCAGAACCTTGCCGCCGTATCGCAGGTGGCGGGCAATGGCGGCGTCCCAGCCCTGCTCGCGCAGCCGTGCGAGATCGGCGCGCACGCTCTTGGAGCCGGGCAGGATGATCAGATCCGCCGGGGGAATGGCTTGCCCCGGCCCGACGAAGGTCAGCTGCACCTGTGGGTGCAGGCGCAACGGATCGAAATCGGTGTGGTTGCTGATGCGCGGTAATACTGGCACCACCACGCGCAAGGCCTGTTCGTCCTTGGCCTGCTGGCGGGTATCGACGGCGTCTTCGGCTTCCAGGTGGAAATCCATCAGATACGGCAGCACGCCGAGCACCGGCTTGCCGGTACGCTGCTCGAGCCAGTCCAACCCCGGTTTGAGCAACGCAATGTCACCCCGAAAGCGATTGATCACGAAGCCCTGGACACGCGCCTGCTCGCTCGGGCTGAGTAGTTCCAGGGTGCCGACCAGATGGGCGAACACGCCGCCCTTGTCGATATCGGCAATCAGAATCACCGGGCAATCCACCGCTTCGGCGAAGCCCATGTTGGCGATGTCGCCGGCGCGCAGGTTGATCTCGGCGGGCGAGCCGGCGCCTTCGACCAGCACCAGTTCATGGCGCTCCAGCAACCGTGCATGGGATTCCAGTACCGCTGCCATGGCCACCGGCTTGTAGCCGTGATAGGTCAGCGCCTGCATGTTGCCGATGGCGCGACCGTGGATGATCACCTGGGCACCCATGTCGCTGTTGGGCTTGAGCAGCACCGGGTTCATGTCGGTGTGCGGCTCCAGGCCGGCGGCCTGTGCCTGCACCGCCTGCGCGCGGCCGATCTCGCCGCCGTCGGCGGTCACGGCGGAATTGAGTGCCATGTTCTGTGGTTTGAACGGTGCCACGGAAATGCCCTGGCGCCGCGCCCAGCGGCACAGTGCCGTCACCAGCGTGCTCTTGCCGGCGTCGGAGGTGGTGCCCTGCACCATCAAGGTCGGCATCAGGGCGTTTCCTCGAGGTTCGCCAGCATCGGCGCGCACTCAAGCAGCCCCTGCTCCAGACGCAACCAGCCACATTCGTCGGCCGGCAGGCCGAAGCGCAGGCTGTCCAGCTCGGCGAACAGCCGCACCAGAATGCCGCGCCGCGCCAGCAGCTCGGCGCAGGGCACGGCGCGACGGGTGCAGCAGAACTGGAACAGCGATGAGCCACCGGTCGACGGCAAGCCACAGTCACGCAGCAGCGCCTTGAGGCGCTCGCCGTCAGCCAGCAGGCGCTCACGCTGGCGGCGCTGCCCCTCACCATCGACCAACAAGCTGAGCGCCACGCTGCGCGCCGGGCCGCTGACGGCCCAGGGCCCGAGCAGCGCCTCCAGCTCATCCAGCAAGGCCTGTGCGGCCAGGACAAAGCCCAGACGCAGACCGGCCAGGCCGAAGAACTTGCCGAACGAGCGCAGCACGATCAGCCCCGGCATGTCGCTGTAGGCGGCCAGGCTGTGCTCCGGCGTGCAATCGATGAAGGCTTCGTCGACCACCAGCCAGCCGCCGCGCTCGGCCAGTTCATTGTGCCAGTCGAGCAGGCGCGCCGGCTCGATCAGGCGGCCGGTCGGATTGTTCGGGTTGACCACCAGCAACACATCCAGGTGCGGCAGCGCGCGATGCACCGAACCCTCACTGAGTTTGGTGACACGATGGCCTTCACGACGCCAGGCCGCGGCGTGCTCGGCGTAAGTGGGCGCGATGATGCCGACGCTGGCATTGCGGCGCAGACGTGGCAGAGTCTGGATCGCCGCTTGCGAACCGGCTACCGGCAGCAGGCTGACGGCGCCGTAGTAGTCGCGCGCCGCCTGCTCCAGGCCGTCATCCGCCTCAGGCAGGCGCGCCCAGGCAGCCCCCGGTACAACCGGCAGATCCCAGCCGTAGGGCGCGACACCGGTGGACAGATCCAGCCAGTCCTCCAGGGGGATGCCGTAGCGCTGCGCGGCGGCGCGCAGTCGACCTCCATGCTCAAGCAACCCAAACCTCCCACAGCGTCAGAATCACCAACCACAAACCCACGCCAGCGACGACCCGATTCATTGCCCGCTCGATATCCCGTGCCTGCGGCGGCGGGCCTTCGCCCAGTTGCGGGCGCTCATGCCGCTCGCCGTGATACTCCGCCGCGCCGCCCAGGCTTACACCCAAACTGCCTGCGCCAGACGCCATTACCGGGCCGGCATTGGGACTGTCCCACAAGGGTGCCTGCCTACGCCAGCAGCGCAGCGCCAGAGCCGTACGCCCAAGCAGTGCATAGGTCAGCGCCACCAGGCGCGCCGGGATGTAATTGAGCAGGTCATCGATCTTCGCCGCCGCCCAGCCAAAGCGCTCGAAGCGTTCGTTGCGGTAACCCCACATGGCGTCGAGGGTATTGCTCAGGCGGTACAGCACGACGCCGGGGGCACCGGCGACGATGAACCAGAACAAGGCGGCGAATACCGCATCGGAGCCATTCTCCAGCACCGACTCGGTGCCGGCGCGAGCCACACCGGTGGCATCCAGTTCGGCGGTATTGCGGCTGACCATCCAGCCGACGCGCTCGCGCGCCAGGGCCAGGTCGCCCAGACGCAGCGCGCGGGCCACCGGCTGTGCGTGCTCATACAGGCTGCGCAGGCCAAGGGCGAAGTACAGGGCGAAGATCTCCACCGCCCAGCCAAACGAGCTGACCTGCACCAGCAGCCAGGTGATGAAGGTCAGCGGCAGCACTGCCAGGCACCAGGCCGTCACGCCATGGCTGCGCCAGCCACCACCAGCGGGATTGAAACGCTGCTCCAGGCGCCCGGCCAGGCGGCCGAAGGCGACCAGCGGATGCGCGCGGCGTGGCTCGCCCAGCACGGCATCCAGCGCCACGCCGGCACAGGTGATCAGCGCCAGGCTCATCGTTCACTCACCAGAGGATCCCCATCGATTCTCGAACAGCAATTCGGACAGCGGCCGGGGCGTGGCCCAGCCCTCTTCCACCAGCATCGGTTTCTCGTAGAAGGCGTGCACCGGCCCCAGGCACAGCAGCGCCACCGGCTTGCTGCCAGCCGGCATGTCCAGCAGCCCGGCCAGCGCCTCGGGGTCGAACAACGACACCCAGCCCAGGCCCAGCCCTTCGGCCCGCGCGGCCAGCCACAGATTCTGAATGGCGCAGGCCACCGAAGCCATATCCATTTCCGGCAACGTGCGTCGCCCGAAGACATGCGCCTCGCGCCCCTCCATCAGCGCCACCGCCAGCAGCTCGGCGCAATCGCGGATGCCTTCGACCTTGAGCCGCATGAACTCATCCGAACGCTCGCCCAGGGCTTCGGCGGTGCGAACGCGCTCCGCCTCCACCAACGCATGGGCCGCCTCACGCAATTGCGGATCGCTGATACGAAGAAAGCGCCACGGCTGCATCAGGCCGACGCTGGGCGCATGGTGCGCCGCTTCGAGCAGTCGCGCCAACACCTCGGCAGGCACCTGTCCGCCAACGAAGTGGCGCATGTCGCGGCGCTCGGCGATGGCGCGGTACACCGCCGCACGCTCTGCTGGAGTGAAGGCATGCTCGCTCATGGACGCAGCAGCGCAGCGGCCGCCTCCGGATTGGACGGCAGATAGAAGTGGATATAGCTGGCCGTCAGTCGCCCCAAACGATACACCGCCTCGGCCACCGGCTTGCCGTTCGGGCAGCGGCCGAGCGTCAGAGGCTGCAATGGACTCTCCAGGCGCGAGTGGTGGTAACTGTGGCCGCGCAACTCGCCTTCCGGCAGTGTCACTTCCTGCAGGGCCAGTGCCGTCAGCCGTGGCTGCAAAGCCGCACTGCCGCTGAGCAGGCCAAGCATGCGGCCACTGCCGCCCTGCTTGTCGCGCAGCTCATCGAGCAAATAGAGCATGCCGCCACACTCGGCGAGCAGTGGCTTGCCGGCCTGGTGATGGGCACGGATCGCCGTAGCCATGGCCTGATTGCCCTCCAGCTCTGCCAGGTACAGCTCGGGATAACCGCCAGGCAAGTAGAGACTGTCCACGTCCGGCAGCGCTTGATCGGTCAGCGGCGAGAAATAGCGCAGCTCAGCCCCCAGTGCCTGCAGCAGGTCGAGATTGGCCTGATAAAGGAAGGCGAACGCGGCATCGCACGCCACACCGATGCGCACACCGTTGAGCAAGGGCGCAGGTTCGTCGATCTGCGGCGCAGCGAAGCTCACCGCCGGCGGTAGATCGACATCGGCGCTGGCCGCCAAGGCATCGGCGGCGGCGTCCAGGCGTGCATCCAGATCGGCCAGCTCAGCTGCCTGCACCAGGCCCAGATGCCGACTCGGCAACTCCACCGCGGCACTGCGCGGCAAGGCGCCGAACCAGCGAATGGTCGATGGCAAGGCATCGCGCAGAATATCGCCATGGCGCGTACTGGCGACGCGGTTGCCGAGCACTCCGGCAAACGGCAGATCCGGCTGGAAGGTGGCCAGGCCATGAGCCAGGGCGCCAAAGGTCTGGGCCATGGCCGCACCGTCGATCACGCCCAGCACCGGCACGCCGAAGTGACGGGCCAAATCGGCCGCCGACGGTTTGCCGTCGAACAAACCCATGACCCCTTCGATCAGGATCAGATCGGCCTCGCCCGCGGCCTGCCACAACAGCCGGCGGCTCTCCGCCTCACCCACCATGGCCAGGTCGAGCTGGTACACCGGCGCGCCGCTGGCACGGGCATGGATCATCGGATCGAGAAAGTCCGGGCCGCACTTGAACACCCGCACCCGACGCCCTTGACGCGTATGCAGGCGCGCCAGCGCGGCGGTGACGGTGGTCTTACCCTGACCCGAAGCCGGCGCAGCAATCAGCAGCGCCGGGCAGTGACGTGCTTCCATCAAAATTCGATGCCCTTCTGCGCCTTCACCCCGGACTTGAACGCATGCTTGACCAGGCTCATCTCGGTGACCGTGTCAGCCGCCTCGATCATCCCCGGCAACGCGCCACGGCCGGTCACCACCACGTGCTGCAACAGCGGCCGCGCCTCGATATCGGCCAGCACCGGCTCCAGTTCGAGATAGCCGTGCTTGAGTGCGATGTTCAGCTCGTCCAGCACCACCAGGCCGACGGTTTCGTCACTGAGCAGACGCCGGGCGACCGCCCAGGCTGCCTGCGCCTTGGCGATGTCGCGCTGACGATCCTGGGTTTCCCAGGTGAAGCCTTCACCCATCACGTGATAGCTGACTTCCTCGGGGAAACGGCGGAAGAAGGTTTCTTCACCAGTGCTGGCCGCGCCCTTGATGAACTGCACCACGCCGACCTTGAGGCCATGACCGAGGGCACGCGCGACCATGCCGAAGGCGCTGCTGCTCTTGCCCTTGCCATTGCCGCTGTGCACCAGCAACAGGCCGTATTGGTCCTGGGCCTGGGCGATCTTCTCGTCGATCAGGGCTTTCTTGCGCTGCATGCGCGCCTTGTGGCGGGCATCGCGCTCGGTGGACTCGCTCATGCTGTGCTCCTGTACGTCAGGCACCCGCGCCGCCTGTTCATCGAACAGTACGAACGGCAATGAGGAAGAATCGCGATGATCCGCACGCACTCATCCAGGCGCCAATGGCTGGTCAGGCGAGCGGAAGACGAAAAAACACGAACACCCCGGTCAAACCGGAGCGTTAGCCGGACAGCGCCCTCCGCGATGCCGTGAAACTGCGACAGGCCGGTCTCCGGGCTTGTGAGCGAACCATGGGTTCGACGCCGCGCCTTCCCGTGCATAGCACAGTGGCTTTGCAGACTGCGTGAAAACTACTGCGCTCGGCCATGCGGCGTTAAAAACAGTCTCGTGCGCGAGTCCGATCAAAATGCTCATTTACAGCTCGTAAAGTCGAGCGCGACTCCGACCATTTTTCGCCTGTTTTTGCCTTGCCTGACCTTCGCTCGCTACGTTTTCACACGGTCTGCTTAAGCAGCGTTTGACTCACCTACCGTTGCGGGGGCAGCGCCGGCATTGGAACCGGCTTCCCTGTTTCACCCCTTGGCCGCCACTCACAGCGACTCGGGGCACCTGAAGCAAGGCGCGCAGGGTAGAGGCTGGCAGCCCTGCGCGTCAACGCCAACGCCACTCAATGCCTGGGTGTGAAACCTGGCGGTTTGCTCGCCAGCCACTCGACGAAGGTACGCAGGCGCTCATCTCCCAACAAGGCCTCGCGACTGTTGAAGGTCAGCGCCAGCTCCTTTTCACTGAACAGCCGGTGGATCTGGTTATGACAAGCACGGCAGAGCCACAGCGTGGCGGTAATTCGTTCCTGACGAGGATACCGCCTCTGTACGTAAGCCTTGTCGTGTAGTGACTTGGGAATCAGGTGATGGCGGGTCAAGGCCACAGGCCGTGCACAAAACTCGCAGGCCTCAGGTTGAGGCGGCAGGCGAATGGGGTCGGCCATAAACGAAAGCTCAGGGGTTGCGAGCGAGCTCTGGAGTGATAACACGCTTGGCGTCGAGATAGACACGCTGCCAGTAGACGTTGTCGAGGCTGTCCAGACGAACCGTGCCACCACTGGACGGCGCATGCACGAAACGCCCATCCCCCACATAGATACCGGCATGACTGACAGTGCGCCCGCCATTGGTGGCGAAGAACACCAGATCACCACTTTGCAGGGCGTCACGACGAACATCTGGCGTACGCATCGCACTCAGCTCACGAGTAGAACGCGGCAGGCTGATGCCAGCGGCATCACGATAGACATAGCCGATCAGGCCACTGCAGTCGAAACCGCCATCCGGTGTATTACCACCGTAGCGATAGGGTGTTCCAACCAGGCCAAGCGCGCGAAACAGCACATCTTCGGCACCGCCCTGATAGGACGAAGAAGCAATTGGCGGCGTGTAGGCAGGCTGAGGAGAAGGGGCGCGACTGCTACAGGCACTCAGTAGCAGAACAAGAGAAATTACAGCGACACGGGTCGTGACGGGCATAAGCGAGGCGATCCTGAGCCTGAATGCGCCCTACTCTGCCCGAGACACGACGAACGGCGCAACCCTGGGGTTACGCCGTGAAACATCAGGGATGACGCCTGGCTGCGACTTGATCGTCCACTGGCGCCAGCGCCAGTACGCGCTTGGCTTGCAGGTAGCTGCGATTCCAGTAACTGTCATCCAGGCTATCGATGCGCACACCACCGCTGCGGCTGCTGCTGGAGTGGATGAACTGATCATCACCCAGGTAGATGCCGGCATGACTGACGCGACCACGACCACGATCATTGAACAGGATCAGATCACCCGGTTCCAGATCGGCGCGCGCCACCTTCGGCGCATCGAGGTTGATCAGCTCACGCGTGGAACGCGGCAGTTCCAGGCCGACTTCCTCGCGGAACAGGTAGCCGATAAAACCGCTGCAATCAAAACCTGACTGTACCGAGCTACCGCCGTAGCGATAACGGGTACCGATCAGCGAACGCCCGAGATCGAGCAGGCTGTCGGCCAGTTGCGGCATTTCATAGGGTTGATCGTCGATCAGCGCGTTGATCTCATCATCGGCAGGTTCATCCTGCTCGATCATCAGGCGAGTCACAGGTTCGACTGCTGCATCGCTGATCGGTTGCTGCGGTTGCGTCTGCGGCGCATGGCCGGCACAGGCAGCGAGAAAGACTGTGAGTGCAATAGGCACGAGGGGTGCGAAGCGTTTTAGCATGGGCACGACCGTGTCGAGTGAATTTAACAAGTCCGCGACTATGCCTTCTATAACGCTAATTTGCAAATTCTATCGACAGAATTGTGACTCAGTGGTCTCGCCATTTCATCTAAAGCGCCCAACCATCTGCATGGTCGGGCGACTCGGAAACCTAGCCGAGAATCTCGCTGAGCGGAATGAAACGCAGCATATCTCCCTCGGCCAGCGTACTGCCTTCCATGACCTCGGCCAGCCCTTCGGCCCAGGCGGCGCTGCGCAAAACGCCGGAACTCTGATTGGCATAGGGCACCACGCGCCCATGCTCCAGACGCGCGCGCAGGTACTCACGGCGCATACCCGGCTTAGCCCAGGTAAAACCTGCCGGCACCGCGAAGCCCAGTGGTTCGACCCGCTGCACCCCAAGACGACGCAACATGTAAGGACGCGCCAGCAGTCCGAAGGTGACCAGTGTCGAGGCCGGGTTGCCCGGCAAACCTATTACCGGAACGCCCTGATAGTGGCCGAAGGTCAGCGGTTTACCTGGCTTGATCGCCAATTTCCACAGCGCCAGTTCGCCCGCCTCGCGCAGGGCTATGCCGAGAAAATCCGCCTCCCCCACCGAAACGCCACCCGTGGAGAGAATCAGATCGACCTCGCCCAGGGCGCCCAGCGCTGCGCGGGTGCGTTGCAGGTCATCAGGCAATATGCCCGCATCCACCACACTGCAGCCCAGCCGTTGCAACCAGGCAATCAGCAGACGGCGATTGCTGTTGTAGATCTGCCCCGGCCCAAGCGCCTGCCCCGGCTCGACCAGCTCATCGCCGGTGGACAGCACGGCAACGCGCAGGCGCCGACGCACCGACAGCCGTGCGGCGCCAAGAGAGGCTGCCAGCCCCAGCTCGATTGGCCCCAGGCGGGTACCGGCCGGCAGCACGCATTCGCCGCTGCGGGTTTCCTGGCCTTGAGCCCGTACGTTCTGCCCGACTTTCAGCGGCTCGCGGAAATGCACGCGCCCTGCCTCATCCAGCTCAACGTTTTCCTGCATCTCGACGGTGTCGGCACCTTCCGGTAGCGGCGCACCAGTGAAGATGCGCGCGCAGGTTCCGTGCTCCAGCGGTGTGGGCGCGGTGCCCGCCTGGATGCGCTGGCTAATCGGCAACGCCTGGCCACTGCAATCGGCCAGGCGCAGGGCGTAACCGTCCATGGCGCTGTTGGCCCAGGGCGGCAGATCCAGCGCCGCGATCAGCGGCTCGGCCAGCACACGACCATCAGCCTCGGCCAGCCCAACCAGCTCGTTCTGCTCGATGGGCGCCGCCTCTGCCAAAGCCAGCAGGCGCTCCAGCGCCGCCTCCATAGGCAACAGTCCGGGATGATCGCAACCACTCATCCGCGCGTCTCGCAGGCGCCCACCTGCTTCAGATGCGGCACGAAGTTGCAGGGACGATGGCGCGCATCCAGTTGCTCACCGAGGATGCCGTCCCAGGCAGTGCGGCAGGCGTTGGTCGAGCCCGGCAGGCAGCACACCAGGGTGCCGTTGGCCAGACCGGCCAGCGCGCGCGACTGGATGGTAGAAGTGCCGATATCGGCCACAGAGATCTGCCGGAACAACTCGCCGAAACCATCGACCTGCTTGTCCAGCAGGCAGGCGACCGCTTCCGGCGTGCTGTCACGCCCGGTGAACCCGGTACCGCCAGTGATCACCACGACCTGCACCTGATCCTCGGCAATCCAGGTCGCCACCTGAGCGCGGATCTTGTAGAGGTCATCCTTGAGCAGAACGCGAGCGGCCAGTTGGTGCCCGGCGGCGGTCAGACGGTCGACCAGCAATTGACCCGAGGTGTCGGTCTCCAGCGTGCGCGTGTCGCTGACGGTCAGCACGGCAATGTTCAGCGGCACGAAAACCGCGTCGGCCTTATGGTTCATGGCAGGCATCCAATTGGGAGAGAATGGGCGCTGTTATATCACACAGCCTGCCTTCGGAGACTGCACACATGCCCGTATCCAACCCACTACCCCCCTGCTCGGTGCTGCTGCTTTCCGGCGGCCGAGGCCAGCGCATGGGTGGCCGTGACAAGGGCTTGCTGGACTGGCGCGGCCGCCCACTGATCGCCTGGCTGCATGACCTGACCAGACCCTTGAGCGACGACCTGATCATCTCCTGCAACCGCAACACGGAGCACTATGCACGCTACGCCGACCAACTGGTCACCGACGAAGATCAGGATTTTCAGGGCCCACTGGCTGGTATCCGCGCCGGCATGGCTTCGGCACGCCATGAGCAAATGCTGGTCCTGCCCTGTGACGCCCCCCTGGTGGACCGTGCACTGATCGAGTCACTGCTTGCCCACGCGGGGAGCCGGCCGGTGGTGATCCGCCAGGGCAACTACTGGCAGCCACTGTTCTGCCTGTTGCCCACGGGGCTCAGAGACGATCTGGAACACGCCTGGCAATCCGGTGAACGCAGCCCGCAACGCTGGTTCGACAACCTAGCCCCCATCGCCGTCGACTGCACGCTGGAAGATCCCCGCCTGGCCAACCTGAACACACCGGAAACGCTCGCGAACGGCATATCGCCTTGCTGAAGCGAGAAGCCCTGCGCGGAACTCATACGACAGTTTCACGTCTGAGCGAGGGTATAGCACCTCTTTAGCACCCAAGGAGACACACCATGACCAAACGGATAATCCCCGCCCTGCTGATGGCAATCGGCTTCACTGTGCTGGCCGGCTGTTCCACGCCGTCGGTGATCACCCTGAATGACGGGCGTGAAATACAGACGGTAGACAAACCCCAGTTCGATGAAGAATCCGGCTTCTACGAATTCGAGCAACTCGACGGCAAGCGCGCCACGATCAACAAGGATCAGGTGCAGACCGTCAAGGAACTCTGAGGCGAGAGCCCGAGCCACCGCTGAAGGACAGCGGGGCTCGCCCCGGCAGCAGAAAGGGATATCGGCCTGCTGATTTTTTCAGGCTAACCCCTTGTGCAGTAAAAGTTTTTCGGTAGAATACGGCTCATTCGGAGTGTAGCGCAGCTTGGTAGCGCGTCTCGTTCGGGACGAGAAGGTCGCAGGTTCGAATCCTGTCTCTCCGACCAATCCCTTGTTCCTACATGTTCCTACATGCCTCGGAACCCCAGAAAGCCCGGCCTCTAGCGCCGGGCTTTCTGTTTCTGCTTGTCTCATGCCATCCCTAGGGTCTGTTGCCGTTTCGCGCACGGCCGCAACGGAGCCAGTTTTTGCGTGGGCTAGGCGCGAGACGCGAAGTTTGGTCGCCCAAATGAGCCGTCGAGTAACGACGTACCACGCAAAAACTGGCCCGTCCCTTCGGGTTGCGCGGCAAATTGCGCCATGCGTCGTTGCGGGATTTGGCAAGGGAACGACCATTACCTGCATCCCGCGCCTCGCGTGGCGCAATTTGGCGCAGCAACGCGGCTCGCGTCGAAACGGCAACAGACCCTAGCTATCTCTACCGATTTGGTATGCCCGTTGGTATGCTGCCCGATCGTTAGGGGCTGTTGCCGTTTTTTTCACTAACCAACTGATAAGTAAGAGAAAACTCGTACCGCTGAAGCTCTGATCCATCATCGATACGAGTTTACAATGCCCCGATTATTGCTCAGTGATGAGCATTGGTCGAAGCTGCGGGAAATTCTGCTGCGCAAGGCCATCTACAACAATGGAATGGGTGTTCATTGATGGCAGCTATGCCAAGGCCCACCAACACAGTGCAGGCGCTGCCAGTGGCAACGATGAGGCCATAGGAAAAAGTCGAGCTGGCAATACCAGCAAGATTCACCTGGCAGTTGATGCTCATGGACTGCCCATCGAGTTTGAAATTACGGGGGGTCAAATCAATGATTGCACCCAGGCTCCCGCATTGATTGCCAAGCTCCCGGAGGCAGAAACCATTGTCGCGGACAAGGGCTATGACAGCGAGAGAGTTCGGCAGCAGGTTGAGCAACAAGGGGCCAAGGCCGTGATCCCGAGAAAGCGTAACTCCGTGAAAGGCAACGCGGATCTGGACAGAGGTCTTTACCGCAACCGGCACTTGGTGGAGAACGCCTTCGCCCGGCTAAAGCACTACCGGGCAGTGGCATCTCGGTTCGACAAACTCAAGAGAAATTCGAAAGCGTCGTGGCCATGGTGTGTGTCTTTCTCTGGTTACCTATGTGAAACGGCAACAGACCCTAGGTCGTTGATTTTCCAACAAACCGCTTGATGGATCCGCGCTTGCGGACTGCGGACTTTCAATGGGCCGGAAATCTGGCTCGCCCAGAGGCTCTCGGTAACGACACGTTGCAAACAGTCGGTACTTCTCGATAAATACCCGACGAATCGGAACATCTCAGCCAGCACTGATGTTACCCCTGCTTGCTGACGCAGCTTGGAAGTTCTGGCTGCAATATTGCCCCCCAATCGCTGTGGAAGGCAGCTCCCTGGGTAACTGCAATCGAAGGGGGGGGGGGGGCGCTGCGTAGGGCCGTGCCCCCCCATCCTGCAGAGTGAGCTGATTTGGTCAAGGCCGGGTTGTCATGCAGGCAGTTTGGCTGCAAGCAGTTCGACCTTCTCGATATTGGGCGGAGAACTGAGCAAGGTCGCGGCGTTGGCCATCAAGGCCGCGGCGATCTGGCCGTTCAGATGTGCCTGGCGACCTGCCTCATCGGCAAAGGCATCGAACACACCGAACGTCGAAGGGCCAAACTTCAATGCGAACCAGGCAGTGGTGCCGGACTCGGCGTTGGCGAGCGGCAGCGCACTGGCCAGGAAGTCGGCAAGCGCAGCCTCTTGGCCTGGTTTAGCTTCGAGGCGAACAAACAGGGCGAGCTTGGTCATGCTGTAATCCTTGGGGTAAATGGAAAAATGGGTGAAGGGATCGACGAGACAGCAGCCTAAGTCTTCATGACAGACATCTCTATAGGCAATAATGACAACATTGATATCATTATTGCCATGAAACTCCACATCCTTGTTTGTGATGGCGTGTTTGATCTGGGGCTTGCGGCGCTCACTGACACAGTGGGCTTGGCCAATGCGATGTCGGGCTCGCTGCCACAGGCTCCCGCGCACATAGAGCTCACGCTGGTGGGCGTGCGGCGTCGCATCCGAACTGCGCAAGGCTTGACGGTCCCCGTGGTCACTGCGCGTGGCGTACCGGAACCAGACGTCGTGCTCGTGCCCGCGTTTGGTGACAAGATGCCTGACACGCTCTCGGCTCGGCTCACACGCCCCGACGTGCCCGATGCGGTCGCCGCGCTGCAGCAGTGGTCCACCACTGGCGCGCACCTTGGTGCCGCCTGCTCCGGTAGTTTCTTGCTTGCAGAGAGTGGCCTGCTTGATGGGCATCGTGCGACGACGTCATGGTGGCTGGGGCCGATGTTTCGGCAGCGCTATCCGAACGTCACGCTGGACGAGTCACGCATGATCGTGAACTCGACACGCTTCACCACCGCGGGTGCCGCTTTGGCCCACGTCGACTTGGCCTTGCGCATCATCCGGGGGCGCAGTCCGGCGCTGGCGGCCCTGGTGGCACGCTATCTGCTGGCCGAGACACGCAGTTCGCAAGCCGAGTTCGTGATTCCCGACCACCTTGCGCATGCCGACCCGATGGTCGAGCGCTTCGAGTGCTGGGCCAGAGGTCGGCTCGCGCAGGGGTTCTCGCTGGCGGAGGCTGCCAGCGCCGCAGGCACAAGCGAGCGCACCTTGGCGCGGCGGCTGCAAAGCGTTTTGGGCAAGACACCACTGTCGTATTTCCAGGACCTGCGCGTGGAGCACGCCGTCCATCTCTTGCGCACCGGAAACGCCAGCGTCGATCAGGTCGCCGCACAGGTCGGGTATTCGGATGGGGCGACCCTGCGAGCCCTGTTGCGCCGCAAGCTGGGCCGGGGCGTCAGGGAGTTGCGACGCGGCGGATGACCAGAGGCATGAACGGCTGGAGACCACCGCGAAACTGGCGCAGGCCAAACGGCGCATTTGGACCTGGCAAAACTACTGCCAGCGACGGTGCGCAAGCTCCAGTTTGACCCCGGACAAAGTTTTGCTGGCAATGTCGTGGTTGAGCAAATCAATACCTTGATTGAACAACGCTGTGCCTTGGCGATTCGGCGGCTCACCGCCCCGCCGCCGACAATGACGCAGCCGTCGAGCCCACCGTTTGAACCACCGTGCGGACGCAGGCTCGCCGCAGGTTCGATTCCGCGCAGCCGATTTCAGTGATGCCTTGCTCAAAACCAGCTTGGTTGCCAGCAAAGTCATCGCAGAGCAGCTTGCCATTCCACTGACCAAGAAAATTGCGCGCATGCTCGCCGGCACAGCTGGGACTGAAGTCGTAGACCACGGCCTTCACTCAGCAGCTCGCGCAGGAAGCGAGCGCAGCCTTCATGGCGTCGCTCTGACTGGCTCTGAAGGAGTAGGCGCCATCATTGCAGGCTGGCAAGGCGTTGAAGAAGTCGACCCTGGAACTAGGTGGTGCAGATGCCTTCCCAACTGATCCAGAAGTGAGCTGCAAGTGCGTGGAAATATGCATACGCGTCGGAAAAATATCGACACATTGAAATATATGAATATTGCGAATAACCTTAACGCGTAACCCGCGCTAGAAACCTCAGGAAGCCCCCATGAAAGATTCCAGCGATACCCATCCGAATCACCTTCCCGACAGCAGCTACGGCCTGTTTATTGACAACCAGTGGGTTTCGTTCGGACGAATACGGTGAAACCCTCGACATCATCAACCCCGCCAACGGAAAAATTCTCACCAACATCCCAAACGCCACGGCTGCCGACGTCGACCGCGCGTTGCAGGCCGCACAGCGCGCCTTCGCGGCCTGGCGTACCACCTCACCCGCAGAACGCGCCAATGCATTGTTGAAGATCGCCGACCCGCTGGAAGCCGATGCCGATCGGTTCGCCGTTCTGGAAACCCTTGATGTAGGTAAACCCATTCGTGAAAGTCGCTCCGTCGACATCCCGCTGGCAATTGATCACTTCCGCTACTTCGCCGGCGTAACCCGCAGCCAATCGGATGAGGCGATCATGCTGGATGAGCAAACTCTCAGCATCGCTCTCAGTGAAGCCTACAGCCAGAAGAAGAACATCGACGTCAGCCTCAACGAAGCACCGCTCGGGCTCTTCTGAGCTCATTGATCCATGTTTCTTGACCTATAACATCGAATATTTTAGATATGCAGGTAAACGAAATGACACAATCAGAACTTTTCAAAACCACTCAGCTGGGCCCATACACCCTCAAGAACCGAATCGTTTTGCCACCGCTGACCCGTTCGCGTAGCTCCCAGCCTGGCAACATTCCGAACGATCTCATGGCCACCTATTACCGTCAGCGCAGCGGTGCTGGCTTCATGGTGACCGAGGGCACACAGATCGAACCCCGAGGACAGGGTTATGCCTGGACACCCGGCATTCATAGCCCGGAACAGATACAAGGCTGGCGTAAGGTCACCGACGCTGTTCACGCCGAAGGGGGGGTGATCTTTGCTCAACTTTGGCATGTAGGCCGCGTGTCGCACACATCGCTGCAACCCGGTGGTGAAGCGCCCGTCGCGCCATCAGCCATCCGCGCGGACAACGTCAAGGTGTTCATCGAAACTGGCCCCGGCACGGGTACACTGGCCGACCCTTCGACCCCACGAGCCCTGTCCACCAAGGAGGTAAAGGAACTGGTTGAGCTCTACGCCCAAGCAGCCCGAAATGCTTTGGACGCAGGTTTTGACGGGGTGGAGCTTCACTGCGCGAACGGGTACCTGGTAAACCAGTTCATTTCGGCCCATACCAACCAGCGTGATGATGAATATGGCGGTTCGCTGCAAAATCGTCTTCGTTTCCTGCGCGAAATCACACTCGCCGTTGCTGGTGTGGTCGGCAAGGAGCGCGTTGGCGTTCGCTTCGCTCCGCTGTTCGCGACCACAGACGAAGACCGCGTTTACCTTGGCCTGGTCGAAGAAGATCCTCACCAAACCTACATCGAGGCAGTGAAGATCCTCGAGGAAGTGGGCATTGCCTACCTGTCGCTCGCCGAAGCCGATTGGGACAACGCACCCGAGCTGCCTGAGACGTTCCGGGAAGCTGTTCGTAAGACTTTCAGCGGCAAGATTATCTATGCCGGCAAGTACACCGCTGAACGAGCAAATCGCGTGATAAAAGCTGGCTGGGGCGACCTGATCGCTTTTGGTCGCCCCTTCATTGCGAATCCCGACCTGCCCGCTCGTATCGCCAACAACTGGCCGCTTAACCCAGTTGATCCAAGCAGCATGTACGGCGGTACCGATAAGGGCTACACCGACTACCCGACTTACAAACCCTAAGCGCTCAGAGCCACACCCCATAACTCAGGGGCGTGGCTCAGCGTTTGCTGACCGAGGAGGTTAAACATGTACCAACCGAGCACGATCCCCTACCAAGAGCATAGGGGATTCAAACGGACCTTCAGACAGGGTCATCTAAGCCTTGGGCTGTTCTTTCCCCTGGAGGCTTTCGAGGGTGACACACCGCGCATGCTGGATCAGGTCGCGCTGGCCAAACGTGCAGAGGCACTAGGTTTTTCGGCGCTCTGGTTTCGCGACGTCCCGCTCAGGGACCCAAGCTTCGGTGATGTCGGCCAGGTTTTCGATCCTTGGGTGTATCTGGGCTACATCGCAGCCCATACAACAAAAATCGCACTAGGCACCGCCTCCATCGCCCTTACCTTGCGTAATCCCTTGCACACGGCAAAGGCCGCAGCGAGCATTGATCAGTTGAGCGGAGGTCGTTTGCTCCTGGGAGTTGCCTCTGGCGATCGTCCTGTGGAGTTTCCCGCATTCAGCGTTGATCCGGAAAAGCGTGGCGAGACCTTTCAAGAAAACCTCAATGTGATACGCCAAGCCCATCGAACACACTTCAAGCCCATTCGCTGGAGTCACGGCGAGTTACTGGGGGCTGATCTCGTTCCCAAACCTACGACTCGGGAAATACCGTTATTCGTAACCGGACATAGCCGCCAGTCGCTCGATTGGATCGCGCGTGAAAGCCATGGATGGATCAACTATCCACGTCCGCCAAAAATACAGCGACTGATCGTGGAAGATTGGCGACAGGAAACGGCTAAACAATGTGGCGCTATCTACAAGCCGTTCTTGCAATCGCTGTATATCGACCTGGACGAACACCCATCCACGCCGCCCTCGCCTATCCATCTAGGATTCCGACTGGGACGTAACCACCTTCTGGCCTTGCTGGATACACTTCAGGAAATCGGTGTAGATCACGTCATCCTGAACCTCAAGTATGGTAAACGCCCCGCAGCAGAGGTTATCGAGGAGCTTGGCAAGCATATCGTCCCTAAATTCGGCGGCGCGCAGGTGCCCGATAGTCCAACCTGACAGGACAATAGGATTCCAGTCCAAACCAGCCAGTCATTGCGACTGGCTGGCGCGCAGAGATCATGGCGAAGCCGGACTATAAAAATAAAAAACCCAAGTAAGAACAGTAGGTTGCGAAAGAAGTTCTATTCCTGTCTCTGTCGGCGGGTTTTTATTGCCTTCGATTTGTCGGTAGCGCCTTTCAGCTCAGAAAAGCCACCACCTGCTCGGCATCGAATGGCCAGTTCAGCTCGCTTCCACTGTCGCAGCGGCGCAGCACCGGAATGCGCAAACCGTACTGCTCGACCATCCCTTCGTGCTCGGCGATGTCGATCAACTCGACCAGCAGACCATTCTCGACGAATGGCATGAGCAACGCCTCGGCCACCTCGCAAAGGTGGCAGCCCAGGGTTCCGAAAAGTTGGCATTCAGGCGTCATGAGCGCACCTCACTATCAGCAAGGTGCGCAGTTTAGCACCAGCTGTCGATCAGCTCGCGTCAACGCCCTTGCCCGCTTGGCCAGCGAGCAGCGACTGCAAGCCGTCGAGCAGGCTGCGGTTGAGGCTGTCGGCTTTTTCCAGGCGCGGCAGGTCGAAGCGCTCATCGAGCGAGAAGCCGCCCTTGAGCAACTCTTTGAGCATGCCGCCGGCATCCTGCGCCAGATCGCCGGCACTGCGCAGCGCATCGAGCAGGCCCTGGGCATATTCCTGCAGCCCGGCATTGACCGCACTGGCGCCTTGCCCAGCCACGGCGCCATAGGCATCGGTGGCCTGACGCACGCTGGTCTGCGTCAGGCGCAGCGACATCGAAGCCAGTTGCTCACCGTCCATATCCACCGCCATGGCACGGTCGAAGACACCTGCCAGATCACCGGCGTAGAACTTGTCGGAGAGATCCTGCACCTGACTGAAAAGCTTCTCCAACGCCTTGATCTCGTCGTCGTCCAACTCACCCTCGACATCCACCTGCCAGCCACCGATGCGCATGCTGCCAGACTGACTACTGCCCACCACAGTGGTGGACTTACCGTCGCTGGAAGCGGCGAAACTGCTCTGCGACCAGTTGGCCGAAGCCTGTGCCACGGAAATGCGCAGGCGATCACCATCGCGGGTCGTGACGGACAGGTCGAAGGTCTCCGCCAACGCACTGAAACGCTCGCTGTAACCGGCCACCGCAACCTTGTCCGAGGCGCCCGGGGCAGCGCTGCCGAAGCGTTTGTCGAGATCGCCGAAGCCATCCTGAATACGCTTGTAGGTATCGTCCATATCGCTAGCCACCTGCCCCTTGAGCACGCCCATGCCATCGAGAATTTTGCGCGCCTCGGCAAAGCCCTTCTCGACACCATCGCGCGCCTGGGACAGCAGCTTGTCCAATTTGGCCGGATCAGCGCCAGCCGCCGCCTCGCTCTGCAGACGCTGCTCGATGAAGCCCAGAATCCGCCCCGCCACTTTCTCCGGGGTGTATTCATCACGCGATCCAGACAACGAGCCCGACGGCACACCGAGCTTCTCGGCGAGGCGATTGGCCAAGGTGGCCTGGGCATCGACGGCATTGCTGCGCGCCGCCAAAGCCTGGCTGGCTTGCGCAGTGCGGGAAGCGGCCGAATTCAGTGAGCTCAGAGGATTCATGACGGGGTACCCAAACAGGTTATCTGCCGAACTTAACGGCCGTTGAAAGGCAAGCTTTAACCTTTATCGACCAACGGTTGTCGACTTTTCTCAGCTCGTTTGCGCTCGAACGAGATTTTCCCGCTCGATGGCCAAACCCAGAAAATCCCTGCTAACCGCGATCTAGAGGCCGCCCTCACCTACGCTCCAGCCACGCTCAAAGCCCCGCGAGACTAAAGTCTTACAGTCGACTCGCTATCGAGATGCTTTATTTCATCGCGCCGTAACTGGCCGGTCACATCGTGGCCGACCTGCTTATAACAACGAGGAGACAACAATAATGAGTAAGACTCCCCTCGCCCGCGCCGTGGCCCTCGCCACGCTGGGCGCCAGCCTGACCCTGCCGAGCCTGGCACAGGCTGACTTCATCGGCGACAGCAAAGCGACGCTGGAACTGCGTAACTTCTATATGAATCGCGACCTGCGCGACCCCGGCGTCGCCCAGTCCAAACGCGAAGAATGGGCGCAGGGCTTCATCCTCAAGGCCGAGTCCGGCTTCACCGAGGGCACCGTTGGTTTTGGCCTGGACGCCTATGCGGGCCTGGGCCTGAAGCTCGACTCATCTGATGAACGCGCCGCCACCGGCCTGCTGCCCAACGCTTTCGGCAACGAGGGGCCGGACGAATATTCCGAACTCAGCGGTGCAGTCAAAGCACGCATTTCCAAGACCGTCGGCAAGGTCGGCGGGCTGATGCCCAAGCTGCCCATCGTCTCCTCCGGCGACTCGCGCCTGCTGCCGCAGGTGTTCACCGGCGGCATGATCACCTCGCAGGAAATCGACGGACTGACGCTCAACGGAGGCCAACTGCGCGAAGTGAACTTCCGCAACTCCACCGACCGCCAGGACATCAGCGCAACCAACTACACCTCGGCGGCGAGCCCACGTGACAGCGACCGCTACAACTTCGCGGGCGGCGACTACAAATTCAATGGCGGCAACACCACCGTTGGCTTGTGGTATGGCGAGCTGGAAGATATCTACGACCAGAAGCTGTACAACCTGATTCACGTGCAGCCAATCGGCGACTGGAAGCTAGGCGCCAACCTGGCCTATTTCGACTCCCAGAACAATGGCTCCAGAAGAGCCGGCAAGATCGACAACAACCTGACCTCGGTCAACCTTTGGGCAGGCATTGGTGCGCACACGTTCCGCCTTGGCTATCAGAAAGTCAGCGGCCACGGCGCATTCCCTTTCCTCAACGAGACCGACCCCTACATCGTCAACTATATCCAGATTCTCGATTTCACCCGTGAAGACGAGAAATCCTGGCAGGCACGTTATGACGTCAACTTCGCCAGCTACGGCATTCCGGGTCTGACCGCGTTCGTACGCTACGTGACCGGTGACGGCTTCGACGGCATGGGTGGGGCGAGTGGCAAGGAATGGGAACGCGACGTGGATATCAGCTACGTCATCCAACAAGGCCCACTGAAGAACCTTGGCGTGCGCTGGCGTAACGCGATGGTGCGCTCCAACGCGAACATTGGCGATCTGGACGAAAACCGCCTGATCGTCAGCACACCATTCCGTTGATGTAAGGCGCGTCCGCGAAACGAAAACGCCGTAACACCAGTATCGGGTTGCGGCGTTTTTGGTTTTTATCGAAGCTGGAAAAGCACGGGCTGCCTGACCCCTTCTCGACCAGGGATACGCTCAAAAGCTGTACACCGTCACTCCCGCGAAGGCGGGAGCCCAGATACTGCGGGGTTCTGGTTTCCCGCCTGCGCGGGAATGACGACTACTTCATTCCGGGCTGGCCTGACCAACACGGAGGACGCCCTCGATGGACAACTACCAACCCTTGGCCTGTGATCTCTACGACTACCTGGAGATCGCCTGCATGCACCGCTATCAACTGGATATCGAACTGGTCGACGGCTCGACCCTACTGGGCCAGGCCCTGACCACCGAAACCACGGCGAGCAAGGAAGAGTTTCTGCTGGTGCGTACTGCCGAGGGCGAGCAGCGCCTGCGTATGGATCGCCTGCTGGCGATCACCCCGCAGGATGCAGGCGCCAGCTTTGGTCGAGTGCTGTTGAGCAGCAACCGCTGCTAATCTCAGGGCGGCGCGGCGCACCCTACGGCGTCCTGCGATGCGGTATTACCACATCAGATCATCAGGAATCTGATAAGCCGCGTAAGGATCATCGGCATCTGGCTCTTCGACATGGGTGTTGAGCAGGACGATGCGCGATGCATCGCGCTCCTGAATCTTCAGCGCAGCCTCGCGCGGGATGATCTCGTAACCACCGCCATGACGGACGATGGCCAGCCAGCCGTTGGACAGCTTGTTGCGCACCATGGTGTTGACCGGCAGGCGCTTGACCTTCTTGTCATCGACGAAGTTGTAGTAGTCCTCGCCGTCGAGCTTGGGCAGGCGTGAGCGCTCGATCAGTTGCTTGACCTGCGCCGCACGGGCTTTCTGTTCGGCTTTTTCCTGCTGCTGACGATTCAGCTCCTGATCACGTGCGGCCTTTTCGGCTTGCGCCTGCAGCGCGGCCTGGCGTGTGCTGTCATCCAGTTCGGCCTGGCCTTTCTTGGCCAGACGCTGCTGCTTCTGTTGTTGCTTGCCGGCCTGTTTGGCCTGCTTTTCATTGACCAGACCGGCTTTGAGTAGCTGATCGCGCAGGGAAAGACCCATGACTAAAGATCCCGAACATGATTCAGTTGCGGCAGCGACACAGATTTGCGCTGCCAATCCAAGGCGCCCAGCATAAGGGCTAAGGCGCAGCGGCTCCAGCCCGAAAACCCACCGTAGCCCGATGCAACCCGGGAAAAGCAATTCAGCAGCCAGGCTGCGTTATACCCGTCAGTCAAGCGTCGACGCTGCCAATGCGTAGGAGCGGCGCCCCGCCGCGAACCAGGGCGATGCGCAATTGAAAAGCTTCGCCCCGGGGCGGGGCTCCTACGAAAGGCTGCCTTGGCAACCTTATCTGATCGGCATTAGCCAGGAGCCTGTTTTTCCTGCTTCTTCGCCTCGCCCCATAGCGCGTCCAGCTCCTCCAACGAGCAACTGTCCAGGCGACGACCGGCCTCACGCACGCTTTGCTCAATGAAGCGAAAACGCCGCTCGAACTTGCCATTGGCAGCACGCAACGCGCTTTCAGGATCAACCTTCAGGTGCCGTGCCAGGTTGCTGACGACAAACAGCAGGTCGCCGATCTCTTCGGCCACCGCCTCGGCATCGTTCTCACTCATGGCTTCGAGCACTTCATCCAGCTCTTCGCGCACCTTGTCCACCACCGGCAACGCATCGGGCCAGTCGAAACCGACCTGGGCCGCACGCTTCTGCAGCTTGGCCGCACGTGAGAGTGCAGGCAGCGCAGCCGGCACGTCATCAAGCAAAGAAAGCTGCTCGGGGGCAGCAGCCTTCTCCGCGCGCTCCTGCGCCTTGAGTTCTTCCCAGCGTTGCTTGACCGCAGCCTCCTCCAGCTTCGCCGCATCCGGCACACCGTACAGATCGCCGTCGGGAAACACGTGCGGGTGGCGACGAATCAGCTTGCTGGTGATGCCATCGACCACCCGGGCGAAGTCGAAACGCCCCTCCTCCTGCGCCAGCTGGCTGTAATAGACCACCTGGAACAGCAGGTCGCCCAGCTCACCCGGAAGATGCTCGAAGTCACCACGCTCGATGGCGTCGGCGACCTCGTAAGCCTCCTCCAGGGTGTAGGGCACGATGCTTGCGTAGCTTTGCTTGAGATCCCACGGGCAGCCGTGTTGCGGGTCACGCAGACGCGCCATCAGGTGCAGCAGATCGTCGAGTTGGTACATAAAAACTCCTGGGCTGCACGCTACAAGCGGCAAGCCACAAGAAAAGGCGCTGCGGCGCCTCTGACTTGCTGCTTGTCACCTGAAGCGTGCCGCTTAATTGGCCCGCTGGCGACGCGCCTCGATGATGTTGGGCAACTGGCCGATACGCGCCAGCAGACGCCCGAGCGCATCGAGCCCCGGGATCTCCACGGTGATCGACATGGAGGCGGTGTTGTCCTCCTTGTTCGAGTGGGTGTTGACCGCCAGCACGTTGAGTTTTTCGTTGAGCAGTACCTGGGTGACGTCACGCAGCAGACCGGAACGGTCGTAGGCCTTGATGACGATTTCCACCGGGTAGGTCTGCACCAGCACCGGCCCCCAGCTCACCTGGATCATCCGCTCCGGCTCGCGCGCCGTTTGCTGCAGTGCCGTCGGGCAGTCCTGACGGTGGATGGTGACGCCACGGCCAAGAGTGATGTAACCGACGATCGGGTCGCCCGGCAGCGGCTGGCAACAGCCGGCCATCTGTGTCAGCAGGTTGCCGACGCCCTGGATCTGAATGTCGCCGCGCTTGCCCGGCTTGAACCCCTGCGCCTTGCGCGGGATCAGTTCCAGCTGCTCGTTGCCGCGCTCAGGCTCGAGCAGTTGCTGCGCCAGGTTGACCGCATGAGCCAGGCGCACGTCGCCGGCCCCCAGGGCGGCGAACAGGTCCTCGGCGGTTTTCAGGTTGGCCTTCTCGGCCAGCTTGTCGAAGTCCGCACCGACCAGAGCCATGCGTGCCAGCTCGCGTTCGAGCAGCTGCTTGCCGGCGGCGACGTTCTGGTCGCGATCCTGCAATTTGAACCAGTGGACGATCTTCGCCCGCGCGCGGCTGGTGGTGACATAGCCCAGGTTGGGGTTGAGCCAGTCGCGGCTCGGCGAGCCCTGCTTGCTGGTGATGATTTCCACCTGCTCGCCGGTTTGCAGGCTGTAGGTCAGCGGCACGATACGCCCGTTGATCTTGGCGCCGCGGCAGTTGTGGCCGATCTCGGTGTGCACGCGGTAGGCGAAGTCCAGCGGTGTGGCGCCCTTGGGCAGGTCGATGGCGTGGCCGTCAGGGGTGAAGACGTAGACCCGATCCGGCTCGATATCCACGCGCAACTGCTCGGCCAGGCCGCCGATATCGCCCAGTTCTTCGTGCCACTCGATGACCTGACGCAGCCAGGAAATCTTCTCTTCGTAGTGGTTGGAGCCGGACTTGACGTCGGTGCCCTTGTAGCGCCAGTGCGCGCACACACCCAGCTCGGCCTCTTCGTGCATGGCGTGGGTGCGTATCTGCACCTCCAGCACTTTGCCTTCCGGGCCGAGCACGGCGGTGTGCAGCGAGCGGTAGCCGTTCTCCTTGGGGTTGGCGATGTAGTCGTCGAACTCCTTGGGAATGTGCCGCCACAGGGTATGCACGATGCCCAGGGTGGTGTAGCAATCACGCACCTCCGGCACCAGCACCCGTAATGCGCGCACGTCGTAGATCTGGCTGAACTGCAGGCCCTTGCGCTGCATCTTGCGCCAGATCGAATAGATGTGTTTCGCCCGGCCGCTGATATCGGCCTTGATACCGGTGGCTTCCAGCTCCTGGCGCAGATTCGCCATGGCGTCGTTGATGTACTGCTCGCGGTCGAGGCGACGCTCGTGCAGCAGCTTGGCGATCTGCTTGTATTGATCCGGCTCCAGGTAGCGGAAGGACAGGTCTTCCAGCTCCCACTTGATATGGCCGATGCCCAGGCGGTGAGCCAGTGGTGCATAGATGTCGAATACTTCGCGCGCCACACGCTGACGCTTGTCTTCGTCGGCCTCCTTGACCGCACGGATGGCGCAGGTACGCTCGGCCAGCTTGATCAGCGCCACGCGCACGTCGTCGACCATGGCCACCAGCATCTTGCGCAGGTTCTCCACCTGCGTCTGCGAGCCGACCACCACCGATTCACGCGGGTTGATACTGGCGCTGATCGCCGCCATGCGCAGCACACCTTCGATCAGCTTGGCCACCACCGCACCGAAGCGCTGCTGCACGGCGGCCAGGGTGATCTTGCCCTCACGTACGCCGCGATAGATGACCGCGGCAACCAGCGAATCCTGATCGAGTTTGAGATCGGCGAGAATCTCGGCAATGTCGAGACCGGCGCGGAATGTCGAGGCGCCCTCGCTCCAGTGATGCTCGGTTGTGTTGGCCTGTTGCTCGGCGTCACGGGCAAACTCGCAGGCCTCTTGCAATGCCTGGCGATCCAGCGCCGGATCGACACGAGTGACATGATCCAACCAGGCCACGAGATTGATGCTGCCGTCGTCGTTGACCGGCTGATGCGCTCTCACCTGAACCATCGTCTTACCTTCCCTACGGTGCGCCTGAGCGGCACCGAGCAGTCGCCGGCCTTCTCTGAGCCGGTCGGATTAACTGAAAGGGTGCGCGTCCTGCGCATCCCCGCGGTACCGAACGTACCGCTTTGACAGGTCGTTGAAAAACTACCTGCGTTGGCAATACTGCGTTAAAAACGGCCTCAAAATGCTCATTTAGAACACCTAAACTGCGCTTTCTCGGCCGCTTTTGCCTTGTCTTGCCCGCCTCGCCTACGTTTTTCAACGACCTGTTAGACCGAGGCTAGGGCTCGGATTTCTCGAATAGAGCCATCGCCTCGACATGCGCGGTTTGCGCAAACATGTCGAGAATCCCGGCACGGCGCAGGCGATAGCCCTGCCGCAGCAACTCGGCCGCATCACGTGCCAGCGTGGTCGGGTTGCAGGATACATAGACCAGGCGCCGCGCGCCCAGCTCGCTCATCCCACGTACCGCCTCCAGCGCGCCGTCACGCGGCGGATCGAGCAGCACAGCGGCAAACCCCCCACGCGCCCAGGTCTCGTTGACCAGCGGCTTGGACAGGTCGGCGCGATAAAAGTGCACATTGTCCAAGCCATTGTGGAGCGCGTTGTCAGCGGCCCGCTGCACCATCGCGGCGACGCCTTCCACAGCCACCACTTCGGCAGCCTGACGCGCCAGCGGCAGGGCGAAATTGCCCAGACCGCAGAACAGATCCAGTACCCGCTCGCCAGGCTGCACGCCCAACCAGTCTAGCGCCTGAGCGACCATGGCTGCGTTGACCAGACCATTGACCTGGACGAAATCACCCGGCCGATAGTCCAGTTGCAAGTGCCAGCGTTGCAACTCAAAGCCGAGCTCAGCACTCGGCTCATCAGGCTGTGGCGGCCCTTCACCCTGCAGCCACAGCTGCGCATCATACTCGCTGCAGAACGCGCGCAGGCGGCTCAGATCCGCCTCGGCGAGCGCTGTCGTATGGCGCAGCAACAATGCTTCGGCAGTACCGCTGAACAGTTCCACGTGCCCGACTGCCTGTGGCTTTTCCAGACTGCGCAGCAAGGCCGGCAAGGCGCTGAAAATGGGCTGCAAGGGCTGTACCAGTACCGGACATTGGTCAATGGCCACGATGTCCTGGCTGGCCTCGGCACGGAAACCGACCTGCAGCTGCCGCGCCTTGGCATCCCAGCGCACGGCAACGCGTGCGCGGCGCCGGTAACCGAGTTCGGGGCCAACCAGCGGCGCAGCCCACTCATCTGGCTGCACGCCGCCCAGGCGTGACAAGTGCTCGGCCAGCGTGCGCTGTTTCAGGGCCAACTGATCGGCATGGGGCATATGCTGCAGGTTGCAGCCGCCGCAGCGGTCAGCATGAATGCAGGGCGCCGCGCGGCGCTCGCTGCTGGCGGCGATGATGCGTTCGGCACGCGCCTCGACGGTCTGGCTGCGGGCACTGAGTACCCGCGCCTCGACCTGCTCGCCGGCCAGGGCGCCACTGACGAACCAGGTGCGCCCGCCTTCGAAGGCAATGCCGCGACCGTCACCCGCCAGGCGTTCGATGGCGAGCTTCTGCTTCTTGCCGACCGGAACCTGCGCCGCACGACTGCCGCCGCTGGGCTGAAAGCGCAGGTTGGAGCTGCGTCTGGCCATCAGTGCGCCGGTTCTTCGTAAACGCCGGTGGACAGGTAACGGTCGCCACGGTCGCAGATGATCGCCACCAGCACCGCGTTCTCCACCTGTTGCGACAGGCGCAGCATGCCGGCCACCGAACCGCCGGACGAAACGCCGCAGAAGATGCCCTCTTCCCGCGCCAGGCGGCGCATGACGTGCTCGGCCTCGGCCTGGCCCATGTCCATCACCTGATCGACACGTTCGGCCTGATAGATCTTCGGCAGGTATTCCTGCGGCCAGCGACGGATGCCGGGAATGGCCGAGCCTTCCTGCGGCTGCAGCCCGACGATCTGGATCGCCGGGTTCTGCTCCTTGAGGTAGCGCGAAGTGCCCATGATGGTGCCGGTGGTGCCCATGGAGCTGATGAAGTGGGTGATGGTTCCGCCGGTCTGGCGCCAGATTTCCGGGCCGGTACCACTGTAATGCGCCTCGGGGTTGTCACCGTTGGCGAACTGGTCGAGCACCTTGCCACGCCCTTCGGCCTGCAGCCGCTCGGCCAGATCACGCGCGCCCTCCATGCCCTCCTCCTTGCTGACCAGGATCAGCTCGGCACCATAGGCGGTCATCGCCCACTTGCGCTCGGCGGTGGAGTTGTCCGGCATGATCAGGATCATCTTGTAGCCCTTGATCGCCGCCGCCATCGCCAGGGCAATGCCGGTATTGCCGCTGGTGGCTTCGATCAGGGTATCGCCAGGCTGGATATCGCCACGCAGCTCGGCGCGGTTGATCATCGACAGGGCCGGACGATCCTTGACCGAACCGGCCGGGTTGTTACCTTCCAGCTTGACCAGCAGGGTGTTGCTGGTATCGCCGCCCAGGCGTTGCAGACGTACCAGGGGGGTATTGCCGATGCAGTCGGCAATGGTGGGAAATTGCAGGGTCATGGGTCGCTCGAATCCAGACTGACGCGAAGGGGCGTCATGATACGCCGAACCCGCCGCGGCATCACCCAGCGAACGTAACCAGCGGCTGTTCGGCGTGATCAGGCCGCTGGCATGCACAGCGATACGCGCAAGCCATGCCTGCCGTTTTCGGCCCAGACGCGCCCGCCTTGTGTCTCGATCATGCTGCGGGCGATGGCCAGGCCCAGGCCGAAACCGTCGCCGCCCGGCCTGGCGGTGCTGAGACGGGTAAACGGACGGAAGATGGTCTCCAGCTCGTTTTCCGCCACACCCGGCCCCTGATCCTCGATCCACAGCAACCAATGATCGCCTTCCTGCCGGCCAGCGAGGCGAACCAGCCCGCCGTGCGGCGAATGCCGAATGGCATTGCGCAGGATGTTTTCCAGCGCCTGCGCCAGGCCGTTGAGATTGCCCAGCACACGGCAATCGGCCGGCAGCTCGCAGGGCATGCGTTCGATGGCCCAGCCGGCCTCGAAGCCAGCATTCTCCCTGATGACATCCCAGAGCCGACCGACGTCGACCTCCTCCAGCGGCAGGCTGGGGCGTTCGGTATCAAGCCAGACCAGTTCCAGGGCATCGCCAACCAGTTTTTCCATGCCCGCGACCTCGCGCGCCAGACGCTGACGCAGCGCCTCGCCGTCCTGCTCGCTCTCCCCGGCCACGCGCAGGCGGGCCAGGGGCGTGCGCAGCTCATGGGACAGATCACGCAGCAGCTGGCGCTGAAAGGCTACGGTGCCGTCCAGGCGCTCAGCCATATGATCGAAGGTTCGCGCCAGCTCACCCAGCTCATCCCTGCGCCCGGTGACCTGCGCGCCGAGCCTGGCGGACAGATCGCCTGCACTGAGGGCCGCAGCCTGACGCCGGAGAATCGCCAGCGGAGCAATCAACAGGCGATACAGCAACAACGCCACGAGCACAGCCAGCACGGCCGGCAGCACACGCTGCAACAACGCCTCCCAGAGCATGTTGTAACGGCGCGGGTTCAGGCGCTGCGGCAGCTCCATCACCAAGCGCGCCTCGCCAGCATTGAAGGGGATATAAAAGGTCGGCGTAGCGCCGGGGCGTCCAACGGAAAAATCCAGCTTGCGCACGAAATCCAAACGCTGCGCCTGTTCGGCGCTCAGCGGTCGGGAAGACAGCGACCGCTTGTGCGCATCGACCACCACGGCCCAGATTTGCTCGCGCTCCTGCAATTGCCGGAGAAAGGCATCGACCCCGGATGAGCCTTCCTCTTGCCAGGCCGTCTCCGCCTCACGGGCATAGCCCTTGAGCGTCTGCCGGGTGGGTTCGGGCAGATAGGAGGTCGCCTCGATCAGTTCACGCCCCACATCCACATGCAGGCTGACCAACAGCAGGCAGAACAGGGCCAGCGCACCAGCCAGGCGCCAGAGCAGCGAGTGCCGGCCCGGCAGACTCATGCGCCGGCCCTGACCAGAACGTAGCCCTTGCCCCACACGGTATCGACGCGCGCAGCCTCGTAACCGACAGCCAGCAGTTTGCGGCGGATGTGGCTGACATGCATATCCAGACTGCGGTCATGCTGAGCGTAAGCACGGCGCAGCGCCTGCTGATAAAGGAAAGGCTTGCTCAGCGCCTCGTCCTGGTGTCGCCAGAGCAGCTCCAGCACCCGGTATTCGCTGGGCGTCAGACCGCCCCAGTGGCCACGAAAGGCGACATCGCTGCGCCCTTCGTCGAACTGCAAGCCATTGCCCTCTGAACCTGGCTGAGGCTCACGACGCTCATAGGCGACACGACGCAGAATGGCTTCTACCCGTACGCTCAACTCACCAAGACTGAAGGGCTTGGGCAGGTAGTCATCGGCACCCTGACTGAAACCGGCGATGCGGTTCTGCTCGTCCCCCAGAGCCGACATCAGCAAGACCGGCACGCTGCGTTGCCGGCGCAGCCGCTGCAGAGCCTCCAGACCACTGATTCCCGGCAGCAGGATATCCATCAGAATCAGATCGAAATCCTCACGTTCAGCCAGTTGCAGGCCTTCGCTGCCGTCATGCCTGAGGGTTACATCGAACCCACAGCCCATCAGGTGCGATTGCAGATGGCAGGCAAGCAGTGGATCGTCTTCGACGGCAAGAATGCGAGCCGGGGTGCGCGTGGAGGTC
Organism: Pseudomonas oleovorans subsp. oleovorans; assembly: GCF_002197815.1. Classification (GTDB taxonomy): domain Bacteria; phylum Pseudomonadota; class Gammaproteobacteria; order Pseudomonadales; family Pseudomonadaceae; genus Aquipseudomonas; species Aquipseudomonas oleovorans. Next base: position 72,056 of record NZ_NIUB01000018.1, read on the forward strand.
AGCATGGCCAGGAACCAGAAGGCATAATGAGAACAATTCTACCTATTAAACGACAATCGCTCACCTAAAGATTCCAGCGCGCCGAATCGCTACACTGCCGGCATGTAATTAAGGAGGAAGGTCGTGTTCAAGGATCTCAGCATCAGAGGCCGCGTACTGCTGCTCACTTTGCTGCCCACCAGCTTGCTGGCGCTGGTGCTGGGCGGCTATTTCACCTGGGTACAGCTCTCGGGCCTGCAGACGCAACTGCTGCAACGCGGCGAGATGCTGGTCGAACACCTGGCACCCCTGAGCGCTCCGGCCCTGCACCAACAGGATGTGAGCAAACTCGAGCGCATAGCCCGACAGGCGCTGGAGCACCCGGATGTACGTGCGGTGGCCTTGCTCACGCCCGAACGCACGCCGCTGGCCTATGCCGGCCCGAGCATGCTCAACCTGTCACCGGCCAGCCAACCGACCCTCAACCGCATCAGCGGCCAGGACGCCACGCGCTTTCTGCTACCGATCTATGACCAACATCTGGCGCTGAGCGACGATCAGGCCGATGAAGCCAACTTCCAGTTGCTCGGCTGGGTCGAGCTGGAGCTTTCGCATCAGGGCACCTTGCTCAGCGGCTACCGCAGCCTGTTCGCCAGCCTGCTGCTGATCATCGGCGGTCTGGCCCTGACAGCCATGCTCGCCCTGCGCATGAGCCGCAGCATCATTGCCCCCTTGCACGAAATCAAAGCGGGGGTTGCCCAGCTCAAGGACGGCCACCTGCAAACCCGCCTGCCGCCGCTGGGCAGCCATGAGATGGATGAGCTGGCGGCCGGCATCAACCGCATGGCCGAGGCCCTGCAGAACGCGCAGGAAGAACTGCAGCACAGCATCGAGCTGGCCACCGAGGACGTGCGGCAGAACCTGGAAACCATCGAAATCCAGAACATCGAGCTGGACTTCGCACGCAAGGAGGCGCTGGAAGCCAGCCGTATCAAGTCCGAATTCCTGGCCAACATGAGTCACGAAATTCGCACCCCGCTCAACGGTATTCTCGGCTTCACCAACCTGCTGCAGAAAAGCGAGCTAAGCCCACGTCAGCGCGACTACCTGGCCACCATCGAAAACTCTGCCGACAACCTGCTCGGCATCATCAACGAGGTACTCGACTTCTCCAAGATCGAGGCCGGCAAACTGGTACTGGAGAGCATTCCGTTCAACCTGCGCGACCTGCTGCAGGACACCCTGACCATCCTCGCTCCCGCGGCCCATGAAAAGCGGCTGGAGCTGGTCAGCCTGGTCTACCGCGACACCCCGTTGGCTCTGCGCGGTGACCCGCTGCGCCTGAAGCAGGTACTGACCAACCTGGTCAGCAATGCGATCAAGTTCACCCACGAAGGCACCATCGTCATGCGCGCCATGGTCGAGGACGAAAGAGCCGACAGCGCGCAACTGCGTATCAGCGTGATGGACACCGGCATCGGCCTGTCGGCTGAAGACCTGCGCGCGCTATTTCAGGCCTTCAGCCAGGCTGATAACTCGCTCAGCCGCCAGGCCGGTGGCACCGGCCTCGGCCTGGTAATTTCCAAACGCCTGATCGAGCAGATGGGCGGCGAGATCGGCGTCGACAGCACCCCGGGCGAAGGCTCTGAGTTCTGGATCACCCTGACCCTGCCCAAGGCCCGCGACGACACCGAAGACCTGCCACGTGCCTCTCTACAGGGCCGCCGCGTGGCTGTGCTGGAAAGCCACGAGCTGGCGCGCAAGGCGCTGGCCCACCAACTCGAAGACTGCGGCCTGGAGGTGGAAAGCTTCGCCGATCCCGCCCAACTCTTCGATGCGGTTAACCAGCAGCAGAATCAGGAACGACCGCTGAGCCTGGCCGTGCTTGGCATCACCGCCAGCCAACTACCACCCGACAGCCTCGGCCAGCGTATCGAGGAGCTCGACCGGCTCGGCTGCAAGGCCCTGGTGCTGTGCCCGACCACCGAACTGGGGCTGTTTCACGACTCGCTGCCCGATGCCTACGCGCAACTCCAGGCCAAACCACCCTGCACGCGCAAACTGCACAAGGCACTGGTCGAGCTGGTCAATCCGCCACGCACGAGCACCGAGCCAGTCGCCATCGGCGACACACACCGGCCACAGATTCTCTGCGTCGACGACAACCCGGCCAACCTGCTGCTGGTACAGACCCTGCTGGATGATCTCGGCGCCCAGGTCACCGCCGTGGACAGCGGCTACGCGGCTATAGAAGCGGTACAGCACGGCAGCTTTGACCTGGTGTTCATGGACGTGCAGATGCCCGGCATGGATGGCCGCGAAGCCACCGAAGCGATTCGCCAGTGGGAAAGCGAACAGGGTCGCAGCGCCACGCCAATCATCGCCCTTACTGCCCACGCGCTGGCCAACGAGAAGCGCGCCCTGCTGCAGAGCGGCATGGACGACTACCTGACCAAGCCAATCAACGAACGCCAACTGGCCCAGGTGGTGCTCAAGTGGACGGGGCTGAATCTGCGCAACCAGCCCAATCAGAGGATTGCACCGGCTGCTGCGCCGCAGTCGCAACCCAAGGTACTCGACGCCGAAGAAGGCCTGCGCCTGGCCGCAGGCAAAGCCGATCTGGCGGCGGACATGCTGAGCATGCTGCTGGCCGGTCTGCCCGGCGACCGCCAGGCCATACGCCAGGCACGCGATGCCGGCGAACGCACCGCCCTGATCGAGCGAGTGCATCGCCTGCACGGCGCCACGCGCTACTGTGGCGTACCGCAACTGCGCCTGGCCTGCCAGCGCAGCGAGACCTTGCTCAAACAGGACGACCCCGAGGCCCAGCGCGCCCTGGACGAACTGGACGCCGCAATCGCGCGCCTGACCGAAGCGGCGGCACAAAGCGCCTGAGGAACTGCCATGCGTATCTGCCTGTTCAGCAGCAAGGGCTACGACCGTGTGTCGTTCCTGGCCGCCAACGACACCTCAACACCGGCCGCGGCGCGCTGGTCGACGCGCCGGCACTGATCAAGGCGCTGAAAAGCAGCCAGCTCGGCTACCTGGGCCTGGACGTCTACGAAGAAGAGTCGGAACTGTTCTTCAAGGATCATTCCGACCTGCCGCTGCAGGACGATACTCTGGCCCGCCTGCTGAGCTTTCCCAACGTCATCGTCACCGCGCACCAGGCTTTTCTCACCCACGAAGCACTCGATGCCATCGCCCGCACGACACTGGACAACATCGCGGCCTGGCTCACCGGGCAGCCAAGCAATGAGGTCAAGGCCGGTGCGTGATAGCATGCCGGCTGATCCGGAGGACCCATGGCCGAACACGATTTCCGTTATTCCCTGCTCAACCCGCAACACACCCTCACCGAATGCCGCGCACTGGCGCCGGGCCGCTACCAGGTCACCGGCAACGGCGGTTCGATCCAGGCCAACGACGTGCTGCTGGTCACCCTCAAGGGCAGTCGCGACCTGCACATGCGCCTGGAAGTGGAGAAGGTTCGCCACCTGATCAACCCGCCCGGCCAATGGCTGGCCGTGTGCAAGGGCCCGCAGTTCAAGGAGCTGGCCATCCATAACTGGCAGGTGAACTGCGACAGCTGCGGCAAACAGCTGGATTTCGAATTCGCCGTCGATGCCGCGCTCGGCAAAGCCGCGCAAGCACCAGCCGCTGAAGCTCGTATCGCCGAGCTTGGCTGGCGCAACGACGCTGGCCGACACCTATGCCGTACCTGCCAGGAGGCCTGACACCATGTACCGCGCCCTGCCCCTCGCCCTGCTCACCGCCACCTTGGTCGGCTGTGCCAGCGACGCACCGCAGCTGGAAACCGAACGCAGCTACCGCGTGGAATGGATCGGTGAACGGCCGTTGATCGACCGCAGCCACCTGACCATTACCTTCGCTGCCGACGGCCGCGCCCATGGCAATGCCGGCTGCAACCACTGGTTCGCCGGCTATACGCTCAAGGGTCAGGCGCTCAACTTCGACCCAGCCGGCAGCACCCGCAAGCTGTGCGCCCCCGCCCTCATGGAGCAGGAACAACGCTTCCTCGCGGCGTTGGAGGAAGTGCAGCGCTGGGACTTCAACGCCATCGGCCAGCTGCAACTGTGGCCGGCCAGCGGCAAGCCAATTCGCCTCTGGGCAGAATGACACGACGCTCGCCCTGCAGGACGCACACTGTCCTGTAGGAGCGGCGCCCCGCCGCGAACACCGGCGCTATCGGATCGCAAGGCTTCGCCCCGAGGCGGGGCTCCTACAAACAGCCGCTTTGCAGGTACTTGCATGCGTAGCACGGATGCAATCCGGGTTCAGGCTCAAGAACACCCCGGATTTCATCCGTATATGGGCTACGCAAACAGCTCCAATTGCTCCTGTCGCCCGCGCAGATCATGCAGCCTGACGCCCACCCCGAGCAGGCGCACCGGCTTGTCACCACGGGCGAAAGCGTTGCTCAGCAATAGCCGGTAACTGTCCAGGTCGCGACTGGCGCCCGCCTGCTCCAGGGTGGTCTGGGTGAAATCATGAAACTTCACTTTGACGAAAGGCTTGTCCGGTCGATAGCTGGCGTCCAGACGCTGCAGGCGGCCGTTCATCTCCTCGAGCAGTGCCGGCAGTTTCTCCAGGCAGCTCTGCAGATCCGGCAGATCCTGATCGTAGGTGTGCTCCACGCTCAACGACTGGCGACGGCTGTCCACCTTCACTGCGCGCTCATCGATACCATGCGCCAGGCGCCACAAGCGCTCACCGAAACTGCCGAATTCGCGCACCAGCGCCAGCTTGTTCCAGTCGCGCAGATCCAGACAGGTGCGAATGCCTAAGCGCGCCAGCTTGTCCGCCGTGACCTTGCCGACGCCATGCAGCTTGTTCACCGGCAACTGCGCCACGAAATCGTCGACCTGATCCGGGGTAATCACGAACAACCCGTTGGGTTTGCGCCAGTCGCTGGCGATCTTGGCCAGGAACTTGTTCGGCGCGACGCCAGCCGACACGGTGATGTGCAGCTCCTGCACCACACGACGGCGAATTTCCTGGGCGATGCGCGTGGCGCTGCCGGCAAAATGCGCCGAGTCGCTGACATCCAGATAGGCCTCGTCCAACGACAGCGGCTCGATCAGGTCGGTGAACTGACGAAAGATGCCGTGAATGTCACGCGAGACCGAGCGGTACACCTCGAAGCGCGGTTTGACGATCAACAGATCCGGGCACAGCTTCAGCGCATGCCGCGACGCCATCGCCGAACGCACGCCATAGGCGCGCGCCTCATAATTGCAGGTAGCGATCACCCCACGTCGGTCCGCCGAACCGCCGACTGCCAGCGGGCGATTGGCCAGGCTCGGGTCGTCACGCATCTCGATGGCGGCGTAGAAGCAGTCGCAGTCGACGTGGATGATCTTTCTTTGGCGGGTAAGCGGTTGATTATTCAATGGTTTCATTAGGGTTTGCGGATTTGATACCCGCTCTGATACCCGCTTTTTCGTTCACTGCGAAACAGCAGGTAACCGACTATCAACCGACCCCAATATAGGTGCCGACTACGTTCGGTTCTCTTAATTATACCCTCACGACCACCAGCTCTCCAGATTCGCATCTCTACACGCACCTCGCGCCGTTCAGGTTGTACACCGCTGATTTGATCGTCAAACCAAACTGCGCGCGTGCCAATCCGATGCTGCGGATCGTCTTGCCGCCCACGGTGCTGGAAAACGTGTTGATGCCGCTCATGCTGACTACTGGAAAACCTATAACGGAACAGCGTCGGCGGGCCATCGATCTGTTGTCGCGTGTGGGCCTGCAAGGCATGGAAAAACGCAAGCCAGATCAGCTCTCCGGCGGGCAGCAGCAGCGAGTTGCGGTCGCCCGAGCACTGATAACCCGTCCTGCCTTGTTGCTGGTCGACGAGCCAACCGGCAACCTCGACAGCAAATCGGCCGCAGAGGTCTTTCAGTTGTTCCGTCAGTTCAACCGCGAGTTCGGCTGCGCTGTGCTGCTGGTCACCCACGACTTGCGCCTGTCTGATCAGTGTGATCGTGTCATCTCTCTCGCAGATGGCTACATAGAGATCGATATGGCTCGGCAGGGGTGAATTGTTCGATTAAGCATCAGAGCCTGTGTCCCAATCAAAGCCCCATCGATTGCATCATCTCACTTTCACTAACCGCCTCTGGTGTCACTACCGCCTCTTTAAGCATCAGCTTTCCGCGCAATAAGCGGTCAAGGTGCACATCGAATGAATCAAACTGGGGGTGGATGACGGCAGGCAGATGGATGAACACGGGCTTGGTTTGGCCGATCCGGTAAACCCGATCAGACGCTTGCGCTTCTTTAGCCGGGTTCCAATGACGCTCTAAATGCACCACATGGTTGGCCCCAATCACCGTCAAACCGACACCAGCGGCTACTGGCGACATGATCAGGATGTTGAAGCCACTTTTCGCTTCAAACTCGGCAATTAGCTTCTTGCGCGTCATATCCTCGGCGCGAGTCGCCACAGCCTGGGTGTCACCATTGATCACCGCTACATTCAGGTCATAGATCTGATCCAGCCAGAGCTTGAGGACTCGTTGCAGGCGCTTTGTCATCATGAACAGGATGACCTTATCACCTGTTGGCGCTGATGGAAAATTGACCCACCCTGCCGATTGAAATTTGACCCAGGGCGGATTGCTGATTTTGTTACCAGCAACTGTGGATAAGTCTACCAGCGCAGCTGCTTTTGAACCCACTCCCTCGCTGTCCCAGTTCAGCTGTTGAAGACCTGCCACATGCAGCCATGCATCACCGCAAAGCGTGCATTCACCGCCCGGCCTTTGCCCTTATTGACCTTGTCGACGGCGGTCTTCATGTTGTCGTAGATGCCCCGGCGCGGCACGCCGCCCAAGGCGCCGAACGAGCGTGTATGGGCGTCAAATAACATCTCATGGCCCTGGCTCGGATACGCCACAAGCCAGAACGCACGGCTGGCACACAGCTTCAGATGTGCCACCTGCATACGCCGGTAAATGCCGCCGACCAGCAAGCCTTCCTCGCTCCAGTCAAACTGAAACGCCTCGCCAAGAGCAAAGGTCAGCGGCACAAAGGCCTGCGACGCCTTGCCCTGTCCCCCTCGCCAGGCACGGATAAACGCGGTGAGCTGGCTGTAGCCACCGTCATAACCTTCGGCTTTGATTTGCGCCAACAGCGCCTTGGCACTGCGCCGCTGTTGCTTGGGCCGCAGCGAATCGGCCTTTAGCGCCTGCTCCAGCGTGGTGTGAAAAGGGCTGAGTTTGTTGAAGATCGCGCGGCGTTGGTAGACCGGCGGCTTGGCCTCAGGTGCTCTGACCCACTTGCGAATCGTGTCGCGCGCCAACCCGGTGCGCTTGGCTATCTCATGCAGCGACAGCTTGTCGCGGAAATACATCCGGCGGATTTTGCCCATCATTTCCATACTGATCGCCCTGTGTTCTCCTGCTCAAAAATTGAGCAGAAGCAGTTGAACACCTGGGTCAGTTTTCAGTCGGCAGAACAGCCTCTACTGGGTCAGTTTTCGGTCAGCGGCAACAGGCAGCCAGGTTCTCGGCAGACTGCATGTCTGCAAGGATCAGTTTTGCTCGCGGGTAGAACGCCCTGCCGAAGTCGGTGAGGCTTTGCCTGCGCGTAGTCCGGTGCAGCAGGGAAACACCCAGATGTTGTTCGAGCATTTTCACCTGCTTCCCTACTAATTGAGGGGACAGATTCAGGTCGTCCGCAGCGGCGCTGAATGAACCCAGCTCAACGGCTTTGACGAACGTGGCCATCTGGGTCAGGCGATCCATTATAAACACTCTGTTTCTAGTAATACGCCATCATAGGCCTTTATCTAGCGCCAACCAATGACTAAATTTTTTTCACCTTTCGAGTGCCCGGATACCTTCCGGATGTACGTCGAGGCCCATTGATAAACGAGGTATCCATATGGCACGCATTGTCAGAATTCATGAATACGGTGACGCCAGCGTTCTGAAGCTGGAAGATCTGGAAGTATCGGCACCAGCAGCAAACGAGGTGCAGATTAGTGTTAAAGCCATTGGCTTGAACCGAGCCGAAGTGATGTTCCGCAATCACGCATACCTACAAGAAGCGGAGTTCCCCAGCCGCTTAGGCTACGAGGCCGCAGGCATCGTAACGGCAGTTGGGAGCGACGTAACCGAGATCAAGATTGGTGACTCGGTCGCTCTGATCCCACCTCTGGATATTGCTCGCTGGGGCACCTACGGCGAGCTGGCCAATGTACCGGCCTACCTGGTGGTAAAGAGCCCTGAGAACTTGTCCTTTGAAGAGGCTGCGGCGTCTTGGATGCAGTACGTCACCGCCTGGGGGGCATTGATTGAACAGGCGAAGCTACGGCAGGGCGACTTTGTCATCGTTACCGCCGCGTCAAGCAGTGTTGGCTTGGCCGCCTTCCAAATGGCTCGTATGGTCGGCGCCACATCAATTGCGATCACTCGAACTCAGGCGAAGAAGCAAGCCCTACTTGATGCAGGCGCTGCGCATGTCATCGTCAGCGATGAAGAGGATATCGTCGAGCGTGTTATGACGATAACTGCCGGTCAAGGCGCTCGCGTTGTATTCGATCCTGTAGGCGGGCCGTCCTTTGAACCTCTCACGCAGAGCATGGCGCGGGGCGGAATTTTGCTGGTGTACGGCGCACTTAGCTCTGAACCGACACCATTCCCACTGTTTACCGTGCTGGGCAAAAGCCTGACTTTGAAGGGCTATATCTACGCAGAGATTGTGGCCGACCTTGAAGCCCTAGAGAGAGCGAAGGCTTTTATTCTGCAAGGGTTGAAGTCCGGTACGTTGCGCCCGATCATCGCAAAGACATTCGCACTTAGCTACATCCAGGATGCCCATCGTTTCCTTGAAGCCAATCAGCAGATCGGCAAGATCGTGGTAACTGTCTGACCAGAAATTATGGGGCTGAGGGCGTAATCCTTCGGCCCCGATTCAAGCCAGCCCTGATGGCGAAGTCGAACGCCAAGTGCGTGACATGATCCGTATGCCTATCTCAAGGATGTGCTAGGGTCTGTTGCCGTTTCGCGCACGGCCGCGCCGGAGCCAGTTTTTGCGTGGGCTAGGCGCGAGACGCGAAGTTTGGTCGCCCAAATGAGCCGTCGAGTAACGACGTACCACGCAAAAACTGGCCCGTCCCTTCGGGTTGCGCGGCAAATTGCGCCATGCGTCGTTGCACACCAGCGCCCCCGCGGACACAAACCGCCCGAAACCAGCGCGCTGCGCAGAGGTTACGAACGGTAAAAACAGGGGTGAACAGGCCTCATAGTCAACATGGATTATCTTGCGCACAACCCCCTCGTAAACCTCGTCCAGCCTGGCCTGGAGCTAGGAAGTCTAACAGTTGTTTAACGCTAAGCACCTGAGTTGAAAACACTTTTCTTGCAATTAGCGGTTGACAGCGCAGCTTCTGGCTGTAGAATACCGCCCCACAGACGCGGGATGGAGCAGTCTGGTAGCTCGTCGGGCTCATAACCCGAAGGTCGTAGGTTCAAATCCTGCTCCCGCAACCAGCTTCACGAAAAGGCCACTCATTGAGTGGCCTTTTTTGCTTTGGCGAGAATTAACTTTTTCGATCAAACTCAACAAATCGATTGACAAGATATTAAGCAAGCGTAGAATGGCCGGCGCGGGATGGAGCAGTCTGGTAGCTCGTCGGGCTCATAACCCGAAGGTCGTAGGTTCAAATCCTGCTCCCGCAACCACCTTCAGATAAAGGCCACTCAATCGAGTGGCCTTTTCCGTTTGCGATCATTCATCCTCCTCAGCTTCTCCTCAGCCAAGCGGGCCTATGCTCAACGCCCCGCCTCAGTTGCAGCGGATTGACCGAGGAAACCCCGATGAACTGGAAGAACACCCCCTCACGTTATGGCAGCCTGTCCATTGCCCTGCACTGGCTGATGCTGCTTCTGATCGCCGCCGCTTATGCCTGCATAGAGCTCAAAGGGAATTTCCCCAAGGGCAGCGACACCCGTGAACTGCTCAAGCAATGGCACTTCATGCTTGGCCTGAGCGTCTTTGCACTGGTCTGGTTGCGCCTGCTCGCTCGTGCGCTGAGCCCTACCCCAGCCATCCAACCTGCGCCACCGAGCTGGCAGAACCTGCTCGCCAAGCTGATGCACCTGGCCCTGTACGCCCTGATGATCGGGGCGCCGCTGGCCGGCTGGCTGATCCTCAGCGCCGCTGGCAAGCCCATCCCCTTCTTCGGCCTGGAGCTGCCGGCACTGATCGGCCCAAACAAGGAACTGGCCGGCCAAATCAAGGAACTACACGAGCTGGCCGGCACCGCTGGCTACTGGCTGATCGGCCTGCATGCAGTTGCCGGCCTGTATCACCATTACGTGGCGCGCGATAACACCCTCAAGCGTATGTTGCCCGGGCACAATTGAGGTGAAGACGCCTCTGGTCAAGTGCCCGATCCGCCGCTAGAATTGCGCACTTTTTGATCAGAGGCGCCCACAAGGCGCCCGTTAGAGGTTAGCCCGCATGTCCACCGCCACCCCGAAAGTCGGCTTCGTCTCGCTCGGCTGCCCGAAAGCGACTGTCGACTCCGAACGCATCCTGACCCAACTGCGCATGGAAGGTTACGAGATCGTACCGACCTACCAGGATGCCGACGTGGTGGTGGTCAATACCTGTGGCTTCATCGACAGTGCCAAGGCCGAGTCGCTCGACGCCATCGGTGAGGCGCTGGCGGAGAACGGCAAGGTGATTGTCACCGGTTGCATGGGCGTGGCCGAAGACAGCATCCGCGACGTGCACCCGAGCGTGCTGGCCGTCACCGGCCCGCAGCAATACGAGCAGGTGGTCAACGCCGTACACGAAGTCATCCCGCCGAAGACCGAGCACAACCCGCTGATCGACCTGGTGCCGCCGCAGGGCATCAAGCTGACCCCGCGTCACTACGCTTATTTGAAGATTTCCGAAGGCTGCAACCATACCTGTAGCTTCTGCATCATTCCGTCCATGCGCGGCAAGCTGGTCAGCCGCCCAGTGGGCGACGTACTGAGCGAAGCCGAGCGCCTGGTCAAGGCCGGCGTGAAGGAGCTGCTGGTGATCAGCCAGGACACCAGCGCCTACGGCGTCGATCTGAAGTACAAGCTGGACTTCTGGAACGGCCAGCCAGTGAAAACGCGCATGCTCGAACTGTGCGAAGCGCTGTCGTCGATGGGCGTGTGGGTGCGCCTGCACTACGTTTACCCCTACCCCAACGTCGATGACGTGATCCCGCTGATGGCCGCCGGCAAGCTGCTGCCGTACCTGGATATCCCCTTCCAGCACGCCAGCCCGAAAGTGCTCAAGTCGATGAAGCGCCCGGCCTTCGAAGACAAGACCCTGGCGCGCATCAAGAAGTGGCGCGAGATCTGCCCGGAGCTGACCATCCGCTCCACCTTCATCGTCGGTTTCCCCGGCGAGACCGAGGAAGACTTCCAGTACCTGCTGGACTGGCTCACGGAAGCGCAGCTCGACCGCGTCGGTTGCTTCCAGTATTCGCCAGTCGAGGGCGCACCAGCCAACGACCTGGGTCTGGAAGTAGTGCCTGACGACGTCAAGCAGGACCGTTGGGAGCGTTTCATGGCGCACCAGCAGGCCATCAGCTCTGCACGTCTGCAGGCCAAGATCGGCCTGGAGATGGACGTACTGATCGACGAAGTGGACGGCGAAGGCGCCGTGGCCCGCTCCTGGGCCGATGCTCCGGAGATCGACGGCAGCGTGTTCATCGACTCCCCCAACGTCAAGCCGGGCGACAAGGTGCGCGTGCGCATCGTCGATGCCGACGAGTACGACATGTGGGGCGAGCTGGTCTGACCGACCTATCTCCTGAAAAGCCCCGCAGCATGCGGGGCTTTTTCTTTCCCGGCACCACAGCTTCTTGCCGGTACAATGACCTTCTTTTTGTCGAGCCCAGTCATGAGCGAAGCCACCCGTCTGTCCAAACGCGTCATCGAGCTGTTCGGTTGCTCGCGCCGTGAAGCCGATCTTTACATCGCAGGGGGCTGGGTGACGGTGGACGGCCAAGTGGTCGAAGCACCGCAGTTCAAGGTCGAGGATCAGCGCGTCGAGTTGCACCCCGATGCCAGCCTTGACCCCGTGGAGCCCGTCACCCTGCTGGTGCACGGCTCGACTGGCTGCAACGCCGCACAGTTGCAGCACCTGCTGGTACGCGAACGCCACTGGGAGCAAGACCCGCACACCCAGCGCGTCCTGCATGGCCACTTCCTGCGCCAGGAGCAGAGCCTGCCGCTGCAGACCGGTGCCAGTGGCCTGATAGTGCTCAGCCAGGACTGGCGAACGCAACGCAAGCTGCGCGAGGATGCGGCCAAGCTGGAGCAGGAATACCTGGTCGAAGTCGCCGGCGAAGTGCCTGCCAGCACATTGGAGCGCCTGAAGAAAGGCTGGCTGCACAAGGGCACGCAGTTCCCGCCATGCAAGGCCAGCTGGCAGAGCGAACAGCGCCTGCGCTTCGCGCTGAAGAATCCGGCCCCTGACCTGCTGCGGCAGATATGTACGGCACTGGGCCTGAAAGTGCTGGGCATGAAGCGCATCCGCATCGGCGGCGTACCGATGGCCAAGCTGCCAGTCGGGCAATGGCGCTATCTGGGCGAGAAGGAACGCTTCTGAGGCCATGTTAGGCTGTGCCTGTCACGCTCTGGAGACCACCATCATGCGTACCCTGCTATTTACCGCACTGCTCGCCATGAGCCTGCCCGGCCTCGCCGCACCAGCGCCGTTCTTTCTCTGGCAGAGCAAGATCGATGGCCACCTGACCTGCGCTCAGGTCAGCCCGGGTGAGGGCTGGATTCGCTTCACCGGCCCATTCCGCGACGCCGGCTGCCGCGTGGCCTACGACGCCCCCGTCAACAGACGCTAGGCAAGCCACCATGCAGCATCTGGTTTCCCCGGTCGGTATCGTTCACTCCTGCTTCAAGGAGAAATTCGCCATTCCTCGCCAGCCGCACCTGGCGCCCGCCGCACGTGGCGTGCTGGAGCTGCTGCCGCCCTTCGATCAGGGCGAGGCCGTACAGGGCCTGGAACAGGTCAGCCATGTCTGGCTGCTGTTTCTGTTTCACCAGGCGCTGGAAGACAAGCCGCGCCTGAAGGTACGCCCGCCGCGTCTGGGCGGTAACCAGACGGTCGGCGTGTTCAGCACCCGCGCCACCCATCGCCCCAATGGCATCGGCCAGTCCGTGGTGCGCCTGGAACGCGTGGAACCAGGCCGCCTGCACCTGTCCGGCATCGACCTGCTCGACGGCACCCCGGTGCTGGATATCAAGCCCTACGTGCCCTACGCCGACGCCGTGAGCGATGCCCGCAACGACATGGCCGATGCTCCGCCGCCATTGATAGCTGTGGACTGGCAGGAAGATGCGCTACACCTGGCGCGCCAACACGCGCTGCGTCTGGATGAACCCTTAGTGGAGCTGATCGAGCAATGCCTGGCGCAGGATCCACGTCCGGCCTATCAACAGCCCCAGCCTGAAAGGCGCTACGGCGCGCGCTTCTGGGATCTGGACGTACATTGGCATTACCCCGCATCAGGGCGCATTCGCGTGCTGGACATGCAGATGACGCCAAGCGCCGATTGCCGCCCTGGCGATTGAAGTCATACCTGGCTGGGCCTGAGCCCAGCCAGGCTGACGATCAGGTACGGAACTGCCGCACCAACTCCTGCAGCTCGACACCCAAACGCGCCAGCTCGGCGCTGGAGGCCGCAGTCTGTTGCGTGGCACTGGCGCTCTGCTCACCAATATCACGCACACGGGTGACGCTTTCATTGATCGCCTCGGCCACGGCGCTCTGCTCTTCGGCAGCGGCGGCGATCTGCTGGTTCATCTGCTCGATGGTGCTCACCGCCTGGGTAATGCGCCCCAGCGCGTCCCCAGCCTCGCCCGCCAGTTCGACGGTGCGGCGGGTCAGGTCACGGCTGCTGTCCATCTGCTGCACAGCGCCCTTGGCCATGCGCTGCAGCCCGGCGATCAGGCTTTCGATCTCCTCGGTGCTGTCCTGCGCGCGCTTGGCCAGTGCTCGCACCTCATCGGCGACCACGGCGAAACCGCGACCCTGCTCGCCCGCGCGGGCCGCCTCGATGGCAGCGTTGAGCGCCAGCAGGTTGGTCTGCTCGGCGACGTTGCGAATCACCTCCAGCACAGTGCCGATACGCGCGCTCTCCTGATTGAGGTCGGCAATGGCCTTGGCCGACTGCTCCACTTCGCTGGCCAGGCTGTCGATCTGATCCACCGCCTGCTGCACCACGCGATTGCCCTGCTGCGCCTCCAGGTCAGCGTCACGCGCCGCCAGCGAGGCCTGCTCGGCGTTCTGCGCCACTTCCTGCACGGTGGCCGCCATCTGATGCATGGCAGTCGCAGTCTGTTCGGTCTCCAGTTTCTGCGTCTGCACGCCGGCGCTGGTTTGTGCGGTGATCGAAGAGAGTTGCTCGGCAGCCGCAGCGATCTGTCCGACACCGCCACCGATGCGACCGACCAGGTTGCGCAGGCTGACGGTCATGTCCTGCATGGCTGCAAGCAGCTGACCGACTTCGTCACGGCGGTCCTGCGGGATCTCCTGACTGAGGTCGCCCGCCGCAATACGCTGGGCAAAGGCCACGGTCTGGCGCAGCGGCGCGACTATCAGGCGAGTGATCAGCAGCGCGGCGAACAGCCCCAGCACCACCGCAGCGACGCCCATGATGCCGAGCATCACCAAGGCACGCTGGGTATCGGCGAGCATGTGAGTCTCGGCGCTGGCCTGAGCCGACTCGGCCAGATCGACGACCGAGCGCGCGCGCTCGATCATGGCCTTCTCGGTCGCCTGATTCTGCTCACGCAGCTGCTGGTAGTAGAGGAAGGAACGCTGGTAAAAGGTCAACGCCTGCAAGGCGGTATCGATGGATGCCTTCTGATCATCGTCGAGCCACACCTTCAGGCTGCCGGCGACGGTCTGCAGGTCTTCGCTGGTGTACTCCCACTCCTGCAGCGCCTCGGCAGAACCGTCGATGATGTAGAGGCTTTCCTGGCTGCGCAGATCGAGCATGCGCTTGCTCAGGCCAGACGCGGTTTCTGCCAGGGTCAGCGGATCACTGCCACGCAGGCGGTCGCCCTGTAGCCGCAGCTCGCGTACTGCGTCATACATGTCCAGTTCGATCACCTCGAACTGATCGCGCGCTTCCGCCGCTGCGGTGCGCATATCCTGGCGGGCTTCACGTGCCTTGCCCTGCTGCTAGACATAGTTATCGAACTGCTTGAGGTACTCGGACGTGGCTTGCTGCATGGTCTGAATGCGCGAGCTTTCGGCCACATCCTGCCCGAGATGCTCCAGCATGCCCTGTACCTTGAGCAGGCTCTCGCGTACGCGCGCGGCGCTGTCTTCAGTCTGCTCGATGGCGAAGTTCCGCTCCAGGCGACGTGCCTGGAGGATCTCCTGGTTCACCTGCGCCAGTTCCCCGACTTGCTCATGCCCTTTCAATACCGCCTGGACGGCAAGGTAGCCGCTGACGGTCATGGCGGCTGTCAGCAACAGCACCAGACCGAAACCAATGAGGAGCTTCTTGCCCACGGCAAGATTGGCGAAAAGGCGTGTGGCAGACTTGAACATAACGGCGACTCCAGATTTTTCTTATATAGCCGCGCCTCGTGAGCCCGGCCTGATCGACTGGCTACGCAACTGCTATGCCATATCGATTACAGGCTACCGGCAGGAGAGTGGCACCGCTTGAGTGCTGGCACTTAGCCAATGCATTACTTGCAGCATAGCCAGAGTCTTACGTGCAGACGGGAAGATTCGGCAATTATCCGCTTATTGGCGCCCAAAAACCGGCGATTTCTCGCCGACCACCTGTGCGCCTTGCCGATACGCGAACCATAAAAAAGGCGCAGTTTCTGACGAAACTGCGCCCCGCTTGACCTGGACCAGGCTCAACGTCCGGCAAGCACCGGCATCACCCGTGGCCGCAGCATTTCACCCGCGATCGCCAACAGGCCGATGGCACCAGCGATCCAGTACCACTGGGCGACCGGATCGAACAGCAGCCAACCCAGCGCATGCAGAAACACCACCATGATCAGCACCGGGCTGACGTAACGCACCATGAACAGCCACAGGGCATAGCCTGCAGGTGGCAGGTCCAGTTCGTCGCGCATGATTTCGCAGCGCAGCGCATAGCCAGCGAGCACCACCATGAAGATGCCGCCCAGCGGCATCATCCAGCGCGAGGTGAGGTAATCCAGCCAGTCGAAGAAGTTCTTGCCCAGCGGTGTCCAGCCGGCCAGCAGGTTGAACGAGAGCATCGCCAGCAGGCTGATCACCAGCAGCACGGCGCCGGAAGCCAGCGCTGCACGCAGACGGCTGATACCGTGTTTCTCGTTCAGATAGGCCACCGTGGCTTCGATCATGGAGATGGCCGAGGTCAGCGCGGCGATCGACACCATGGCGAAGAACAGCACGCCGAACGCGGTGCCCAATGGCATCTGCTGGAAGGCCAGCGGCAGGCTCATGAAGATCAGACCTGGCCCTGCGCCCGGACTCATGCCGTTGGCGAAGATGATCGGAAAGATCGCAAGGCCAGCCAGCAGCGCCACACAGGTATCGCAGATGGCGACCAGCAAGGTGGTGCGGGCGATGGACTGACCGTCGGGAATGTACGAGCCGTAGGTGAGGATCGCCCCCGAGGCCAGGCTGAGGGTGAAGAAGGCATGACCCAGGGCGGCCAGCAGCGCCTCGCCAGTGATCTTCGAGGCGTCGAAATGGAACAGGAAATCGAAACCGGCCTTGAAGCTGCCGCTGGTGAAGGCGTAGCCGACCAGCACAATCAGCATCAGGGCCAGGCCCGGCATCATCCAGCGCACGGCATTCTCGATGCCTTTCTGCACGCCCTTGGCCACGATCCACAGGGTCAGCAGCGCTACCAGCACGCTCCAGCCGCCTAGCTGCCAGGGGTTGGCGTTGTGCGCCTCGAACACCCCGCCAAGCGCCTCGACACTGGTGGCGGCCAGCGAGCCGTCGAGCATCTTCCACGTATAGGCGAAGGCCCAGCCGGCGACGACCACGTAGAAGCACAGGATCATGAAGCCGGCGAGCATGGCCATGCCGCCGACGGCCTTCCACAGCGGGTTGCCATTGTTCTCGCGCACCACGCGACCGATGGCGTCGATGGGGCTGCCGCGGCCACGACGACCAATGGCGATCTCGGTCATCATCACCGGAATGCCAATGGCCAGGATGCACGCCAAGTACATCAGCACGAAGGCGCCGCCGCCGTACTCACCGGTGATGTAGGGGAATTTCCAGATATTGCCCAGGCCCACGGCCGAGCCGGTTGCAGCGAGGATGAAACCCCAGCGCGACAGCCAGAGGTTCTTCGGTTTTTCACGGGTCATGCGTCACCTGTTTGTTTTTATCTGTGACGGAATCGGACCCGCTACGCTTGTGGCGCAGCGGAATGCAAGGCTTGGTTAAGCCGGGGGTGTCACTGGGCGTCGGCTTGTACCTCCGGTGCGGCCAGTTGAAAGGCCTCCAGGGGTTCACAGCGCGCCGCCATGGCGACAATGCGTGGGTACGCGGCAAGGTCACAGTTAAAACGCCGCGCATTATACAGCTGCGGAATCAGGCAGGCTTCAAGATATCCGGGGCGCTCGCCGAGTGACAGACGTCCGTCGAATACCGCCAGGCCCTCCTCCACAGCGGCCAGGCCGAGTGCGACCCAGTGCCGGTACCAGGTGCTTTTCGCCTCATCGGCGACGCCCAGTTCGCTGGACAGGTACTGCAGCACGCGCAGATTGTTCAGCGGATGCACATCGCAGGCGATATGCAGCGCCAGCGCCCGCACCTGCGCACGCTCGGCCGGGTCGGCCGGCAGCAGCGCCGGCACTGGGAAGATTTCCTCGAGGTATTCGAGGATCGCCAGCGACTGGGCGATGCGCACGCCGCCGTTCTCCTCGTCCACCAGCAGCGGCAGCAGCCCTTGCGGGTTCAACGCGCGATAGTCGGCGCTGTGCTGCTGGCCGCCATCCTTGACCAGGTGCACGGGCACCTGCTCATAGGCCAGGCCCTTGAGGTTGAGGGCGATACGCACACGGTAGGCAGCGCTGGAGCGCCAGTAGCCGTAGAGTTTCAGCATCTCGACGCGTCCTGTAGGAGCCAGCTTGCTGGCGATCCGCTCTGCGCCAAGGCATCGCCGGCAAGCCGGCTCCTACCATTGAGACTGGCATCAGTGCTCATAGCGTTCCACCACCTGATCGATGGCGCCGAAAATGCTCTGCCCGGCTGCGTCGAACATCTCGATGCGCACCCGGTCGCCGAACTTGAGAAACGGCGTCTTTGCCTCGCCCGATTCAACGATTTCCAGCATGCGTTTCTCCGCCAGGCAGCTGGAGCCTGCACTGCGGTCGTAGTTGGACACGGTGCCGGAGCCAATGATGGTGCCGGCGCCCAGCGGACGAGTCTTGGCGGCGTGGGCGACCAGGGTCGGGAAGTTGAAGGTCATGTCCACGCCGGCATCCGGCTGGCCGAACAGCGCGCCGTTGATATGCGACACCAGTGGACGGTGCACCTTGCCATCCTTCCAGCTCTCGCCCAGTTCGTCCGGGGTGATGGCCACCGGGGAGAAGCTCGATGACGGCTTGCTCTGATAGAAGCCGAAGCCCTTGGCCAGCTCGCCGGGAATCAGGTTACGCAGCGACACATCGTTGACCAGCATCAGCAGGCGGATATGGCCTGCCGCTTCGGCCGGCGTGGCGCCCATCGGCACGTCGTCGGTGATCACTGCCAGTTCGGCCTCCAGGTCGATGCCCCAGGCTTCGTCGGCCAGGCGGATCGGGCTGTGCGGCGGGATAAAGGCATCGGCGCCGCCCTGGTACATCAGCGGGTCGTGCCAGAACGACTCCGGCATCTCCGCGCCGCGCGCCTTGCGCACCAACTCGACATGATTGACGTAGGCGCTGCCGTCGGCCCAGTGGTAGGCGCGCGGCAGCGGGCTGTGGCAGGCGGCCTGATCGAAGGCGAAGGCGCCCTCTTCCAAGCCGTCGTTGAGACGCTGATAGACCGCTTCGAGCTTGGGCCGGGCCACGGCCCAGTCGTCCAGCGCAGCCTGCAGGGTGAAAGCGATCTTCGGCGCGAGCACGGCGCGGGTGAGATCGCGGGAAACGACGATCAGCACGCCATCGCGGCCTTGGTTCAGTGATGCGAGTTTCATATGCGATTTCCGTTCTTGGCGTAGGAGCCGGCTTGCCGGCGATCCGGGGATCGCTGATCGCCGGCTCCTACAGGTTCAACCTTGGGTACCCGGCGCGCGCCAGGAGTTGACGTACTCGGCCACGTCCACCGCGCCGGCGGCATCGGCCACTTCCAGGGCACGACGGGTGTCGATCATCACTGCCACCTCGTCGATGAAGGTGGCCGGATCCTCCTGGCTCTTCTTCAGCGCCTTGGGGTGTGGCCCATGGGGGAAGCCGCACGGGTGCAGGGTGACCATGCCCTGCTCGATGTTGTCGCGGCTGAAGAAGTTGCCACGGTGGTAGAACAGCACTTCGTCGTAATCGTCGTTGTTGTGGAAGAACGGCACCTTGAGCGCACCGGGATCGGATTCCACCGGCCGTGGGGTGAAGGTGCAGATCACGAAACCATTGGCGACGAAGGTGGTGTGTACCGACGGCGGCAGGTGGTAGCGATGGCTGATCAACGGGCGAATATCGCGCCAGTTCAGGCGCACCACGGTGTTGTCGCCATGCCAGCCGACCACATCCAGCGGGTTGTAGGGGTAGGTCACGGTGCTGATCTGGCCGCGCCGCTTGATGCGGATCTGCCAGGTGTTCTCGTCCTGCTGCGCCTTGAAGGCGTCATCGATATGCGGGTGCTCCAGCACCGCCGCATCGAAGATCGCCTGCGGGCCGAGCAGGCCCTTGTCCGGCAACTGGTAGGCGCCGTCGGTGTTCTCGATCAGCAGGAAGTAGCTCGGCGTGCTGGCCTCGACGCGCCAGGCGGTGCCGCGCGGAATCAGCAGGTAGTCGCCGTCGCGGTACTGCAGATGACCGAAATCGCAGTAGAAATGCCCACTGCCCTCGTGGACGAACAGCAGCTCGTCGCCATCGGCGTTGCGCACCAGATGGCGCATGGCGCCGTGGGTGCGCCAGACGCGCAGCTTGACGTCGGCGTTGTGCAGGGTCAGCGGCGCCGCCAGCGGGCAGTCGCGCTCGCTGGGGATGTCGTTGAAGTTGAACGCGTGCGGGCGCAGCGGGCCTTCCCAGTCGATCCAGCCGGTGGGCAGATGCTTGTGGTGCAGGTGTGCGGTGGGGCCGAAGAAGCCTTCACGACCCATCTCGCGCTCATAGGTGCCCTGCGGCAGGTCGCAATGCGCCTGGCGCGAGCACTCGCCTTCACGCAGGGGAAAGCGAATCCATTGGCGGCTCATGGCATCACTCCTCGGAGATCACACCGCGACGCAGCTGGTCTTCCTCGATCGACTCGAACAGGGCCTTGAAGTTGCCCTCGCCGAAGCCCTGATTGCCCTTGCGCTGGATGATCTCGAAGAAGATCGGGCCGATCACCGTGTTGGTGAAGATCTGCAGCAGGATGCCGTCGTCCCCAGGGGCACCATCGATCAGGATGTTCAGCTCGCGCAAGACATCGGTCGGCTCACCATGGCCGGCGACGCGGGTGTCGACCTTCTCGTAATAGGTGTCCGGCGTGGTCATGAAGTCCACGCCGTTGGCACGCAGTTGGCGCACGGTGGCGTAGATATCGTCGGTGGACAGGGCGATGTGCTGAATGCCCTCACCGTGGTATTCGCGGATGAATTCCTCGATCTGCGACTTGTCGTCGGCTGACTCGTTGATCGGGATGCGGATCTTGCCGCAGGGCGCGGTCATGGCGCGGGAGAACAGGCCGGTGAGCTTGCCTTCGATATCGAAGTAGCGGATCTCGCGAAAATTGGCGATACGCTCGTAGAAACCGGACCAAACGTCCATCTGCCCACGACGCACGTTGTGGGTCAGGTGGTCTATGCATTGCAGGCCGACGGCGTTGTCGTTGGCACTGCGGCCTTCGATGTACTCGAAGTCGACGTCGTAGATGCTCTTGTCGCCGCTCTCGTTGGAATAACGGTCAACCAGATACAGCAGGGAACCGCCGATGCCCTCGACGCAGGGAATGTTCAGCTCGCCGAAGTTGGCGTGGCTGCCCACCAGCTTGGCGCCCTGCTGCTCGACGTAAGCAGCGGCCTGAGCGGCGTTCTTCACCCGGAAGGCCATAGCGCAGGCGCTGGGGCCATGCTTCTCGCCGAAGGCGCGCACGTGGCCGGTGGGGCTGCCGTTGAGTACGATGTTGATGTCGTTCTGCTGGAACAGCCAAACCTCTTTAGAGCGATGCTTGGCGGTCTCGGTAAAACCCATGGCGGTGAACAACTGGCGCAGTTGCTCGATGCCTTCGGCATTCGGTGCGGTAAATTCGACGAACTCGAAACCGTCGGTTCCGATGGGGTTGTGCTGCTCGATCTTGGCCACGGCGGTCATTTAGCCTCCTGATTGTCATTGTTATGGCAGCCGCACGAATGCGTTGCGGACAACCTCATGACAACCGAGCGCAGACGCGCTCTCAAGATGGCTTGAGACACTTAGACACGTTAGCCGCGCTCAGCAGTGGCAAATTTTCCTTACGCCTTTCAGGCAAGGCAGGCAACGCCCTGGCAACCGTAAAATAATCCTTACACGACGGTCAGTCGGCTTGCCACTGTCACTCAGCTTGGGCGTGAGAATGTGTAGGCCCGTTCGACCCTGGCCACGCGAGCTGGGCGTGGCCCTGTTCGAGAAAAGCCGGCGTGGCTACGAACCCAGCGAAACGGCCCGCGCCCTGGCCGAACAGGCCGAGCGCGCCGAGTAGGCACTGGATGCTGCACGGGTAGCGCTGGAACTGGGCAAGCAGGTGATCAGCGGCACGGTACGCCTGACCTGCACCGATGCGGTACTGGGCAGCCTACTGCTGCCGGCACTGGCGCGCTTCATGCCCAGCTACCCGGCGCTGGAGCTGGTGACCTCCAACGACTTCTCCAACGTCAGCCGGCGCGATGCCGACCTGGCCCTGCGCCTGACCAACGAGCCGCCTGAGCACCTGGTCGGCCGCCGTCTGGCCAAGGTGTCCTACGTGGTTTGCGCACGCGACGATGGCCAGGATGGCAGCGACCTGGCGCGGCAGAGCTGGATCGCCCCGGACGAGGCGATGCCGGAGCACGCCACGGCGCTCTGGCGCCTGCGCGAGTTGCCAGGCGTCACCCCCAACTACCGCTGCAGCAGCATGTACGCCGTGGCGCAGCTGGCACGCGCCGGAGTGGGCGTCGCCGCCCTGCCCGACTTCGTGCTGCGCGCCCATCCCGAACTCAAGGCACTCGGCCCGCCGCTGGCCGGCTGCGACACCGAACTCTGGTTGCTGACCCGCCCGGACTGCCGCGCCTTGCGTTCGGTGCAGACGCTGTTCGAGAAATTGAGCGAAGCTCTGATGAGCCATGGCTGAGGTAGAGCGTCGCCGCTGAAGCGCCTCCCACAGAGCGGGGGCAGCCGGTCATTGCAGCAGCGAAACCTTGTGGGAGGGGCTTTAGCCGCGACAGTCCAGGAAGCTGTGTAGCCCAATGCAATCCGGGGACATTGGTTGCGCAAAAGAGCATCGCGACTGAAGCCGCTCCGTAGAAGCGGCTTCAGATCCGTAGGGCGGGTGCAACCCGCCACTCATTTATGGCGGGTTGCACCCGCCCCACAACATTACAGATGCCCAACTGCCCCCGTAGGAGCAGTTTCAGCCGCGAAGAATAGACACCTCAGCCCTGCTGCAAATGCCCGTAGAGCTTGGCGTACAGGCCACCTTCGGCGATCAGCTGCTGGTGGTCGCCATCCTCGGCGACGCTGCCGCCATCGAACACCAGCACGCGGTCGGCCTGTTTCACCGCGCTCAGACGGTGGGCGATGATCAGCGTGGTGCGGCCGTTCAAGAACTGCGCCAGCGCTTCGTGCAAGGCGTACTCGGTGGCTGCATCCAGCGCCGAGGTAGCCTCGTCGAGAATCACCACCTTGGGCTCGGCCAGCACCATGCGGGCGATCGCCAGGCGCTGACGCTGGCCCCCGGACAGGCGCACGCCGCTGCGCCCGACCACGCTGTCCAGGCCCTGCGGCAGCGCCTGGATGGTCGGCGCCAGCTGGGCGATCTCCAGCGCGCGCCAGCAATCCTCGTCGCTGCGCTCACGACCCATGGTCAGGTTGGCACGCACCGTGTCGTTGAACAGTGCCGGGTGCTGCAACACCACAGCGACATTGTCACGCACGCAGTCCAGGCCGATCTCCTCCAGCGCGCTGCCGCCGAAGCGGATGCTGCCAGCCTGTGGCGTATAAAGGCCCAGCAGCAGCTGCACCAGGGTGCTCTTGCCGCCGCCAGAGGCGCCGACTATGGCGACCTTCTCACCCGCGCCGATGGACAGATCGAGACGATCCAGCACTGGCTCCTCGCCATAGCCGAAGGTCAACCCGCGCACCTCAATACCCACCGTGTCGCGCCCCTTGAAAGGGTCGACGCGCCCGTCGTACTGCGGCTCGTCCTTGCGTGCCAGCAGCTCGTTGATCCGCGTCAGCGCGCCACCTGCGGCATAGAAGGCGTACTGCAGGCTGAGCAGCTGCTCGACCGGGCCGATCATGAACCACAGGTAGCTGAACACCGCGAGCATCTGGCCGATCGACAGGTCGGAGAACAGCACGGTGAGCATCGCCGCCGCGCGGAACACATCGATACCGAACTGGAACAGCAGGCCGCTGGCACGGTTGGAGGCATCGCTCTTCCACTGCGAGGCCACGGCGTAGTCACGCACCTCGCGCGCGCGCACGCCGAGGCGGCCAAGGAAGTAGCCCTGGCGATTGCCGGCGCGCACCTCCTGAATCGCCTCCAGGGTCTCGGTCAGCGCCTGGGTGAAGCGCGAGGTGCTGTCGTTCTCCAGCTTCTTCAGGTGCTTGACCTTCTTGCCCAGCAGCACGGTGGCGTAGATCACCAGCGGGTTGAACAGCAGGATCAGCAAGGCCAGTTGCCAGTGCATCCAGATCAGGATGGCCGAGGTGCCGACCAGGGTCAGCACCGCCACCAGAAAGCGGCTGAGGGTCTCGCCGACGAACTTGTCCAGAGTGTCCAGATCGGTGACCAGGTGGGTGGTCACGGTGCCGCTACCCAGGCTCTCGTACTCGCCGAGGGAGATGCGCTTGAGGCGCTCGATCAGGCGCATACGGATACGGTAGACGATGTCTTTCGACAACCTGGCGAACAGCCGCGCCTGCAAGACGTTGAAGATCAGCGCCGAGCCTCGCAGCAGCAGGGTCAGCACCAGCATCAGGCCGATATAGCCGGCTGCCGTTTCCCACTCGGTCGGGAGGAAGTTGTCCATCACCTTGAGCGCCGCGTCTCCGTCATGCAGCAGCACTTCGTCCACCAGCAGCGGCAACAGCAACGGGATCGGCACGCTGCACAGGGTCGCCAGCACGGCGACCAGGTTGGCCAGGATCAGCGCTTTCTTGTGATGCAGGGCCAGGCGACGGATTTCTGCCCAGCTCAACCGATCAGG
This sequence comes from Pseudomonas oleovorans subsp. oleovorans, assembly GCF_002197815.1. GTDB lineage: Bacteria > Pseudomonadota > Gammaproteobacteria > Pseudomonadales > Pseudomonadaceae > Aquipseudomonas > Aquipseudomonas oleovorans. The sequence goes on from NZ_NIUB01000018.1 coordinate 96,627, forward strand.
CATGGGCAGCGCGCTCCAGCCAGCGGCCGAGCAGCGGCGCCAGCACCTCCAGCGGTTGATAGCCGTTGGTCAGCAGCGCCAGCTGGCCGTCGCGCTCCGCCAGCAAAGTAGGGAAGCCGGCGATGCCCAGATCCTGTACCCAGGTGAAGTCGGCAGCAGTCGCCTCCTGCATGGCCTGACTGTCGAAGGCTTCGGCGAACTCGATGCGCGGGATGCCCGCCTGCTCGGCCAGTTGCACCAGCACGCTGGCCTGGGTGACGTCGGCGCCCTCGGTGTAGAAGGCTTGCTGAACTAGTTTGAGCAGCGTCCAGGCGCTGGCAGCATCGAGCTGGCGCGCGGTGACCAGGGCACGGCAGGCTGGCTCGGTGTCGTACACCAGCCCCTCAGGCAGGCCGCGGTCGAAGTCGAACAGCTGCCCGGTACTGGCGTTGACCGCCTGCCAGTAACCCAGATAGCGCACCCGCGCTGCGGCATTTATGGCCAGCTGATCACGACGTAGCCCGCCCGTCACGATCTGCAGTGGTACGCCATCGACAGCCGCCTGCTCGGCCAGTGCTTCGACCACCGGGGCGAAACCCCAGCACCAGGAGCACATCGGGTCCATCACGTAGAGCAGGCGGCTAGCCATGGGTCAGGCCTTGTTCAGTTGGCGGGGGTCGCGGCCAATGGGGTGCGGCTGGTTGCGCGCACGCGCCAGTTCGATCTGCTTCTGCCGCTCGCGGGCGCTTTCACGGGTTTTCTCCGGCAGCGAATCCCAGCAATGCGGACAGCTGACGCCGGGGCTGTAGAACTCGGACTGGCGGTCTTCCACGGAGATCGGTGTGCGGCAGGCGTGACACTGATCGTAGTCGCCCTCGGAGAGGTCATGACGCACGGTCACACGATTATCGAAGACGAAGCAGTCGCCCTGCCACTTGGTCTCTTGCTGCGGTACTTCCTCGAGGTATTTAAGGATGCCGCCCTTGAGGTGATAGACCTCCTCGAACCCCTCGCCGAGCATGTAGCTGGAGGCCTTCTCGCAGCGAATACCGCCGGTGCAGAACATCGCCACCTTCTTGTGTTTGCTCGGGTCGAAGTGGGCCTTGATGTACTCGGGGAACTCGCGGAACGACTTGGTCTTGGGGTCGATGGCGCCCTCGAAGGTACCGATGGCCACCTCATAGTCGTTGCGGGTATCGATCAGCAGCACTTCGGGATCAGAGATCAGGGCGTTCCAGTCCTGCGGCTCGACGTAGGTACCGACGCGCTGGTTGGGGTCGACACCGGGCACGCCGAGGGTGACGATTTCCTTCTTCAGCTTGACCTTGGTGCGATAGAACGGCTGTTCATCGCAATAGGATTCCTTGTGGTCGATATCGGCCAGACGGGCATCCTGGCGGAACCAGGCGAGCAGTGCATCGATGGCGGTGCGGCTACCGGAGACGGTGCCGTTGATGCCCTCTTCGGCGAGCAGCAGGGTGCCCTTGATGCCGTTGTCGAGCAGGGTTTGCAGCAGAGGTTCACGCAGCGCCTGGTAATCTGGCAGGGAGACGAATTTATACAACGCCGCGACGACGATCTTGTCGGTCATGAGGGGTTTCCTTCAGTAGTCGCCCACGTAAAGGGCGGACTGGTGGCACATGAAAAACGCCGGCTCAGCTGGCCGGCGCAGACGCGATTGTAGCAAAGCGTGCAATCGCCGGGGTGGCTTGGCGACAGGACGCGACAGCCTGTCACGTAGCCTGGGTGCAATCCGGGAAATAATCGCTGCCGCGGATTGGGCTACATCAATGACCGCCGCGGCAGGTCGGCGAGGCCGGCGCCACGCCCTGCGCTGCCCACTCCTCGGGGGTGTAGGTGTGCAGGGCCAGGGCATGGATCTGTCCCATCAGCTCGCCCACCGTGGCATAGACCTTCTGATGCCGCTTGACTGCGTTCAGGCCGGCGAACAGTGGACTGACGATCACCGCCTTGTAGTGGGTTTCCAGGCCACGGCTGTGCATATGGCTCTCGTCCAGTACCTCGAGATGCTCGGGCTGCAGGTCAGCGAGGGCAGTGACGATCAGGTCTTGCTTGGACATCTTGGACTCCATCAGGGCTGTTTTGGCAAACCGAGCTCGTTGCTCATGTCGGTCAGCAGCTTGTTCACTTCAGGTACGGCCGCTTCCAGCTTGCTCTGGGTGATCTGCGCGGATTGCGCGGTCAGCGTCGGCATCTTCTGCAGCACCTTCTGCCCCAACGGCGACTCGTAGAAGGCGATCAGGTCCTTGAGCTCCTGCTCGTTGAAGTTGCTGGTGTAGAGCTTGACCATGTCCGGCTTCAGCTTGTCCCAGCCGACGGCCTTGTCCAGCGCGGCATTGGCCTTGGCCTGATAGCTTTCCAGCACGGCCTTCTTGCCATTCGGCGCCTCGGCGAAACGCTGGGCGAACATCTGCTGCACCTGGCCGTACACCGGTACCGTCAGCCTGTCGGCATTGGCCAGTTTGAGAAAACGCTCGGCATCGGCGGCGTGGCTGGCAGCATCGGCCATGGCCAGGGATGCGCTCGCGCTGAGCAGAACGGCGGTGCAGAGTTTGGAAAAACGGAGCATGGAGAGCGTCCAGAGGTTGTGAATGAGTCTGGGTAGACTACGAAGGCGGCATTTTGTGCCCTGCGCGGAAATCCCTCAAGCGATGCGCGTTGTGCGCTGGCTCACACCCGTCATGTTGACCGGCGCACCCACTGGTCAGTTGCCAACTGCCCGAGCTGCCGCTGGAGAGCCACGCCTTCAGCCACTCTCGCCTGCAATTGCGCATCGATGAGCACCCCGGACGCCTGCGCATCACCGCTGCCGCCCCGGATATCGGCGGCCAGCCCCTGCAGGTGGCCCTGGACATTCAGCGCCCTGCCCATCTGCAATCGGTCAACCTGATCGCGCCCTTGCAACATGGCGGCTTTCATGCCACCTGTCGGCAGTCTGCAGTTGGGCGGTAAGCATTACAGCTGCGTGCCGGGCCAGAGCTTCGCCGCACTGGACTTCGGTCGCGGCGCCTGGCCGCTGAACACTTACTGGCAGCGGGCAGCATTCGCTGCAGCGGGCGGCATCGCCGGCAACTTCGGTGCTGGCTGGCTCGATCACAGCGGCCTGTCGAAAAATTCCCTGTGGTTCGGCGGTAAAGTGCAACTGCTCGACAGCCCCCTGCATATCGAGCGCAGTTCACAGGCGCCACTGGCCCCCTGGCGCCTGGACAGCGAAGATGATTGCGTGGCGCTGCGCTTCACGCCCCGCCAACTGCACAAGGTCTGCCCAAACTCGGCCCTTCCACGCCAGCACCGTACAGCGCTTCGGTCATTACCAAGGCGTGCTGCGCGGCCCCAAAGGCGAGCGCGTGCCGGTGGACGGAGCGCTGGGCTGGCCGGGTGATACCCACGCCCGCTGGTAGTCGCCCGTTCACAGGCTCCAATCAACCTTATAGATAAGTTGTGGAACCAGTCTTCGGCGGCACGACCTAAACTGTCAGCAACCTTGCACTTGCCCGGAGAACGCCATGAGCCGCACCGAAACCGACAGCATCGGCCCCATCGAAGTCCCCAACGACGCTTACTGGGGTGCGCAGACCCAGCGCTCGCTGATCAACTTCGCCATCGGCCAGGAGCGCATGCCGCTGGCCGTGCTGCATGCCCTGGCGCTGATCAAGAAAGCCGCCGCACGGGTCAACAGCCGTAGCGGCGAATTGCCGGCGGACATCGCCCGCCTGATCGAGCAGGCCGCCGACGAAGTGCTCGAAGGCAAACATGACACACAGTTCCCCCTGGTGGTGTGGCAGACCGGCAGCGGCACGCAGAGCAACATGAACGTCAACGAGGTGATCGCCGGCCGTGCCAACGAACTGGCCAGCGGTCAACGCGGCGGCAAGAGTCCGGTACACCCCAACGACCACGTCAACCGCGCACAGAGCTCCAACGACTGCTTCCCCACCGCCATGCACATCGCCGCCGTACAGGGCGTGCGCCATCACCTGCTGCCGGCACTGGCCGAGCTGCGTGACGGCCTGCAGGAGCAGGCGCAGCGTCATGCCAACCTGGTCAAGACCGGGCGCACCCACATGATGGACGCCACGCCGATTACTTTCGGCCAGGAGCTGTCGGCCTTCGTCGCTCAACTCGGCCACGCCGAAGCGGCGATTCGTGCCGCCCTGCCCGCCGTCTGCGAACTGGCTCAGGGGGGGACCGCCGTCGGCACCGGTCTCAATGCCCCGGCCGGCTTCGCCGAAGCCATCGCTGCCGAGCTGGCCGCGCTTACTGGCTTGCCACTCACTAGCGCGCCGAACAAATTCGCTGCGCTGTCCGGCCATGAACCTCTCGTACACCTGTCCGGTGCCCTGAAAACCCTGGCCGTGGCGCTGATGAAGCTGGCCAACGACCTGCGCCTGCTTGGTTCGGGCCCGCGTGCCGGCTTCGCCGAGGTGCGCCTGCCGGCCAACGAGCCGGGCAGCTCGATCATGCCCGGCAAGGTCAACCCGACCCAGTGCGAGGCGCTGTCGATGCTCGCCTGTCAGGTGCTGGGCAACGACGCCACCATCGGTTTCGCTGCCAGCCAGGGCCACCTGCAGCTCAACGTGTTCAAGCCAGTGATCATCCATAACCTGCTGCAATCGATCCGCCTGCTCGCCGACGGCTGCCGCAACTTCCAGCAGCACTGCGTAGCCGACCTGCAGCCGGATGCCGTGCAAATGGCCGCGCACCTGGAAAACGGCCTGATGCTGGTGACCGCGCTCAATCCCCATATCGGCTACGACAAGGCCGCGGAGATCGCCAAGAAGGCCTACGCCGAAGGCAGCACCCTACGCCAGGCCGCTCTGCAGCTTGGCTACCTGAACGAAGAGGAATTCGACCAATGGGTACGACCACAGGACATGCTCGGAGCCGGGCGGCATGACTGAAGGCAAAAGCGGCGCTACACCGCTGGAAGGCGATGGCAAACGCATTCTGTTGATTCTCGGCACACCGAAACAGAACAGTTTCTGCCACGCGCTGGCCGAGGCTTACAGCCAGGGCGCGCGCAGCAGAGGCCACGTCGTCCGCCAGTTGAAACTGGGCGAGATGCAGTTCGACCCGATCCTGCGCGACGGCTATGAGCAGAGCCAGAGCCTGGAGCCGGATCTGCTCGAGGCCCAGCGCCTGATCCACTGGGCCGAACATCTGGTGTTCGTCTACCCGGTCTGGTGGGGCGGTGTTCCAGCGCTGCTCAAGGGCTTCTTCGACCGGGTGTTCCTGCCTGGTTTCGCTTTCAAGTACCGCAACCGCTCGCAACTCTGGGACAAGCTGCTCACGGGGCGCAGCGCCGACCTGCTGGTGACCCTGGACACGCCGCGCTGGTACTTCCGCTGGGTCTACGGCGCCCCGGCGCATCGGCAGATGGTGCGCACCATTCTCGGTTTCTGCGGGATCAGGACCCGCCGCCTGGCTGAGTTCGCCCCGGTGCGCCCGTCCAATGAGGAACAGCGCCAAGGCTGGCTGCGCAAGGCCGAAACACTGGGCAGCAAGGCGTAGCCCAATGAGATGGACTCCTCCCTCCTACGGCGTCATTGCGCCAGACTGAAGGTTGTAAAACAAGCAATCCCGGAGGGGGAGCCCGCATGAAACTTAAACGCATAGGCGTGGATTTGGCAAAGCAGGTTTTTCAAGTTCATGGTGTCGACAGCCATGAGCAGGTCAAATGCCGCAAGCAACTCAAACGGCAT
>NZ_NIUB01000019.1 GCF_002197815.1 Pseudomonas oleovorans subsp. oleovorans
GAGCCGAGCCCGAACGATAATTTCAGGATGGAGCCTGACTGATCCGACGCGTCGTTCAGTCGACGCGTATCCGGACTTTCAGTCCGTAAGTCACTAACCCACCGACTTCAGTCGGTGGTTGTTGAGTCATTTTTGTGTCTCCTAGGCTCGGCGACTCGCGCCCTTCTCTATGCCTGGGACAGCAAAAAACCGCGACAAGTTCGACTTGCCGCGGCTTTCGCTGACTTTCATGATGCGAGTCACAACATCATGGACGACCGTCGTCTGCCTCGGCCTCGACCACTGGCGGAATCAGATCCTCCACGCTGAGCTTCAGCCATACCAGCACCGTGGCGCCGATGTAGACCGACGAGTAGGTCCCCACCACCACACCGACCAACAGGGTCAGGGCGAAGGCCGCCAGTACGTCACCACCGAAGAACAGCAGTGCCAACAAGGCCAGCGCAGTGGACAGCGAGGTGGCGATGGTACGCAGAAGGGTCTGAGTGATCGAAACGTCGATGTTCTCGATCAGCGAGGTCTTGCGCATTACACGGAAGTTCTCACGAATCCGGTCGTAGATGATGATGGTGTCGTTGAGCGAATAACCGATCATCGCCAGCACCGCCGCCAGCACCGTCAGGTCGAATGGAATCTGGAAGAACGCCAGCACACCCAAGGTGATGATCACGTCGTGCACCAAGGATGCGATGGCACCGACACCAAACTTCCACTGAAAGCGAAACGCCAGGTAGAGCATGATCCCGCCTAACGCCAGGAGCATGGCGATACCGCCCTGGTCACGCAGCTCTTCACCCACCTGCGGGCCGACGAACTCGACGCGCTTGACCTCGAAGCGCGCTGCCTCGTCGACCTTGCGCAGCGCAGCCGCGACCTCATTCCCCAGATCAGGGGAATCGCCAGCCAGACGCACCAGTACATCCGTGCTGGCGCCAAAGCTTTGCACCACGGCGTCGGTATAACCGGCCTGGCTCAACTCGGCCTTGATCAGCTCTAGGTTGGCCGGCTGCTCGTACTGCAACTCGATCAGGGTGCCACCGGTGAAATCCAGGCCGAAATTAAGCCCCTTGGTAAACAGCGCGCCGAGACCAATCAGCGTCAGCACGACCGTAATGGAGAAGGCGATATTGCGGACCGCCATGAAACGAATGGTTGACTTGATCATGGCTGCACCTCAGATCCACAGCTTCTTGAAGTTACGGCCACCGAAGATCAGGTTGACCAGACCACGGGTGAACATGATGGCGGTGAACATCGACGTAATGATGCCCAGCGACAGCGTTACCGCGAAGCCCTTCACCGGACCGGTCCCCATGGCGAATAGGATGCCGCCCACCAACAAGGTGGTCAGGTTACTGTCCAGAATCGCCGAATAGGCACGATCGAAGCCCTCGTGCAGGGCACGCTGCACCGGCAGTCCATTGGCCAGCTCCTCGCGTATCCGCGAGAAAATCAGTACGTTGGCGTCTACCGCCATACCCAGGGTCAGCACGATACCGGCGATACCCGGCAGGGTCAGGGTCGCGCCAATGGCAGACATCAGACCGACCAGCAGCACCAGGTTGAACGCCAGGGCAACGGTCGCCAGCACACCGAAGAAGCGATAGATGGCGATGATGAACAGGGACACGAAGATCATCGCCCACTCGGTGGAGGCGATACCTTTGGCAATGTTCTCGGCCCCCAGGCTCGGACCGATGGTGCGTTCTTCAGCGAAGTACATCGGTGCCGCCAGACCACCGGCACGCAGCAGCAGCGCCAGCTCTGACGACTCGCCCTGGCCGTTCAGGCCGGTGATGCGGAACTGGCTGCCCAGTGGTGACTGGATGGTCGCCAGGCTGATGATCTTCTTCTCTTCCACGAAGGAAGAAATGGCAACTTCCTGCTCGACGCCGTCGATAGTCTGACGCACGTAGCGGGTGACCGGCTTCTGCTCGATGAAGATCACCGCCATGCTGCGGCCAACGTTGTTGCGGGTGGCGCGGTTCATCAGCTCGCCGCCGTGACCGTCGAGGCGAATGTTCACCTGCGGGCGACCATTCTCGTCAAAACTGGCCTGGGCGTCGGTCACATGATCGCCAGTGATGATCAGCTCACGCTCCAGCTGTACCGGCGGACGACCTTCCTCACGGAAGCTGAAGGTCTCGGTGGCGCCACGCGGCGCATTGGGGTCGGCCTGCAGACGGAACTCCAGGCTGGCGGTCTTGCCGAGAATACGCTTGGCCTCGGCAGTGTCCTGCACACCCGGCAGCTCCACCACGATACGGTTGGCACCCTGGCGCTGCACCAGCGGCTCGGCCACGCCCAGTTCATTAACGCGATTGCGTACAGTGGTGAGGTTCTGGCGAATGGAGTACTCACGAATCTCGGCGATCTTCGCCTGAGTCAGACCCAGCTGCAGAATATGCTGGCCGCCACGCTCGACAGTGGTCAGTTCGAAATCGCTGTAATCCTTGCGAATCAGGCGCTGCGCCTTGTCCAGCGTGTCGCTGTCGGCAAAGCCGAGCTGAATCCGGCCATTGCTTTCCGGCATGCTGCGGTAGCGAATACGCTCCTTGCGCAGCAGGCTCTTGATCTCACCTTCATAAACCTTGCGGCGCACATCCAGCGCCTTGTCCATGTCGACTTCCAGCAGGAAGTGCACACCACCAGACAGATCCAGGCCGAGCTTCATCGGGCTCGCACCCAGGCTACGCAGCCAGTCGGGGGTGGTTTGCGCCAGGTTCAGCGCCACGACGTAATCATCGCCCAGCGCACGGCGGACGATGTCCTTGGCCGGCAACTGGTCATCCTGCTTGGTCAGACGAATCAGGCCAGCGCGGCCACGCTCGTCGATGCTGGCAGCCTTGACGGCAATACCGGCGTCCTGCAGCGCTTTGCTGGCACGGTCGACATCCGCCTGCTCGATGCTCAGCGCCGAGCTGGCGCCGCTGATCTGTATGGCAGGATCGTCTGGATAAAGGTTGGGAATGGAGTACACCAGGCCGATTGCCAGAACGGACAAAATCAGCAGGTACTTCCACAGAGGGTATTTATTGAGCATGAACGAGCCGCCCGCTTATGACGCGGGGCGCTAAAAGCGCCCCGTGGAATGGAAAAACCGAGAACCGAATCAGATGGCTTTCAGCGTGCCCTTGGGCAGAGTGGCGGCGATGGCCTGCTTCTGGAATTTCAGTTCGACGCTGTCGGACACTTCGATCACCACGAAATCGTCGGCAACCTTGGACACCTTGCCAGCGATACCGCCGCTGGTGACCACTTCGTCGCCCTTCTGCAGGCTGGCGAGCAGGTTCTTGTGTTCCTTGGCGCGTTTGGCCTGCGGACGCCAGATCATCAGATAGAAGATGACCAGAAAGCCGATCAGGAAAACCCACTCGAAACCGCTGCCGGCAGGGCCAGCAGCCGCGGTGTCAGCGTAAGCGGCGGGGATGAAAAAGCTCATGTATCACTCCTAATGGAAAAGATCTTGAATCGTTCGGGAATCAGTCAAGCGGCGGCACAGGCAGGCCGCGCTTGGCATAGAAGGTTTCGACGAAGGCGGCCAATGTACCCTGTCCGATAGCCTCGCGCAAACCAGCCATAACCCGCTGATAATGCCGCAAGTTATGGATGGTATTGAGCATGCTACCGAGCATTTCGCCGCACTTGTCCAGATGATGCAGATAAGCGCGCGAGAAATGTTTACAGGTGTAACAGTCGCAGGTCGGGTCCAGCGGCGAGTCGTCGTGTTTGTGCACGGCGTTGCGAATCTTCACCACGCCGGTATCGACGAACAGGTGGCCGTTGCGCGCATTGCGCGTCGGCATCACGCAGTCGAACATGTCCACGCCACGGCGCACACCCTCGACCAGGTCTTCCGGCTTGCCTACGCCCATCAGGTAGCGCGGCTTGTCGGCCGGCATGTGCGGCGGCAGAAAATCTAGCACACGGATCATCTCTTCCTTCGGCTCGCCGACCGACAGCCCGCCAATGGCCAGGCCGTCGAAGCCGATTTCGCAAAGCCCTTCGAGCGAGCGCATGCGCAGCTCTTCATGCATGCCACCCTGGACGATACCGAACAGCGCTGCGCTGCTCTCACCGTGTGCGGTCTTCGAGCGCTTGGCCCAACGCAGCGACAGCTCCATGGAACGCTTGGCTACATCGAATTCGGCCGGGTACGGCGTGCATTCATCGAAGATCATCACGATGTCCGAGCCCAGATCACGCTGTACCTGCATCGACTCTTCCGGCCCCATGAACACCTTGGTGCCATCGACCGGCGAGGCGAAGTACACGCCCTCCTCCTTGATCTTGCGCATGGCACCGAGGCTGAACACCTGAAAGCCGCCAGAGTCGGTGAGGATCGGCCCCTGCCACTGCATGAAATCGTGCAGGTCGCCGTGTTTCTTGATCACCTCCATGCCCGGACGCAGCCACAGGTGGAAGGTGTTGCCGAGGATGATCTGCGCGCCAATGGCCTCGATATCACGCGGCAACATGCCCTTGACCGTGCCATAGGTACCCACCGGCATGAACGCCGGGGTTTCCACCACGCCACGCGGAAAGGTCAGGCGACCGCGTCGGGCCTTGCCGTCGGTGGCCAGCAACTCGAAGGACATGCGACAGGTGCGCGACATACTCAAACCTCGGGCCCGCGCGCGGCGGGATTGCGGGTGATGAACATGGCATCACCGTAACTGAAGAAGCGATAGCCCTGCGCCACGGCCTCGCGGTAGGCGGCCATGGTTTCGGCATAACCGGCAAAGGCCGACACCAGCATCAGCAGGGTCGACTCGGGCAGGTGGAAGTTGGTCACCAGGGCATCGACCACATGGAAGGGGCGTCCTGGATAAATGAAGATATCGGTATCACCGCTGAAGGGTTTCAACTCGCCATCGCGAGCGGCCGTCTCCAGCGAACGCACGCTGGTGGTACCCACGGCAACCACGCGCCCGCCACGCGCACGACAGGCGGCGACAGCATCGACCACATCCTGGCCGACCTCCAGCCACTCGCTGTGCATGTGGTGATCTTCGATACGCTCGACCCGCACCGGCTGGAAGGTGCCCGCACCGACGTGCAAGGTCACGAATGCGGTTTCCACACCCTTGGCACGGATCGCCGCCAACAGCTCGTCATCGAAGTGCAGACCGGCAGTCGGCGCAGCGACGGCCCCCGCCTTCTGCGCATAGACGGTCTGATAACGCTCACGATCCGCTTCGTCGTCCGGTCTGTCTATATAAGGAGGCAGCGGCATATGGCCGACACGCTCCAGCAGCGGCAGCACCGGCTCGGCAAAACGCAGCTCGAACAGCGCATCGTGGCGCGCGACCATCTCGGCCTCTGCGCCACCGTCGATAAGAATCTGCGACCCCGGCTTGGGCGACTTGCTCGAACGCACATGCGCCAGCACCCGATACTGATCGAGCACACGCTCGACCAACACCTCCAGCTTGCCGCCCGAGGCCTTCTGGCCGAACAGACGCGCCGGGATCACCCGCGTGTCGTTGAACACCATCAGATCACCGGGGCGCAGTTGCTCCAGCACATCGGTGAACTGGCCATGGCGCAGCGCACCCGTTGGCCCGTCGAGCTGCAACAGGCGACTGGCACGACGCTCAGCCAACGGATGACGGGCAATCAGCGATTCGGGAAGGTCGAAGTGAAAATCGGCAACACGCATGATTCGGAGGGGGCATTTTTGCAGGGTCGCAGAGCTTACCGGATTTCCACTGGCCCGGCCACGTGAGCCTGCGGGGCATAGCGGGCAACGATACGCGCCAGGGTGCCATCGGCCTGCAGAGAACGGATCGCAGCATTAAAGGCCGCCAACCTGTTCGCCTGCTGCTGATGCAGGCGCAGACGCAACTGAGAGCGATTGATCGTCGGCCCCTCCTCTACCTGCCAACGAGCCCCCTGCAACATCGCATGCTCATGCTGCAGGTAGCGCCATTCCAGACGATCCAGAATGCCGACCTCGCTACGCCCCTGCGCGACCAGGTGAATCAGCGCCTGCACATCGGCACCATCGTGACGCTGGAAATACTCACTGCCGACGTAGCCATAACCACGCACGGTCGCGATCGAACGCCCACGCAAATTCTGCAGCCGTTGATAGGCAAAACGCCTGCCTGGCGCGAAAACCAGCATCTCCTCGGCCTCGAGCACCGGCACCGTCCACAACGACACCTCACCCTGCCCGGCATCACGGCGCCAGTGCTTGCTCACGCAACACTCAATCTGCAGCGCCCCCTCGCGAAACAGCTTCTGCGTGCGCAGCGGCGGCAAGGGACGACTGGCTTGCAACTGTTCTGGCAAGCGCTCATCCAGTGCGAGCATGAATTACAGGCCATAGCCATCACGCTCGCCGCCAAGGGCCGGCAAACCGTAACAACACCGCCGCGCCCGATGACAACGGCTTGCACGCAGACGGACTCAGCATTGACCAGAGAACAACAGCAACGCCGATTGACCGGCGCCAGACGCATCCCTATACTTCGCCGCCATCGTGCCCCGGTGGCGGAATCGGTAGACGCGGCGGATTCAAAATCCGTTTTCGAAAGGAGTGGGAGTTCGAGTCTCCCCCGGGGCACCACGATACAAGAAGCCCGTAAGACATTGGTCTTACGGGCTTTTTCGTTTGCGTCCGAGCAACCCGGACGCCACTCACGGGCAGCTTACTGCTACACCGGTATTGCGCCCGGACAGCCCCCGCAAAACCTGGCCGGCGACCTTGCCGGCAGGGGTTGGCATTTGCGCAAAACTTAGCGTAGAGTGAACCCACTGTTTGCATGGGTCGCTGTGAATCGTGACTCTGGTGCAGCAGATCATCAAGATCCGCTACATCCCGCTCGACTTCTATTACTCCTTGCAACCAGTCTCAGCCCTCTATCTATGTGGAGGCTGTCATCAACTCTAGTTTCAAGGAAAAAGACATGTCGAATCGTCAGAACGGTACCGTCAAGTGGTTTAACGACGAGAAAGGTTTTGGTTTTATCACTCCCGAAAGCGGTCCGGATCTGTTCGTGCACTTCCGCGCGATCGAAGGTAATGGCTTCAAGAGCCTGAAAGAAGGCCAGAAAGTCAGCTTCGTAGCTGTGCAAGGTCAAAAAGGTATGCAGGCTGACCAGGTTCAAGTCCTGGGCTAATCGCCGCCGCCTTGAAAAACCCCTGATAACTGTCAGGGGTTTTTTTTGCCTGTCTTTCCCGCAGCAGCGCCAGGTTACAGATAGCCTGCGCACATCTTTATGCCGACAGAGAAGTCGCGGTTAGAATGGCGCGCACTTTCGTCTCAGCGAGCCCATCATGCCGAAACACCCGTTACGCCCGCAGGGTGACTTCCCCACTGCAGGGCCGATTCGTCGCCTGGCGGCCCTCTTCTACGATTCTCTGCTCTGTGTGGCATTGATCATGGTGGTCACCCTGATCTATCAGCAGGGCATTTTGCGCCTGATCCACGGCGGCGATAGGCTGATGGCCATGTCCGAAGCCGGCGCACTGGATAATGACCCGCTGCTTGCCAGCCTGGTGCTGCTGTCACTGTTCGCCTTCTTCGCCAAGTTCTGGACGCACAATGGCCAGACGCTGGGCATGCAGGCCTGGGGATTGCGCATTCAGAACGCCGACGGCAGCGCCATCGACCTGTGGCAGGCTCTGCTGCGCTTCGTGGTCGCCATTGGCTCCTGGCTGTTTGCCGGCCTGGGCTTTCTCTGGCTGCTGTGGGACAAGCAGGGCCGCACCTGGCACGACATCTACTCCGACAGCCGCGTGGTGCAACTGCCGAAGAACATTCACAAGAAGTAGTGGCGCAGATGCAAAAAAGCCGGTTCATCGAACCGGCTTTTCATGCCCACGACAATCTGCTCAACCGGCACGCCGCAGCAACCACACCCCGGCCAGCGCACAGATACCGGCCGGCACCAGCACCGCCAGCAGCGGCGAGAAACCGAACACCAGGCTCGATGGGCCGAGCAGGTCCTGGGCAATACGGAAGATGAAACCCACCAGCACCCCCGTGAACACACGCTGCCCCAGGGTCACCGAGCGCAGCGGGCCGAAGATGAAGGAAATCGCCATCAATACCAGCGCGCCGGTTACCAGTGGCTGCAGCACCTTGGTCCAAAATGCCAGCCAGTAGCGCGCGTTATTCAACCCCTGCTCGCCCAGATAATGGATGTACTGCCACAGCCCGGTGACCGACAGCGCCTCGGGCTCCATCACGACAGTGCCGAGCAGTTCCGGATTGAGCTCGATATCCCAGCGCTCTTCAGGCTGGTTGATCACCTCGGAGCGATCCTCATGCAGCACGGTGGTCTGCACATTGCGCAGCATCCAGTGGCTGTCCCGGTACTCGGCACGACGGGCAAAGCTGGCCGAGAGCAGGCGACGCTCGTCATCGAAGCGATAACGCGTCACCCCCAACAGGATGCCATTGGGCTGCACGGCGTTGATATGCACGTACTCCTGGCCCTGGCGATGCCACATGCCACGCTTGGAGCTTTGCGCCGCGCCACCGCCCTGGGCCAATGCGCGATCCGCCTGGGCCTGATTCTCGGTCAGAGGTGCGACGTATTCGCCGATCAGAATACCGGCCAGCATCAGCACCAGCATGGGTTTCATCACCGCCCAGACGATACGCCCGATGGAGACACCGGCGGCGCGCATGATGGTCAGCTCACTGTTGCTGGCCAGCGTACCGAGGCCGATCAGGCAACCGATCAGCGCCGCCATCGGCAGCATTTCATAGGCGCGGCGCGGCGCCGTCAGCAGCACATACCAGAGCACCTGACCCAGGCCATAGTCGCCCTTGTTGAGGTCGCTGAGCTCGTCGATGAAGGCGAACAGCAATGCCAGCCCGAGAATGATCCCCAGTACTGCCAGAATGGCGAAGAACACCTGTGTGCCGATGTAGCGATCCAACTTAGCCATGAGCCACCTCCGCCACCGACGCACGACGAGTGGCCCACCACAGACTCAGACGCTCCCAGTACAACAACAGCATGCCGACGGCGAAGAAGATGCCATGCACCCACCACAAGCCCAGGGCCGGCGGCAGCCTGCCCTTGTCCAGCGCACCACGGGCGGCGATCAGCAGGCCGAGGTAGGCCATGTAGAGGAAAATTGCCGGCAGCAGCTTGAGAAAGCGCCCCTGACGCGGATTGACTTTCGACAGCGGCACCGCCAGCAAGGTGACGATGAAGACCAGCAGCGGCAGCGACAGGCGCCATTGCAGTTCAGCCTGCAGGCGTGGATCGTCGCTACCGAACAACTCGCGAGTCGGTGTGGCCTCGCGCTCACTGGCTTCGACGGCGACTTCAGGCTTGGGCAGCAACACGCCATAGGTGTCGTACTGGATGGCACGGTAATCCGCCTCGCCCGGCTCACCATCATAGCGATAGCCGTTTTCCAGAATCAGATAACGACTGCCATCCGCCTGAATTTCCTGACGACCACTTTCGGCGACCAGCACGGTGATACCGCGCTCGGTACGACCATCGGCGGCGAAGCGCTTCTCCGACATGAACACGCCGCGCAGCTCGCTACGATCCGCTGACAGCTCCTGCGAATAGGTCACCCGCGAGCCATCCTTGAGCGACTGAAAGCGCCCCGGCACCAGGGTATCGAGTTCGGTCAGGGCATCCTGCTCATTGAGGATGCGCGCCACGCTGGCCACGCCTTGCGGCGCCAGGCCCATGCTCAGCCAGGCGACCAACAGGGCGACGACCAGCGCCGGTGCCATGCTGTAAACAGTAAGGCGCTGCTGGCTGACACCGGTGGCCGACAGCACGGTCATCTCGCTGTCCAGGTAGAGGCGCCCGTAGGCCAGCAGAAAACCGAGGAACAGGCCGAGCGGCAGAATCAGCTGCAGGAAGCCGGGAATCCGGTAACCCATGATCAGAAACAGTACGCCCGGGTCGAGTACGCCCTGCGCGGCCTGGGCCAGATACTTGATGAAACGACCGCTCATGATGATCACCAGCAGCACGGCACTCACCGCACTGAGGGTCACCAGCACTTCGCGGGACAGATAACGGAAGACGATCAAACCGGACGCTCCAGGGTTGTCAGGCTCAGGCGCGAGCGCTCACACTAGCCGCACCTACTTGCCGGCCCACCGCAGGGTGGACCCTCGAAAAATGGCGGCTATTATCCGTCAAACCCGACTCTTTGTCTTGGGGACAGCTCACTATGGAATTCCTCGTCAAAAGCACCCGCCCGGAAACCCTGAAAACCGCGACCCTGGTCGTCGCCATCGGCGAAGGCCGCAAGCTCGGCATTGCGGCCAAGGCCGTCGACCTGGCCAGCAACGGTGCGCTGAGCGCCATGCTCAAGCGTGGCGACATCGCCGGCAAGCCGGGCCAGACCCTGCTGCTGCACAGCCTACCGGGACTCAAGGCCGAGCGTGTATTGCTGGTGGGCTGCGGCAAGGGTGATCTATCCGACCGTCAACTACGCAAGTTGGTTGCAAGCGTGCATGGCGTACTCAAGGGCCTGGGCGGCAGCGATGCCCTGCTCGCCCTCGACGAGCTCAAGGTCAAGGGCCGCGATACCTACGGCAAGACTCGTCTGATCATCGAAACCCTGGCCGACGGCAGCTACCTGTTCGAGCAGTTCAAGAGCCAGAAGACCGACCCACGTGCCCTGAAGAAGATCACCCTGGTCGTCGACAAGGCCGAGCTGGCCGATGCCGAACGCGGCCTGCAGCATGCCCGCGCCATCGCCGCGGGTGTCGCCTTCACCAAGAACCTGGGCAACCTGCCGCCCAACCTCTGCCACCCCAGCTACCTGGCCGAAGAAGCCAAGACCCTGGGCAAGGCCTACAAGAACCTCAAGGTGGAAATCCTCGACGAGAAGAAACTCAAGGAACTCGGCGCCGGCGCCTTCCTCGCCGTCGCTCAGGGCAGCGAGCAGCCGCCACGGATGATCGTCATGCACTACCAGGGCGGTAAGAAGGACGACAAACCCTTCGCCCTGGTCGGCAAGGGCATCACCTTCGACACCGGCGGTATCAGCATCAAACCGGCCGCCGGCATGGACGAGATGAAGTACGACATGTGCGGCGCCGCCAGCGTGTTCGGCACCCTGAAAGCCGTGCTCGAGCTACAACTGCCGATCAACCTGGTGTGCCTGCTGGCCTGCGCCGAGAACATGCCCAGCGGCCGCGCCACCCGCCCTGGCGACATCGTCACCACCATGAGCGGGCAGACCGTGGAGATCCTCAACACCGACGCCGAAGGCCGTCTGGTGCTGTGCGATACCCTGACCTACGCAGAGCGCTTCAAGCCGCAGGCGGTGATCGACATCGCCACGCTGACCGGTGCGTGCATCGTCGCCCTGGGCAGCAACGTCTCCGGCCTGATGGGCAACAACGACGCGCTGGTCAAGCAGATACTCAAGGCTGGCGAAAGCGCCGACGACCGCGCCTGGCAACTGCCGCTGTACGACGAGTATCAGGAGCAGCTGGACAGCCCCTTCGCCGACATCGCCAACATCGGCGGGCCGAAGGCCGGCACCATCACCGCTGGCTGCTTCCTGTCGCGCTTTGCCAAGAACTTCCATTGGGCGCACCTGGATATCGCCGGCACCGCCTGGATCAGCGGCGGCAAGGACAAAGGCGGCACTGGCCGCCCGGTGCCGATGCTGACCCAGTACCTGCTGGATCGCGCCAAGGTCTGATGCGCCTGTAGCCCGGACATAGTCCGGGCTACGATGGATATCGTAGGAGCGAGCTCTGCTCGCGAAGCTTTTGTATTGCCAAGATTCGCGAGCAGAGCTCGCTCCTACAGCCGCCCTTCAATATCGAAAATCTTCAGATGCCCAGAATCGAGTTCTACGTTCTCTCCTCCAACGACGCCACGGGCCGCCTGCGCGCCGCCTGCCAACTGGCGCTCAAGGCCTGGAGTGCCGGCCTGCCGGTGTTCGTTCGCGGCAGCGACGAGGCGCAGTGTGGTGAACTCGACGAACTGCTGTGGACATTCAAAGCCGAACGCTTTGTACCCCATGACCTGCACCATGAAGCGCCACTGTCACCCGTGGTATTGGGCATCGACGAAGTGCCGAGTAGCGAGCAGGGCGTGCTGATCAACCTCGGCAGCAGCCTGTCGCCGCATGTCGAGCGCTTTTCCCGCATTATCGAGATCGTCAATCAGCAGCCTGAACTGCTCAACGCCTGTCGCGAGAATTTCCGTACCTATCGCCAGCGCGGGTATGATCCGCAACGCGTCGAACTTTAGTGTCCGTGCACGCTCACAACACAAGCCATTCCAGCCCCTTTTCTCGCTGCGCCGATAACCATGGACACCCCCAAGCCTCCGCAAAAACCTGCTCAGTTGCTGCACGACCTGGAGTCGATACGCGAGCTGCTGGGTGATGACAGCACTGAGCCGCCACTGCTGATCGACTCGCTGGACCCGGACAGCATCCCCGTGCTGTCCGATATCGTCAGCGCGCCGCCCGGCCCGCCGCCGCCCTTTCATGCCACGCCGACGCCCAAACCAACGCCAGCCCCGCAGCCAGCGCCAAGCACGCTGCGCGAGCGCATCGAACCGCACCTGCCTGACAGCGCCCGCGATCTGCAGCATGTGCATGGCGAGTTGCGCGCCGCTGCCCAGTTGATCCTGCAGGACGTGATCGACGATTTCGTGCCGCAGATCGAGGCTGAACTCAAGCGCCGCCTCGAAGCCCGCCTGCCGCGTCTGCTGCCGCCACGCAAGTAAGCCCTGCCCTGTAGGAGCCCCGCCCCGGGGCGAATGCCAGACAGCAAAGAGCAAAAGCTTCGCCCCGAGGCGGGGCTCCTACAAAAGGTCTGCTCTGCCGCGCGGGGCTTATGGCTTGGCGCTCAGAAGCGGTATACTTGTCGGCTTTTCCGATCAGCCGTCAAAGGGTCCCGCCGCGCATGGACAAGACCTACCAGCCGCACGCCATTGAAACCGCCCTGTACCAGAACTGGGAAGCCAAGGGCTATTTCGCCCCGCAAGGCTCGGGCGAGCCCTACACCATCATGATCCCGCCGCCGAACGTCACCGGCAGCCTGCACATGGGCCACGGCTTCAACAACTCGATCATGGACTGCCTGATCCGCTTCCGCCGCATGCAGGGCCGCAATACCCTGTGGCAGCCAGGCACCGACCACGCGGGTATCGCCACGCAGATGGTGGTCGAGCGCCAGTTGGCCGCCGATGGCATCGGTCGCCACGACCTGGGCCGCGAGAAATTCCTCGAGAAAGTCTGGGAGTGGAAGGAACAGTCCGGCGGCACCATCACCCGCCAGATCCGTCGCCTGGGCAGCTCGGTGGACTGGTCGCGCGAGCGCTTCACCATGGACGAAGGTCTGTCCGAAGCCGTGAAAGAAGCCTTCGTCCGCCTGCACGAGGACGGCCTGATCTATCGTGGCAAGCGCCTGGTCAACTGGGACACCAAGTTCCACACCGCGATTTCCGACCTCGAAGTGGAAAACCACGACGAGAAAGGCCACCTGTGGAACCTGCGCTACCCGCTGGCCGATGGCAAGAAAACCGCTGAAGGCAAGGACTACCTGATCGTCGCCACCACCCGTCCGGAAACCATGCTCGGCGACTCCGCCGTGGCCGTGCACCCGGAAGACGAGCGCTACAAGGCGCTGATCGGCAGCTACATCGAACTGCCGCTGGTGGGCCGGCGCATCCCGATCATCGCCGATGACTACTGCGACCCCGAGTTCGGCACCGGCTGCGTGAAGATCACCCCGGCGCACGACTTCAACGACTACGAAGTGGGCAAGCGCCACAACCTGCCGCTGATCAACATCTTCGACAAGAACGCTGCCGTGCTGGCCACCGCCCAGGTGTTCAACCTCGATGGCAGCGTCAACGAGCAGATCGAAGCGAACATTCCAGCGCAGTTCGCCGGTCTGGATCGCTTCGAGGCGCGCAAGCAGATCGTCGCCGCCTTCGAGGCTGCCGGCCTGCTGGAGAAGATCGAAGACCACGCCCTGAAAGTGCCGAAAGGCGACCGCTCCGGCACCGTTATCGAGCCGTGGCTGACCGACCAGTGGTACGTCTCCACCAAGCCGCTGGCCGAGAAAGCCATCGCCGTGGTCGAGAGCGGTGAAATCCAGTTCGTGCCCAAGCAGTACGAGAACATGTACTTCAGCTGGATGCGTGACATCCAGGACTGGTGCATCAGCCGTCAGCTGTGGTGGGGCCACCGCATTCCGGCCTGGTACGACGATGCCGGCAACGTCTACGTCGGCCGTGACGAAGCGGAAGTGCGCGCCAAGCACAACCTCGGTGACATCGCCCTGCGCCAGGACGAAGACGTGCTGGACACCTGGTTCAGCTCCGGCCTGTGGACCTTCTCCACCCTCGGCTGGCCGCAGCAGACCGATTTTCTCAAGACCTTCCACCCAACGGATGTCTTGGTGACGGGCTTCGATATCATCTTCTTCTGGGTCGCCCGGATGATCATGCTGTCGACCCACCTGACCGGGCAGATCCCGTTCAAGACCGTCTACGTGCACGGTCTGGTGCGCGACGGACAGGGCCAGAAGATGTCCAAGTCCAAGGGCAACGTGCTCGACCCGCTGGACATCGTCGACGGCATCGACCTCGAAGCCCTGGTGGCCAAGCGCACCAGCGGCATGATGCAGCCCAAGCTGGCCGAGAAGATCGCCAAGCAGACCCGCGCCGAATTCCCCGAAGGCATCGCCGCCTACGGCACCGACGCCCTGCGCTTCACCAACCTGGCGCTGGCCTCCACCGGCCGCGACATCAAGTTCGACATGGGCCGCGTCGAGGGCTACCGCAACTTCTGCAACAAGCTGTGGAACGCCGCCAACTTCGTTATCGAGAACACCGATAACCAGGACACCGGCATCAATGGCGAAACCGTAGACCTGTCGCCGGTAGACCGCTGGATCATCTCCGCCCTGCAGCGCTGCGAGCAGGACGTGACCCGCCACCTCGATGCCTTCCGCTTCGACCTGGCCGCCCAGGCCTTGTACGAGTTCATCTGGGACGAGTACTGCGCCTGGTACCTGGAACTGGTGAAGCCCGTTCTGTGGGACGAAAACGCGCCGATCGAGCGCCAGCGCGGCACCCGCCGCACCCTGGTGCGCGTGCTGGAAGTGATCCTGCGCCTGGCCCACCCGTTCATGCCCTTTATCACCGAAGAAATCTGGCAGCGCATCAAGGCCCAGGCTGGCGTCAGCGGCGAGACCATCATGCTGCAGGCCTGGCCGGTGGCCAACGAAAGCCGCATCGACACCGCTGCCGAAGGTGACATCGAGTGGGTCAAGCAACTGATGCTCGGCGTACGGCAGATTCGTGGCGAGATGAAAATCTCCATGGCCAAGCGCATCGACATCATCGTCGCCAACGCCAGTGCCGAAGACCTACGCCGCCTGGCCGACTTCGAGCCGCTGCTGAGCAAGCTGGCCAAGCTGGAGTCGGTGCGCGTACTGGCTGCCGGTGAAGAAGCGCCGATGTCCGCCACCACCCTGGTCGGCGAGATGGAAGTGCTGGTGCCGATGGCCGGGCTGATCGACAAGGACGCCGAACTGGCGCGCCTGGACAAGGAAGTTGCCCGCCTCGAAGGCGAGGTCAAGCGCGTCGGTGGCAAGCTGGCCAACGAAGGCTTCGTCGCCAAAGCCCCGGCCGAAGTGCTGGAGAAGGAGCGCGCCAAGCTGGCCGAGGCCGAGCAGGCCCTGGCCAAGATGGTCGAGCAGCGCAGCAAGATCGCCGCACTCTAAGCACCGCGCGACACCCACAGGCCCGCGCCCTAACCGGCGCGGGCTTGCTTTTTTGTGGGGCCCCGCCCGTAGGGTGGGCTTCAGCTCGTAGGGTGGGCTTCAGCCCACAATCGATACTGCGCCTCAATTGAGCCGCCCTCGCAAAGCCCGTCCAACAATAGACTTGGCCTTTTCATAAGAGCGCCGCCACGGCCTCTACCCCTTGTTTGATCGATCCCCCGGAACACCCATGACCGCCCGTGCCCCTTCCCTGTCCGACGCCTTGCTACCCATTGGCGTGCTCGTCGTACTGCTCAGCCTCTCCGTTTACCTGTTCGGTGACGCCTCCTCCAGCGGCCCGAACCAGATCGCCCTGATGAGCGCCGCCTTCATCGCCGGCCTGGTCGGCCTGAAGAATGGCCTGCGCTGGACCGAGATCGAGGAAGGCATCCTCGCCGGCATCCATATGGCGATGAAGGCCAACCTGATCCTGCTGGCGGTCGGTGCGCTGATCGGCACCTGGATTCTCGCCGGCACGGTGCCGACCATGATCTGGCTGGGCCTGAAGCTGATCAGCGCCGAGTACTTCTACCTCACCAGTTGCCTGATCTGCGCGCTCACCGCACTGTCCATCGGCAGCTCGTGGACGGTGGCCGGCACCCTCGGCATCGGCCTGATGGGCGTGGCGGCCGGGTTGGGCCTGGACCCGGCGATCACCGCCGGCGCGATCATTTCCGGCGCCTACTTCGGCGACAAGCTGTCACCGCTGTCGGACACCACCAACCTGGCCCCGGCCGCAGCCGGCGCCGAGCTGTTCGCGCATATCCGCAACATGTTGCGTACCACTGTGCCGGCGCTGCTGATCGCCCTGGTGATCTTCTTCGCCCTCGGCCAGCAGGCCAGCGCCGAACATGACACCGGGCGCATCATCGAAGTGCTGGGCGCGCTGGAGGGGCAGTTCAACCTGGGCTGGCACCTGCTGCTGCCGGTGGCCTTCCTGCTGCTGCTCGCGGTGCGCCAGTGGGCCGCCTTCCCGGCGGTGTTTCTCGCCGCCCTGCTCGGCGCCGTATTCGCCATAGTGTTCCAGCCAGAAGTGATGGCGCGCCTGGCTGACCCACAAGCCGGCGTCCTGGCGCCACTGAAAACGGTATGGACTGCGCTTTTCGCCGGCTACGCGTCGGCCAGCGGCAACGCCGAACTCGATGGCCTGCTGTCCAAGGGCGGCATGGCCAGCATGCTCACCACCGTCTGGCTGATCATCTGCGCCATGTGCTTCGGTGGCGTACTGGAGCGCCTCGACCTGCTGCAACGCCTGCTGCAAAGCGCACTGCGTTTGGTACGCAGCAACAGCGGCCTGGTCGCCAGCACCATCACCACCACTATCGGCACCAACATCATTACCGCCGACCAGTACATCGCCCTGGTGCTGCCGGGGCGCATGTACCGTGCCGAATACGAGAAACGCGGCCTGGCGCCGACCAGCCTGTCACGCGCGCTGGAAGACGGCGGCACCCTGACCTCGGTGCTGGTGCCGTGGAACACTTGCGGCGCCTACATGGCCGCCACACTGGGCGTGGCAACGCTAAGCTACCTGCCGTACTGCTTCTTCAACCTGATCATGCCGGTGCTGGCCATCGCCCTCGCCTATCTGCTGCCACCCAGGGTGCAAACGGCCGTTTGAGTCATACGCACTGACGCCGCCGAACGCCCGGCACCTCTGCATTGGCTGACGGCCTGGCATGCGGGGCTACCTCAACGGTGCCAGCGGCTATATGCTCAGGCCATTCGCCGGCTTCGGTGGCGAGGATCAACGCATAAGGACTTCTCATGCAGACGAGCAAGACCCGCACCAGCTTCTACCGTCGCCTCTACGTGGCCTGGCTGATCGACAGCGGCCAGGCCGTCAGTGTGCCGGCACTGATGGACGTTACCGGCATGCCCAGGCGCACCGCGCAGGACACCCTGGCCGCCCTTTCCGAGCTGGATATCGACTGCCAATTCGAGCAGAGCGAGGGCGAACGCAACAACGCCGGTCACTACCAGATTCGCGACTGGGGGCCGATCGACAAACGCTGGATTGCCGCCAACCTGCAGCAGATCAAAACCACGCTCGGTTATCCCTGAGATAATTCTTCCCATACCTCCTGGGAATTACGATGAATCCGGATCTGTTCTGGGTGCTCGGCCTGCTGGCCGGCGCCGTCACTCTCTTCATCATCGGCAAACCGCGCATGGACGTGGTCGCCCTGCTGGTGCTGGTCGCCCTGCCGCTGACCGGCGTACTCGACTTGCAGCAGGCTCTGGCCGGTTTCAGCGACGCCAACGTCATCCTGATTGCCGCATTGTTCGTCATCGGCGACGGCCTGGTGCGCACCGGCATCGCCTATCGCCTGGGTGACTGGCTGGTGGCCAAGGCCGGCAGCAGCGAGACGCGCCTGCTGATTCTGCTGATGTTGGCCGTGGCCGGGCTCGGCTCGGTGATGAGTTCCACCGGCGTGGTGGCGATCTTCATCCCGGTGGTACTTGGCGTCGCCGCCCGCCTGCGCATTGCTCCGGCACGCCTGATGATGCCGCTGGCCTTCGCCGGGCTGATCAGCGGCATGCTGACCCTGGTGGCCACCCCGCCCAACCTGGTGGTGCATGCCGAACTGCGCCGTGCCGGGCTGGAGGGTTTCGACTTTTTCGCCTTTACCCCCATCGGCCTCACCGTGCTGCTGCTCGGTATCGGCTACATGCTGCTGGCGCGCCGCTGGCTGGTGCGCAGCGAAGCAGGAGGCAACGACGAACCGCCACACCTGACTCTGGCCGATCTGGCCGAGCGCTATCGCCTGGGTGAGCGCGAGCGACGCCTGCAGGTGCGCGCCAACTCGCCCCTGGCCAATCAGGTGCTCAACGAACTGCAACTGCGCCGCGAACATGGCATCAACGTCATCGCCGTCGAACGTCGCCAGCGCCTGCGCACCCTGCTGCTGATGGCCAGCGGCAATACCCTGCTGGAGCCGGGCGACGTACTGCTGGTGGATATCGCCAGCCCCACCATCGGCCTGCTCGGCAGCTACCAGGCGCTGGGCCTGGAGCCCATGCCGCTGCCGCATTCGTATTTCAGCCTGCACGCCCATGAACTGGGCCTGGCCGAAGTGGCGCTGCCGCCGGAGTCGCAGCTACCCGGCAAAACGATTCAGGAACTGGGTTTTCGCTCGCGGCACAAGCTCAACGTGGTCGGTCTGCGCCGTCAGGGCCAGGCGCTGGAAGGCGTGCTGGTGGACGAGAAACTCAAGGCCTCCGACACCCTGCTGGTGGCCGGCGCCTGGCGCGACATCCACCGCCTGCAGGGGCTGAGCCGCGACTTTCTGGTGCTCAGCCTACCAGCGGAAGTGGCCGAGGTGGCACCTGCCGCGCGCAAGGCACCCTATGCGCTGCTGAGCCTGGTAGTGATGGTGGGTTTGATGGTCAGCGGGCTGGTGCCCAATGTGCAGGCCGCACTGATCGCCTGCCTGCTGATGGGGGCATTCCGCTGCATCGATCTGGACAGCGCCTACCGCGCCATTCACTGGCCGACGCTGATTCTCATCGTCGGCATGCTGCCCTTCGCCCAGGCGCTGCAGCAGACCGGCGGCGTCGAGCTGGCCGTGCAGGGCCTGGTCGGCGGCCTGGGCGATGCCGGGCCGCATCTAATCCTGGCCAGCCTGTTCGCCCTCACCGCGGTGATTGGCCTGTTCATTTCCAACACCGCCACGGCGGTACTGATGGCCCCGGTGGCCATCGCCACGGCGCAGGCGCTGGATGTGTCGCCCCTGCCCTTCGCCATGACCGTGGCCCTGGCTGCCTCGGCCGCCTTCATGACGCCGATCTCCTCGCCGGTGAATACCCTGGTGCTCGGTCCCGGCCAGTACCGTTTCGGCGACTTCGTGCGCATCGGCGTGCCCTTCACCCTGCTGGTGATGATGGTCAGCGTGCTGCTGGTGCCGCTGATCTTTCCGCTGTAGGAGCTGACTTGCCAGCGATCATCCGCTACCGCTGATCGCCCGCAAGCGGGCTCCTACAAGAGCAGAGACCTAGGGTCTGTTGCCGTTTCGCGCACGGCCGCGACGAAACGGCAACAGACCCTAGGGTGCGCCGCGCTCACCGGCTTCCCTTGTCCCGAATGCAGTGCGTGCTCGGCCCGACTGTGGGAAAATCCGCGCCCCAATCGCTAGATGCCCGTTCATGCCCCAGCCGCCGAAACGCCCGCGCAAGCCCACCCCCGCCGCCGTAAAAACCGCGCCGAGCAAGGGCGAGCTGCACCCTCGCAACCGTCACCAGGGGCGCTACGATTTTCCCGCGCTGATCAAGGCAAGTCCCGAGCTGGGTGACTTCGTCATCAGCAATCCCTATGGCAAGCCGAGCATCGACTTCGCCAACCCGGCAGCGGTCAAGGTGTTCAACCGCGCGCTGCTGGCGCAGTACTACGGCATCCGCCACTGGGATATTCCCGACGGCTACCTGTGCCCACCGATCCCCGGTCGCGCCGATTACCTGCACAACCTTGCCGACCTGCTGGCGAGCGACAACGACGGGCAGATTCCCCACGGAGAGAAGGTGCGAGCCCTGGATATTGGCGTCGGCGCCAACTGCATCTATCCACTGATTGGTCGCTGCGAATATGGCTGGCAGTTCATGGGGACCGACATTGCCAGCGAAGCACTGGCATCGGCGCGTGCCATCGTCGCTGCCAACCCGCAACTGGCCGACGGCGTCGAGCTGCGCCAACAGGCCAATGCCGAGCACATCTTCCTCGGCCTGCTGCAGGCGCAGGAGTATGTCGATCTGACCCTGTGCAACCCGCCCTTCCACGCCAGCGCCGACGAAGCCAGCAGCGGCAGCATGCGCAAATGGCGCAACCTCGGCAAGCTCGACCCCAAACGCCAGTTACCGGTACTCAACTTCGGCGGGCAGGCGGCCGAGCTGTGGTGCCCCGGTGGCGAGGCCGCCTTTCTCAAGCGCATGGCCAGCGAAAGCGCGCAGGTCGCCGAGCAGGTGCTGTGGTTCAGCAGCCTGGTATCGAAAGGCGGTAACGTTGAACTGCTGCAAGGCTGGCTGGCCAGGGCCGGTGCGGTCGAGGTACGCATCCTCGGCATGTCTCAGGGTCAGAAGCAGAGCCGCCTGGTGGCCTGGACGTTCAAGGACGGACAAGCCCGCTGCGCCTGGCGCGACAGCCGCTGGCGCTGAGACCTACTGGTGCGCACGGCGCACCCTACCCGGAGGCGACGTTGATACCGGGTTGGGCCGCAGGATGTGCCGTGCGCACTGCTCGCCCTACCAGGGCAACCAGCCGCCCAGCGCCAGCCAAAGCCCGGCCACGGCCATGCTCAGCGACGCCCTGCTCGATGAACAGTTCGTGTTCTTTCACTTGAAAACGCAGCCCTTCGACTGGCTGCACTTCGATGACCTCAGCGGCATGACCCTCGGCGGCGGCCTGAAATACAGCTATGGGCCGGCGTTCGATGCCTTTCTCGCCGAAGGCAAGGTACGCCTCGAACGGGTCTCCAGCGACCGACAGAACTTCGAAAAGCTGCTCAAGGAGCGCGTGGTGCTCTACCCGCAGGAGATCAATGTCGGTTACGCCGCGCTGCGCAACACGTTCACCAGTGCGGAGGCCGAGCGCATCACCCATCACCCCAAGCCGCTGCTGGTCAATCGCAGTTACCTGATGCTGCCCAGGCAACTGGCGCAAAGCGACGTGCTACGCGAACGCTTCAACGCCCGCCTGCAGCAGTTTCGCGACGACGGCCGTTACCAGCAGTATTTCGACGCTCTGCAGACTGGCCACTACCAACCCGTGCCGGAAGATGCCGCGCCATAACTGAAAAAACGTGGTGCCTGGATTCCCGCCTGCGCGGAAATGACGAGGACTCCAGACAGTCGTCATCCCCGCGAAGGCGGGGACCCAAAAATAAGCAGTCAATGATCAGCGAATAAAGCCCTTGCTGACCTCGCGAAACAGCTCGGTGCCAGCCTGTTCCAGCCACTCGAAGGCGACCATCTCACGCGACACGATCACCGCCCCGGCACGCTCCATGCGCCCCAGGCCCAGTGCCTTGTCGCGCGGGCGGCGCGAGCCAACGGCTTCATCCACCACGAATACTTCACGCCCGGCCGCCAGCAGGCCCATTACCGTCTGCAGCACGCAGACATGGGTTTCCGTACCGCAGACCACGAACTGCTGGCGCTCGCCACCGGGCAAATCAAACACCCCGGCCCCGGCCGTGGCGGAAAAATGAATCTTCTCGCGCAGGCCATCGCCCGGCAGCAGTTCATGCAGGGCCGGCTCGGTGTAGCCCAGCCCCTTGGGATATTGCTCGGTGGCGATCACCGGCACCTGCAGGCGCTGCGCCACGCGTACCAGCCAAGTGGCATGCTCGACCACCGCCGCGCCGCCATCGATGGCGGGCAACAGGCGTTCCTGCAGGTCGATCACCAGCAGGGTGGAATCCTTCGCTCGCATCAACATCGTCATGCCCCTTCTTTGACTGCAAAACGTGCGTCGAGCCGGCTGTAACCCAGGCCAACGCCCTTGTGTACCCGTAACTGCACCGGAATACGTTCCTTCATTGCCTCGACATGGCTGATCACGCCGATGGTCTTGCCGCTGGCGTTGAGGTTATCCAGCGCGTCCAGCGCCACCTCCAGCGTCTCGCCATCGAGGGTGCCGAAGCCTTCGTCGAGAAACAGCGAGTCGATGCTGGTCTTGTGGCTGACCAGATCCGACAGCGCCAGGGCCAACGCCAGGCTGACCAGGAAACTCTCGCCACCGGACAGCGTGCGGCAGTCGCGTGCCACATCAGCCTGCCAGGTGTCGCAGACCTCCAGCTCGAGTTCGCCGCTACCCTTGCGCGCCAACTGGTAACGCCCGTGCAGACGCGTCAGTTGGCGATTGGCCAGGTGGATCAGATGATCGAGGGTCAGGCCCTGGGCGAACTTGCGGAACTTGGCGCCGTCGGCCGAGCCGATCAGGCCGTTGAGCTGTTGCCACAGGCGCTGCTCACTCTCCTGTGCACTAATTTCGGCGAACAGCGACTGCTGGCTGCTGCGCCGCGTCTCGTCGGCCTGCAACTGCGCACGCAGCTCGCCCTGGCGCTGGCTCAGGGCACGCAATTCGCTCTGCAGTATCTGTAACTGCTCATCCAGTTCACCAAGCGCCAGCTCGGTCTGCTGCGTGGCGCTGAGTTGCTGCAGCTGCGCGTCGGCGGCAGCCAACAGCGTCGAAGCCTCGGTCAAGGCGCGCTCCACACGTGCCTGCAAAGCCGCCAGACGCTCTCGCTCGCCCTCTTCCAGCAGCGCAGCGAGAAACGCCGCAAGATCGCTGAAAGGACTGCCCGTCAGAGCCGTCAGCCAGTGCTGCTCGGCCTCGCTCGAGCGTTGCTGCAGCTGCAGCAACAAGGTCTGCTGACTCTGCTCGCGGCCGCGCAACGCATCGCTTTCGCGCTGGGCACTGGCCAGGCTGTTGGCGGCCTCATTCAACGCCAGTTGCGGCTGTGCCGATGGCTCGGGTTCAGCCAGCGTCAGCGCACCTTCGTCCTGCCAGCGCTGTTGCCAGTGCCCGGCCTGTGTCTCGGCGTCGGCGAGCAGGCGCTGCGCCTCGCGCTGCTGCTCCTGCAGTTGCTGATCCTGCGCCTGGGCCTGCTGCCAGTCGCGCCAGGCCTGCTCCTGCTCGTCCAGCCAGAGGCCAGCGTCCGACGGCAACTCAACAGCAAAGCCCTCGAGACTGCTCAGCAGCATTTGCTCGTGGCGCCGAAGCGCCTGCTGCAAACGCTGCAGGTCCTGGCCCTGCTCGGCTTGTCGCGCCTGCAGGTTCTCCTCATCACGCGCCAGTAGCGCCAGGCGCTGCTGCGCATCAGCCAACGCCCGCTCGGCCACTTCACGTGCACCACGCGCCTGTGCCAGTTGCGCCTGCCCGGTCTCGACCAAGGCGAGTCGTGACTGCAGATGCGTCAGACTCTGCTCATGCTGGCGCTGCAATTCGCGCAAAGCGGTGCCGTCAGAAATCTGCAAGGCCTGCTCGGTCAGTTGCTGCTGCCACTGCGCATCCTGCTGAGCGGCCTGCTGGCTCGCCTGCTCCAGCTGCTGCTGAACCTGAGCGATCTGCGTGACCAGCCGAGTCAGCTCGTCACGCAGGGTGCCGCCTTGGCTTTCCAGCTGCGCCAGTTCGTTGCGGCACTGTTCCAGCGCCTGGCGCGTGGCGGAGACGTTGAGCGCCTGGTACTGACTGACCGCCGGATGCTCGTGCGAACCACACAACGGGCAGGCTTCGCCGGGCTGCAGCTGGGCGCGGTAGGCTTCCAGATCCTGAATGCGCTGCTCCTGTTCAAGCAGCTTTTCCTTGTCGGCCTGCTGTTGCTTGAGCGCCTTGTAACGCTCGCGCAGGCCGGTGATTTCATCGTTCTTGCGGGTGTGCTGTTGCTGCAACTGAGCCAGACGCGGGGTCAACTCGGCGACCTGTGCAGCCGTTTGCTCACGGCTCTGCGCCAACTGTTCCAGACGATCCAATACGCGCCCTTGCACTTGCAGTTGCTGCCAACGCTGGCGCAGTCCGGCCTCGTCGCCCTCGCCCAGCAGGGCCTGCAGCTCGCTCTGCTGCCTGGCCTCGCTGGCGCGCGCATCCTCCAGCCGCTTCAGCGCGTCGGCCTGCTGCACACCGAGCTGATCACGCTGCTGCTGCAAGGCGGCGAGCTGCTCACCCTCCTGCGCCATGCGTGCGTGCAGTGCCTGTTGCTCCTTGAGCAGTTGCCCGCGCTGATCGAACTGCACACGCCAACTACCCAGAAGCTCGCCCAGGCGTTCCCGTTGCGGCGCAGTACTCATGCGTGCGTGCAGCGTTTCACGCTGCCCGGCCAGACGCTGCAGCTCCTCGTGACGCAGGCTCACGCTTTGCTGGGCATAGCGGCTGGCCAGCCAGAGTTGCTGGTGCTCGCGCTCAGCGCTGTGGCGTTGCTGCTGATGCAGGTCATCCAGCACCTGCTGTGCCTGCTGCCTGTCCTGCTGCGCCTGCTGCCAGGCCAGATACAGCGGCTGCAATCGAGCTGCCGGCTCACTGGCGGCCAGGCGCTGCAGTTCACCGGCTGCCTCGTTACGAGCCTGCTGGGCCTGCTGCAGTCCGAGTCGCGCCTGCTCCCGTTGCTGCTCGGCCTGCTGCAGTGCCTCACGCCAACGGCGCTGGGCCTGCAGAGCCTGCTGCCGGGCCAGCAGCGGCGACTCCTCCAAGCTCAGACGCTGCTGCTCGGCCTGCAGCTCGGCGCGCTGCGCTTCGTCGAGCAACTCCATGCCCTGAGCGCGGCTTTTCAGCAGATTGAGTGCCTGTTCGGCAGCCTTGGTGCGCTCGTAGACCTGCTGCGAGATCTGCCCATACACCTCAGTGCCGGTCAGTTCCTCCAGCAGCTCCGCGCGCTGGTTGGCATTGGCTTCGAGAAACGCCGCAAAGCCGCCCTGGGCCAGCAGCATGGACTTGGTGAAGCGCTCGAAATCGAGGCCGGTCAGCTCGGCGGTGAGACTTTCCTTCTCGCGAATCTTGTCGGTGAGGATTTCACCATCGGCGATACGTGCCAGCTCGACCTTGGGCGCCTGCAACGCACCGTCGACCTTGTCGCGCGCGCGGCGCTGGCTCCAGAAGGCGCGGTAGCCCTGCCCCTTGACCTCGAACTCGACCTCGGCCAGGCAGTCGGCGGTATGCCGCGTCATCAGCTCGTTGCCACTGGCCGACAGCGTGCTCATGCGCGGCGTGCGGTGATACAGGGCTAGGCAAATGGCGTCGAGCAAGGTGGTCTTGCCCGCACCGGTCGGCCCGGTAATGGCGAACAGGCCGCTACCGGCGAAAGGCTCGGCAGCGAAGTCGATCTTCCACTCGCCCTTGAGGGAATTGAGGTTCTTGAGGCGCAGGCTGATGATTTTCATGCGGGAATGGCTAGCCGGGAATCAGGCAGGCATTCTGGCATTGTTGGCCGCTGGCTGCAGCGGCTTGGCTGGTTCAGCCGCCTGCGCGGACTGCAGAACGACCAAGGCGGTAGATTTCAAGAACAGCCTGAATATGTGAATGCAACCGCGCTGGCGACGGGATCGAAAAGCTATTAACCCGGCAATCAAATACCCCGAATCATGCTGCGTAGGCGATACGTGGATGCCGGAAATAAGAACGGATCTTTCAGGGTGTAATTGCAATCGTCTCATGACCGAGCGAACACGCCTTTCCAGTTCGTCCTGATTACACGCCGGCAAGCCCGTACGAACCTGATGTTTCAAATCACAATTCAGATACTCGGTCAGGGTTCAACTCCGGGGCATAGGCCGGCAAGAAGAACAGTTCGATTTGCTCTTTGCGGTCGCCGACCCAGGCACTCACCTTTTTGCTGTGGTGTACGCGCAGGTTGTCGAGAATCAGGAACACCTTGCGGCCCTGAGCATCGCGAATCAGGCGACTCAGGAAGCGAATCAGCGCTGGGGCTGTCAGCGTTTCCCGATACAGCATGAAGCGCAGTTTGCCCCGATTGGTCACGGTGGAAATCATGTTGGTGGAAAAACGACTGCCGCTGACCAGGCGCACCGGCCTTTCGCCAATAGGGGCGTAGCTGCGGCCAGCATGGCTGTCACTGCGCATACCGGTTTCGTCGCCCCACTGAATCTCACCATTCTCAGCCTTGGCCCGCTGTGCGATGCGTGGATATTCATTATCCAGCCAGTGCTGAACCACTTCAGGTTTCTGCTGATAAGCCCGATGCAGCGGTCGCTGCGGGGTGTAGCCCCAACGCTTGAGGTATTCACCAACCGTTCGAACCGGCATGAGAAAACCACAGCGCTGGCGGATCAGTTCTCGCACCGCATCACGCGTCCAGAGCGCAAAGCCGAGCTTGAGTTGCTCGGGCATCTTATCGGTCATCAAGGTGCGAATCAGCACTTCCTGGCTGGAGCTCAAACTGCGGCGATCACCCTGGCGCACACCACGCTGGCCGCCGGCTATGGCAGCCTTTTCGCCTTTATGTTCTGCGACCTGCGCCCAGTGAGCAATAGTGCGGGGGTGAACACCAACCGCTTCGCCAATAGCCTTGTAGGTGTAACCCTGCTCACGCATGCGTAGGGCCGTGGAGCGCTTTTCACGTTGTTCTTGGGGGCTGAGTTTGCGGGCATCTATTTTCATGGAGGTAGATTATGCAATATGCCCTATTTATTTGCCATATTAATAGAGCGCCGCGGACCACCAGATGCACTGAGCACGCTCACCGAGGAAGCCGACGAGGGGCCTCATTTGCAGCAGGGTGGATAGGTAGGATTCCTTCATTTCATTTCTCTTTGTTCGTTGGTTTTTCCAACACGACCCGCGTAGGCTGATGCATCTGTTGATCAGTCATTAGCAGCTCCCGCGCCAGAGCTACCTGGTGCCGCATATCCCGGGGCCAGCACAGCATTGCGCACGCCGTAGATGGCAAGGTGGTCTCTCAGCCAAAGCCGGTACTCATGCCCGCGGAGGCTGTGGTCAGGAGAGCAGTCGACACTCCATTTGCGCAGGATGTATCCAGCCGTGGCAGCGCGCAGCTTCATCCGCAGCACGCCGTCGCGCATGCCGTAATCCATTTCGGTGATCTCCGGCCGGGGCTGATCCGGGTGCGGCACCAACTCCAGTTCGACGATCCGCGTCCACTGGATGTCTTGATCGCTCATCTCATGGGCTGCAACTGGCCGCCCCTTGAGCACGACAGGGTTCTTGATCCGGGTGATGACGAAATCCCGGAACTCCTGGGACTTCCGGTCGAAGGCGCGGACATGCCAGCGCAGGCCGTTGTCGATCAATGCGAAGGGAACAATCTCTCGTTCGGACTTGCCACTTGAGATCGAGTAATAGTCGATAGCAAGTGCGCATTCCTGGTGAATCGCTCGAGTCACACTTGCCAACACATCCAGATCTGGGTGCGTAAGCCGCGACGGACTCTCGCTGGCCACCCACACCTTGAGTCGCATCGGCTCGCCGTCTCCAAAGCCTTGCGTTAGCCACGACATCACCCGTTCCGGGGGATAGTCGAACACGGGCCGGAAGTCCGACCCCAGGACGTAGGCCTTGCCTTTCGGGTCATATTCGATGTTGCCCGGAGACAACTCCTTATAAAGCGCTAAATCCCGAGTTGCCGCTGCGGACTGGATGCCAAACCGCGCAACCAAGTCCTGCCGGCGGATCTCCCCCACGAAGCGCACACGCAGCTCAATGAAGGCGAGCCGGTCGCGCTGAGACTGGGTCAGTTCTGCAAGTTGGTCTTTGGGCATTCCTGAGTGCTCTATCGGGTTAACGAATGCTTGTGCGGATTATTGCGCGAAGTATATAAGCTGCTCTAGAATGCGGCAATGCAATGTTTTTGATTCTTGCATGCGTTGCATTTTGATTACTACATGACGGGCGATGCCCGCACTTTGGAGCATGGGAGTGAAAGCAGACAAAGCCATCGCGACCTACCGACGCATGCGGGCGCAGCCGCTGTGGCGTCTGCTTGCCTCGACTACCGGGCCTACCGTCATTGGCCTGCTTCAATCTCATCTGTATGAGGGCGAGCGAAGCCTCCCTGCCTCCATTTTTCACGAACGCATCGCAAGGGATCTGGAAGAGCTGCGCGCCCAAGGCGAAGACTTTCCCCAAACGGCACAGGCGTATGTCGCCAGCTGGCTCGCCGATGGGTTCCTCGAGCGACGCTTCCCGGCTGGCGCTTCCGAAGAGGAATATGAACTCACCACGGCGGCCGTCGAAGCCATCCGGTTTGTCTCTGGCCTGGCACAGCCGCATTCCGCCGCCACCGAAAGCCGCCTGACGCTCGTCATCGAGGCCTTGACCAGACTTGCCGAGGACACCGACACCGACAAGTTCCGCCGCATCGACCGGCTCATGGCCGAGCAAGCCCGCATCGACAAGGAGATTGACGCCATCCAGAAGGGGCAGATGCGCGTGCTGCCCCATACGACGGCGCTCGAGCGCACGCGGGAGATCATCACGCTGGCTGACGATCTGGCCGGTGATTTCCGCCGCGTTCGAGATCAGTTCGACCAGCTTAATCGCGATCTTCGTGAACGCATCATGGACAACGATGGCAATCGTGGGGATGTGCTGGATTCGCTGTTCGCCGGAATCGACCTGATTTCAGAGAGTGACGCCGGAAGAACTTTCTCCGCTTTCTGGCGATTGCTTACGGACCCAGAGCAAGCGGCCACGCTTGATCAGGCGCTTGATAGCGTTATGTCGCGGGAGTTCGTGGGGCAGCTCGAAGCCAAGGAGCGACGATTCCTTCTGCGGCTGACGCGCACCCTTCTTGAGCAGGGCGGCATGGTTCACGAGGTGCTCCAGACCTTCGCGCGCAGCCTGAAGCACTTCGTCCAGAGTCGTGAATACCTCGAGCAACGCCGACTCAATCACCTGCTGAAAGACGCCCAGCGCGCAGCACTGGCCCTGAAGAACGAGGTCAGGGCCACAGAAACCCTCCAGTACACGCTTGAGCTAACGAGCAGTCGTTTGCGCTCATTGTCTCAATGGGTGCTGCACGACCCATCCCTACAAGCATTGCCCGGGCAGATGGCAGAAGGGGATGCGCCGCCAATCGACCTTGAGTCTGTGAGCGAACTGGTCGCACAGTCCGAGATCGACTTCCGAACACTGAAGGCCAACGTGCTGGCTGTCCTGGAGCAACGCTCCCAGGCATCCATTGCCGACGTGCTGGAGCAGTTCCCCGCTGCACAGGGGCTGGGCAGCGTCGTCGGCCTGCTGGCGTTGGGCAGTC
The DNA here is from genome assembly GCF_002197815.1 of Pseudomonas oleovorans subsp. oleovorans. Classification (GTDB taxonomy): domain Bacteria; phylum Pseudomonadota; class Gammaproteobacteria; order Pseudomonadales; family Pseudomonadaceae; genus Aquipseudomonas; species Aquipseudomonas oleovorans. The sequence continues at coordinate 29,464 of NZ_NIUB01000019.1, forward strand.
GGCATGGGTTCAAAGCCGACCACAGTGAAACCGTAGGCTGGGTTGGAGGCGACGAGCAGCGTCGTAGCGCCCGAATTCCAAAGATCTTCTTTTTGAGGGAGCGGGCCAATGAACTGGTCTGAGAACGACGAATCGGCAATACCAGCCGAAACACAAGCGCCAGATGCTGCTCAAGCACCTACCAACACCCTCTTCATGGGTGACAGCGGCGAGTTGCCACTGGATACCCGGCGCGCATTAGTACAACTGTTGGCAGGGCCATCGCTCGACGGTCGTCGGCATCCAAAACTCTGGCCGATCTTGGCGCGAGACGAAGCGGTGATCCGTCGGCGTCTTGCCGAACTGTTTCTCGAACTGGTCATCGATCGGGATGTGCAAGTGGCCTTCACGCGTCAGGCAGATACCGGCGACCTTGAAGTGCCCCTGCTGCTGCGTCGCGCCCAACTGACGTTCATTGACTCCATTCTGTTGCTCCACCTTCGCCAGCGATTGACCCAGGCGGACTCGCAGGGGGATCGTGCCGTGGTGTCGACAGACGAGATCACGGAGTTTCTCTCCCTCTATGAGCGCGCCGCCAACACCGACCGTGCAGGGTTCGTGAAACGGGTTCATGCCTCCATCGAGAAGATCAAGAAGCACAGCATTCTTCAGAAAATTCGCTCGAGTGAGGATCGCTTCGAGATTTCGCCGACGCTGAAGCTCCTCTTCTCGGCAGAGGAAATACAAGCGCTGACGCACCTGTATCAGCGAATGGCTGCCGCAGAAACGCCAGCGCAGCTGGTTCAGACTGAAGCTGATGAGGAGGCTGACCAATGATCTCGGAACCCCAAACCGCCTCCTTGTTTGCCCGCGAGCAGTTCCGGATGACCCGCCTGCAGGTTTACAACTGGGGTACTTTCTCCGGCCTGCACGACGTACCAATCAGCGAGCGAGGCTTTCTGTTTGTGGGTCGATCCGGCGCAGGGAAGTCGACGCTGCTCGATGCATTTTCGGCGTTGCTGACGCCACCTCGCTGGATCGATTTCAACGCTGCTGCGCGTGAGGCAGACCGCAGTGGCCGAGACCGGAACCTCGTCACCTACATACGTGGTGCGTGGGCTGAACAGAAGGATGGGGAGTCGGGAGAGATCGCAACGCGCTACCTGCGCGCGGGGACGACCTGGTCAGCCTTGGCGCTGACCTACCAGAATGCCTTGGGCCAATCTGTGGCGTTGGTTCAGGTGTTCTGGCTGCGGGGCAATGCGAACGGCAGCACCGACGTCAAACGCCACTACCTTGTCATGGAGCGGGCCTTTGACCTGCGCGAGCTCGAGGACTTCGGCCAATCCAACTTCGACATCCGTAAGCTCAAGCAGTCCTTCCCGGAGGCATTCGCCCGCGACGAATTTCGTCCCTATTGCGAACGGTTCTGCCGTCTGCTCGGCATCGAGAGCGAAATGGCGCTACGTTTGCTGCACAAAACCCAATCCGCCAAAAACCTCGGCGACCTCAATACCTTCCTGCGCGACTTCATGCTCGACAAGCCCGAGACCTTCGAGGTAGCGGATCGCTTGGTCAGTGAATTTGGCGAGCTCAATGCGGCCCACCAGTCAGTCGTCACGGCCCGCGAGCAGGTTCAAACGCTCGCCCCAGCGCGGGACCAGCACCTGCGCAGGGACTCGCTGATGCTGCAGCGCAATGGCTTGGATGAGCTTCGGTTGGGCGTGGACGGCTACCGGGAGACCCGCCGCATTGATCTCCTCAAGGAGCACGTGGCATCCCTGGAGGTGCAAGCCAACGGCTCAGAAGGTGAAGTGGGGCGACGTCAAAGCACGCTGGATAACCACGCCGCAATCTTGCGCGATCTGGAGCGACAGCACCGTGAGGCAGGCGGTGATCAGATCGAGCAATGGGAAACCGAGAAATCGGGGCTGGAGGGCCAGCGCACGGATCGTTTGCGCAAACGCGCCCAGGCCGAAGATGCGTGCAAGAAGCTGGGCTGGAGTCTCCCGGATTCGCCTCAAGCCTTTGCGGAACTGTTGGGCAGCGCGCGGCAGGAGGTCGAAAACTGGGAGCAGCGCAGCAACGATAGCCGCGCCGAGCAGTTCCGCCTGGACAGAGAAAAGAAGGATGCCGAGACCGCGTTTTCGCAAGCATTGAAAGAGGTGCAGGCACTCCAGCGCCAGCCATCGAACATTCCGGCGGACATGCTGGAAATGCGTCGAAACATCGCCGCCGCCATCGGGATCTCGGAGTCGGCACTTCCCTTTGTTGGCGAACTCGTCGAGGTGAAGTCTGACGAGGTCGAATGGCAGGGGGCCATTGAGCGCGTACTGCACGGGTTTGCGCTCTCACTCCTGGTAGACGAGCGCCAGTATTCGGCATTGGCCAATCACATCAACACCACCCACCTTGGGCAGCGCTTGGTGTATTACCGGACTGGCCGCCCGGAGACGCGGCAGGCCAAGCCCATCGGGACCAATTCGCTCGTCCTCAAGCTGAACGTCAAGGAGGGGAGCTACGCTGATTGGCTCCAGGCCGAGCTGCGGCAACGCTTCGATTACGCGTGCGTCGATTCCATTCAGTCGTTCAGGAGCGCAGATCGCGCCATTACCCGCGAGGGTCAGGTCAAGCACAGCAAAACTCGGCATGAGAAAGACGACCGCAGAAGTGTCGGCGACCGGCGAAACTGGGTGCTCGGATTTGATAACCGGGAGAAGCTAGGGCTCTTTCAAGCTCAGGCGCAGGAGCAGGCTGACGCGGTTGCGCGCCTCGCCGGGGAGATCGACAAACTCTCCGAGCAAGACAAGAATCGTGCGGCCCGAGCGATGCAGTGCCAGACTCTGGTGAATCTCCAGTGGCAAGAAATAGATCTGCTCCCATTGCTGGATCGCATCTCCACCATTGAGCGGCAAATCCGCGAAGCGCGCGAGGGGAACACCACCCTGCTGCAAATCAGTGAGCAGATCGAGAAGCAAAAGAAACTCGTCGATGATGCTGACAAAGATCTTCGGCAGGCAACGCGTGCGCACGACTCGATTGTTGACCAGATCAAGACCAACACCCAGAAACTGGAATCCCTCCTGCAGGACGCGTCTATCGTTCCATTGACGTCCCATCAGGTTTCGGGTCTCGATGAGCGCTTCGCCAAGCAGTCAGATGCAGTCCGGCTCGACAACATCGACAAGGTGACAACTTCTGTAGAACGCGCACTCAATGCGGAGATCGAAGAGGTCAACCGTGGGATTGGTGCCTGCGAGAAGGAAATAGAAGCACGCTTTGCCGACTTCAAACGGCAATGGCCGATGGACGCGGGCGACATGGACACGAGCCTTGCCAGCGCGCCAGACTTCTTCGCCAAACTGGTTCGGCTGGAGACAGATGGGCTGCCCGCCTATGAGCAGCGATTCTTTGAATTGCTGCAGAACCAAAGTCACCAGAATCTGGCGGCGCTTTCCACCTACCTGAACGATGCGCGTAAGGCGATCCTGGAGCGGATGGATCTGGTCAACGACAGTCTTGGCCAGGTGCCCTTCAACCAGAGCGCCAATCAACGCACCTATCTCCACATCGACGCCAGTGACCGGCAGCTTGTCGACGTCAAGGAATTCAAGCGGGAGATCCAGCAGGCACTGAGCCACGCATGGACGGAGGATCGCGAGTTTGCCGAGGCGCGGTTCCTGGCCTTGCGGCGACTTGTTGATCGACTTGCCAGTCAGGACCCCGAGCAGAAACGCTGGCGTGAGACTGTGCTCGATGTTCGACAGCATGTTGAATTCATCGGGCGGGAGATCGACGAAAGCGGTGTCGAGGTCGAGATCTACCGCAGCGGAGCAGGCAAGTCCGGCGGCCAACGGCAGAAGCTAGCCACCACGTGCTTGGCCGCAGCCCTGCGATATCAACTGGGCGGGAACGACCACGGCGTGCCGATGTATGCCCCCGTCGTGCTGGATGAAGCCTTCGACAAGGCGGATAACGAGTTCACCGCGTTGGCGATGAACATCTTTACCAATTTCGGATTCCAGATGGTGGTCGCTACGCCGCTAAAGTCGGTCATGACCCTTGAGCCATTCATCGGTGGCGCCTGCTTTGTGGATATCAGCGATCGGCGCGTCTCAGGCGTCCTGCTCATCGAGTACGACGGTGATCGTCAGCGGTTGAAGCTGCCAGAGCACGCACGAGAGGAGGCTAGCGTTGAAGCTTCCTGAAGATGTTCGGCAGTTTCTTGCCCGTCGCTTTCAAAGCAAGCACCGCGAGTGGTTGGTCGGTGATCCGGGCGAGGGCCAATGGCCATTGGAAGTTCCCCTCGGCATACCGACGGAGCAGGCTGCGCTGAGGCAAGTCGACGGCGTTCGCGCTTGGGTGAGCGCATGGCAAGGCTGGCAAGGAGTCGGCACCCTGTCCTGGTGTGAGCGTCGGTGGAAAGCGCTTGGTGTCCAGCGACTGCCAGAGAAACTGGCGTTACGAGGCCCTGAAGATGTTGCCATGTGGATCGGTGCATCCGCACGGTGGGTTCGTTCCCTGTCTCGGTATCAGACGCTCACTGCTCGCTGGCCGGTGCTTGCACAGCAGTTGCCGAGATACTTTGATGTCCTCGCTGACTACAGCGATGCCGATTTCCGTCGACTGGCAGAGATGCTGGATTGGATCAGTCGCAATCCGAAATCGAATCTCTACCCACGACAAATTCCGGTTGCCGGTGCCGACAGCAAATGGCTGGATTCTAGAAAGGGCATCATCTCTGACTTGATTGCAACGCTCCAGGGTGACCCAACAGGAGAGCGCGACTTCTTCTGGCGCTGCGGCTTGAGGGCACAGCCGCAGTTAATGCGCATGCGCGTTCTAGACCCGGATCTAAGGGCCCATTTTGGCGGTCTTGGCGATATCTCTGCGCCTTGTGATGAGGTCGCGAGAATTGGTATACGACCAAAGAGTGTCTTCGTTGTTGAGAACCTTCAAACTGGCCTGGCCTTTGATGATCTGCCAGGGGCGGTTGTGATCATGCGACTGGGTTACGCGGTTGACGTTTTGGGACAGCTTCCATGGCTACAACAGGCGCAATGTATCTACTGGGGTGACATTGATACGCACGGCTTTGCCATTCTTAATCGAGCCAGAACATACATCCCAAGCCTGAAGTCTGTGCTTATGGACGAGTTTACGCTGATGAGTCATCGCGATTTATGGGTCGAAGAGAAAGACCAGCACTCTTCCACAGAGCTCCCACTACTCACCAATACCGAACAAAAGCTCTACCAGTCGATTAAAGGAAATGTCTGGGACCAACAAGTCCGCCTCGAGCAGGAGCGGATACGCTGGGATGTGGCGTGGAATGCCATACAGGCAAGTATTCGATGATCCAGGATCAGGGAAGTCAGTCGTGAGTGGAAATCGATGGGACCAGCCGGGTGTGCCCCACAAGGGATGGCACTGCGTTGACGTGGTCGATCTGAGGGCCGACGGCGAGTCAGCAGACGAGACCGACTAAGCGACCTGCCAAATGTGCGGCAACGAGAAGATCCGCTACGTCCACATCATGGAGCATCCCGATCTGGACGAGAGCTTCGACGTCGGGTGCGTCTGCGCCGAGAAGATGAGCGGCGACTACGAAGGGCCGAAACGGCGTGAAGCCAAGTTGCGCAACCGAGCAGCACGCCGAACCCGATGGCTGCAGTGCAAGTGGCGGATGTCCGCAGCAGGCGCAGATAGCGCACGCGGTAGCCGGCCCGGCAGGCCTGGTGGGCCAGGGTACAGGCCAGCCAGGTTTTACCGACACCGGTGGGGCCGCCGATGATCAGGTTGAGACCGTCGCGCAGCCACTGGCCACTGCTCAGTTGCAGGATCAGCGCCTTATCCAGCCCGCGCGGGCTGCGGTAGTCGATGTCTTCGATGCAGGCGTTGTGCTTGAGCCGGGCCTGGCGCAGGCGGCTACTCAGGCGCTTGTCGTCGCGGTCGGTCAGCTCGCGGTCGACCAGCAGGCCAACGAGCCTTTCGTGCTCGCCTGCCGGCGCGATCATCCCCTGGCCAAACGCTCGGAGGCGGCCTGGCGCGAGCTCAGCGACTATCGCCTGATTGGCGTCGGCCGTCTCAGTGGCAACCGCGTGCTGCTCGATCACGGCCTGGCCCATCTCGACTGGCGCCCGAGCTGGTTCTACGAGGTGCAGCACCTGTCGACCTCACTCGGCATGGTCGAGGCCGGCCTGGGCATCGCCGCCCTGCCCAGCCTGGCGATGCCGGCCGAGGATCACCCGATTCTGGTCAGCCGGCCGCTGGTCGCCCGGTAATCAGCCGTACCCTGGGCCTGGTACGCCGCCGTGGCTCTTCGCTGTCGCCGGCAGCCGAACAGTTCGTCGAAACCCTGCTGCGGCAATGGCCGAGCTACACCTCCATTGGCACCAGTAACACCGCCGAACTCGACAGCTGAGTCATTGCTCGGGCCACCGTCGCACTCGCCGCCGGTCCGACGCGCTTTCATCCGCAACCAGCGAGCAAGACAGACCGGCGAAAACCCGGATAATGGCGGCCATTTTGTTTCGCTCGCTGGTACTGCCCCATGGAAATCAAGGTCAACTTTCTCGACAACCTTCGCCTCGAAGCCAAGTTCGATGACTTCACGGTGATCGCCGATCAGCCGATCCGTTACAAGGGCGATGGCTCGGCGCCGGGGCCGTTCGACTATTTCCTGGCCTCCTCGGCGCTGTGCGCGGCGTACTTCGTCAAGCTGTACTGTCAGACGCGCGACATTCCCACCGAGAACATTCGCCTGTCGCAGAACAACATCGTCGACCCGGAGAACCGCTACGCGCAGATCTTCAAGATCCAGGTCGAGCTGCCGGCGGACATCTCCGAGAAGGATCGCCTGGGCATCCTGCGCTCCATCGACCGCTGCACGGTGAAGAAGGTGGTGCAGCAAGGCCCCGAGTTCATCATCGAGGAAGTGGAAAACCTCGACGCCGATGCCCAGGCGCTGCTGATGCCGGTGAGTGACACCACCACCTACATCCCGGGCAAGGATCTGCCGCTGGAGCAGACCATCGCCAACATGTCGGACATCCTCGCGGATCTCGGGATGAAGATCGAGATCGCTTCCTGGCGCAACATCGTGCCCAACGTCTGGTCGCTGCATATCCGCGACGCGCAGTCGAACCTGTGCTTCACCAACGGCAAGGGTTCGACCAAGGAAAGCGCCCTGGCCTCGGCCCTGGGCGAGTTCATCGAGCGGCTGAACTGCAACTTCTTCTACAACGACCAGTTCTGGGGCGAGGACATCGCCGCTGCCGAATTCGTCCACTACCCCAACGAGCGCTGGTTCAAGCCGGGGCCGAAGGATGCGCTGCCCAAGGAAATCCTCGACGAGCACTGCCTGGCCATCTACAACCCGGATGGCGAACTGCGCGGCTCGCACCTGTTCGACACCAACTCGGGCAACACCGCACGCGGCATCTGCTCGCTGCCCTTTGTGCGCCAGAGCGATGGCGAGACGGTGTATTTCCCGTCCAACCTGATCGAAAACCTGTACCTGTCCAACGGCATGAGCGCTGGCAACACCCTGGCCGAGGCGCAGGTGCAGTGCCTGTCGGAGATATTCGAGCGGGCGGTGAAACGCGAGATTCTGGAGAACGAGCTGTGCCTGCCGGACGTGCCGCAAGAAGTGCTGGCCAAGTACCCGGGCATCGTCGCCGGTATCCAGGGCCTGGAGGAACAAGGCTTCCCGGTGTTGGTCAAGGATGCATCGCTCGGCGGTGAATTTCCGGTTATGTGCGTGACCCTGATGAACCCGCGCACCGGCGGCGTATTCGCCTCCTTCGGCGCGCACCCGAGCCTGGAAGTGGCGCTGGAGCGCAGCCTCACCGAACTGCTGCAGGGGCGCAGCTTCGAAGGCCTCAACGACCTGCCGCAGCCGACCTTCGACAGTCTGGCGCTGACCGAGCCGAACAATTTCGTCGAGCACTTCATCGACTCCAGCGGCGTGGTGTCCTGGCGCTTCTTCGGCGCCACACCGGACTTCGAATTCGTCGAGTGGGACTTCTCCGGTGAAGGTGCCGACTCCAACGAGCAGGAAGCCGCCACTCTGTTCGGCATCCTCGAGGACATGGGCAAGGAGGTCTACGTAGCCACCTATGACGACCTCGGCGCCAACGCCTGCCGCATCCTGGTGCCCGGCTACTCGGAGATCTACCCAGTCGAGGACCTGATCTGGGACAACACCAACAAGGCGCTGCTGTTCCGCAAGGACATCCTCAACCTGCACGCCCTGAGCGACCGCGAGCTCAAGTCGCTGCTGCGCAACCTCAACAACACCGAAGTCGACGACTACACCGACATCACCACGCTGATCGGCGTGGAGTTCGACGACAACACGGTGTGGGGCCAGCTGACCATTCTCGAGCTGAAGCTGCTGATCAACCTGGCGCTGAAGAAATACGACGACGCCAAGGAGTTGGTCGAGGCCTTCCTGCAGTACAACGACAACACCGTCGAGCGCGGCCTGTTCTACCAGGCAGTCAACGCCGTGCTGGAGATCCAGCTGGACGACGAGCTGGAGCTGGCCAACTACGAGCACAACCTGCGGCGCATGTTCGGCAGCGAGCGCATGGACGCGGTGATCGGCTCGGTGGACGGCAGCGTGCGCTTCCATGGCCTGACCCCGACCAGCATGAAACTGGAAGGGCTGGACAAGCACCTGCGCCTAATCGACAGCTACAAGAAACTGCACGCTGCGCGCGCCAAAGCAGCCGGGCTGGCCGGTTGAACATGGTCAGCGAGCGCCCAGCCCACAGGGTCGCAGCGCTGATGCTGGCGGCCGGCTACAGCCGCCGCTTCGGCGCCGACAAGCGGCGTGCAACACTGGCAGACGGTCGCTCGCTACTGGCGGCCAGCCTGGCGCTACCCTGTTCGATGCTCGAAGAAGTCTGGCTGGTGTTGCGCCCGGACGAGTCCATCACGGAGCTGGGATTACCCGCCAACATCAAGCTCGTCCAGCATCCGCTAACGGCCCAGGGCATGGGCCACAGCCTGGCGGCAGGTGCCGAGCGACTACTGGCCGAATCGCGCGCTGACGCGGTGGCGATCTTTCTCGCCGATATGCCTGCGATTCGCCGTGACAGCCTGGAAACCCTGTTCGCTCACGCCAGCGCGAACGCCATCGTGCTGCCCAGCTATCAGGGCAAGCGCGGCCATCCGGTGCTGTTCGGCCGCGCTTTCTGGCCGCAGCTCGCGACGCTGAGCGGCGATGCTGGCGCCAAGCCGGTGCTGCAGCAACATCCCGAGGCTGTGCGCATCGTCGAGCTGAACGATCCTGGCGTACTGCAGGACATCGACACCCCGGCAGACCTGTCTCAGTTCTAGGCTCGTAGGGCGGGTGCAACCCGCCACAACGCAGGCGGCGGGTTTCACCCGCCCTACTGCCCGACCTGATGCAGCAGCACCTCGCTCAACGCCTGCGCCGCGCTGGACAGTTGATGCCCGGCCTGGTGCAGCAGGCCGACGCGGCGCGATACCTGCGGCTCGCTCAGCGGCAGGCAGCGCGCGCCGAGTTCTTCCATCTGCTGCCGGCACAGTTGCGGCACGGCGCTGACGCCGAGGCCTTCGGCAACCATGCGCCCGACCGTGACCAACTGATGACTCTCGAACGCCACCGGTAGCTTGCCGTGGCTGGCGGTCACGCTGTCTTCCAGTAGCAAACGCACCGCCGAGGGCCGTTGCAGGGTGATAAAGGGTTGTTCCAGCAGCTGTGCCCAGGTCAGCGCGGACTGTTCGGCCAACTCGCTGGCGACAGGCACCACGGCGACGAAACGGTCCTCGTACAGGGGGGTAAACTGCAAGCCATCCAGTGTCGTTGGTTCGAAGGCGATGCCCAGCTCGACGCGACCGTCGCGCACCATCTCCATCACCTGTTCGTTGATCACGTCGTGCACCGCCACGTTGACCCGCGGGTAGGCATCGCGAAACGCGCGCAGCGCCGCCGGCAAACGGTTGCCGGCGAACGACGGCATGGCCGCTACCGCCACCTTGCCCATCTGCAGGGTGAAGTGCTGACGCAGCAGATCCTCGGCGTTGTCCCAGTCGGCCAGCAGGCGCACGGCAATCGGCAACAACGTCTCACCCTCCGGCGTCAGCGCCACGCTGCGGGTGGTGCGCACCAGCAACTGGCCGCCGAGCGATTGCTCCAAGTTCTTGATCGCCAGGCTCAGTGCTGGCTGCGACAGATGCAGGCGCTCGCAGGCCTGGGCGAAGCTCAGGCTCTGCGCCACGGCGAGAAAGGCGCGTAGCTGCTTGACGGTCATTGATTTATTTACCTGATCAATCAAGAGGAAAAACAAACTTAACAAATAAGCCCATAGCGCAGAAGCTTGGTCTCACCCCAGATAACAACAAAAGAGGCAGCCTCTAATGAGCGGACTCGACAAACGCGTCGGCAGCTATGCAGAAGCCCTGGACGGCCTGCAGGACGGTATGACTGTGCTGGCCGGCGGTTTCGGCCTGTGTGGCATCCCCGAGAACCTGATCGCCGAGATCCGTCGTCGCGGCGTGCGTGACCTGACCGTGGTGTCCAACAACTGCGGTGTCGACGGGTTCGGCCTCGGCGTGCTGCTGGAAGACCGGCAGATCCGCAAGATGATCGCCTCCTACGTCGGCGAGAACGCCCTGTTCGAGCAGCAACTGCTCTCCGGCGAGCTGGAAGTCGAACTGACCCCACAAGGCACCCTGGCCGAGAAGCTGCGCGCTGGCGGCGCCGGCATCCCCGCGTTCTTCACCGCCACCGGCTACGGCACCCCGGTCGCCGAAGGCAAGGAAGCGCGCGAGATCAATGGCCGCCACTACATCCTCGAGCCGGCCATCACCGGCGACTTCGCCATCGTCAAAGGCTGGAAGGCCGACCACTTCGGTAACGTGGTCTACCGCCACACCGCGCAGAACTTCAACCCGGTGGTCGCCACCGCCGGGCGCATCACCGTGGTCGAGGTCGAAGAGATCGTCGAGCCCGGTGAACTCGACCCGACGCAGATTCACACCCCCGGCATCTACGTCGACCGGCTGATCTGCGGCAGCTTCGAGAAACGCATCGAAAAACGCACCCTGCGCGCCTGAGGAGAGACCAGCATGGCACTGACCCGTGAACAAATGGCCCAGCGCGTCGCCCGCGAGTTGCAGGACGGCTTCTACGTCAACCTCGGCATCGGCATCCCGACTCTGGTGGCCAACTATGTGCCCGAGGGCATGGCCGTGATGCTGCAGTCGGAGAACGGCCTGCTCGGCATGGGCGCCTTCCCCACCGAAGAGGAAGTGGACGCCGACATGATCAACGCCGGCAAACAGACCGTCACCGCAATCAAGGGCGCGGCGATCTTCGACTCGTCGCAATCCTTCGCCATGATCCGTGGCGGCCACGTCGACCTGACCGTGCTCGGCGCCTTCGAGGTGGACGTTAACGGCAACATCGCCTCGTGGATGATCCCCGGCAAGCTGGTCAAGGGCATGGGCGGCGCCATGGATCTGGTGGCCGGCGCCGACAACATCATCGTCACCATGACCCACGCCTCCAAGGACGGCGAATCCAAGCTGCTCGAGCGTTGCAGCCTGCCACTGACCGGCAGCGGTTGCATTCGCAGGGTACTGACCGACCTGGCCTACCTGGAGATCGAGAACGGCGCCTTCATCCTGCGCGAACGCGCACCGGGCGTGAGCGTCGAGGAAATCGTCGCCAAGACCGCCGGCAAGCTGATCGTCCCCGAGCACGTCCCGGAAATGCAGTTCTAGGTTGTCTACCGTCTCGAAGGCGCCACCACGCACGGCGTCTTCGAGGCGTTTTTCTACATTGTGGGAGGCGCTTTAGCGGCGAGACTTTCTCGTCGCGGCTAAAGCCCCTCCCACAATACGCGGCCCATCAGCCGAGAGGAGTCATCCCATGCAAGACGTCGTCATCGTCGCCGCCACCCGCACCGCCATCGGCAGCTTCCAGGGCAGCCTGGCCGATATTCCCGCGCCGGAACTCGGCGCCATCGTCATCAAGCGCCTGCTGGAACAAACCGGCCTCGACGCCGCCCAGGTCGATGAAGTCATCCTCGGCCAAGTACTCACTGCAGGTTCTGGTCAGAACCCCGCACGTCAGGCCGTTATCCGCGCCGGCCTGCCCCATGCCGTGCCGGCCATGACCCTGAACAAAGTCTGTGGCTCGGGCCTCAAAGCCCTGCACCTGGCGGCCCAGGCCATTCGCTGTGGCGACGCCGAGGTGATCATCGCTGGTGGCATGGAGAATATGAGCCTGTCGCCCTACGTGCTGCCGAAAGCCCGCACCGGCCTGCGCATGGGCCATGCACAGATGCTCGACAGCATGATCGTCGACGGCCTGTGGGACGCTTTCAACGACTACCACATGGGCATCACCGCCGAGAACCTGGTGGAAAAGTACGGCATCAGCCGTGAAGCCCAGGATGCCTTCGCCGCTGCGTCGCAGCAGAAAGCCGTGGCGGCCATCGAAGCCGGACGCTTCGATGCCGAGATCACTCCGGTGCTGATCGCGCAGCGCAAGGGCGACCCCATCGCCTTCGCCCGTGACGAGCAGCCGCGTGCCGGCACCACCGCCGAATCCCTGGCCAAGCTCAAGCCGGCGTTCAAGAAAGACGGCAGCGTCACCGCCGGCAACGCCTCCAGCCTCAACGACGGCGCCGCCGCCGTGCTGCTGATGAGCGCGGCCAAGGCACAGGCGCTGGGCCTGCCGGTGCTGGCGAAGATTGCCGGCTACGCCAATGCCGGCGTCGACCCGGCGATCATGGGCATCGGCCCGGTCTCGGCCACCCGTCGTTGCCTGGAAAAAGCTGGCTGGAGCCTGGCTGACCTGGATCTGATCGAAGCCAATGAAGCCTTCGCCGCCCAGGCGCTGTCGGTCGGCCAGGAGCTGGGGTGGAATGCCGACAAGGTCAACGTCAACGGCGGCGCCATCGCCCTCGGCCACCCCATCGGCGCCTCGGGCTGCCGCGTGCTGGTCAGCCTGTTGCACGAGATGATCCGCCGCGATGCCAAGAAAGGCCTTGCCACGCTGTGCATCGGTGGCGGCCAGGGCGTGGCCCTGGCCATCGAGCGCGAGTAAAGCGCGAAACCGTAGGGCGGGTGCAACCCGCCACTATCGGAACCGGCGGGTTTCACCCGCCCTACGGAGCAACACAACCATCCGCTCGGCTCCGGCCGGGCGTTGTCATTTCCACCCGCCAGGCACAACCGACCTGAATGCCTGGAACAGCCCTTACACAACCATAAGAAAGAGGCGTCATCGATGTTCAATACCCTCACCCGCATGAGCGTGAGCCTGGTACAGAAGTACCTGCCCTCGCCCTTCGTGTTCTCCGCCTTGCTCACGCTGGGCGTACTACTCGCCGGCATCCTCTCCACCGGCCAATCGCTACCGGCCATGGTGCAACACTGGAGCGGCGGCTTCTGGACGCTGCTCGGTTTTGCCATGCAGATGTCGCTGATCTTCGTCACCGGCCACGCCCTGGCCAGTGCGCCGATCATCAACCGTCAACTCGACCGCCTGGCCGGCCTGGCACGCACACCCGGTCAGGCAATCATCATGGTCACCCTGGTGGCGCTGGTCGGTTGCTGGGTCAACTGGGGCTTCGGCCTGGTCATCGGCGCGGTGTTCGCCCGCGCCCTGGCACGCAAGGTCGATGGCGTCGATTACCCGCTGCTGGTGGCCTCGGCCTACTCGGGCTTCCTGGTCTGGCACGGCGGCCTGGCCGGCTCGATTCCGCTGTCCATGGCCACCGGCGGCCCGGATCTGGCGCGCATCACCGCAGGCGTGCTGACCGACCCGGTAAGCATCACCGAAACCCTGTTCAGCCCGTTGAACCTGACCATCGTGGCGCTGCTGTTCATCGGCCTGCCGCTGCTCAACCGCGCCATGCATCCGCGCCAGGGTGCCAAGGTGGCCGACCCGGCCAAACTGGTGGAATCGCGCGCGGAACTGCCGGCTCGTGAAACCCCGGCGCAGCGCCTGGACGACAGCCGCATCCTCGGTCTGGCACTGGTGGCCATGGCCGGTATCTACCTGTTCAACCACTTCGCCACCAAGGGCTTCGTGCTTGGCCTGGATGTGGTCATCGCCATCTTCCTGTTCAGCGGCCTGCTGATGCACGGCACCCCGGAGCGCTACATGCGCGCGGTGGACGAGAGCGTGCGCGGCATCGGCGGCATCGTCCTGCTGTTCCCCTTCTACGCCGGGATCATGGGCATGATGATGGGCGCCAACGCCGACGGTATTTCCCTCGGCCGGCAGATCACCGAAGCGTTCATCTCCTGGTCCTCGGCCGACACCTTCCCACTGCTGGCCTTCCTCAGCGCTGGCGTGGTCAACGTGTTCGTGCCGTCCGGTGGTGGCCAGTGGGCCGTGCAAGGGCCGATCATGCTGCCGGCTGCCGAGGCGCTGGGTGTGTCGACCACCGTTACCGCCATGGCGATTGCCTGGGGCGACGCCTGGACCAACATGATCCAGCCGTTCTGGGCACTGCCCCTGCTCGGCATCGTCGGCCTCGGTGCACGCGACATCATGGGCTACTGCCTGATCATACTGCTGTACTCGGGCATCGTCATCAGTGGTGCGTTCTACTTCCTCGGCTAAAAGCCATCAGGCCCGCTCAGCGTTCCGAGCGAGCCTGTCTCAACGCCAGCGATCGAGCAGATTCACCGCCAGCCGATCCAGCCAACCCCACAGGCGCTGTTGCGCACGGCGCCACCAGGGGCGCTGGTGCCAATCATCGAGGGTGATCTCGCGGCTGACGCCGAAGTCCTCGATGAAGCTGGCCGTCACTGCCCGGGTGAAATCCGGATCCAGCGCCTCGACATTGGCGTCGAGGTTGAAGCGCAGGTTCCAGTGGTCGAAGTTGCACGAGCCGACGCTGACCCAATCGTCCACCAGCACCATCTTCAGGTGCAGGAAACGCGGCTGGTATTCGAAGATGCGCACCCCCGCCCTGAGCAACTTGGGGTAGTAACGCTGCTCGGCAAAACGCACCGGCGGATGATCGGTGTTGCGCCCGGCCAGCAGCAGGCGCACCTCGACACCGCGCGCTGCAGCGCGGCGCAGGGCACGGCGGATTTTCCAGGTCGGCAGGAAATAAGGCGTGGCCAGCCAGACGCGCTGCTTGGCGCCCTTCAGTGCGCGCAACAGCGACAGCAGAATGTCGCGATGCTGCGCAGCATCGGCATAGGCCACACGCCCCAGCCCAACGCCGGCAGGCGGACACTTAGGCAGGTTTAGCGCAGTCGGCTGATGATTCGGGCGCCATAAAAAACGCGTATGCCAGAGTTGCTCGAACAACTGCTGCCAGTCGCCGACCAGTGGCCCCTCGATTTCCACCATGACCTCATGCCAGGAGCTGCGAGCCTCATCCGGCTGCCAGAACTCGTCGGTAGAACCGGTGCCACCGACGTACGCCAGGCGCTGGTCCACCAGTAGCAGCTTGCGGTGATCGCGATGAAAGTTACGGATACCCCGCCGCAAGCGCACCGGGTTGTACCAGCGCAGCTGCACACCGGCGGTCTGCATGCGCTCACGTAGCGCGATGCCCAGGCCTGCGGAACCGTAGGCATCGAACAGACCACGTACCCTCACCCCACGCTCAGCCGCTCGGCACAGCGCATCGACCAGACGCTCACTGCAGCGGCCGTCCTCGATCAGGTAAAGCTCGATCTCCACTTGCTGGCTGGCGCCTTCGATGGCCGCCAGCATGCGTGGGAAGAACGCCGGCCCGTCCAGCAGCAATTCGAAGCGATTGCCACCCCGCCAGGGAAAGATGCGGCCGCGCTTGTGCACGCTCACCGCGCCGTGAAGATCAGCACGGCGCCCACCGGCACCGACAGGCTGATGGCCGGCAGGTCAGCGACCTTGCGCAGCGCCTCGACGCCACTGGCCAGGGCGAAGTCTTCGGCGTGCAACACCAGCGGAGCCAGGGTCACCACCTGGAAGCGGTGATCATCCAGCCGCGTTACCAGCAGTTCGCTGTGCAGCTCACGCGTGCGCTCGTTGAGGGTCAGTTGCAGCGGTAGTCGCAGTTCCAGCTGTGCCCCGGGTGCCAGGTCGGTGAGTTGCGGCAGGTTGACCTGGGCGCTGATGCGCGCCTCGGGCAGACGTGAAGTGTCGAACAACATGGTGCGCAGGCGCTCGTCACGCAGAGGGACACCGGTGCTCAGCGAGTCAAGATCCACGCGCAGGCGCGCGCGACCGTCGGCGGCGATCTGCCCGTGCAGGGTGAGAAAGCGATGCACCTCCGACTGACTGCCGGAATGGGTGGAGATGAACGACAGCCGCGAAGACTCGTTGTCCAGGTACCAGTCGGCGTGGACGGGCAAGGCAGCGGCAAGCAACAGGGCGAGAAGCGAACGGCGCATGAGAACTCGAAAAACGGCATGACCAGGCAGCAACGATAGTCGCCAGCGCGAGCCTTGCAAAGCCCGGCGCGCACAGAACCGTAGGGCGGGTGCAACCCGCCGCTGCCGAGGTGGCGGGTTTCACCCGCCCTACTTGCTCGGCAGCAACTGGCAGCCCTGCCGCTCACCCAGCCAGACAGCGCTGTGGTTGCGGCCAAGGCCGCTGGCGGTCACACGCTTGGCGCTTTCGTCATCCAGCAGGCTGCTAATCGGCACGTACTGCGCGACATAGCCTTCACAGTAGGCCGCCGGGTTGCCGCTGACGTAACGGCAGGAGCAGTATTCCTTGGCCGTGTAGGCGCCGATGATGTCGGGGAAGGCGGCCAGATGGGCGCGATTAGGCCAGGCCCAGGCCAGCAGCAGAACCAACAGCAGCACCAGCGCGCTGCGGATCGGATGGCGACGGATCATGGCTGCACCTCCGCGGCGAAGGCCGCACGCACGCGTTTGAGCAGGTCGTTGTGCTGGAAGCTGCCGTCACGGTCATCGGCGTAACGCACCACCAGCAGGTTTTCTTGTGGCATCACGTACAGCCCCTGCCCCCAATGCCCGAGCGCGGCGATGGTATCGGCCGGTGCATCCGGCCAGGGCCGCGTGCTGCCTGGCAGTTCGGCGTTGAGCCACCAATGCCCGCCTGGCACGGCATCCCCCGACTTGGCCAACTGCGGCTGGTAGCCAGCGAAAGGCGTGGAGACGAAATCGACCCAGGCAGCCGGCAGCAACTGGCGCTCGCCCCAGCGACCGCCGCGCTGCATCAGCAGGCCGACACGGGCCAGGTCGCGCGCGCTCAGGTAGGCATAGGACGACGCAACGAAGGTGCCGCTGGCGTCGCGCTCCCAGGTCGCGCTGGTAATGCCCAGCGGCTCGAACAGCGCTGTCCAGGGATAGTCGGCGTAAACCTGCTCGCCGACCATGCCGCGCAACGCGGCAGCCAGCACGTTGCTGTCGCCACTGGAATAACGAAAGCGCGTGCCCGGCGCAGCGTCCGCCGCATGCGCAGCGGTGAAGGCCGCCATGTCGGCGCGGCCGCGGGTGTAGAGCATGGCCACTACCGAGGATTTCAGCGGCGCGTACTCGTAGTCCTCTTCCCAGGCCAGGCCCGAGGCCCAGTTGAGCAGATGACCGATCTTGATCTGTGGGTGGTCCGCCATCGGCGGGTAGTACTGTGCCACCGGTGCATCGAGTTTGAAGCGCCCCTCGGCGTAAGCGACGCCGAGGGTGGTGGCGAGCAGGCTCTTGGCCATCGACCAGGTCAGGTGCGCGGTCCGCGCCGTGGTCGGCTCGGCGTAGCGTTCGTAGACGATCTGCCCATCGCGGATCACCAGCAGCGCATCGGTGCGCACGCCCGTACGCTCGACGTCATCGCGTTTCGGGAAGGCGTACTGTTCGAGCTCGGCCAGCGCGGGGCTCTCGATACGGGGTTGGCTCTGCCAGTCGGGTTGCGGCCAGTTTTCCGCCAAGGCATTGCTGGCAGCCAGGCTGAAACCGAGCGCCAGGCTCAGTCGACGAAGCAAGGAGATGGACATGGACGGCCTCGATCAGAAATCGTGGCGCACCCTAGCATGGCCATGATGACGGCTTGAAGCGACGAAAACGCCATCTCTCACCTTCATTTGGGCAGTTGGTAATCCTCCGGCCCCATCAGGTCGAGACCGCATTCCAGGTTCTCGATCCAGTAGAGGAAGGCGCTGATCATTTCCGGGCCGACGAAGGGCCGGCCGTGCTGCGGCACAATCATTTCCACATCCATCTGCCGCACCATCGCCGCCCACAGGCGACAGGCCTTGTTGCCGGCCATATAACGGCGATGGAAACCTTCCATGTTCGGTACGTGGTTGACGAAGTCGCGCACCGGCGAGGCATCATCGACCAGCGAGGCGCCCATGTCACCGGAGAACAGAATCTTGCTCACCGGGTCATAGACCTGGAAGTTGCCCACCGAGTGAAGAAAGTGCGCCGGCACGGCCTTGAGCGTGCATTTGCCCAACGGGATGCTCTGGCCACGATCGGGCAGCGCGATGATGCGGTCATAGGTATTGATGCCACGGCTCAACGCCAGGTAATTGGCCGTCAGGTGCGGCAAAAAACGCGCCCAAAGCTTGGAGCAGATTACCCGCGCGCGGGTGTGCAGCAGCCACTTGTCCAGCGAGGCGATGATGTCCGGGTCCTGGTGCGAGGCGAAGATGTAGGTCAGATCCTGCACCGGAATATGCTTGGACAGTTCCAGCGACAGCGGCGTATAGGTCAGGTCACCGCCCGGGTCGAGCAGCAGATACTGTTCGTTGTCGGTGATCAGGAACTGGTTGGATTGCACGCCCTCGCCGCTGACCAGGTCATCGAACATCAGGCATTGGTGGCTGCCGTTATCGAACAGCACGATGGGCTCGCGGCGCATGGAAACCTCGTAGAAGAAACGCGAGGCAAGCTTAGGCGCGCAAGCAACAATGGGTACTGATATGGGTCAACGGCCGGCGACAATCCGCCGCGCTTTCTCCAGGCGCTTGCTGCGTGCCGCCTCGGCGATGCGCAGCAAGCCCTTGTCGCGCTGCCACAGCTCGGCCCAGTGCACAGGCCCGCCGGCAAAGGCCACCTTCAGTTCAACGGCCAACGCCTGCTGCTCGGCGAACAACCCGGCCAGCAGCAGATGGGTGGTGGGCGCATCGGGCGCCTGCCGCGCGACCTCGGCACAACCGGCCAGCAGCGCTTGCAGGCGCAATAGCAGCGTTTCAGGCCAGGCACAATCGCGCCCCACGCCAAACTGCCAGGCGACAACAGCGGTAAGTACATGCACGTCTTCCAGGGTGCGGAAGGGTTTGACGTAGTCGCCCCAGCCGTCGCCGGCCAGGCGCTCGCCGTGGGCCTGTTCCAGGTGCAGTCGCGCATGGCCGATATCCGGCATCAACGGCAGGGCCGGCAGCGGCTCGATACGCACACCTGGCGCGCCCTGGCGTACCACGCCCAGAGCCAGACGCGGCGCCTGCCCCTCGTCCTCCTCGCGCGCCGCCACCAGCAGCCAGTCGGCACATTCGGCAGCGGTGACGAAATCCTTGCGCCCCGTGATCTGCAGGCCGTCGATACGTGTGTTCATGTCCGCCGGGCGGGTGCTGCGGTTCTCCGTCACGCACAGCGCGCCTGCCGTCCAGGGCGCCGCCGGCCACAGCATGCGCAACGCCGCCTGATAGCCGGCGAGAAACGCCAACCCCGGCGTGGCCGCCAGCAGGCCGCCCACCAGTGCCAGCTCGAAGGGTTGCGGCGTATCCCCCAGGCGGGTCAGCAGACGGGCGTACCAGTCCTCCAGGCCCTGCTCGGCAGACAGGCGCTCGACAGACTGAAACAGACTCGACCAGGGCATCACGGGCCTCCTCGCAGCAGCGCTTCGAGCGCCGTCATATAAGCATCAAAAAAGCGTCACGGTGGTGACACCACAGCTACCTAGCCTGAGCTTGCCCAACAAGATCGACCGGCTGCAAGCATTCAGCCGGCACACGGAGGATCTGGCATGACTCAAACCGCTCGCCGTCTGCAGGCCGAACGCCTGCAAGGCCCCGCCGCCCTGCGTGAAGCCCAGGCCTTGCGCTACCGCGTGTTCAGCGCGGAATTCGATGCCAAGCTCAACGGCGCCGAACTGGGTCTGGACATGGACGACTACGACATCCACTGCAGCCATATCGGCGTGCGTGATCTCAACAGCGGTGAACTGGTCGCCACCACTCGCCTGCTCGATCACCAGGCCGCCGCCGGTCTCGGCCGCTACTACAGCGAAGAGGAATTCGCCTTGCACGGCCTGGCCAGACTGGAAGGCCCGGTACTGGAAATCGGCCGCACCTGCGTCGATGTCACCTACCGCAACGGCGCCACCATCGCCGTGCTCTGGGGCGAACTGGCCGAGGTGCTCAACGAAGGCGGCTACCGCTACCTGATGGGCTGCGCCAGCATCTCCATGCAGGACGGCGGCATCCAGGCCCAGGCCATCATGCAGCGCCTGCGCGAACGCTACCTGTGCACCGAGCACCTGCGCGCCGAGCCCAAGCACCCGCTGCCACAGCTGGATCTGCCGGGCAACGTCATCGCCGAGATGCCACCGCTGCTCAAGGCCTACATGCGCCTGGGCGCGAAGATCTGCGGCGAGCCCTGCTGGGATCGCGACTTCCAGGTGGCCGACGTGTTCATCCTGCTCAAGCGCGACGAGCTGTGCCCGCGCTATGCCCGGCACTTCAAGGCGGCAGTCTGACACCCGGCTGTAGGAGCGAGCTCTGCTCGCGAACGAGAGTGTCCAGCATTCATGAGCAGAGCTCGCTCCTACACATCAGCATGCCCCCAAGCATCGCCAAACGACTCTATCAATGGATAATGCCGCCACTCGTCCTCAAGCGGAGGCCTCAATGGCCAAACTGCGTCTGTCCCTGCGCCTCTTTCATCTGGCCCTGGTAATCGCCTTTGGCGCCCTGCTGGCCGGCATCGTCAGCCTGTTCGAGCGGGTGGTTCGGCATGACCTGATGCCGCTGCGCCAACGTCTGACCCGCGGGTTCCTGGCACGCCTGGGTGGCGCCCTGCCGTTTCGCGTGCGGGTCGAGGGCGAGCTGCCGACGCAACCGATGCTGTGGGTCAGCAACCATGTGTCATGGACCGACATTCCGCTGTTGGGCGCTCTGCAGCCGCTGTCCTTCCTGTCCAAGGCGGAGGTGCGCGACTGGCCGGTCGCCGGCTGGCTGGCACACAAGGGTGGTACGCAGTTCATCCGCCGCGGTGCGGGCGACAGCAGCCAGGTCGGCCAGCAGCTCACTCGCCATCTGCAGCAGGGTCATCACCTGCTGATATTTCCCGAAGGCACCACCACCGACGGCCTGGCCCTGCGTACCTTCCATGGCCGTCTGCTGAGCAGCGCCATCGACAGCGGCGTGGCGCTGCAACCTGTGGCCATCCGTTATTTGCGCGATGGCCAACCGTGTCCGGTAGCGCCCTTCGTCGGCGATGACGACATGCTCTCGCACCTGCTGCGCCTGCTCTCGCAGCCGGCCTGCGAGGTGGAGATACACCTGCTCGCGCCGATTCCCAGCGCCTCACGCAGCCGTAACGAACTGGCCCGGCACAGCCAGGCCATGATCGCCAGCGCCCTGCAACTGGAAACGCCGGTCACGCTGCCGACCGAAGCCGAAGCCGAAGCCGCCTGATCCACCGCGTAACCCGGATGCAATCCGGGGGCTTTGCCAAGGGTGCCCCGGAGTTCATCCAGGCTACAGGTCGTAGCCGCTCAGTCAGCCGGCGGTACGATCAGCGCGTCGCTGTCGAGCGAGGCCAGCAGGCGACTGGCGACGCTGCCGAGGAAGAAGCGCGAAACCCCTTCACGGGCATGGGTACCGAGTACCAGCAGGTCCGCGCCACTCTGGCGTAGCGCCTCGCCGATCACCCCTTCCGGTGAGCCGATCTGCACCAGCAGGCGCTCGTCATTCAGGCACGCGCCGACCGCCGCCAGGCGTTCCTGCAGTTGCTGGCGCAGCAGTTGGCGCTGGTTTTCCAGCACCTCGGCACTGATCCCGGGCTCCATGATCGCGCCGGCGGCTAAAGGCTCGACGGCACTGGCCACATGCAGTTCATCCAGGCTCACCAGGCCCAAGTCGCGCGCCCGGCTCAATGCCTGCAGCGAGGTACGCGACAGATCCATCGCCAGCAAGGCATGCCGGTACTCGTGGGTGACCGGGCCGTTGACCCGCAGCACCGGCAGATGACTGCTGCGTACGACGCGCTCGAGCGTGGTGCCGACAAAGAAGTCACGCAGCGTCGACTTGCGATGCGCCCCCACCACCAGCAGATCGGCGCCCATGCCCTGCGCACTCTCGACGATCACCGCGGCCGCTTCGCCCGTGCCGACAATCACACGCGGCACACTGCCGGCCTGCTCCCCCAGGCGTTCGGCCTGGGTCTGCAAGAGACTCTCGGCCTGCTGTACCTGGCGCTGCACATAGGCGGCAGGGGCCTCATCATCGATCACATGCAACAGACCCCATTCACCGCCACCCTGACGACGAATCAGTTGCACGGCACGCTGCACCGCATGCGCCGAACGCTCGGACAGATCGGTTGCTACCAGAATCTTGATCATCTCGTTTCCTCCATTGCATTCCAGGGTCTGTACGAAAAGTCGCCGGGCGAAGATCAGGCGATACCGATGGCGCCCCCATAAAAACGGATAAGATCCGGACTGGGCTCGCACTCGGGTTTACGAGCTGTAGATGAGCATTCCGGCCCCATTTTCACCAAGCACAGGCACTTTTCGTACAGAACCTAACACCGCGTTACATTCAAACGCCTGCCGACGCCCCAGTCCTTGATGCAGGTCAGCTCCTGTGCGTTAACGCGCACTTAGGGTAACCCGCAACACTCGCCGTCCCGCCGCACGCTGGCCCGCGAGCACGGCCCGGACACCGCAGGAGACTCGCCCCATGGGCAATGCCCCCTCAGAATATACCGACCACACCTGGCACGCCTTGACTGCACAGGACGCCCTGAAAGTGCAGCGCAGCAGCGCCAGCGGTCTCAGCCAGGACGAGGCGCAGCGGCGCCTGCAGCAGCATGGTGCCAATCGCCTGCCGCCGCCACAACGCCGGGGGCCATTGCTGCGCCTGCTCTACCAGTTCCACAACGTGCTGCTCTATCTGATGCTGGTGGCCGCCATCATCACCGCGCTGCTCGGCCATTGGGTCGACACCTCGGTGATCCTCGCCGCGGTGCTGATCAACGTGATCATCGGCTTCATCCAGGAAGGCAAGGCAGAGAACGCGCTGGACGCCATCCGCAGCATGCTCTCGCCCCACGCCATGGTGCTGCGTGGCGGTGAACGTCATGAAATCGATGCCGAGCGCCTGGTGCCCGGCGACATCGTGTTGCTGGCGTCCGGCGACAAGGTGCCGGCAGACCTGCGCCTGATCAGTGTGAAGAACCTGCTGGTGGAAGAAGCGGCGCTGACCGGCGAATCGGTACCGGTGGAAAAATCCGTAGCCCACTGCAACGCCGACGCCGCGCTCGGCGACCGCCGCTGCATGGCCTATTCCGGCACCCTGGTCAGCAGCGGACAGGCCAGCGGCGTGGTGGTGGCGACCGGTGCCAACACTGAACTCGGCCGAATCGGCGCGATGCTGCAGCAGGTGCAGGCGTTGTCCACGCCACTGCTGCGACAGATCGAACAGTTCAGCCGCTGGCTGGCGGTGATCATCCTGATCCTGGCGTTCGCCACCTTCATCCTCGGCATCCTCTGGCACGGCCAGAACCCCGGCGAGATGTTCATGATGGTGGTGGCACTGACTGCCTCGGCCATCCCCGAGGGGCTGCCGGCGATCATGACGGTGATCCTGGCCCTCGGCGTGCAGCGCATGGCCGGCCACAACGCCATCGTGCGGCGCCTGCCGGCGGTGGAAACCCTCGGTTCGGTGACGGTGATCTGCTCGGACAAGACCGGCACCCTGACCCGCAACGAAATGACCGTGCAGCGTGTGGTCAGCGCCAGCCGCATCCTCGATGTCTCGGGGGTGGGCTATGCCCCGGAAGGCGCCTTTCATCAGGACGGTGCGCTGTGTGAGCCTGACGCCGCCCTGCTGGAAGTCGCCCGCGCCGCGCAGTTGTGCAACGACGCCCGCCTGCAACAAGATGATGCCGGCCACTGGCGGCTGCATGGCGACCCGACCGAAGGCGCACTGCTGACCCTGGCGCTGAAAAGCGGTGTGGATGGTCCGACCCTGCACGCGCAACTGCCGCGCAGCGATGCGATCCCGTTCGAGTCCGAACACCGCTTCATGGCCACCCTGCACCATGACCACGCCGGCCATGGCTTGATCTATCTCAAGGGCGCTCCCGAGCGCGTGCTGGAGATGTGCAGCAACCAGCGCAGCGCCGATGGCAGCAGTGAGGCGCTGGATACCGACTACTGGCGCCGCCAGGCCACCGACCTGGCCGCGCGTGGCCTGCGCCTGCTGGCACTGGCCAGCAAGCCGGCGACGGCCGAACAACGCACGCTGAATTTCGCCGACGTGGAAAGCGGCCTGACCCTGCTGGCACTGGTCGGCATCATCGACCCGCCGCGTGCCGAGGCCATCGCCGCCGTCGCCGAATGCCAGCGCGCCGGCATCCGGGTGAAGATGATCACCGGCGATCACGCAGAAACCGCCCGCGCCATCGGCGCGCAACTGGGCATCGGCGTCAGCATGCCGGCGATGACCGGGGCGGAACTGGAACTGCTCGACGAGCGCCGCCTGCGCGAGGTACTGCCCGGCATCGAGGTGTTCGCCCGCGCCAGCCCCGAGCACAAGCTGCGTCTGGTGCAATGCATGCAGGACAGTGGCCAGGTGGTGGCGATGACTGGCGACGGGGTCAACGATGCCCCGGCGCTCAAGCGCGCCGACGTCGGCGTGGCCATGGGGCTCAAGGGCACCGAGGCGGCCAAGGAAGCGGCCGAAGTGGTGCTGGCCGACGACAACTTCGCCACCATCGCCGGCGCCGTGCGCGAAGGCCGGGCGATCTACGACAACCTGAAGAAATTCATCCTCTTCGCCCTGCCCACCAACGGCGGCCAATCGCTGATCGTGATCTTCGCCATCCTCTTTCAGGTGGTGCTGCCACTGACCCCGGCACAGGTACTGTGGGTCAACATGGTCACCTCCAGCACCCTGGGCCTGGCGCTAGCCTTCGAGCCCTCCGAACGCGGGCTGATGAAACGCGCGCCACGGGCGCCCAACGAGCCGCTGCTATCGGGCTTCTTCGTCTGGCGCGTGGTGATGGTGTCGGTACTGATCGCCGGCGCCGGCATCGGCCTGTTCCTCTGGGAGCTTGAGCGTGGCAACAGCCTGGAGAGCGCCCGCACCATCGCGGTCAATGCCGTGGTGATGTGCGAGATTTTCTATCTGCTCAACAGCCGCAGCATCTTCGGCTCGGTACTCAGCCGCGACGGCCTGTTGGGCAATCGGGTCGTGCTGCTGACCATCGCCGCCTGCATCGTGCTGCAGATGCTGTTCACCTATGCCCCGCCGCTGCAACAGGTGTTCGGCTCCACCGGGCTGAGCTTTGATGAATGGCTGCGCGTGCTGCTGGCCGGCCTGGCACTGTTCTGCGCGGCGGAACTGGAGAAGTGGGTGGTGCGGCGCTTCGGCCTGCATGCACAGGCCCGTAGGGCGGGTGCAACCCGCCGTTAGCCGGGCTGGCGGGGTACCCCCGCCCTACGCCTGACGGGCGAAGGCGATCAGCTCGGGGTAGAAGGCGCGGAAATCCTCGCTGAGCGGCTGGTACAGCCGCTCCAGCTCGGCCAGGCTGCCGTCGAGCAACTGCGGCCTGGACAGGCGCCGCTGCATGCCGGCGATCACCTGCTCCAGCACCGCGAACTCGCGGTAGCTGCCGAGCCAGTCCTGCGCCGCCATGCGCGGCGCCATCAGCGCCAGGCGTCCCGGCAACTCCGGTTCGGCGGCCAGCACCCGGTACACCTCGCGGGTGAAATGATCCAGCGGCTGCGCCGCATACTCGACCCAATCGCGGGCCAGGCAATGGTCGAAGAACAGATCCAGCAGCATGCCGGCCGTGCGGCGCCGCGCGGCGGGAAACCGGGCACGCGCGCGCGCCTGTAGCGGGTGGCTGTCGGTAAAGGCGTCGATACGCCGGTGCAGGCGGATGGCCGCTTCGATCTCAGTCGGCCAGCGTCCGGCCAGGGGGCCCTTGACGAAGTCGCCATACAGGCTGCCGAGCAGTTGCGGCGGCGCATCGCCGCCAAGATGAAGATGGGCCAGGTAGTTCATGACACGAGCTTACCGCCCTGAGCAGGACAATCGAAGCTGTTGATGGGGACTATTGGCACAATCAATCTGTATATCGCCCAGAGACGATATAAAGTTCGCCCCATGACGATACACACCGACACTGCCATGGACATCGACACCATCATCAAGGCCCTCGCCCACCCCGTGCGCCGCGACATCCTCTACTGGCTGAAGGAGCCCGAGCGCCACTTCGCCGAGCAGGAGCATCCGCTGGAGATCGGCGTCTGCGCCGGCAAGATCTACCTGCGTACCGGGCTTTCGCAATCCACCGTTTCCGCCCACCTGACCACCCTGCAACGCGCCGATCTGGTGACCAGCCGCAAGGTCGGCCAGTGGCACGTCTTCAAGCGCAACGACGAGCTGATCCAGGCTTTCGTCGAGCGCCTCGGCCAGCAACTCTGATTTGACCTTTCCCTCGGAGAAACCACCATGCCCACACTGTTCGACCCCATCCAGATCGGTGATCTGCACCTGAACAACCGCATCATCATGGCGCCGCTGACCCGCTGCCGCGCCGACGAAGACCGCGTGCCCAACGCGCTGATGGCCGAGTACTACGTACAGCGTGCCTCGGCCGGTCTGATCATCAGCGAAGCCACTGCCGTCACGCCGATGGGCGTGGGCTACCCGAACACCCCCGGCATCTGGTCGGATGCGCAGATCCGCGGCTGGAGCAACATCACCCAGGCGGTGCATGCCAATGGCGGCAAGATCGTCCTGCAGCTGTGGCACGTCGGCCGCATCTCCGACCCCATCTACCTGAACGGCGAACTGCCGGTCGCTCCCAGCGCGATCAAGCCGGCCGGCCACGTCAGCCTGATCCGTCCGCTTAAGGACTACGTCACCCCACGTGCGCTGGAGACCGAAGAAATCGCCGATATCGTCGAGGCTTATCGTCAAGGCGCCGAGAACGCCATGGCCGCCGGTTTCGATGGCGTGGAGATCCACGGTGCCAACGGCTACCTGCTCGACCAGTTCCTGCAGAGCAGCACCAACCAGCGCACCGACCAGTACGGCGGCAGCGTCGAGAATCGCGCGCGTCTGCTGCTGGAAGTGACCGACGCCGCCATCTCGGTGTGGGGCGCCGGCCGCGTCGGCGTGCACCTGGCGCCGCGCGCCGACGCCCACGACATGGGCGACGCCAACCGCGCCGAGACCTTCGGCTACGTCGCCCGCGAACTGGGCAAGCGCGGCATCGCCTTCATCTGCGCCCGCGAGAAGGAGGGTGACGACAGCCTGTCGCCGCAACTGAAGAAGGAATTCGGCGGCGTGTTCATCGCCAACGAGCGCTTCACCAAGGAGCAGGCCAATGCCTGGTTGGCCGAAGGCAAGGCCGATGCCGTGGCGTTCGGCATCCCCTTCATCGCCAACCCGGACCTGCCCGAGCGCCTGCAGAAGGACGCGCCGCTGAACGAGCCGCACCCGGAAACCTTCTACGGCTCCGGCCCGGTCGGCTATATCGACTATCCGCGTCTGTGAGATCGCAGCTAATGCACCTCCCGCAAGCGATATCCCGTGGGAGGGGCTTTAGCCGCGACCAATAAACGAACGCCCCGCATTGCTGGGCGTTCGTTTATCGAGATGGTGGCACTCAGCGCTGATTGATCTGCTGCTGCAGATTCATCACCTGGCTCTGCAGGGTATTGATGTTGCGCGTCATCTGCGCGCGGAAAGCATCGAACTCGGCGGTATTCGGCCCGGCACTGGCGGCCGGGCGGTTGTCCAGCTCGCTGCGCAGCACCAGCAGATCCTGCTCCAGGCTACGGATCAATTGCGCCGGATTGCCCTGCTTCTTCAGCGCATCGATATCGCCACCGAGGGCCTTGATGCGGGTATCGAGCTTGGCCAGTTCAGCCTGGGTCGCCTTGACGTCCGCCAGGGCGGATTTCAGCGCCGCCTGCTCGGTGGAGAGCGCCTGCAGACGCTTGTCGAAATCGGCGTTGGCGCCGAAGCCACTCTTGAGCTCCGCCCTCAACTGTTCGATGCGCTTGTCCAGCGCTGCCTGCGCCGTGGCGCTCTGCTGTTGCTGCTTGCCCAGCTCGACCAGGCGATTTTCCAGCTGCTTGACCTGCAGCTTGAGTGCCTCGTTGCCGCTAGTAACGCTGGACTCGGTGGCCACCACCTTGCCGGAAATATCCTGAATTCGTCCGGCCGCCTCCTCGCTGATGCGCGCGAAGCTTTCCTGGGTCGCCACCAGGCGCTGCTCCATCAGGCCGATCTGCTGCAGGCTCCACCAGCTCAGGCCGGCCAGGGCGAAACTCAGCGCGCCAACCAGCGCCCACAGCGGCCCGGTACTGGCGCCCTTGGCCACTGCAGCCTTGCTGCTGGCCACGCGGCTGCTACGCGCAGCGGGCTCCTCACGCGGCTCGGCGAAACCCTCACGGCGCTCCGGAGTCAGGCTGGGCAGATTGTCGAGCTCGTCGTTGGCGTCGTTACGCATGGTCGGACCTATGGTTGGAACGAATGAACGGAAATGCCGCGCAGTATACCGATTCACCATTACACCATCAGCGTCGCGCCAAGCAGGTGCGCGGCGCACCGACGAAGGGCGCGACAGGGCCATCGACTCGCCTGCAGCCCAGCAGTTCCGCAAAACATGAACTGGTACGCACTTTGCTTTTTCTTCCGTCGTGAACGAGCCGATAGCGCGTCGCTCACAAGCCAGCAGGCGGCCTGAGAGTTCTGCAAAGCACGAAGATGTGTCCCTGCCGAAGGATTACGGCTGGCGCGGTTACGGATGGTGAGGAAGGCCTGAACCCGTGACCCTTCAACCAATCGGGAGAAGTGGCAATGGAACTGAACAAAGAAGTACTGGACTGCATGAAAGCGCTGCGTCGCCGTCTACGCGAAGAGCAGGACGTGGACATTCGCCTGAGCCAGCCCAACGCAGTCGGCGCCATGCTCGATGGCAGCCTGAAATCCGACGATGAAGAAACCCGCCGCCTCGGCCAGCGCCTGGCCGAACTGTCCGATCAACCGCAGCGCGCATCGACCACCCCACTGGCCGCCGTCGAGATACCAGTCGGCGCGCCAACCGGCTCGGTACGCATCTATCGCGGCCAACGCATCTACGCCTGAGGTCCCATCTGCGCCTGCCACCAGGTGCAGAACTCATCCAGTGCATCCCACAGACTGGCCCGGGGTTCGTAGCCAAGGTACTCGCGGGCACGGTCGATGTTCAGGGAGAAATCCCTGGCCATCACCGCCACACCAAGGCGAAACAGACTCGGTTCGGGCCGCCCCGGCAGCACCCGACACACGCCTTCGTTGAGCGTCGCCGCGGCGTAGGCCAGCGGGAACGGCACATGCCGCGTCACCGGCGGCAACTCAAGGCGGCGCAGCACGTAATTGACCACGTCCCACAGCGGCACCGGCGCGCCATTACTGATGTTGTACACCTGGCCGAGCGCCGCCCCGCCCACCTGCAGCGAGCTGAGCAAGGCGTCGTTGAGATTGTGCACGTTGGTGAAGTCGACCTTGTTCAGACCATTGCCGATGATCGCCAGGCGACCCTTGCGCTGCATGCCGATCAAGCGCGGGAAGATGCTGGTATCACCCGCGCCGGTGACGAAGCGCGGACGCACGGCGATCACCTCCAGGCCGAACTCCTGCGCGGCGAACACCTGCTGCTCGGCCAGGTACTTGGTCTTGCCGTAGTGATCGGAGAAGCGCTTGGGCACCTGCTCCTCGCGAATATCGACATGGGACTTGCCATCGAAATAGATCGACGGTGAGGACAGATGCACCAGGCGCCGCACCTTCTGCTTGAGGCAGGCATCGACGACATTCTCGGTGACCGTGACGTTGGCCTGATGAAAATGCGCATAGTCGCCCCACACGCCCACCGCGCCCGCGCAGTGCACCACAGCCTCGACATCCCGGCACAGCGCCTGGGCCAGCTCGGCATCCCCCAGATCGCCCTGAACGAACTCGGCGCCGCGCTTGATCAGATGCTGCACGCCCTCGGCACGACGGCCGTTGACCCGCACGTCCAGGCCCTGTTCGAGCGCGAAACGAGCGAAGCGCCCCCCGATGAAGCCACTCGCGCCGGTGACCAGAATCTTCATCGCCATCCCCTACCATTGATTCTTGTAGTCGCCGCACTCTAGCAGCGCCACCGCGGTTGTGCGCTGTCGGCGGAGGCCAGAACGACGCCCCGGCAAGCCTAACCCGCGAACCCTACGGCCCGGGTTGCACCTGCACCAGCGCGCCGCCGGCTGCGCGACGCAGGCGTTCGGTCAGCTCGCTGAGCAATTCGCCGCCATTGCGCCAATGGTGCCAGTACAACGGCACATCGATGAAACGCTCGGGAAGCAGATCCACCAGCCTGCCGCTGGCCAGCTCCCCGCGTACCTGCAACTCAGGCACCAGGCCCCAGCCGAGACCACCTTCGGTCAGACGCACGAAGCCTTCCGACGATGGGCACAGGTGATAGGCAAAAGCCCCGGTGATGCCGAGAGCAGCCAGGTAGCGATGCTGCAACTGATCATCCGGGCCGTAGACGATGGCCGGCGCACGTGCCAGCGCCGCTGGCGTGACTCCGGCGGGAAAATGCCGGGCGATAAAAGCCGGGCTGGCCAGCGCGCGATAACGCATCGACCCCAGCGCCAGGCTGCGCGCCCCTGCCACAGTGCGCTCGGCGGCACACACGCAAGCGGCCACCTCGCCCGCGCGCATGCGCTTGAGGCCGACCTCCTGATCCTCCACCACCAGCTCCATCAAGACCTGCCGGGTGGCGCAGAAGTCAGCGGTTGCCGCCGCCCACCAGGTCGCCAGGCTGTCAGCGTTGATGGCGATGCGCAGACGCTCGGGCAGGGTCTGCTCATCCAGCCCCGGCACCTGGCCTTGCAGGTCGCGCTCGAGCAGGCGCACCTGCTGCACGTGGTTGAGCAGACGCCGGCCGATTTCGGTGGGCGCCGGCGGCGTCGCGCGCACCAGCACCGGCTGGCCGACCCGTGCTTCGAGCAACTTGATGCGTTGCGACACCGCCGACTGCGACAGCCCCAACACCTGCGCCGCGCGTTCGAAGCCGGCCTGCTCGACCACCGCGGCCAGCGCGGCGAGAAGCTTGTAATCGAACAATCGATTTTCCTAATGAGCGATCAGCAATATTGGTTTCTCTTATACATCCACACACAGCAGACTCGCCAGCATTCAACGCCATCAGGAGCCCGTCATGTCTGGCGAAACCAATCTCGCACGCCTGCTGCAGAGCATGACGCCGCAGCTCAATCCCGGTCAGTTCGTGTTCTGCTGCGTCCCGGACGAGCATGACTGCAACGCCCTGCAGCCGGTCGCCAGCATGCGCGAGCCTGAAGGGCTGAGCCTGGTGCTGACGCGCGAAATCGCCGATGCCCATGGTCTGCACTACGACTACGTCGCCGCCTGGATCACCCTTGAGGTGCATTCGTCGCTGGCGGCCGTGGGTCTTACTGCTTCCTTTTCCGCCGCCCTGGCGCAGGCCGGCATCAGCTGCAACGTGGTCGCCGGCTTTCATCACGACCATATCTTCGTGCCCAACGAACGAGCCGAACGGGCGCTGTCCACCCTGCGCGCCCTGTCGGCGGCGTCCATGCCGGAGCCGGCATGATGTGGCAGAGCTACAGCAACGGCCTGCTGGTGGCCATCGGTCTGATCATGGCCATCGGTGCGCAGAACGCCTTCGTCCTGGCACAGAGCCTGCGCCGCGAACATCATTTGCCAGTGGCAGCCCTGTGCATCGTCTGCGATGCCCTGCTGGTGGCCGCTGGCGTGTTCGGCCTGGCCACCCTGCTGGCACAGAGCCCGACCTTGCTGGCCATCGCCCGCTGGGGTGGCGCCGCCTTCCTGATCTGGTATGGCAGCCAGGCGCTACTGCGCGCCGCGCACCCGCAATCGCTGCAGGCGGCCGGTAGCGAACCGCGCTCATTGCGCACAGTGATGCTCGCAGCGCTGGCGGTCACCCTGCTCAACCCGCACGTCTATCTGGATACCGTGCTACTGATCGGCTCGCTCGGTGCCCAGCAACCTGAACCCGGCGCCTATGCCGCAGGCGCGGCCAGCGCCTCCTTTCTCTGGTTCAGCACTCTGGCGCTCGGCGCGGCCTGGCTGGCGCCCTGGTTGGCAAAGCCATTGACCTGGCGCCTGATCGATCTGGGCGTGGCGGCGATGATGTTCACGGTGGCGGCGCAGTTGATTCTGGGCGCGCTTTAGCGTCATCCCTCGCGCCTCCCGGCGCGCACACTTCCTGTCTCCACGCTCCGACTCCACAGTACTCATTGCCACCATCCGCGCCCTGCACCCTTTCGGCTCACGGGAGCCATATCGCCCCGCCAGGCAGTCTATGCTCAACAGGTGTTACCCAGTCGCGATAGCGTCAGCGATGCGGATGAGCGCATTGATGCACTCGCGCCCATGGGTATAACCGAGGTTGCACCACGATGATGCAGCGCATCGGCAAGCTGACCTGATCGAGGTGTTTCATCTTGCTCCAGGCCAGGCCACCGAATGCGCTTCATGGCCCGCACCCCTTGAAAGACAAGCGTTACAGCGCAGCAGTGAAAGCAAACCGAACGTCCGTCGGACGATCGAAACAATTGGTTGCACCTGGTTGCACCAAGCACCTGAGCAGGTTTAATCTCCTGCAGCTTTTGCTGCCCGCCCCTCAACAGGCGGCAACCCTTAAGGCCGTCGCAGGCGACGAAATTGCTCCAGGCAATTTCTAACGTGCATAACTGACAAGCAGGATTCTCCATGGCTACCACCACTCTTGGCGTAAAACTCGACGATGCCACCCGCGAACGCCTGAAAAAGGCCGCTGCGCAGATCGACCGCACGCCGCACTGGATGATCAAGCAGGCGATCTTCAATTACCTGGAGCAAGTCGAGAGTGGCCTGACGCCCGCCGAGCATGCCGGCCTGGCCGCTGCCGCCGGTGAAGAAGCGCTGGAGTCACTGACCGAGCAGGGTCTGCAGGTGTTCCTCGATTTCGCCGAGAGCATCCTGCCGCAATCGGTGCTGCGCGCCGCCATCACCAGCGCCTATCGCCGCCCGGAAACCGAAATGGTGCCGATGCTGCTGGAGCAGGCGCGCCTGAACAAGGAGCAGGCCGAGGCCTCGCAGAAACTGGCTCTCGGCATCGCCGAAAAGCTGCGCAACCAGAAGAACGCCAGCGGCCGTCAGGGCCTGGTGCAGGGCCTGCTGCAGGAGTTCTCGCTGTCGTCGCAGGAAGGCGTGGCCCTGATGTGCCTGGCCGAAGCCCTGCTGCGCATCCCCGACAAGGCCACCCGTGACGCGCTGATCCGCGACAAGATCGCCAACGGCAACTGGAGCCAGCACCTCGGCCAGAGCCCGTCGATGTTCGTCAACGCGGCCAGCTGGGGCTTGCTGATCACCGGCAAGCTGGTCTCGACCCACACCGAAGCCGGCATGACCTCGGCGCTCAACCGCATCATCGGCAAGAGCGGCGAACCGGTCATCCGCAAGGGCGTGGACATGGCCATGCGCCTGATGGGCGAGCAGTTCGTCACCGGCGAAACCATCGCCGAAGCCCTGGCCAACGCCTCCAACTTGGAGGCCAAGGGCTTCCGCTACTCCTATGACATGCTCGGCGAAGCGGCGCTGACCGAGGAAGACGCCAAACGTTACCTGGCCTCCTACGAGCAGGCCATCCACGCTATCGGCAAGGCCTCGCACGGTCGCGGCATCTACGAAGGCCCGGGCATCTCAATCAAGCTGTCCGCCCTGCACCCCCGCTACAGCCGCGCCCAGTACGAGCGCGTGATGGACGAGCTATACCCGACCCTGCTGGGCCTGACCCAACTGGCCAAGCAGTACGACATCGGCCTCAACATCGACGCCGAGGAAGCCGACCGCCTGGAGCTGTCGCTGGATCTGCTCGAGCGCCTGTGCTTCGAGCCATCGCTGGCCGGCTGGAACGGCATCGGTTTCGTCATCCAGGCCTACCAGAAGCGCTGCCCGTACGTGATCGACTACGTCATCGACCTGGCCAAGCGCAGCCGTCATCGCCTGATGATCCGCCTGGTCAAGGGCGCCTACTGGGACAGCGAGATCAAGCTGGCCCAGGTGGGTGGCCTGGAAGGCTACCCGGTGTACACCCGCAAGCCGTACACCGACCTCTCTTACATCGCCTGCGCACGCAAACTGCTGGCCGCGCCGGAAGCCATCTACCCGCAGTTCGCCACCCACAACGCCCACTCGCTGTCGGCCATCTATCACCTGGCCGGGCAGAACTACTACCCGGGCCAGTACGAGTTCCAGTGCCTGCACGGCATGGGCGAGCCGCTGTACGAGCAGGTGGTCGGCAAAATCGCCGATGGCAAGCTGAACCGCCCGTGCCGCATCTACGCCCCGGTCGGCAGCCATGAAACCCTGCTGGCCTACCTGGTGCGTCGCCTGCTGGAAAACGGCGCCAACACCAGCTTCGTCAACCGCATCGCCGACCACAGCATCTCGCTGAAAGACCTGGTTCTCGACCCGGTGCTGCAGGTCGAGCAGATGGCCGCGCAGGAAGGCACCCTCGGCCTGCCGCACCCGCGCATCCCGCTGCCGCGTGATCTGTACGGCAAGCAGCGGGTCAACTCCGCCGGCCTCGACCTGGCCAACGAACACCGCCTGGGCTCGCTGTCCTCGGCGCTACTGTCGTCGACCAATAACGTCTATGTCGCCGGCCCGATCCTCGGCTGCGACACGCCCACCCCGGGCCCGGCCGAGCCGGTGCGCAACCCGGCCGACCACCGCGACCTGGTCGGCCATGTGCGCGAAGCCAGCGTCAAGGACGTCGACAGCGCCATTCTCTGCGCCCTGGCCAGTGGGCAGATCTGGCAGTCCACCCTGCCGGCCGAACGCGCCGCCGTGCTGGAACGCGCCGCCGACCTGATGGAAGCCGAGCTGCAACAGCTGATGGGCCTGCTGGTGCGCGAGTCCGGCAAGACCTTCGCCAACGCCATCGCCGAGGTGCGTGAGGCGGTGGACTTCCTCCGCTACTACGCCATTCAGGCACGCAGCTTCAGCAACGACAGCCACCGCCCGCTGGGCCCGGTGGTCTGCATCAGCCCGTGGAACTTCCCCCTGGCGATCTTCACCGGTCAGGTGGCCGCCGCCCTGGCCGCCGGCAACACCGTGCTGGCCAAGCCGGCCGAACAGACGCCGCTGATCGCCGCCCAGGCCGTGCGCATCCTGCGCGAGGCCGGCGTGCCGGCCGGCGCGGTGCAGTTGCTGCCGGGCCGTGGCGAAACCGTCGGTGCGCGCCTGGTGGGTGACGAGCGCGTACGTGGCGTGCTGTTCACTGGCTCCACCGAGGTGGCCGGCATCCTCCAGCGCAACATCGCCGGGCGCCTGGATGCCCAGGGCCGCACCATTCCGCTGATCGCCGAAACCGGCGGCCTCAACGCCATGATCGTCGACTCCTCGGCGCTGACCGAGCAGGTGGTGATGGACGTGATCGCCTCCGCCTTCGACAGCGCCGGCCAGCGCTGCTCAGCCCTGCGCGTGCTGTGCGTGCAGGACGACGTGGCCGACCGCGTGCTGACCATGCTCAAGGGCGCCATGGCCGAATACACGCTCGGCAACCCCGAGCGCCTGAACACCGACATCGGTCCGGTGATCGACGCCGAAGCCAAGGCCGGCATCGACACCCATATCGCCAAGCTGCGTGAGAAAGGCCGCAAGGTCACTCAACTGGCGCGCGTCAACGGTGACGAGATCAAGCGCGGCACCTTCGTCGTGCCGACCCTGATCGAGCTGGACAGCTTCGACGAGCTCAAGCGCGAGATCTTCGGCCCGGTGCTGCACGTGGTGCGCTACCAGCGCGCGGACCTGGGCAAGCTGCTGCAGCAGATCAACGACAGCGGCTACGGCCTGACCCTCGGCGTGCACACGCGCATCGACGAGACCATCGCCCAGGTGGTCGGCACGGCCAAGGTCGGCAACCTGTATGTGAACCGCAACATGGTCGGCGCCGTGGTCGGCGTGCAGCCGTTCGGCGGTGAAGGCCTGTCCGGTACCGGCCCGAAAGCCGGTGGCCCGCTCTACCTCTATCGTCTGCTCTCGACTCGCCCGCAGGAAGCCGTCGCCCAGTACCTGCAACAGGCCGAGGTGCAGGCCCTGCCGGTTCCGGCCGAACTGGACAAAGTGCGCAGCGCCTTCGCCGAATGGGCAGCCAAGCAGGAGCCGGCCATCGCCGCGCTGTTCGAGCGCTACCGTGCGCTGTCGCAGAGCTACAGCAGCCACACGCTGACCGGCCCGACCGGCGAGCGCAACAGCTACACCCTGCTGCCGCGCGAGCAGGTGCTGAACCTGGCCGACGAGCGCAGCGACCTGCTGGCCCAGTTGGCCGCCACCCTCGCCGTGGGCAGCAAGGCGATCTGGCTGGACAGCCAGCGCGCACTGCATGCCGAACTGCCGAAGGAGGTGCAGAAGCACATCCAGCTGGTGGCCGACTGGAACAGCGTCGACGTGGCGCTGGACGCCATCCTCCATCACGGCGACTCCGACCAGTTGCGCGCAGTCAGCGAGCAGGCGGCGCAGCGCAAGGGCGCCATCGTCGGTGTACACGGCCTGAACAAGGGCGAGACCGACATCGCCCTGGAACGTCTGCTGGTGGAACACGCCCTGAGCGTCAACACTGCGGCGGCTGGCGGTAACGCCAGCCTGATGACCATCGGCTGATCGCAGCCGATAACGGCGTGGAAAGCTGACTGAAAGCTTTCCGCGGCATGCTGTACCCACACGGCGCAACTGCCTGCAGGGGCTACCCGCCCGGCGCCGTGTTCTCTCCTCCTGACCTTAGGGTCTGCGCCAGCCTACCCGGCAGGCGCTTCGGGCGGGGCCAAACGCCCCGTTCGTTCCCTCCCTCCTCGCTATTCCATCTCGCCTGGCCATCATTGCGTAACGAAAAGTTCGGACTATGGTGTCAGTCGGAGCTGCAGTCCTGATGCTCGTCAGGGGCTCGACAACGCTTAAGGAATGGATGTGCGTTGACGAATCCTGACCTATTGATTCAGGTCAGGATGCAGTGCTCGCCAAACGCGCTCAATGCCTATGTCCACTCGTGACACGGAGGTAATTAAGATGTCTGATTCGACGCAAAAACTCCGCCTTGGCGCGCTGATCGCGCTGGTCGTCGGCTCCATGGTCGGCGGCGGTATCTTCTCGCTACCCCAGAACATCGCCGCCAGCGCCAGCGCCGGCGCCACCCTGATCGGCTGGCTGATCACCGGGGTCGGCATGCTGACCCTGGCCTTCGTGTTCCAGTCCCTGGCTAACCGCAAGCCCGAACTCGACGGCGGGGTGTACGCCTAGGCCAAGGCCGGTTTCGGCGACTACATGGGTTTTTCCTCAGCCTGGGGCTACTGGATCAGCGCCTGGATCGGCAACGTCAGCTACATGGTGCTGCTGTTTTCCACTTTGGGTTACTTCTTCCCGGTGTTCGGCGAAGGCAACACCCTGCCGGCGGTGATCGGCGCCTCGGTGCTGCTCTGGCTGCTGCACTTTCTGGTGCTACGCGGGATCAAGGAAGCGGCCTTTATCAACACCGTGACCACCATCGCCAAGATGCTGCCGCTGGCGCTGTTCATCTGCATCGCCGCCATCGCCTTCAAGATGGACGTGTTCACCGCGGACTTCTGGGGCCGTGGCAACAGCGAACTGGGCAGCGTGATGGATCAGGTGCGCAACATGATGCTGGTCACCGTCTGGGTGTTCATCGGCATCGAAGGCGCGAGCATCTTCTCCGCCCGTGCCGAGAAGCGCAGCGATGTCGGCAAGGCCACGGTGATCGGTTTCGTCGGCGTGCTTCTGCTGCTGGTGCTGGTCAACGTCCTGTCCCAGGGCATCATGACCCAGGCCGAACTGGCCGGGCTGAAAAACCCGTCCATGGCCGGCGTGCTGGAGCAGGTGGTCGGCCCCTGGGGCGCGCAACTGATCTCCATCGGCCTGATCGTCTCGCTGGCAGGCGCCTTGCTGTCGTGGACGCTGCTGTGCGCGGAGATTCTCTTCGCCAGCGCCCGCGACCACACCATGCCCGAGTTCCTGCGCAAGGAGAACGCCAACCACGTCCCGGCCAATGCGCTGTGGCTGTCCAACGGGCTGATCCAGCTGTTCCTGATCATCACCCTGTTCAACGCTTCCACCTACCTCAGCCTGCTGTACCTGGCCACCTCGATGATCCTCGTGCCCTACTTCTGGTCCAGCGCCTACGCGGTATTGCTGGCGGTACGTGGCGAGACCTACAAGAACGCCGGCGGCGAGCGCAACAAGGACTTGCTGATCGCGGCCATCTCCACCCTGTACGCGGTCTGGCTGGTGTATGCCGCTGGCGTGCAGTACCTGCTGCTCTCCGCGCTGCTCTACGCCCCTGGCGCGATTCTCTTCGCCAAGGCCAAGCGCGAGCTGGGTCAACCCATTTTCACCGGCCTCGAAAAACTGATTTTCGTCGCCGTGCTGATCGGTGCCGCCATCGCCGCCTACGGGCTGTATGACGGCTTCCTGAGTCTGTAAGAGAAGGAGTTCGACATGTCCAAGAAGCCCCTCGGCGTTCATTCCGAAGCCGGCAAACTGCACAAGGTGATGGTCTGTTCGCCAGGCCTGGCCCACCTGCGCCTGACCCCAGCCAACTGCGATGAACTGCTGTTCGACGATGTGATCTGGGTATCCCAGGCCAAACGCGACCACTTCGACTTCATGACCAAGATGCGTGAACGCGGCGTCGAAGTGGTGGAGATGCACAACCTGCTCGAAGAGACCGTGCGCGACCCGCAAGCCCTGAAGTGGATTCTCGACCGCAAAATCACCGCCAACAGCGTCGGCCTTGGCCTGCTGACAGAGGTGCGTGATTTCGTCGAATCCCTGGAGCCACGGCGCATCGCCGAGTTCCTCATCGGCGGCGTGTCCGGCGCCGACCTGGCCAGGCACAAGGACTCCGAGGCGGCGAAGATGTTCAACGCCTACCTCGGCGAAGCCAGCTTCATCTTCCCGCCGCTTCCCAACACCCAGTTCACCCGCGACACCACCTGCTGGATCTACGGTGGCGTCACCCTCAATCCCATGTACTGGCCAGCACGCCGCCAGGAAACCCTGCTCACCACCGCGATCTACAAATTCCACCCGGACTTCGCCGAGGAACGCTTCGACATCTGGTACGGCGACCCGGATCAGGACCATGGCTCGGCCACCCTGGAAGGCGGCGACGTGATGCCCATTGGCAACGGCACCGTGCTGATCGGCATGGGCGAACGCAGCTCGCACCAGGCCATCGGCCAGGTGGCCCGTGCGCTGTTCGCCAAGGGCGCGGCAGACAAGGTCATCGTTGCCGGCCTAGGCCGCTCCCGTGCAGCCATGCACCTGGACACCGTATTCAGCTTCTGCGACCGCGACCTGGTGACCATCTTCCCGGAAGTGGCCAACTCCATCGTGCCCTTCACCCTGCGCCCGGACGAGAGCCGCCCAGGCGGCATCGACGTACGCCGCGAGGACAAACCCTTCGTCGAGGTGGTCGCCGAATCCCTCAACCTGAAAAAACTGCGTGTAGTGGAAACCGGTGGCGACGCCTACGAGGCCGAACGCGAGCAGTGGGACGACGGCAACAACGTGGTCTGCCTGGAACCCGGCGTGGTCATCGGCTACGACCGCAACACCTACACCAACACCCTGCTGCGCAAGGCCGGCGTCGAGGTCATCACCATCAGCGCCAGCGAACTGGGACGCGGCCGTGGCGGCGGCCACTGCATGACCTGTCCGATCATCCGCGACCCCATCGATTACTGATCACCCAACCCACCCCTCTCCCCCCGGGAGAGGGCCGGGGGTGAGGGGCGTCCCTCGCACAGCATTCTCAACGGAGAAAGAATCATGGCGTTCAACATGCACAACCGCCACCTGCTCAGCCTGATGCACCATAGCACCCGCGAGCTGCGTTACCTGCTCGACCTGTCACGCGACCTCAAAC
This sequence comes from Pseudomonas oleovorans subsp. oleovorans, assembly GCF_002197815.1. GTDB lineage: Bacteria > Pseudomonadota > Gammaproteobacteria > Pseudomonadales > Pseudomonadaceae > Aquipseudomonas > Aquipseudomonas oleovorans. The sequence continues at coordinate 69,607 of NZ_NIUB01000019.1, forward strand.
GCGCCAAGTACACCGGCACCGAGCAGCAGCACCTGACCCGCAAGAACATCGCGCTGATCTTCGAGAAGACTTCGACCCGCACCCGCTGCGCCTTCGAGGTGGCCGCCTACGACCAGGGCGCCAACGTCACCTACATCGACCCCAACTCCTCGCAGATCGGCCACAAGGAAACCATGAAGGACACTGCCCGCGTACTCGGGCGCATGTATGACGCCATCGAGTACCGCGGCTTCAAGCAGGAGATCGTCGAGGAGCTGGCCACCTATGCCGGCGTGCCGGTGTTCAACGGCCTGACCAACGAGTACCACCCGACGCAGATGCTCGCCGACGTGCTGACCATGCGTGAACACAGTGACAAGCCGCTGCACGACATTGCCTACGCCTACCTGGGTGACGCGCGCAACAACATGGGCAACTCGCTGCTGCTGATCGGCGCCAAGCTCGGCATGGACGTGCGCATCGCCGCGCCCAAAGCGCTGTGGCCCAGCGAGAAACACGTCGCCGCCTGCCGAAAATTCGCCGAGGAAAGCGGCGCACGCATCCTGCTCACCGAAGACCCGAAGGAGGCGGTCAAGGGCGTCGACTTCGTCCATACCGACGTCTGGGTGTCCATGGGCGAGCCGGTGGAAGCCTGGGGCGAACGCATCCAGGAGCTACTGCCCTATCAGGTCAATGCCGAGATCATGAAGGCCGCCGGCAACCCACGGGTGAAGTTCATGCACTGCCTGCCGGCCTTCCACAACAGCGAGACCAAGGTCGGCAAGCAGATCGCCGAGCAGTATCCGCACCTGAAGAACGGCATCGAGGTCACCGAAGACGTGTTCGAGTCGCCGTGGAATATCGCCTTCGAGCAGGCGGAAAACCGCATGCACACCATCAAGGCCATTCTGGTGGCGACCCTGGCAGACATCTGAGTATTGCCCTGTAGGAGCCGGCTTGCCGGCGATCCACTGGCAACAGCGTCGCCGGCAAGCCAGCTCCTACGCGAAGTCAGGCGCCCAGGCGCCTCGAACAAGGAGAACACCATGCGACTCGTCATCGCCTTGGGCGGCAACGCCCTGCTTCGTCGCGGCGAAGCCATGACTGCGGAAAATCAACGAGAGAACGTACGTATCGCCTGCGAGCAGATCGCCAAGGTGGCACCCGGTAAAGAGCTGGTGATCGCTCACGGCAACGGCCCGCAAGTCGGCCTGCTGGCCCTGCAGGGTAACGCCTATGATGCGGCTAACCCTTACCCACTGGACGTACTCGGCGCAGAGACCGAAGGCATGATCGGTTACATGATCGAACAGGAGCTGGGCAACCTGCTGCCGTTCGAAGTACCCTTCGCCACCCTGCTCACCCAGGTGGAAGTGGACAGCGCCGACCCGGCATTCAAGAAACCGAGCAAACCCATCGGCCCGCTCTACAGCAAAGAGGAGGCCGAACGCCTGGCCGCCGAAAAAGGCTGGAGTATCGCCCCGGACGGCGACAAGTTCCGCCGCGTGGTGGCCAGCCCGCGCCCGCAGCGCATCTTCGAAATTCGCCCGATCAAATGGCTGCTGGAAAAGGGCAGCGTGGTGATCTGCGCCGGTGGCGGTGGCATCCCGACCATGTACGACGGCAACCAACTGCGCGGCGTCGAAGCGGTGATCGACAAGGACCTGTGCTCGGCGCTGCTGGCCGAACAGCTCAATGCCGACCTGCTGGTGATCGCCACCGATGTCGACGCTGCCTATGTCGACTGGGGCAAACCCACGCAGAAACCCATCGCCGAAGCTCATCCCGACGCCATCGAAACGCTCGGCTTCGCCGCCGGCTCCATGGGTCCGAAAGTGCAGGCCGCCTGCGAGTTCGCCCGCAATACCGGCCGCAGCGCAGTGATCGGTTCGCTGGAAAATATCGAAGCCATCGTCCAGGGTCGTTCAGGCACGCGCATCAGCCTGGACTGCAAGGGCATCGTCTATCGCTGAGAGGGCACGATCATGTTCACCGCCGGTCACCTGCACCGCGACAATAACGACCGCCCCGAGCACATGCGCCTGCTGCCGCCCTTCTCGGTGGACTTCTACTACGAAGTCCGCAAGGACCCGGAGCAGGGGCCGATGCTGCACATGCGCCTGGTCGGCGAGGTGGACGGCAAGCACTTCGAGGAGGAATTCGAACTGCATCGCGACGTCGCCTTCAACTTCGCCAGCGTCGCCACCCGCATCGCCGCCCGCCATGGCCTGCCCCCCAACGCCAGCCCGGTGATGCGCGGCCACGACGAATACGACAAGGTATTCGCCGACATCCGCAGCAAACTCAACGCCCAACCGGGCGAGCCGGTAAATCTCGACCACATCCTATGACGTAGCCCAATGAGATGAAATCCGGGGCTCTCGCTCATTTCCCGGATTGCATTGGGCTGCGCGCTGAAACGGCTATTTATCGTCACTCCCGCGAAGGCGGGCATAACGGTTTTTTCAGATGCGATCGTTCAATTTAAGTAACCGCCTGACGCTCGACCAGCACGACCCCGCGCGCCCTACTAGTTCTCAGGCCTGCATGGTCCAGCCATGCACCCCCATCGCCGTCTGACGCCCTGCCTCCGAGCGGGTCAGGTGCGGATGGCAGGTCAGCGCGACGTCCTCGACCGAGGCGGAGAATTCCATGGCCACGCAATACTCGCCGATCAGTTGACCTACACTTGGGCCGATCATGTGCACGCCGAGAATCTGGTCGGTATTGGCGTCGGCGAGGATCTTCACGAAACCTTCGGTCTCGTGGTTGATCTTCGCCCGACTGTTGGCGGTGAGCAGCATACGCATGCCGATCAGCACGTCGATGTTCGGCGCCAGCAGCATGCCCAGGGTCACCAGCAGATAGAGGCTCAACCCGGCAAGCAGCACCGGACGGCGCCCGAGCCGCAACTGGCCAAGGCCAAAAGCGCCGACGAACAGCGACTGACGGCTACTTATATTTCGACCACAATATGAAACATTGAATACCGAGCATCATATTTATCTGGAGCCTGCATGACCGCCTTATCCAGAGATGCCCGACTCGCCACCTGGATTGCCGAGGAGCAGGCCATTCGCAACCAACTCGCCGCCCCGGGCATCCTCAGCCTGGCGGAGGTGGCCACCATGTCGCCGATGGATTTCTTCGACGGCATCGGCCGCGGCAACCTGCCCTCCCTGCCGATCAACGCAGTGCTCGACTTCACCCCGGTGCAATGGGCCAGCGGCCTGTTCGTCTTCCAGGGCACGCCAGATCAGCGCCACTACAACCCGCTGGGCAGCTTGCATGGCGGCTACATCGCCACACTCCGTGACTCCTGCATGGGTTGCGCCGTGCATACCCTGCTCAAGACGGGCCTGGCCTACACAACCGCGGACCTGCGGGTAAGCTACATCCGCGCGCTGCGCAGTGAAGCCGGTCCGGTACGCGCCGAAGGCCGCATCATCCATGTCGGCCGTTCCACCGCGCTGGCCGAAGCGCCGACTGTACGATGTCGACGAGCGCCTCTACGCGTCGCCTCCACCACTTGTCTTATTCTCGACATGAGCGCGCCGCGCCAGGACGGCGATGCAGGTGTAAGATGACAGCCAGCATCTGATAGACGAGAAAGCCCATGCGCTATTCGGAAGACCACAAGGCCAAGACCCACCAACGCATCATCGAGGAGGCGGCCCTGCGCTTTCGCCGCGATGGCGTCGGCGCCACCGGCCTGCAACCGCTGATGAAGGCACTGGGCCTGACCCACGGCGGTTTCTATGCCCACTTCAAGTCCAAGGACGATCTGGTGGAAAACGCCCTGCGCCATGCGGTGGAGGAACTTTCCCGCAGCACCGAGGCGCTGGCCAAGGATGCCGAGGCACCGCTGCCACGCTTTATTGCCAGCTACCTGTCCAGCGCGCATCGCGCCAACCCCGGCAGTGGCTGCCCGCTGCCGACCATGTCCGCCGAGCTGGGCCAACGTGGCGAGGCCAGCGAAACCACCGACGCCCTGGTGCGCGACCGTCTGGCCATGATCGAGGACAACCTCGGCGGTGACGATGCCGCCGAGCAGAGCGTACTGCTGCTCTCGAGCCTGGTCGGCGCCCTGCTGCTGTCGCGTAGCGTCAAGGACCCGGAGCTGTCCGACCGCCTGCTGAAAACGACCTGTCGCCTGCTGATCGAGCAGGCGCAGGACGCGTAGTGACAAGGCTATGCCTGAGTTAACTGTGCACCCGTAGGAGCGGATTTATCCGCGAAATTCGCGGCTGAAGCCGCTCCTACACCGTCACTCACGTGCACATAGCCAATAACGAGACTGCTTCGGACTCACTTGTAGCGCGCAGCCACCTGGTTGCGCGACAGGTTCGGCCCCAAGGCAGCGCGGGCAGCGACGAAAGCGTCCCAGTCGGCTGCATTCGGCAGCGAGGGTATGGTCACCAGTTCACCCTGATCGAAGCCGGCCAGCGCAGCATCGACCATCTCGCCCACTTCCATGATCATCGACGGCGACAGAGCCGACGCATCGGTGCCGCTGCGCTCCCAGATTTCGGTGCGGGTCACGCCTGGCATCACCGCCTGCAGCTGCACCCCCGAACCGCGCAATTCGCCAGCCAGGGTCTGGGTCAGGCTCAGCACATAGGCCTTGGCCGCGCTGTACACGGCGTTGAACATTTCCGGCGCCAGCGCCACCAGCGAACCAAGGTTGATGATGCCGCCACGCCCAGCTGCTGAGAAATTGGCAGCTGCCGCGGCCGCCAGACGGTTGCGCACCAAGTTATGGCTGTTTTTGTCCTTTTGGTCAGAAAAGGGTGCATCGATGGCACTGGAGCGAACCTGAAAATTCCGCGCATCCTTTTGATTTGCAAGGGATATGCACAATCAAGAGAATTGGCGCCGTTTTTGCTCTAGCAGCACCAGCCTGACCAGACGGACAGGTTTAAAAACGCCGGGAGCGACTTTTGACGTCGGCTCCGCAAGGGCGACCGCCATGAATGGCAGGCAAAAAAACATAACGACACGTCTTAACCACCAGGAGCTTCCATGAATCGCACTCTCTCTTCGCTGGCACTGGCCGGCGGTTTGCTGGCAGGCGGCCAGGCCATTGCCGGTGACCTGATGCAGTGGCAGAACAACAGCCTGACCTACCTCTACGGCCAGGATTTCAAGATCGACCCGGAAATCCAGCAGACCATCACCTTCGAGCACGCGAGCGGCTGGAGCTTCGGTGACCTGTTCCTGTTCGTCGACGTGATCAAGTACAACACCGAGGCCACCAACGGCGCGGGTGACGGCCATACCTTCTATGGCGAATTCAGCCCGCGCTTCTCGCTGGGCAAGATCACCGGTGCCGACTTCTCCTTCGGGCCGATCAAGGACGTGCTGATCGCCACCACCTACGAGTTCGGTGAAGACGACGTCGAGTCCTACCTGATCGGCCCGGCGGTCGACCTGGACATCCCCGGCTTCGATTACTTCCAGCTCAATACCTACCTGCGCACCACCGACGGCAGCCGCCCCGGCAGCAACGTCTGGCAGATCACCCCGGTGTGGAGCTACACCATCCCCGTCGGCGAATCGGACATTCTCATCGACGGTTTCATGGACTGGGTGGTGGACAACGACAGCAACCGCCGTGGCGACTACCACGCCAACCTGCACTTCAACCCGCAGATCAAGTACGACCTGGGCAAGGCGATGAAGTGGGGCGAGAAGCAGCTCTACGTGGGTATCGAATACGACTACTGGAAGAACAAGTACGGCATCAAGGACGGCGGCGACGTCAGCCAATTCGTTGGCCCGACCGACCAGAACACCGCCAGCCTGCTGGTCAAAGCGCACTTCTGATCATCTGCCCCCTGCCTGAATGGCCAAGGTCGCAGCCACTTGCGACCTTCTGCCAATGCCATCGACCAGCCTGGCGTGGTTAGCTGCACGGCATCACCAGACCTTCACCCAAGGATGGACGATGCCACCGCGTATCCTGCTGCTGACCTGCCTTGCCATGCTCGCCTTCGCCGGCAACTCACTGCTATGCCGCCTCGCGCTGCGTGAAACCGACATCGATGCTGCCAGCTTCACGGCGATCCGCCTGCTCGCCGGCGCGCTGACACTCTGGCTGTTGCTCAGGCTGAGGCAGGCCAGACAACCCATCGCCGGTAACTGGCCAGGCGCACTGGCACTGTTCACTTACGCCTCAACGTTTTCCTTCGCCTATCTGCAGCTGGATACCGGCATCGGCGCCCTGCTGCTGTTCGGCTCGGTGCAATTGAGCATGCTGCTCTGGGGCTTGCTACGCGGCGAACGCCTGGGGCTGGGCGCCAGCCTCGGCACGGCGCTGGCGACGGCCGGCCTGCTGGCGCTGCTGCTGCCCGGCGCCAGTGCGCCACCACTGCTGGCGGCCTTGCTGATGCTGCTGGCCGGCATCGCCTGGGGAGCGTACTCGCTGTTTGGGCGTGGCCAGGGTGATGCGCTGGCCGTGACCGCCGGCAACTTCCTGCGTGCAGCCCCCTTGGCCCTGCTGCTGGCGCTGGTGCTGCTGCCACACCTCGACTGGGACGGGCCCGGTCTGTTCTACGCCGTGCTGTCCGGCGCCCTGACCTCCGGCGTTGGCTACGCCATCTGGTACAGCGCCCTGCCCGGACTACGCGCCAGCCAGGCCGCCACGGTGCAACTGAGCGTGCCGATTCTCGCCGCTCTCGGCGGCAGCCTGCTGCTGAGCGAAGCGTTGTCTCTGCGCCTGACCTTGAGCGCCATCGCCGTGCTCGGCGGTATCGCACTGGTGCTGGGCAGCCGGCAACGTGCCGGGAGCTAATGGCGCGCACTGCGGTCTTCTATCCTGAACTCATCAAGTCCAGGGAAGATCGTCATGCCTCGTCTGCTCCGTCTCTGCCTCATCAGCCTTCTCGCGGCCAGCCTGGGCGCCTGCGCCAGCCTGAGCAATCGTGATCCGCTACGGGTCGACCTGGTCGGCCTGGAACCTTTGCCCGGTCAGGGCCTGGAAGTGCGTTTCGCGGTCAAACTGCGAGTGCAGAACCCCAATGACAGCGCGGTGAGCTTCAACGGCATGGCGTTGGATCTGGACGTAAACGGCCAACCGCTGGCCAGTGGCGTCAGCGACCAGAGCGGCAGCGTGCCACGCTTCGGCGAGACGGTACTGAGCGTCCCGGTGAGTATTTCGGCGTTTTCAGTGGTGCGTCAGGCCTGGGGCGCGGCCGGCTATCAACCCGGCCAGGAAGTACCCTACGTGCTGCGCGGCAAACTCGCCGATGGCCTGTTCGGCACGCGTCGCTTCAGCGACAGCGGCACCCTGAACTGGCCGCAACCGCCAAGCCCCTACTAATGCAGGGGCCGGCGGCGCGTTTGGCCCGGATCAGGCAGCCTGACGGCTGTTGCGCGAGGCGACTCGGCGGTGACAGGCGTCACCGAAAGCCTGGAAGATCTTCACCGAATCCGGGTTCTTCGCCGCCTGCCATTCCGGGTGCCACTGCACCGCGAACAGGAAGGGGGACAGGCTCGGCGCGTGGATCGCCTCGATCAGGCCATCCTCGGCGGTGGCCAGCACTTCCAGTCCCTTGCCCAGGTTGCGAATGGCCTGGCCGTGCAGGGAGTTGACCTGAATCTCGTCCTTGCCCATCAACTCGGCGAACCAGCTGCCAGCCACCGGACGCACGCTGTGGCTGGCTGCGTACTGCACCTCGACCGGGTCATCGGGATTCTCGCGATGGTCGTTGAAACCCGGCTCGGCGTAGACCTTCTGGTAGATGTCGCCACCCAGCGCCACGTTGATTTCCTGCATGCCGCGGCAGATACCGAAGATCGGCAGACCGCGGGCGATGGCGGCACGGATCAAGGGTAGATCGAACAGGTCGCGATCGCGGTCCTGGCCCTTGTTCGGCGTTTCGTTTTCCTGGCCATAGAGCGCCGGGTCGATGTTGCTGCCGGCACCGGTCAAGTACACGCCATCAGCCATGTCCAGGTACTGTTCGAGGTCGTCGATGCCACAGCAGGTGGGCACCAGCACCGGCACACAACCGGAGAACTCGACCAGGGGCTGGATGTATTTGTGGGTCATTACCTGATAGTCGTGGCCCTTGCGCTCTTGAGCGCCCATGGACATCAACACGACGGGCTTGCGGGGGGTATTGCGGATCTTGTTGTCGGACATACGTCACCTTGGGACAGGCCGGGCCTATCGTTGCTGTGCAGACCGCTGGCCAGCAGAACACTCTGCTGTAGCACGTGCGGCCTGTTTGGCTAACCCCGCGCACCGAGACTCATCCTGAGCCTGAGTGCCGCCTTCCGACGGCGGCTCGAACCGGGTCAACTCCATCCAGAGAGGGGCTGCAGCGATGCTGCCCGTTACCCGGTTCGGCAACGGAATCTGCAACCAGTCTGCCCGAGCCGTAAAATATGTCAAACAAATCTGCTCAAGATTTCTGGTAAGCCATTTATCGCACAACAAGTGAATGCCCATTAAAATGCGCTCTAAGGGCAATCCGGGCAAACTACCGCCGGAAAACAAGTCCAATATTTAAAACACCAGTCTGCCAGGCCGCTCCGCGTCCTAGAGCGGCGCCTGCGGACAAAACCCTATATAATCTGCGGTTTCTCACCTGCACCGAGGACACCTCTTGACCGCTCTGCCGCCCTGCCCCAATTGCAACTCCGAATACACCTACGAAGACGGCGATCAACTGGTCTGCCCCGAGTGCGCCCATGAGTGGAAAGCCGGCGAGAATGCCGACGGCGCTGATGACGCGCGGGTGATCAAGGATTCGGTAGGCAACCTGCTGCAGGACGGCGACACCATCACCGTGATCAAGGACCTCAAGGTCAAAGGCTCATCACTGGTGGTCAAGGTCGGCACCAAGGTGAAGAACATTCGCCTGGTCGACGGCGATCACGACATCGACTGCAAGATCGATGGCATCGGCGCGATGAAGCTCAAGTCCGAGTTCGTACGCAAGGTCTGACGCTCCGCCGCCGCTCGCAACGGGCGGCGGCCGGCTCACTGCACCGGCAGGAAATTCAGCAAGAACAGGCTCTGCGCATAGTTGGCGCCCATGCGCCGGTAGCGCTCTTCCAGCACATGGGTGAGCAGATCGAGACGCGCCACCATCTTGCCGAACTCCACTGCGTAGCTGAGGTTGTTGCCCTGTTCGGAGAACTCGTTGGATAACAGCAGCGGGCGGCCCGTGGCATCACGGCGCTGCGACAGCATCCAGCCGGCCTTTTCCAGATTGCGTGCAGCGTTGTGGATGAACTGCGCATTGAAGCTGTCGGTCAGGTAGAACTCTGTGCGGCCACCGTGAGCCGTCACCAGCATGCTGCCAATGGCATAGGTGAAGGCCGCCACGCGGTCGCCCTCGAATGCCGGGCTCAGCGAATAATCCAGCGCCGCGACATCACGCCGACCGCCCAATGTTGGCCAGTCCTGATTGTGCTCGATGGCGTACTGGATGGCGCGCTCGGCAGCGGCGGCGTCAGGCAGGGAATTCTTGCGCCACTCGCGCGGGTTGCGTTGATACAGCTTGTTCATCAGCCGATACAGGCTGTTGAGGTTGTTGCGCATGGCCAGGGTCGCCATGCGGTCAACGTCGGTCTGCAGCACCTCGGCGGGCTTGAGCGGGCTGCGGGTATGCACGATGGAGTCGTTGTCCAGGCGCCCTGTGCAACCACCCAACAACAACAGCGCAGCCAACCCCGGCAGCACCAGCCGTTGCCAAAATACCGAGCTGTTGATTGGCCTGCCCTGTGCAGCAGACGCTGGCCTCGCTCCCATGCAGAGGTTCCCTGGCTGGCACGCGCCCCAGTGGCGCGCGCAACACTCAGAACCTCAGTAAAGCGCAAAAATTCCACGCTGCCTGTGCCCTGGCGCATAAACCGTGCCGATCAATGCTCGGCACGGCAGAAAAATGCGCCTACTCAGGCTGGATTGGCGGCCCATTGCTCCAGGCGCGTCACGCTTTCGCGGTAGGGCTTGAGACTCTTGGCCAGCAGGATGATCGACATCAACACCGCCAGGGTGGTGACGATCAGCAGCGAGTAGCGCAGCGCGTTGTCGTCGGCGAAGACGAAATCGGTCACCAGTGCCACAGCGGTCGGACCAACGCCCAGGCCGATCAGGGTGATGACGAACAGATAGATGGCCGACGCCTGGCCGCGCATCGAGTTGGGCATGATTTCCTGGATCGCTGCCGGCGCCACGCCGAACGGCATGCTCAGACAGAACACCGCAAGCGCCAGCAGCATGCTGGCCCAGAAGGCGCTGTCCATCAGCGGGAACAGCACCACCATCGGCAAGGCACCCAGCGCAGCGTACAGGCCGACACGCATGTTGGCGTCGCTACGCCCACGCTTGGCCATCAGGTCCGCCAGGCGTCCGCCGAAGACGATGCCGAGGCAACCGAAAACCGCGACGATGCAGCCGTAGACGATGCCGACCTGGCCGGCGTCCCAGCCATAAGTACGGATGTAAAAAGTCGGTATCCAGGCTGCACTGCCGTAGCCGGCAAAAGCCAGCCCGGCGAAACCGAAGTTGTGCAGCAGCACGGTACGGCGATTGGCGCGAATGTAGCGCCCCACTTCGCTCAGCGGCACCGCCACGCCCGCACCGGCACCGCGCCGGACAGGTTCCTTGATGGCCAGCATCAACAGGGTGAAAAACACACCCGCCACACCGAGAATCAGGAAAATCAACTGCCAGGGACGCACCTCGCCCAGCACCGGCAGGGTCACGTCGCCTTGTGCCGAGGCGAACTGAATGACCAGGCCACCGACCAGAAAGGCCAGGCCCGAGCCGAGGTAGACGCCCATGGAATAGACGCTGATGGCCGTGGCCCGGCGCTCGGCGGGAAAGCTGTCGGCAATCAGCGAATAGGCTGCCGGCGACAGCGCCGCCTCGCCCACACCCACGCCGATGCGGCACAGCAGAAACTGCCAGTACATCTTGGCCATGCCGCAGGCGGCGGTAGCGGCGCTCCAGAACAGAATGCCGACGGCGATCAACCCGCGCCGACTGCGAGTATCGGCCACCCGCCCCAGCGGAATGCCGCATACGGTGTAGAACAGGGCGAACGACAGGCCCATCAGCAGGCTCATCTGCGTATCGTTGATCGCCAGATCGCGACGGATGGGCTCGACCAGCAGATTGAGGATCTGCCGATCGACGAAGGACAGGACATACGCCACCATCAGGATGGCAACAGTGGCCCAGGCTCGGGCACTGGAGGGATAGCCGTTATTGTTGTTATGCACGGACGCTCTCCTCGGCACCGCAGAACGCGACGCGCGACGGTTGAAAGAAGCGCCAGCTTAGGACGATATAAACGGTGGTGAGTATCGCTCGAAGGTGTTATCAGGTCGGCGAATGCTTCATACCCGCCGAGGCGAATGGCTCGGTAGCGAAACTCAATAGTCGCTCAGAGCGTATTGCCCGTCAGTTAAGCGAATCTGTAGGAGCCGGCTTGCCGGCGATGCTTTTTGAACGGATCGCCAGCAAGCCGGCTCCTACAGTTCTGTCTCTGACCGGCATTGGCCGCAGCGCTGTTTTACCTGAACAGGCACTCAGATCATCAGCGGCGCCCGCTCGCACAGCACCTTCAACGCCGCCGCCCAGTCGGGATGATCGTTCAGGCAGGGCACCAGCTTCAGGCTCTCGCCACCGGCCTCGACGAACTGCTCGCGGCCGCGGTCGCCGATTTCCTCCAGGGTCTCGATGCAGTCGGCGACGAAGGCCGGACACATCACCAGCAACTTCTTCACGCCCTGCGCGGCCAGCTCGTCGAGACGGCTCTCGGTATAGGGCTCGATCCATTTGGCACGCCCAAGACGCGACTGAAAGCTCACCGACCATTGCTCAGGACGCAGGCCCATGCGCTGGGCGAACAGCTCCGCACTGCGCAGGCATTGCGCGCGGTAACAGTTGGCGAGCACCGCGGGCGAAGCGCTGCGGCAGCAATCTTCGCCTTTCAGGCAATGACCGCTGGGGTCGAGCTTGTGCAGGTGGCGCTCCGGCAGGCCGTGAAAGCTCAGCAGCAGGTGATCGAAATCCTGCTGCAGATAAGGCTTGGCGCTGGCTACCAGGGCGTCGAGGTATTCCGGCTGATCGTAGAACGGCGGCAGAGTAGACAGACGCATGTCCAGGCCGCGCTCGCGCACCACCCGCTTGACCTCTTCGATCACTGTGGTGGTGGTGCTGTCGGCGAATTGCGGATACAGCGGCGCCAGGGTCACTTCACGGATGCCCTGCGCAGCCAGACGCTGCAGAGTCGACTCGATGGAAGGCTCGCCATAACGCATGGCCAACTCCACCGGGCCCTGAGTCCAATGAGCCTTCATCGCTTCCTGCAGACGGCGACTGATCACCACCAGCGGCGAGCCGTCTTCCCACCAGATCGAGGCGTAGGCGTGCGCCGATGCCGCAGGACGCTTGATCAGAATCAGCGACACCAGCAATCGACGCAGCGGCCAGGGCAGGTCGATCACGTAGGGATCCATCAGGAACTGATTGAGGTAACGGCGGACATCGGCTACTTCGGTGGACGCGGGCGAACCCAGGTTAACCAGCAACAATGCGTGATCGGTCATGCGAAATCCCAGCAGGCTTTTGAAAAACGTTAGCGAGGCAGCCAGTGCAAGGCGCAACGACCATCGGGAGTAACAGCCGAAGGCTGGCCCGAAGGGCGAGCGCCAGCGAGTCAAGACAGGCGAGGAAGCGGAGTTTACGTCTTGTAAATGAGCATTCCGAGCCTGTTTTTAACGCTGCAATGGCAACGCAGGTAGTTTTGCAACTGCCTGCGGTCAGTGATGGCCCAATAGATCGGCTAGTGCCACATCCAGATGGGTAAAACGAAAACTGAAACCCGCCTCCAGCAGGCGCGCCGGCACGGCACGCTGGCCGCCGAGCAGCAACTCGGACATCTCGCCGAGTGCAGCGCGCAGGACGAAGGCCGGCGCCGGGAAAATGGTCGGGCGGCTCAGCGCCTGGCCCAGCGCCTTGCTGAACTCGGCATTGCGCACGGGTAATGGCGCGCAGGCATTATAAGGACCGCGAGCGTCGCCCTGCTGCAAGAGAAAATCGATCAGGCCGATTTGATCGGCGATATGAATCCAGGGCATCCACTGCCGACCATCACCGATGCGCCCCCCCAGGCCGAGCTTGAACGGCAACAACAGGCGTTTGAGCATGCCGCCATCCGGGCTCAGCACCAGGCCGGTGCGCACCAGCACCACGCGAATCCCCAGGTCCTCGGCGCGTTGTGCAGTTTCTTCCCAGGCCCCACACAGCTGCGCGGCGAAATCATCGGTGACCTGCGGCGTATCTTCACTCAGCTCACGTTCACCGCCGTTGCCGTACCAACCCACTGCCGAGCCCGACAGCAGCACTGCGGGGCGCTGCTGGCGCCGTTGCAGCCAGGTCAGCAACTGCTCGGTCAAACCGATCCGGCTCGACCACAGCAGCGCCTTGCGCTTGCTACTCCAGGGGCGGTCAGCGATGGGGGCACCGGCCAGATTGATCACCGCGTCCAACGGCTCTTCAGCCAGTTCCTCGAGCCGGGCAATGCCTCGAACATCGGCCCCGCAGAGGCGCGCGACCTTGCTTGGCTCACGGCTCCAGACGGTCAGGCGGTGGCCCTGTTCGCTCCAGTGCGCGCAGAGCGCTCGTCCGATCAGACCGGTGCCGCCGGTCAGCAGGATATGCATGGCATCGTCCTCGCATGGCAATGGAAGAAACTTCACCTTTAGTCTGGTTCATGACGCGCATACCTGTCGCGTTTGTCCTAAATCTAAAGTAAGGGAGCGCCGCTTTCGGTGACAGCTATACATGAAAACACTCTTGTATAGCTCTTGTCCAAGCCTAGCCTGTATAGCATTCAGCGCTGACGAGGTAACCATGAACGCACCCATCGCCATCATTGGCACCGGCATCGCAGGGCTATCCGCTGCCCAGGCCCTGCACGCCGCCGGCCAGGATATCGAACTGTTCGACAAGAGCCGTGGTAGCGGCGGGCGCATGGCGAGCAAGCGCAGTGACGCAGGCAGCCTGGATCTTGGCGCACAATACTTCACCGCACGTGACCGCCGCTTCGTCGAGGTGGTGCAGCAATGGCAGGCCCGCGGCTGGGTCGCCGAGTGGCAACCGAGCCTGTACAACGCCCAGGACGGCCAGCTCAGCGCCTCACCTGACGAGCAACTACGCTGGGTCGGCAGCCCGCGTATGAGTGCCATCACCCGTGCCATGCTCGGCGCCCTGCCGGTCAAATTCAGTTGCCGTATCACCGAAGTGTTCCGTGGCGACCGCTACTGGAGCCTGCTCGATGCCGAAGGCAACAGCCACGGCCCTTACAGCCATGTGATCGTTGCTACGCCCGCCCCCCAAGCCAGTGCCCTGTTGGCAGCCGCGCCGAAACTGGCTGGCACCGCAGCGAGCGTGATCATGGACCCGACCTGGGCGGTCGCACTGGGTTTCGACAGCCCCCTGGACACTCGCGTCGAGGGCTGCTTCGTGCAGGACAGCCCGCTCGACTGGCTGGCGCGCAACCCCAGCAAACCTGGCCGCGACACCCACCTCGACACCTGGGTGCTGCACGCCAGCAGCGTCTGGAGCCGGCAGAATCTCGATCTGCCCAAGGAAGCGGTGATCGAACAACTGCACGGCGCCTTCGCCGAGCTGATCGGTTGCGCCGTGCCGCCGCCGAGCTTCACCCTCGCCCATCGCTGGCTGTATGCACGCCCGGCACAGGCGCATCAGTGGGGGGCACTGGCCGATGCCGATCTGGGCCTGTATGCCTGTGGCGACTGGTGCCTGTCGGGGCGGGTCGAAGGCGCCTGGCTCAGCGGCCAGGATGCTGCGCGTCGCCTGCTTGAGCACCTGCAATGAGCCAACCCAACAACAGGCCTGAAAAACGCCGCCTCAACCCGCGCAAACTGCTGCTGTCGAAATGGACAGCCGCGCAGCCGCAGAACCGCGAGCGTCATTTCCTGGTGACCGAACTGATCCGCGACGAGCAAGACAACATCCTCGGCGTCGAGCTTCAGGCGGTCCTCACGCAACGCAGCCAGCAACTCGACTGGCACCAGTTGCAGGACAGCGAACGCTGGCTGCAAGGCTGGCGCTGACCCTCCCGTGATACCCGGCGGCGGCCCCCTCGGCTGGCGCCGATTGCCTGCACAGAAAAACCAATACCAAACCTATACAAAATATTTGACTTGTATAACTGCGCACCTATGATAGACACAAGTTGTACACGAATCACTTCATGTACAAGGTCTAATGAGGTCAGGTTATGCAAGCAAGCAAAGCCAAACTGGGCATCAGCGCCTGCCTGCTGGGCGCCGAAGTCCGCTACAACGGTGGCCACAAACTGTCGCGCCTGTGCAGCCGCAGCCTGACCGAACACTTCGATTTCATCCCGGTCTGTCCCGAAGTCGGCATCGGCATGTCGATCCCTCGGGAGCCGATTCGCCTGGTCGGCGACCCACAAGCGCCGCGCGCCGTCGGCACCGTCGACCGCTCGCGAGACGTCACCGACGCCCTGGCCGCCTACGGCGAACGCATGGCCACTGAACTGCAGGGCATCAGCGGCTACATCTTCATGCAGCAGTCACCGTCCTGCGGCCTGGAGCGGGTCAAGGTGTATCAGGAAGGCGGACGCCCGAGCGAGCCGGGGCGCGGCATCTTCGCTGCGGCCTTATGCGCGCGGCATCCGGATCTGCCGGTGGAAGAAGACGGCCGCCTCAATGATCCGGTGTTGCGCGAGAACTTCATCACCCGCGTCTATGCCCACGCCGAATGGCAGCGTCTGTTGCAGCAAGGCCTGACGCGTCGCGCCCTAATCGCCTTCCACTCGCGCTACAAGTACCTGCTGATGGCCACCGACCCGCTGCGCTACAAGACGCTCGGACGCATGCTCGGCGACCTGAGCCAGCACGATCTGGGTGAGCTGGCGCCGCGCTATTTCAGCGAGCTGATGAGCGCGCTGAAGAAATGCGCCACCCGTGGCACCCACAGCAACGTGCTGCAGCACCTGAGCGGCTATCTCAAGCGTGCGCTCAGCCCCGCCGAGAAGCAGGAAATGCAGCAACTGATTGGCCAATACCGCGACGGCATCGTGCCGCTGGTGGTGCCGCTGACGCTGCTCAAGCACCACTTCCGCCGTCACCCGGATCGCTACATCGCCGAGCAAGCGTATCTGCAGCCGCACCCCGAGCCACTCAGCCTGCGCAATGCGCTGTGATGCCATGACCAGCGAAACCATCGCCGAAGAAGAAACCGGCCACGACTACCGCCAGGCGCTCGACGAGGGCTACCTGCCGATTCGCGAGGTGGCCCGCAGCACCGGCATCAACGCCGTGACCCTGCGCGCCTGGGAACGCCGCTACGGGCTGATCGTGCCCTACCGCACACCCAAGGGACACCGCCTCTACTCACCGGCCAACCTCGCACGCATCAACGCCATTCTCGCCTGGCTGGCTCGCGGCGTTGCCGTCGGCCAGGTCAAGGCGCTGCTCGACCACGAGCAGGTGCCGCAAGCAACCCACAGCGACAACTGGTCACGTCAGCGCAACGAGCTGCTCGGCTGCATCGTTCAGTTCAACGAGCGACGCCTGGATGATCGCTTCAACTCGGCACTGGCGCTCTACCCGGCCAGCACCCTGGTCGAACAACTGCTGTGGCCGCTGCTCGGTGAACTGCGCCAGCGCTGGCAGGGCCAGTTCGGCGCACGTGCCGAGCAGGTGTTCTTCCTCTCCTGGCTGCGCAGCAAGCTGGCCACCCGCATTTACCACTGCAATCGCCAGGTCGGTGGCGCGCCGCTGCTGCTGATCAACCTCGGCGAGGCACCGATGGAACCGGGCCTGTGGCTGTGCGCCTGGCTGGCCAGCGCCAGCGATTGTCCGGTGGAGGTCTTCGATTGGCCGCTGCCGACCAATGAACTGCTGACGGCGCTGGAGCACATCGCCCCGCGCGCCGTGCTGTTGTATGCCGAAGAAGCGCTGGATGGCGCCCTGGTACGCCGCCAGTTACCCCGTCTGGCCGAACAATGCCGGGTGCCGCTGCTGCTCGCCGGCCCCGCCGCTCACATTCACCGCGACTCGCTGACCAGCCTGGAGTCAGCCAGCGACCCGCTCGCCGCGCACGCCTGGCTGTTGCAACAGGGCTTGCTCGGCACCCAAGAGGTAACCCCATGCAGCAACTGATGTGGTTTCGCAGCGACCTGCGCACCCAGGACAACACCGCCCTGAGCCGCGCCATGAGCAGCGGCGCGACCATCGCCCTGTATCTGGTCACGCCCGGCCAGTGGCAGCGCCATGACGACGCCGCGAGCAAGGTGGACTTCTGGCTGCGCAACCTGGCGGAGCTGAGCAAGGCCCTGGCGGCGCTCAATGTGCCGCTGCTGGTACGCCACTGCCACGACTGGAGCGAGGCGCCGCTGCAGGTCGCCGAGGTGTGTCATGAACACGACATCAGCGCCGTGCACGTCAACGAGGAGTACGGCGTCAACGAAAGCCTGCGCGATCAGCAGGTCTGCGCTTACCTCGGCCAGCAGGCCATCGCCTGGCACAGCCATCTCGATCAGCTGTTGTTCAAACCTGGCAGCGTACTGACCCGCTCCGGCGGCTACTTCCAGGTCTACAGCCAGTTCCGCAAGGTGTGCTACGAGCGCCTGCACACGGCCCTGCCGGCATTGATCGCCCCACCGAAGGCGCAAACGCCGCTGGCCATCGGCAGTGAGGCGATACCCGAAACCGCAGAGGGTTTCGCCACACCCAGCGCCAGCCTGCGCCTGCTCTGGCCCGCCGGAGAGGAGGCGGCCCTGCAGCGCCTGCAGCGCTTTAGCGAGGAGCAGGTCAGCTACTACAAGGACGAACGCGACTTCCCCGCCAAGCCTGGCACCAGCCAGTTGTCAGCCTACCTGGCCGCCGGCGTCGTATCGCCGCGCCAATGCCTGCATGCCGCGCTCGCCGCCAATCAGGGCGAGTTCGACAGTGGCAACCCAGGCGTCGTCACCTGGATCAACGAGCTGCTCTGGCGTGAGTTCTACAAGCACACACTGGTCGGCTACCCACGGGTATCGCGCCACCGTGCCTTCCGCCTGGAAACCGAGGCGCTGCCATGGCGCCACGCCCCGGAAGACCTGGCCGCCTGGCAAGAGGGCCGCACCGGCCTGCCGATCATCGATGCGGCCATGCGCCAACTGCTGGAAACCGGCTGGATGCACAACCGCCTGCGCATGATCGTCGCCATGTTCCTGACCAAGAACCTGCTGATCGACTGGCGCGAGGGCGAGCGCTTCTTCATGCGCCACCTGATCGATGGCGACCTGGCGGCGAACAACGGCGGCTGGCAATGGAGCGCCTCCACTGGCACCGATGCAGCGCCGTACTTCCGCATTTTCAACCCGATCAGCCAGTCGCAGAAGTTCGATCCCGAAGGCCAGTTCATTCGCCAGTGGGTGCCGGAACTGGCCGGCCTGAACAAGCGCGATATTCATGACCCGTCCGCACTGGGCGGCCTGTTCGCGCCCGCCGGTTACCCGCGCCCGATCGTCGATCTGTCGCGCTCGCGTGAACGCGCGTTGGCGGCGTTCAAGAACCTGTCTGCGCGGGAGGTTCCGGCATGAGTGCATTTCTTCACGACTTCGCCGAGCGCTTCGCCGCGCTGAACAAGGACAACCTCGATCTGCTCGGCGAGCTGTACAGCGATGACCTGCTGTTTCGCGACCCGCTGCATGAAGTGCATGGGCTGACAGCGCTGCGCCGCTATTTCGCCGAACTCTACGCCAACGTCGAGGCGCTGCGTTTCGAGTTCCACGGCTTCGATCAGGTCGCCAAAGGTGAGGGCTACCTGCGCTGGACCATGCGTTATCGCCACCCACGCCTACGTGGCGGCGAGGAAATCGCCGTCGAAGGCTGCTCGCACCTGCTCTGGCGTGAGCGCGTTTATCAACACCGTGACTACTTCGATGCTGGCGCACTGCTCTATGAACATCTGCCGGTACTCGGCAGCGTGATCGCCTGGTTGAAGCGGAGGCTGGCATGAAACGCATCTGGCTGACCGGTGCCAGCAGCGGCATCGGCGCTGCCCTGGCCGAAGAACTGCTCAAGGCCGGCCACCAGCTGGCGTTGAGCGCACGCAGCAGTGGCCCGTTGCAAGACTTTGCCACGCGCTATGGCGAGCAGGTACTGGTCGCCCCGGGTGACCTGACCGACGCCGAACAGGTGCGTGCCATTGGCCAGCGCATCGCCCAGCAGTGGGGCGCACTGGATTGCGTGATCCTCAATGCCGGCACCTGCGAATACGTCGAGGTGCGTCAGTTCGAGGCGGCGATGATCGAGCGCGTGGTCAAGGCCAACCTGTTTTCTGCCAGCTACTGCATCGAAACCGCCCTGCCGCTGCTGCGCCAGGGCAACCGCCCGCATCTGGTCGGTGTGGGCAGCTCGGTCACCTTCATGCCGCTGCCGCGTGCCGAGGCCTATGGTGCGTCCAAGGCCGCCATGCGTTACCTGCTGCAGACGCTGCGCATCGATTTGGCCAGCGAAGGCATCGACGTCACCCTGGTCAGCCCCGGTTTCGTCGACACCCCGCTGACGCAGAAGAACGACTTTCCGATGCCCATGCGCTGGCCGGTGGAGCGCGCCGCACGGCACATCGCCGAACGCCTGGACAAGCGCCCACACGAGGTCGCCTTTCCCACTCCCTTCATCGCCGTGCTGAAACTGCTCGGCAGCCTGCCCAGCAGCCTGCAACTGGCCATAGGTCGCCGCCTGGCGCGCAACGAGGACAACGCATGAAAATCGCCATCGTCGGCAGCGGCATCGCCGGCCTGACCTGTGCCTACCTGCTCAATCGCCAGCACGACATTCAGGTGTTCGAAGCCAGCGACTGGATCGGCGGCCACACCCATACCGTCGACGTGCAGGTGGACGGTCGCAGCTACGCCATCGATACCGGTTTCATCGTCTTCAACGACTGGACCTACCCCAACTTCATTCGCCTGCTGGAGCAGATCGGCGTCGGCTTCAAGCCCACCGAAATGAGCTTCTCGGTCAGCGACCCGGCCACCGGCGTGGAGTACAACGGCCACGACCTCAATACCCTGTTCGCCCAACGCAGCAACCTGCTGTCGCCGGCGTTCTGGGGCATGCTGCGCGACATCCTGCGTTTCAATCGCCAGTCGCTGGACGACCTGGCCAACAACCGCATCAGCGCCGACACCACGCTCGGCCAGTACCTCGACAGCAACGGCTATGGCCGCCGCTTCATCGAGCATTACATCGTGCCGATGGGCTCGGCCATCTGGTCGATGTCACTGGCCGACATGCTCGGTTTCCCGCTGCAGTTCTTCGTGCGCTTCTGCAAGAACCACGGCCTGCTCTCGGTCAGCGACCGGCCGACCTGGCAGGTGATCGAAGGCGGCTCGCGCAGCTACGTGGCGCCCTTGACCGCCAGCTTCGCCGAACGCATTCGCCTCAACTGCCCGGTCAGCCGCGTCGTCCGTGATCAGGATGGCGTCACCCTGCACAGCGCTGCCGGCAGCGAGCGCTTCGACAAGGTGGTATTCGCCTGCCACAGCGACCAGGCACTGGCCCTGCTCGATCAAGCCAGCGAGAAAGAAAGTGAAATCCTCGGCGCCCTGCCCTACGCCAACAACGACGTGGTGCTGCACACCGACACGCGCCTGCTGCCCAAGCGCAAGCTGGCCTGGGCCAGCTGGAACTATCGCCTGGGCGGGCCGCGTGAACAGATGGCGGCGGTGACCTACGACATGAACATCCTGCAGGGCATCGACAGCGACACCACCTTCTGCGTCAGCCTCAACCAGACGGCCGCCATCGACCCGAGCAAGATCCTCGCACGCTTCCAGTACGCCCACCCGCAGTACAGCCTGGCCGGCACGGCGGCGCAAGCGCGCTGGGAAGAGCTGCTCGGCGCGCAGCACACCTACTATTGCGGCGCCTACTGGGCCAACGGTTTTCATGAAGATGGCGTGGTCAGCGCACTGCGCGTAGCGCGTGCCTTCGGAGAGACGCTCTGATGCACAGCGCCCTGTACAGCGGCTGGGTGCAGCATCGCCGCTTCGCCCCGCGCGCCCATGCCTTTCGCTATCGCATGGGTCTGCTGTACCTCGACCTGAGTGAGCAGGCGCAGCTGTTCGCCCTGTCAAAGCTGGCCGGTTCCGGCCGCTGGGCGCCATTCGCCTTTCGCGAGAGCGACTACCTGCCCGAGTCCACCCGCCAGGGCGTGCCCCTGCATGAGGCGGTGCGCGATCGCGTGGAGCAGGCACTGGGCACACGCCCGCAAGGTCGCATCTGCGTGCTGACGCAGCCGCGCAGCTGGGGCCTGGCGTTCAATCCAGTGAGCATCTTTTACTGCCATGACGCCGACCAGCGACTGATGGCGATTCTCTGTGAAGTCAGCAATACGCCGTGGCGTGAGCGTTATCACTACGTGCTGCCGGCAGAGGGTGAAGGCCGCCATCAAGTCAGCGTGGACAAGGCCTTTCACGTCTCGCCTTTCCTGCCGCGCGAGCTGCAATACCGCATGAGTTTCAGCGCCGTCGGCGAACGCCTTGGCGTGCACATGGCCGACTGGCAAGCCGATACCAAGATGTTCGATGCCAGCCTCAGCCTGCACCGCGAAGCTCTCGACCGCGCCAGCCTGCACCGCTATCTGCTGAGTTCCCCCTGGATGACCGGCAAAACCCTGGCCGCCATCTACTGGCAGGCGATGCGCCTGCTGTTCAAGCGCATCCCGATTTTCGACCACAAGCCCGCGGAAGGCAGCTTCCGTGTAGCCCGCCCGCAAGCGAAGGACATGCCCCATGAAGAGCTCTAGCCTGACCGCAACAAGAAGCCTGGTACGCAGTGGCAACGGCATTGGCGCCGGTCTGTTGCGGCGCGCCGTGATGCGCCAGCTGCAGAACCTGCACCACGGTCTGCTGGTAATTCATGAGGCGGGTGACAGCCTGCACTTCGGTAACCCCCAGGCTCATCTGCGCGCCGAAATCACCGTGCATGACCCTGCGGTCTGGGGTCTGGTGGCGGGCAATGGCTCGATCGGCTCGGGCGAAGCCTACATACATGGCTACTGGAGCACGCCGGACCTGACTGCGGTGATTCGCATCTTCGTCGCCAACCTCGACGTGCTGGACGCCATGGAGGGTGGCCTGGCGCGCCTCGGCCGGCCGTTGATCCAGGGCCTGCACTGGCTCAATCGCAACACCCGCAAGGGCTCGCGCCGCAATATCGCCGCGCACTACGACCTGGGCAATGACCTGTTCGAACAATTCCTCGACCCGACCATGATGTATTCGGCAGCCATGTTCGCGAACGAGGACGACAGCCTGGAGCAGGCGCAGCTCAACAAGCTCGAACGCATCTGCCAGAAACTTGCACTGCAGCCTACGGACCACTTGCTGGAGATCGGTACCGGCTGGGGCAGCATGGCCATCTATGCCGCTACTCATTACGGCTGCCGGGTGACCACCACCACCTTGTCGCGCGAGCAGCACGCCCATACCGAGCGACGCATTCGCGAGCTGGGCCTGGAGGATCGCGTCACCCTGCTGCTGGAGGACTACCGCGACCTCGATGGCCAGTACGACAAGCTGGTCTCCATCGAGATGATCGAGGCCGTCGGCCATCGCTTCCTGCCCACCTACTTCGAGCAGTGCGCGCGCCTGCTCAAGCCCGACGGGCTGATGCTGCTACAGGCCATCACCATCCGTGATCAACGCTACGAGCAGGCCTGCAAGTCGGTGGACTTCATCCAGCGCTACATCTTCCCCGGCGGCGCCCTGCCCTCGGTGCAGAAGATGCTCGACGTGGTCACCCGGCATACCGACTTCAACCTGCATCACATGGAAGATTTCGGCCTGCACTACGCGCGTACCCTGCGTCTGTGGCACGACAACCTGCGTCACGCGCGGCAGCGCCTGGAGCAGTTGGGCTACGACGATTACTTCTATCGCCTGTGGGAGTTCTACCTCTGCTATTGCGAAGGCGGCTTCCTCGAACGCACCATTGGCACCGCGCAATTGCTGCTGGCCAAACCGGCCGCACGCCCTGCGCCTCTGTTAGGAAACTTCGATGCCTAAGCTGATCGCCAATGCCCTCCTGTTCCAGCTCGGCTGGCTGGTCTGCGTCTTTGCTGGCGACAGCCCCTGGCTGCTGGTGGTGGCAGTGATCATTGGCGTGCACCTGCTGTGGGTCAGCAGTTGGGCGGCCGAAGGCAAGCTGCTGCTCAGCGTGTTTCTCGCCGGCAGCGCGCTGGACAGTTTTCTGCTCAACCTCGGCGTATTCGATTTCGGCGAGGAGCGCCAGCTGATCCCCCTGTGGCTGGCCCTGCTCTGGCTGCTACTGGCCAGCACGCTCAATCACTGTCTGGCCTGGACTGCCCAGCCCTGGTGGCGAGCCAGCCTGCTCGGCGCGGTTGCCGCACCGCTGTCCTACTACGGCGGCGCCAAGATCGCCGGCGTCACCCTGCCACTGGGTACCTGGCCAACCCTGGCCATTCTGGCGCTGGTCTGGGCCATGGTGATGCCGGTGCTGCACGGCTTCGCCAAACTCTATCGTGCGCAATACGAGCAGAGCCTGCGCAGCCGCCGCTCGGCCTAGCCGATAGCCTCCGTAGGAGCGGCGCCTCGCCGCAAACCACTTCGGCTCGGGTTCGAAAAGCTTCGCCCCGGGGCGGGGCTCCTACGAAAAGCACAAATGCCCGCATGTGTAGGAGCGGCGCCCCGCCGCGAACCAGGCGGCGCGGCCCCAAAACGCTTCGCCCCGAGGCGGGGCTCCTACGAAAAGCACAAATGCCCGCATGCGTAGGAGCGGCGCCGCGCCGCGAACCAGGCGGCGCGGCCCCAAAACGCTTCGCCCCGAGGCGGGGCTCCTACGAAAAGCCCCGCGTATCCACTGCATGGCGTACACTGCCGCGCCATGAGCCAGACCATCCCCCATACCCAACTGCCAACCGAACCCGAGATCAGTTGCAGCACTTGCGCGGCTTGCTGCTGCCAGCTGGAAGTGATGCTGTTCGGCGATAACGACGTGCCGCAGCATTTGATCGATACCGACCAGTGGGGCAGCGAAGTGATGCGTCGCCTGGACGACAACTGGTGCGCAGCGCTGGACCGCAACAGCATGCGCTGCACCATCTACGAGGTGCGCCCACTGATCTGCCGGGAGTTCGAGCTGGGTGCGGCCGAATGCCTGGAAGAGCGCCGGGGCATCGCTCAGGCCTATCGCTAGCGGAGCGCACCGCGCACAGGCCAGAGGCACAATGAAAAAGACCGGGGCTTGCCTAATGCCAGTCAGTTAAGCGCTACAGCTTGACCTTCTGCGCGCTGAATCGGGTAGGAGGCGGGGTCACCCCCGCCGTCCTCCCACACCACCGTACGTACGGTTCCGTATACGGCGGTTCCTGCCTACTGACAAACAGCATCAGCGAGCTTGGTTCCGTTGATGTGTCGCCTGCGGTAGCTAAGCGCCCAGACC
>NZ_NIUB01000020.1 GCF_002197815.1 Pseudomonas oleovorans subsp. oleovorans
TTCATCATGGCTCAAGGCTAACGCCTTATCAGAAGTCGAATATACGGAAGCAGTCGTACCTAGGTTCAGAGGCAGATTATTTCACTGGCAAAACGGGAGGAGTCCATATACGGATGCAATCCGGGGCTTTGATATGAGGCCCCGGATTTCATCCGGGCTACGGTCTTTGTGTAGGAGCCGCGCCCCGCGGCGAATGCTGGTTACGCCGCAGGTCTTGCGCAGTGGCCGCGACCGCTTTCGCCCCGACGCGGGGCTCCTACGAGATCACTCGTATGGCTGATGTATTATCCGCGCACCGGGCATTTCCAAGGAGCAGCCGTGACCAGTCCCACCCCGCGCTACAAGGCCATCGAGGATTTTCTCCTCGAGCGCATTCACGGCGGCGCCTATCCGGTCAATCATCAGATTCCACCCGAGGAACAGCTGGCGCGCGACTTCGGCGTCAGCCGCATGACCGCCAACAAGGCGATCCAGAATCTGGTGCAGAAGGGTTATCTGGTGCGTCAGGCCGGGCTCGGCACCTTCGTCACTGACCGCAAGGCCGAGTCGCCTCTGCACGAGGTGATGAACATCGCCAGCGAAGTGCGCGGCCGCGGCCATGCCTACAGCAACGCAGTGGTGCGCTGCGAGGCCATCGCCGCCGATGACGAAGTGGCCCTGCGTCTGGGGCTGCGCCTGGGCGCCGAGGTGTTTCACAGCATCCTCGTGCACCTGCAGGACGGTCTGCCGATCCAGCTCGAGGACCGCTTCGTCAACCCGCGCTGGGTGCCGCATTACCTGCAGAGCGACTTCACCCAGGTCACCCCCAACGAGGTGCTGGTCGCCAGTTGCCCGATCTCGGATGTCGAGCATGTGGTTGAAGCGATGCTGGTGGATGCGCGCACGGCCGAGCTGCTGCAGATCGACCCGGCCATGCCCTGCCTGAGCGTGATCCGTCGCACCTGGTCGGACGATCACCTGATCAGCTATGCACGGCTGATCCATCCCGGTGACCGCTACAAACTGCGCTCGCTGCACAAACGCAGAGGCTAGGCTTTCCGCACATCCGTAGGAGCCGGCTTGCCGGCGATCCAGGGCCGTCTCCCGTCGCGGCTAAAGCCCCTGCCACTGCGTTCGGGGTCAGTCGCTGATCAGCTGATCCACTAGCGCAGGATCGTCGATAAAGCGATTGCGCGTGCCCTGCAGTACCTCGATCTTGTCGTTGCGTGCCTTTTCTTCGGCATCCGGCGGGTCCATGCGGTGCCAGGCCTTGTACATTGGCACCAGGCCGACGATGGGCAAACCGTATTCGATGTGCATGTAGAAGATTGCCCGGGCGATATTGCCCTTGGCTTCGTCACGCGGCTCTACCAGCTGGAAGCTGGTTTTCAGGTCGCAGCCGATATCGGCGAACTTGCTCGGTACATCATCGGCCAGTTCGGCGAACTGGGCATTGCGTCGCGCTAGCTCCACGCGGGTCAGCGCCGGGTAGTAGTTGTGCAGGTCGGCGGCGATGTACGGATAGCGCGGGTTCATGATGGTGCATTGGCGGTCGGTGACGCAGCGCATCGCGCTCTTGAGCTGCTTGCTGCTGTAGATAGGGCTGGCAGTGAGGGTGCCGCTTTCACGGGCGAAGGTCTGGCCGCAATAGAGAGTCGTGCCGCCATTACCGTAAAGAGCCTGCCAGAACGCCTGATCGATGGCCTGTTTGACGTCGCCCAGTTGGGTCTGGCCATTGGCCAGGGAGAAGCTGCTGATGCAGGTTGCCAGGCAACCAAGAAGCAAGGTGACTGCGCGCATACTCTAGCCCCAGTGACTGCCGTTGTCGGAGTCTGTTGTTTTTGTAGGACAAGATGCAGTCTAGCAAGACGTACGTCACAAAAAACATGGCCAAATGCTTTCTCCCAACCTGGAGTGGCCCGGGCAAAGTCAGACGGCTGACAGAGGGAGAACTCGTGTAAGCCATGGCTTACACGATGTCACGATTTTCGCCACTGTCGGTCGATCAGGTACGGG
The DNA here is from genome assembly GCF_002197815.1 of Pseudomonas oleovorans subsp. oleovorans. Lineage (GTDB taxonomy): Bacteria > Pseudomonadota > Gammaproteobacteria > Pseudomonadales > Pseudomonadaceae > Aquipseudomonas > Aquipseudomonas oleovorans. Next base: position 1,996 of record NZ_NIUB01000020.1, read on the forward strand.
CGTACTCTGCTGCACATGGATTCAGCGCAGGAAGCGCCTAGACGAACAGGGACACGCTGGACAGCCGCCAGGATGGTGAGCAGATCAAGGATGTCAGGACAACAGTCTGCAAGGCCCCGCAATCGCGGGGTTTTCTTTTTTCTGGTCTAGAGATTTCAGCGGCCTGCTCAAGCTGCTCGTTGTTCGATGCGCAATTGCTCGAACCAATCCAGCGTCTCGTCCCACAGACGCTGCGCCGCAGGGCGGAAATACCCCATATGACCGATAGCGCCCAGGCCCTCTGCCTGCGAGTCGAGCGTGCGCGCCTGATAGGGCGCATTCACATAGGCGGCCATGAAGGCATCGCGCGAGGCCGGCGGTGCCCAAAGATCGTCCAGACTGTTGAGCGCCACCATCGGCGTGTTCACCTGGGCGAAGCGCTCGGCCAGCCCCGGCATCTGCGGATCGTCGAAGAAGTAACGCGGGAAGCGGCACCAGCGTTTCCACTGACGGTACACACCCAGCGGCAGATCCTCGCCCATGCCCAGTTTGCTCCAGGCCAGGTAGCCCTTGTAGCGCGTCATCAGCGGGCCGATCAGGCGCCACATGGCTAGTACGCGCACCTGCTCGGCCCTGGGCATCCAGCCGTGCCAACCGGCACCGGTACCGAAGGTGTAGAAGCCGGCGACCTGATCATGGTTGGGCAGCAGGCCAAAGGCGTGACCGCCGAACGAATGGCCGATCATGAACAGTGGGCGCTCGGCGTGCCGGTGTTGATCCACCGCGGCGGCCAGGTCGAGATGGGCCCAGTCCAGATACTCCATCTCGAATCCACGCAGGCTGTCTGGCTTGGATTGTCCGATGCCGCGGTAGTCCAGGGTCATGGTGTTGAAACCACGGCTGGCGGCGTGTTCGGCAAAACGGCGATAGAAACCTTGCGGCACCCCGGTGGCGCCGGCGATCAGCAACTGCGCCTGGGGGCGCTCGGCGTGATAGTGCGTGGCGGTCAGTTGATAATCGTCGAGGGCGAGCAGGGGCAGGGTTTCGCGGCGGATGGCTGTGTTCATGCTGGCGGGGACTCCGTGCGGTGCTGGCGGGTCAGGTGGAGCAGGGTGGCGACGGCCTGTTTCAGCGGCTCGCTGCTGCCGGCGACACGTGCTTGCAGCAGACCGCCTTCGTAGAGCGCGACGAACAGGGCAGCGAGCCCTTCTGGCTGTGGGTAACCGTGACGTTGCAACTGCTGCTGCAGTGCCTGGCGAATGGCGGCGAAGGCATTGGCCAGGGCTGCACGAATTTCATGATCTTGCGGAGCGCTTTCCAGGGCCACGGTGGCCAGCGGGCAGCCGCGCTCGAAGGCGCTTTCCTGCAACTGGCCAAGCGCGCCCTGTAGCCAGATAGTCAGCGCATCGAGTGGATCGGACTGACGCTCGAAGAGCGCAGCGAACGCCTGCTCGGCGCGCTGGCCGACACGCTCGATGGCGGCCACGGCCAGTTCGGTCTTGCCGTTCGGGAAGTGGTGATAAAGGCTGCCCTTGGGCGCATCGGCGGCAGCCAGCAGTTCGTTCAAACCAACGCCATGCAGACCCTTGCGTTGCAGGGCATCGATCATGGTGTCGATCAGTTTGTCGCGAGTGGTCTTGGTCATGGCGTGGATTATGTAGACCGGTCGGTCTAGCCGCCAGTGTCATTCAGGCCGCAGATGAGGGCATATCGGCATAGTGGAGCGCCGCCCAGCGGGCGGCGTGAGGTATCAGGCCTGCTTGGCTACCCAGGCGGCATAGGCGTCGATGAACTTCTGCAGGAACGGCTTGATGCCGTCGCTGAGTACGCCGTTCTCGTCGAAGAAGTTGCCGGCGCCACCGAGATAAGCCTCCGGCTGCTGCAGCACATGCACGTCGAGGAACACCAGGCACTGGCGCAGGTGATGGTTGGCACCAAAGCCACCAACGGCACCCGGCGAGGCGCTGAGCACGGCGCCTGGTTTACCGCTGAAGCCGCTCTGGCCATACGGACGCGAGCCGACATCGATGGCGTTCTTCATCGGCGCCGGGATCGAGCGGTTGTATTCGGGGGTAATGAACAGCACCGCATCGGCCGCCTTGAGCTTGCTGCGAAACGGCGCATAGGAGGCCGGAGCGGTATCGCCGTCGGCGTCTTCGTTGTACAGCGGCAGGTCGCCGATCTCGAGGATTTCCAGATTCAGCGAGGCCGGCGCCAGGTCGGCCAGCGCCAGGGCCAGTTTGCGATTGATGGAGGCTTTGCGCAGGCTGCCGACCAGTACGGCGACGTTGTAAGTCTTGCTCATGTGTACTCCAGAGGGTGTGGTGAGGAAGGAACAACCACTATAGACCCTGGATGTTTCAGCAGGTGCAGGGCACGCGCCTCGTCACTCGCCGAACGCGTCCAGCAGATCGTCGGCGAAGGCCTTCTGCGCCTCGCTGGCGGGATGGCCGCGATGGTTGGCCAGACGAAACTGCACGGTGAAATCCCACTTGCCGGGCAGCGCGCGCAAGCCGCCACGCTCTACCCAGGGCTGGGCGATGTGCTCGGGCAGATAGCCCAGGTGAGCACCGGAGAGGATGAACGCCAGGCTACCTTCGACCTGTTCGCAGCGCGCGCTGCTGCTGCCGCCTTGCCAGGGTTCGTCGGCTGCGATGAAGCGATAGGGATGCACCACGCGGTCGCAGGCCTGCAGGTCAGCGGCGCTCGGCGTCTCCCGGTCGAACAGCGGGTGCTGGCGGCCGCAGTACAGGCGCTGGCGCTCGTCGAACAGCGGCTGGTAGTCCAGCGCCGTCTGGCTGCCGGAAAAATAGCCGATGGCCAGTTGTAGCTGGTCCTGCAGCAGGCGCCGTTCCAGCTCGGCGGGCATGGCGCTGAGCAACTCGATCTGCACCGCCTGGTTGCGCCGGCGAAAACGCCCGATGGCCTCGCCGATGCGCTGCAGCACCTCGTCCGACAATGCTTCGGACAGGCCGATGCGCAGTTCGCCGAGTAGCTTGTCGGCCATGCCCTGGGCCTCGCCCTTGAAGGTCTCGATGGCGGCAAACAGCTTGCGCGTGGCGGCCAGCACCTGCTCGCGGTGCTGCAACCGAACCTGCGCTACATCGGCAATGCCCGGCAGATCGACGACCTGGCCAAGGGCGAGACCTGCCTGGCGCTGACCTACACCGGTGACGCCGGCATGGCCGCTGCGCGCGCTGCCGAGGCCGAGCAGCCGTTCGAGGTGCTCTACCGCATTCCGCGCGAAGGCACGCTGATCTGGTTCGACATCATGGCCATTCCCGCCGACGCGCCGCATCCGGGCAACGCCCGTGCGTTCATCGACTTCATGCTGCAGCCCGAGGCCATCGCCGAGCTGACCAACGAGCTGTTCTTCGCCAACGCCAACCGCGCCGCCACGCCCCTGCTGGACGAGGCGGTGAGCGGTGACCCGGATATCTACCCGCCCGAAGCCGTGCGTGCGCGCCTGTTCGCCGAAGAAGTGCTGAGCCTGCGCGAGCAGCGTCAGCGCACGCGCCTGTGGACAGACTTCCGCAGCCAGTACTGAGTCTGTAGGAGCGAGCTCTGCTCGCGAACATCACCGAAATGAGTATTCGACCATGGACCAAGCCTTCGACAACGACCAGGCCATCACCCGCGCCAGCCTCTACGGAACCGCCGCCGAGCCCACCTACGCCGGCATCACCAGCTTCATGCGCCGGCGCTACAGTCGTGACCTGACCGGCGTGGACCTGGCCATCAGCGGCGTGCCCTTCGACACCGCCACCAGCAACCGGCCCGGCAGCCGCTTCGGCCCACGGGCGATCCGCGCCGCGTCGACCCAGTCGGCCTGGGCGCGGCATTTTCCCTGGGAGTTCGATCCCTTCGACCTGCTCGCCTGCGTCGACTACGGCGACTGCCATTTCGACCACGGCACGCCGCAGGACACCCCGGCGCTGATCGAGGCGCACGCCACGCGCATTCTCGAAGCCGGCAGCGCGCTGCTGACCCTGGGCGGCGACCACTTCATCAGCTATCCGCTGCTCAAGGCGCATGCGAAAAGCACGGCACGCTGGCGCTGATCCACTTTGACGCGCACAGCGACACCTGGCCGGACGAGGAGGGCAAACGCATCGATCACGGCACCATGTTCTACCACGCCGCGCGTGGAGGCCTGGTTGACCCGGCGCGCTCGGTGCAGGTCGGCTTGCGCACCACCAACGACGACGTAATGGGCTTTCAGGTGCTCGATGCCCGCGAGGTGCACCGCAGCATCCCGGAGCAGATCGCCGAGCGCATCCGCGCGCGGGTGGGCGAGCATCCGGTGTACCTGACCTTCGACATCGACTGCCTCGACCCGGCCTTCGCCCCCGGCACCGGCACACCGGTGTGCGGCGGCCTTTGCAGCCATCAGGCGCTGGAGATACTGCGCGGTTTGCGCGGGATCAACCTGGTCGGCATGGACGTGGTCGAAGTAGCGCCGCCCTACGACAACGCCGAGGTCACCGCCCTGGCCGGCGCCACCCTGGCGATGGAGATGATCTGCCTGTATGCCGCGCGGCATAGGCTGGGTGAACGGACCTAGGGTGGAAATCGCTGTTTATTTCCACCTGGGGTATTCGCGCCAGCTACCCATGGTGGACCGGTGAGGCGTGGTCCACCCTACGCTCTAACCGGCGTAGCCCAATGTAATCCGGGGCGCGCCTATGCGAACTTCCCGGATTTCATTGGGCTACGTAATTGCGGCTTGCCACGCTTTTTGTGGGAGGGGCTTTAGCCGCGACTGTTGTGGGGAAGTGTTGCGGGTGGCGCATCGCTGGCAAGCCGGCTCTTACAGGGTGAGGTGCTCACCCCTGCGTCCCAGCCCATGCTGCGCCAGCTTGGCGTAGAACCCGGCGCGGGAAATGCCCAGGCGCTCGGCGGCCAATTGGCGATTGCGATCGGTTGCCGCCAGTGCCGCCTGCAACGCCAGGCGCTCGGCCTGCACCAACTGTTCGGCCAGGGTCTGCGTCGAGCTCATCATCACTGGCGCGGCGGGTATCGGCGCACTCGGAGCAACCGGATCGACCAGCAAACCACGTAAAACTTCGCCATCCAGTCGCCCATCGGCCGCCAACTGCGCCCGCTCCAGCAGGTTACGCAGCTCACGCACGTTGCCCTTCCACGGCTGCGCGCAGAGCAGGGCGAGGGCATCGTCCGTCAGCTCCATGGGCGCCAGGCCAGAGCGGTTGGCCAGGTCATCGAGCAGGTGTTCGATCAGCGCGGGAATGTCGCTGGCACGTTCGCGCAGTGGCGGCACGCGCAGGGCCAGCACGTTGAGGCGGTAGTAGAGATCATCGCGGAACTGCCCGGCGGCCACCTTGGCTTCCAGGTCGATATGGGTCGCCGCGATCACCCGCACGTTGAGCGGCTTGACCTGGTTGGAGCCGAGCGGCTCCACCTCCTGTTCCTGCAACACGCGCAGCAGCTTGGCCTGCAACGGCAGCGGCAGGTCGCCGATTTCATCGAGAAACAGCGTGCCGCCGTTGGCCACTTCGAACTTGCCGATGCGCGCCTTGCGGTCGGCGCCGGTAAAGGCGCCGGGTGCCGTGCCGAACAGCTCGGCCTCCACCAGGGTTTCCGGAATCGCCGCGACGTTGACCGCGACGAATGGCCCGTTGGCGCGCGCCGACAGGTTGTGGATGCCTTGCGCCAGCAGCTCCTTGCCGGTGCCGGTCTCGCCGCGGATCAGCACCGTCGCATCGAACTGCGCAGCACGGCGGGCCTGGCGCTTTACCTCACTGGCCGCGCTGCTGGCGCCGATGAATCCGGCGACGGTGTAGCGCGCACGGCGCGCCTTGGCCAGCTCGTGCTGGGTGGCGAGCAGTTGCGTCTGCAGGCTGGCGTACTTGGCCATCAGCGGCTTGAGATGGCGGGCGCGGTCGAACAGCACGAAGCCCAGCGCGCCGACCAGGGTGCCGTCCTCGTCGCGCAGCGGTATGTGGGTCACCACGAAGTGCTCGCTGCCGAAGGCCATCAGGTCGAGCATGCTCGGCTGGCCGCTTTCCACCACCTCGCGCAGGCGGCTGGCCGCCAGCACCTCCTCGATTTCCTTGCCCAGCGCCGTGCGCGCATCGGCGATGCCGACCTTCTGCGCGTACTTGTCGTTGATCCAGACGATGCGCGCCTGGCGGTTGACCGCGATGGTGCCCTCGCACTGCGCATCGAGGTGATCGAACAGCAGCGGCATGGCCACCGCGCGAAAGCGTTCGGGCGACACGCCGATGATCAGGCCGTGCTGGTCGAGGTCGTCGCGGGAAATGGCCATGGGGAGTGTCCGAAAATGAGATGCCGGTGATTATGGGCAGCGCCGATCAGGCCGGGCAACGTCAACAGTCATCAGACAATGGCATTCGCTGCGCGCTTCTGGAATAGTTGGGCGGCCGCGCGTAACCCGCCGGCACCTGCCGATCGCCCACAAGGCCTGCCCGGCAGCCGTGACACCTGCCGTGTCCCTTTCGCGTGCCGACCAGGCGCGCCAGGCGAGCCATCCGCTCGCCGCTGGATCCGCACCGCTTTGCCGGTGCCACAACGACAATGACCAAGATCCATACAAGGACGCCCCGATGAAACTCAAGCGACTCTTCTCCGCGCTCGCCGCCGGCGCTGCGCTGACCGCCCTGTGCGCCACCGCGCAGGCGCGTGAATACTCCGTTTCCACCGTACTGTCGGACGCCTTCCCCTGGGGCCAGGCCGCGCAGAAGTGGGCCGACCTGGTCAACGAGCGCTCCGAGGGGCGCATCACCCTGCGCGTCTACCCCAACGCGCAACTGGTCGCCGGCGACCAGACCAAGGAATTCTCCGCCATGCGCTCGGGCCTGATCGACATGGCCGTGGGTTCGACCATCAACTGGTCGCCGCAGGTGCCGGAGCTCAACCTGTTCTCCCTGCCGTTTCTGATGAAGAACGACGCCGACCTCGACGCCATCACCCATGGTGAAGCCGGCAAGCTGGCCTTCGCCGCCATCGAGCAGCGCGGCATCGTGCCGCTGGCCTGGGGCGAGAACGGTTTTCGCCAGCTGTCCAACTCGGCCAAGCCGGTGCGCAGCCCTGCCGATCTGGCGGGCCTGAAGATACGCGTGGTCGGTTCGCCGCTGTTCCAGGACACCTTCACCGCCCTCGGCGCCAACCCCACGCAAATGAGCTGGGCCGACGCCAAGCCGGCACTGACCACCGGCGCGGTGGACGGCCAGGAAAACCCGCTGTCGGTCTTCGACGTGGCGCGTGTCGACCAAGTGGGCCAGAAGTACCTGACCCTGTGGGACTACATGGCCGATCCGCTGGTGTTCGCCGTCAACCAGCGCGTATGGAAATCCCTGCCCGAGGAAGATCGCGAGCTGCTCAGCCAGGCTGCCATCGACGCCGGCAAGTGGGAGATCGAGCTGTCGCGTGGTGCTCAGGCCCAACGCCTGGCCGACGTGCGTGAGCGCGGCGTGGAAGTGATCGAACTGAGCGACGCCGAGCGCGCGGCCTTCGTCGAAGCCACCGCCAGCGTGCATGAGAAGTGGGCACCGCGTATCGGCGATGCGCTGATGGGCGCCGCGCGCAAGGCCGTGGCCCAGCCCTGATTCGTTTTATCTGACCGGAAGCTCCCTTAGTCTGCTCTGCTCCCCTCTCCCGCTTGCGGGAGAGGGGCCGGGGGAGAGGGCAGGGGGCGCCACTTCACGAGCGCATTGCTCCGGTCATTCGAGGTTCTTATGAGCAAGCCAATCGACGCGCCGCTGGAGCGCGTGCTCGCCACCCTGGCCCTGGTGATCATCAGCCTGATCAGCCTGGCCAACGTCGTGGTGCGTTATTTCACCGATGCATCCTTTGCCTTCACCGAGGAAATCTCGGTGTTCCTGCTGGTCATCCTCACCTTCGCCGGTGCTTCGGTGGCCATGCGCAGTAACCGACACATTCGTATCGGCCTGCTCGAGCGCCTGTTCCCGCGCCTGCGCACGCCGCTGATCCTGTTGCAGTGGCTGGCCAGCGTGCTGGTGCTGGGGCTGGTGTGCTGGTTCGGTGGTCAGTTCGCCTGGGAGGAATTCCAGTGGGATTCCGAGTCGCCCGGCCTCGGGCTGCCCAACTGGTGGTACGTGATCTGGCTGCCGATCCTGGCGCTGCTGCTGTTCGTGCGCCTGACCCAGATGACCGTCGATCGCCTGCGCGGGAGAATCAGTGATGAGCCCTGATCTCTGGCTGATCCTCAGTTTCGCCGTGCTGCTGGCACTCGGTGTGCCGGTGGCCTTCGCCCTCGGCCTGTCCGGCGCCATCGGTATCATCGCCGGGCTGTCGCCGGACATGCTCGCCACCCTCGGCACCAACACCTACAACGGCGTGGCCAAGTACCCGCTGATCGCCATTCCGCTGTTCATCCTCACCGGCCTGGTGTTCGAGAAAGCCGGTGTGGCGCTGCGGCTGGTGCGCTTCGCCCAGGCGGTGATCGGCCCGCGTCATGGCGGCCTGGCCATGGTCGCGGTGCTGGTGTGCCTGATCATGGGTGGCATGAGCGGTTCCGGCCCGGCCGATGCCGCCGCCGTGGCCATGGTGATGCTGCCGAGCATGACCAAGGCGGGTTATCCCAAGCCGTTCTCGGCCACGCTGATCGCCGCCTCGGCCTCGACCGCCATCCTGATTCCGCCGTCGATCGCGCTGATTCTCTACTCCATCGTGGTGCCGGGCGTGGACCTGCGCGCGCTGTTCGCCGCCGGCCTGTTCCCCGGCATTCTCGCCGGCCTGGTATTGCTGCTGCCGGCCTGGTTGCTGTCGCGCCACTACGGCTGGGAGTCGCCGGAGCAGGGCGAGCGTCCGCCGCTGGGCGAGAGCTTCAAGCAGGCGCTGCCGGCGCTGTTTGCCCCGGTGCTGATTCTCGGCGGCCTGCGCAGCGGCCTGTTCACGCCCACTGAAGCCGCCGTGGTCGGCGTGACCTACGGCGTGCTGATCGGCCTGTTCGTTACCCGCGAGCTGGACTGGCGCAGCCTCTGGCGCCTGTGTGGCGAGGCCGGGGTGATCTCCGGCGTGGTCATGCTGATCATCGCCCTGGCCGGCATCTTCGCCTGGGCCGGCACCATGCTCGGCACCTTCCGCCACCTGGCCGAATGGCTGATCTCGCTGTCGGACAACGGCTGGGTGTTGCTGGCGCTGGTGATGCTCGCGGTGCTGCTGGCTGGTATGTTGCTCGACGCCATCTCGATCTACCTGATCCTGATGCCGATCCTGATTCCGGTGATGCAGCACTTCGGCTGGAACCCGGTGTGGTTCGGCATCCTGCTGGCGATGAACATCGCCATCGGCCAGTTCACCCCACCGGTGGCGATCAACCTGATGGTCACGGCCGAGGTCGCCAAGATACGCCTGGAACAAACCGTCGGCTGGGCCGCGTTGTTCGTTGTGGTGATGTCCAGTGCCCTGCTGCTGGTGGCGATCTTCCCGGAAATCGCCCTGTGGCTGCCGCGTGTGCTGGGTTATGCTGTGTAAAACAGGCAAGGCCGTCTATAGTTGCCTGATGGTGCGCGGCGGGGAGCTGCGTACCGCTGAGGGCGGCGGCGCTGGGCAATAAAATGGGCGACGGCAACTATAACGATCACAGGGATGTAGGCGCAGGGCACTGCGAAGGGCTGCGCGAGTCGGGCAAGCGCAAGCTGATGCGCACCATCCTGCTCGCCACCGGCCTTACCCTGGGCGGCTTTGCCGTGCTGCAGGCCCTGGCCGGCAACTACCTCTTCGCCATCCTCGAAGTGCTGTGCACCGCCTTGCTGCTGTTCGGCGCCTGGCGCATCGAACGCGCTCGCCATCTGCACCTGTGGATCTACCTGTACCTGATCCCGACCTTCTGCTTCATCCTCTACATCATCGTCATGCCGGACGCCTCAGCGGCGGCGTTCGTCTGGCTGTACATGATCCCGCTGCTGGCCTACCTGCTGCTGGGCAAGCAGCGCGCCTTCCTGCTCACCGCGCTGTTCATGTGCGCCGGGCTTTTGCTGTACTTCACCGACAATCACCTGACCCTGGACGCACACGGCCTGATCGACCTGGGCAACGCCGCCCTGTGTGGCGTGCTGATCCTGGTGTTCGTGCATATCTACGATGGCTTGCGCATGCAGGCCTACGAGGAGCTGGAGCGTCTGGCGCAGACCGATTCACTGACCGGCGTGGCCAGCCGTGGCAGCTTCCAGCACGCCCTGCAACGCAGCATCCAGGATGCCGAACGCAGCAACGGGCATCTGGTACTGGTGCTGCTCGACGTCGATCACTTCAAGCAGGTCAATGATCAGTGGGGGCACGAGGCGGGCGATATGGCGCTGCAGCATATCTGTCAGATCCTCCAGCAGCGCCTGCGCGTGACCGACTTTCTCGGTCGTCTGGGTGGGGAGGAGTTCGGCCTGCTGCTACGTCATATCGACAGCACTGGCGCCGACCCGCTGGTGGACAAACTGCGTAAGCAGATCGCCGAACAGCCGCTTGAGTACGACGGTGAGCAGATCGCGCTGTCCGCCACCTTCGGCCTGGCCACCTGGCCCGTGGACGGCCGCAGCGCCGCCGAGCTCTACCGCGCCGCTGACCGTCGCCTGTACAGCGGCAAGCGGCGCGGACGCAACCAACTGGTCAGCGCCGACCTGCCAGCCGAGCTGTTGCTGGATAAGTTCGATGTGCGGCTGTGACTGCGCGCGGTGCTGCGCTTGCTGATATCAATTTCAGATACGAAAAGCCGCGCAGTGCGCGGCTTTTAAGGTGGTGGGCCCACACGGACTCGAACCGTGGACCCAAGGATTATGAGTTGCCTAGAAACGCTGCAAACCCAGTGAAATCGGGCGTAGCTTAGCGCAGGTACAGTTAGCTGAAAGCTTCGCCGTAGAGCGGTTTAAGCGTAATTGGGCGAAATCTGTAAAAGCTGGGCACTGTACCGCCAGTGTACTGATTTCTGTACCGCGAAACGGTCAGGTTTTGCTTTTTAATCGGACGATCACTACGCAGGCTCTCTTGATCGTGTTGCGGATCAGGCGTTGACGGACATCGTTGCTCCAAGTGCTGAGTGATGCTGCTATTGACCTTGCTCGGCGAGCCAGGCGAGGTCATCTGCACGTTTCTTGGTCATATCAAGAAAGCACGAAGCGCTGTTGACGCTGTCGATGGTGCCTCCAGTCAAGCTACCGAGTAGGGCGCAATCGGCATCGCGGAATTTGATCCATAGCCGCTGCGCGTCCCGCAGTAGTGTTTGCTGTGCAGGTGTTAGCGCTTGTATGGCGGCTTTGTAATTTTGGTTGAGGCGGGCGTCTTGCTGTTCTGTCTCACTGCCCATGCAATTGAGCATATTCACCGTCACGCCGCCGGACTCATCCATGCAGGCGGTATAGGTTTCGCTGTAGCCATCGTCTGCTGCGTGTGTTCCAGCGCTGAGCGCGGTGACGGCAATCGCCAGCAGTTGATTGCATGATGTGCATCCAGCGTATCAATTGATGGTTGTTAAAGGCTTTGCATGGTTCGGCACTTGGGGAAAGCCGAGCATCCCCAAAACTGCTGTCCCGCTTTCGGCCCTGACTTCACGGTGCGGATCAGCAGCGCACTCCCACATTTCGGACACTGCCGCTCGGCTGTCGGATCGCTACGGCGTTTGAGGTTTTGTACATGCTCGCGGTGGGTGGCGAGGGTTGGCGCGCGGCGGCCGGTTTGCAGGGCATGCAACATGGCGTCAACTTCAGGCTCGCTGAATAGCGGCTGCTGGAATGACTTGATATAGCGGATAAAGCCGATGCCCTGGGTGACGTTGGCCGGCACTTCGGTTTTGAAGGTGCTGCCGCCGACAAAGGTGATGACCGAGTGCAGGTGCTCGGGGTTTACGCCAAGGATGGCTTCCAGTGCTTTGAGGTGTTTGTAGTTCTGCCGCAGCGGGTTCTGGAATTTGAACGTTCGCTTGTAGAGCTTCTGTGTCCACTGTGGCTGCTTCTCACTGCCGAAGATCCAGCCGCTCATGTTCTTCGTTTCCAGCACGAAGATGCCGTAAGGCGAGAGGAATACGTGGTCGATCTGCGTGGTGCCGTCGGGCGTGTTCAGCGTGACATTGTGCAGGCGGCGGTAGGTCTGCTTGTCCAGCTGCCAATGGGCGAACAGCCGCACCAGGATTTCGCCAATATGACCCTTTGCCCATGGGGACTTGAGCAGGCCGATCAGCAGTGCGGCTGGGATAAACCAGGCCAGCATGCCCCAGACCTGAGCGATGATGGGGGAGAAGTCCATTTCCTGTCCTTGGTAATCCTGAGTTAACCGGATAGTACCGAAAGTCAGCGTAAATGGACGAACGTATTCGAAGGCGACAATCGGCTCATTGCGTGAGCCGAATATTCCGGCTATTCGGCTCACTCGGCTCTAAGCACCCGCTCAGGCTTTAGCTTCAGGCGCTGCGTTGATTTTTGCTGAGGTCGGTTCATGGCTGATGAAGGTCTCGCACGTCCTGATGCCACTGAGAAATTGCGCTTCGAGGCCAGTGCGCTGCTGACAGGTTGCGGCACGGCCTCCGAGCAAGACATGGAGCCCAAGGCTTGGGTGCCAGCCATCGCGACCCTGCGCCGAGCTCTGCACCTGGCCCAACCTGGCACCCAGGTGCCTCGCTTACAGCTCGGCTATCAACCGGGTGGAGGTAGAGGCAATGTCAGCCTCTACTGGCTGGAGCTGGCTTCAGAAGATTCGTCAGTAAAAGACTATGAGTCTGAGAGTGAGCCATCGACTACTGTGCTTTATCGACGATCTGGCAATGGGGCCATCCGCCCCTCGCTCGCCGCCCGGCTGTTTCTACGGAACGGAGAGATGCGCAACCTCAGCGTTCGTGGCATCAGCTTTCTGAGCTCGATATTGCTGGGCAGCGCATTATGGCTAGTCCTGCTCAGCATCATGCTGCTCAGCCTAAGCCAACGCGGAGGCCCTCTTACTATGGGCAGCCTGATTACCCTGGCCCTGACAGTGCTGGGCTTTGTGTTTATCTGGCGCGAGGTGTATGCCCCTTGGTTCCGCGTCATTGACGACTGTGTAGTTAAAGCCCCCCACTGGGTTTCTACCGTCAAAGAGGCTAGCTGCGAGTTGGAGATGTTTCGGCATGAAAGTTATCGCTGGACGCGCTTGGTTCGATTTTCGGCAGACTGCCCATTTGTGGCAGCAACATCGAGCTCAAGCCCGGAGAACCAGATCAAAAGCTCCCTCTGGTGGGTCGCTGCGTCGAAAGCCCGCACGCCCATGTCTATAGCTTTGACCGCATGACGCTGCGCGGTGCCTACCTAGGCCCACCGATGCCAACATCCAAGGCGCCGTGAGAGATGGCTGTCTTCTGAGGCTGTTATGCCCAGATGGGCAACTAGGCAACACAGGCCGATACAACGAGAACTACCAAACTAGCCGGCAGCACAGACAGATAACCGCGAGTGTCGCTCAAACTGACCAAAACAGTGCGAGCGGCACGGCCACCAGTTGTTCATCGAAAGGCACGACCTGATCGCCCGAGTAGAACACCACGCCACGCTTGAACTGCTGCGGCGTAATCTCGCGTAGATGACGAAGCCCGTTGAAGTCCTTGCCGCTGATAGTGGCCGCTGCCTTGACCTCGATGCCAACCAGATCGCCACGACGGTTCTCCAGCACGAAGTCCACCTCTACTCCGGTGGAGGTACGGTAATGCATCAGCCGCGTGCGCAAATCTGACCAGCTCTGATGCTTGACCAGCTCGGCATGCACGAAGTCCTCCACCAAGTCCCCCGGTAACCCCAGTCCAGCCGCCATGCCGGCTTCGCTCAAGCCCTGCAAGTGGGCCATCAAGCCGTAGTCGGTCACGAACAGCTTGGGCGATTTCTGTAGTCGTTTGCCGAGATTGGACGACCAGGCTGGAACCTGACGCACGAGAAAAAGGGTCTCCAGCAGAGTCAGATAGCGCTTGAGCGTGGTCTGCGGAATGCCCGTCGAACGCGACAGCTCGGCGGCATTGAGCAGTCCGCCACTGCGGGCGCCCAGCAGCTGCATCAGCCGCGGCATCTCCGTCAGCCCTTCGATCTGGGCCAGGTCGCGAACGTCACGCTGCAAGATCGTATGGAGATAACTCTCGAACCAGGCTTCCCGCCGCCGCTCGCCGGAACGACTCAGCGCCTCCGGATAGCCTCCACGACTCAGCCTCGCGATGAAGTCCTGCCGCTCGAAATGGCACTTATCCGGCATCTGGCCGCTGAACAGTCGATCAATCATGCTAAGGGGCTGACGCTCGATTTCGCTTTGCGCCAGAGGCCACAGGTTCAGCACCTCCATACGTCCAGCTAGAGAGTCGGCAATCTGCGGCAGCAACAGCACATTGGCCGAGCCGGTCAGCAGGAAACGCCCAGGGGTACGGTCGCGATCCACCGCCGCCTTGATCGCTAGGAACACCCCAGGAGCACGCTGCACCTCATCGAGACAGACCGCCCCCTTGAGTGCGTTGATGAAACCGAAGGGATCAACCTGCGCGGCTGCCAGCACAGCCGGGTCGTCGAAGGTGTAGTAAGTCGCCTCGCGGCCGAGGTTTTGGATCAGCGTACTCTTGCCGGTCTGGCGGGCGCCGTTGACCAGCACGACCGGCGAATCATCCAGGGCTGCGAGTAGGTTTTGACGAATTATGCGCGCGTACATGGTGTAAATTCATCCATTAAGTGGTGGAAATTACACCACAAATATATAGCGCATCATAGCGCTCAGCCGCCCTTTGAGCCTCAGGTTAGTCATGAGTACCGGAATCTGTAGTCGTGAATACCGGAATCTGTAGTCGTCACCCCTCTGGAGGCCACGTGGCACTAGGCGTCCAGCCAGCTAAAAACAAGATAACAACAAGAAAAAAACAAGGGAAAAGCTTTTAAAAAGCGATCAGAGTGATGGCTGCGGTCGGCGCAGGTGAGGGTGGCGGCGCCACCACGCCTCTGCCACATCGGCCGGCACCGTAGCGTGGTGGCCCAGGTCTTCAACGGTGAGAGCGCGCCGGAATCTCTTATCCTGCCAAGACTGGCTGGGGACATTGCGGGGAGAGCCGGCAGGAAGGAGCCAATTAAGCGCTTGCTGCGCGTTTTGGAAGATTCTTGAGCCGGTATACCCCAGAGGGAGCGAAATCGTCACAGAGGCGATTCTGAGCCGTTCCCGGGGCTGAAGGGACTGCAACAGAGTGATAAGAGGGCTGGAAGGGGGATTAACGACCGGCAGCACATCAAGCGGACTGCAATTCTTGCGACTTCCCGTCTCCCGCCGCTGATTACCAGCAGCCCGATCTATCTCTGGATCAGCTCGCCGGCATCACGCCTACATCCTCTGTTTTCCTATTCCGCACCTCTGGCAACTCTATGACAGGAGCCGGCATCTTCGACGGCTATATCCTGGTGGTGGACAAGGCAAAGCGCCCCCAGCCAGGGGATGTGGTGCTGGCGATTGTCGGTGCTGAGTTCCTGGTCAAGCGGTTGCAGTTCGACTGCGAGGGGCGGGCGATGTTGATGGCGAGGAGCTGGAGGTGTGGGGTGTGTGCGTGTGGGTACTGCAAGCGCTGTAGGTTGGCCTGAGAATCGGGGGATTATGCGCAATTATGCGAAATAAAATAATTATTCGCCGGTTAGCCCCTTGGGACAGGGCAATCGCATGAACGCCTGCCGATTTGAATGAGTCCTTTCCCTGCGGGCATCCTGAGCGCCTCTCTACTCAGGATGCCCTGCAATGTCGCATCACATACCAATCTCCGATGTTCTGGTCGCCATCAATGATCCCCGTCAGCAGGGCAAGATTCGTCACGACCTGGTCGAAACACTGGTCGTGGCTATCTGCGGCGTGCTTGCCGGCGCTGACACCTTCATCGAAATCGAACTCTGGGCTGAGCAGCGGCTGGACTGGTTCCGCCGTATTCTGAAACTACCCCACGGCATTCCCTCACACGACACCTTTGGACGGCTATTCAGCCTGATCGATCCAGAGGAGTTCGAGCAGGCCTTCCGCTGTTGGGTTGCGGCGATCCTACCGGCCCTTTCTCCGCAAGTGGTTGCCCTAGACGGCAAGACCAGTCGCCGCTCCGGCAAGAAAAACACGGCCCCGTTGCACCTGGTCAGCGCTTTTGCGGTTGATTCAGGACTGATTCTCGGGCAGAGGGCGACCTCCCAGAAGTCCAACGAGAAGACCGCCATTCCTGAGCTGCTGGCCACACTGGCGCTTGAGGGCTGCACCGTGACGATCGATGCCATGGGTACCCAGCCGGACATTGCACAGGCCATTCTCGATCGCGGGGCGCACTATCTGCTGGCCATCAAGGGAAACCAGCCGAAGCTGGCCGAAGCGATCGATGACTTCGCTGACACCTTTTTGGACGGCGATCCTGCCCGGGTACCCCATGCGCACTTCGAGCATGTCGAGAAGGACCATGGCCGGCTGGAGGTTCGTCGCTGCCATGTTTTCGACCAACTCCAGTGCCTGCCACAGCCAGAACGCTGGCCAGGACTGCGCACTTTCGTGATGCTGGAGTCCGAGCGGACTGTGGGCAACCAGACCAGCCTGGAGCGCCGTTACTACATCAGCAGTCTTGCTCCGGATGCAGAGCGCATCGCACATGCCATCAGGGTGTTGGCGCTCGTCGCGTTCCGTAGCAGCAAAAATGAAGCGGTACGCAAAACGGTACGCAAATTTTTTTATCGAGCCCATAAACGACAAAAGGCCAGCACGATGGCTGACCTAAGTCGTTGTTTCATATGGTGGGCCCACACGGACTCGAACCGTGGACCAAAGGATTATGAGTTGCCTAGAAACGCTGCAAGCCCAGTGAAATCGGGCGTAGCTTAGCGCAGGTACAGTTAGCTGAAAGTAGCGTCGTAGATGGGCTTAAGCGTAATTTGGGGAAATCTGTAAAAGCTGGGCACTGTACCGTCAGTGTACTGATTTCTGTACCGCTAAACTGCCAAATCTTAGGCGCTTCATGCTTTTGGCTGACAATTCTTGGCTCACGGAAGCGTCAGGAAGAATAAATCTTTCTCCTATTACCATTTTTCTCGCGAAGTCGCATGTATGCCATCGCCCCTGCGAGCAGATGGCATACACTTTTTACTGTCTGGATAGGCGAAATTAAAGGGTATTTCTTACGTTATCGACCATTTGTATCGATCGCTTTTTTGACACTTTCAAATGACTTTCTTGCTTCATTAACTGCCTCTATGAAGTCCCAGTAGTTTGGCCTGTTTGAAAGAGCTGTCCATTGTGTGGCGAGGTAGTTTTTGAAAGTTAATGCTCTTTTGTACCGAACATCTATCGCTAATGAATTGACGTCTTCTGTCAGTTGGTCATTAATCTCTTGATCAAGAATCGGGGTGTCGAAAACCATAGCGTCAAGATATGTAAAAGTCCCGATCCAGCGTTTGAGATGATAAGCGCCTATTGTGGTTATTCTGAATGAGTCCGGCATTTCTCCGATTAATGCACCATTTGCGTCTTCTTCGAATGTTATACGTTGCGATGTTTCGATTAGTTTCTTGTTTGTGCATCTTCTTAGCGCGTTGGATATTTGCTCTGCAGTAAATCCATGGTTTTGTAGTTCTTCGGTCAGTGTCGAAGATGAGCAGAACCCGTCGTTGTCCCTATGTCTTCCTTGTGTGTTTAGGAAGGCTATGAGTATGGGGACTAGAAAATGTTCACCAGTATCAGCGCTAGATACGTCGAACATATTCATTGCGATGGATGTGTCTGGGTTATAGTGGGAGTAGTCTCCCAAAAGTGCTGACTTAGTGAATTCGTGAAGTGGGATTCTATATCGTCCTTCTTCTCCCATGATTCTTATGATCTTCTCTGCGTCAATGTTTGGGCTGCCAATAAATCCGGTCACGAACTCAATCGCGCTTCGGATGTTTCCTCCCGTGATGTTAGATAGAAATTCATAAAGCTCAGAGTTTTCAGACAATGAAGACACTAACGCCTTGAGGAACATTGCTAGGTTCCCGGCGTTAATTTTTACATAATTTATAGTCTCTATCGGAATGTTGCCTTCGGCCATTTCTAGGGCAAAAATCAATCTCTTTTGAATGACTGTGTCAATTCTTGGTGGTGAGATGGTAAAAATTTTATGCGGATAGGCGGAAAGTGCTCCGGATCTCTTTGATTTGAAAAAGGTTTGCGGCCTGACTGATATGAATACTGTCGCACTCCAGTCTTTGGCTAATTCTTGGGATATGATGAAGGCGCCTTGTTGGATATCATAATCACGTTGGTCTGCATTATCTAAAGATATAATTATTTGGCGTTGAGTAGATTTTGAATATGCATTTATTGATCGCTTTAAGTGCTGGTCTTTTTGTTTTGTCTCGATTTCCAGCATTTCAAATAGCTTTGTTTCATAGAGGGCTGGGTCGCTCTCTCGCTTGGCACCCCAGAGCCCTGATGAAAAACGATGTATTTCCGAAGCGTAAATGCCTTTTATGAATTTATAGGAATTAACATCTATTTCATAAGCTTTTAATAGCTGGCTTTCTATTTCGTTTAGCACGTACGTTTTTAAGTCGTCAGTCAGTGCTGCTTTTGAACCAAGGTCAATGTATATATAGATTGCATTCTTGAATTCTTCTTGGGCGCTGTTGTACATCAAGTTCTTGACAAACGAAGTTTTCCCAACACCTACATCGCCGAGCAGTACTATCGGTCTTCTAGTGATGGCTTCTGATAGGATGTCAGGTGAGAGATTTAATCCTCTCTTTTCTTTTATTGGTGATATGTGTGGGGTTGGTTCGTCTGTTTTAAATAAAGATGCATATCTGGCTTCGAGTATATTTTTACTTAGTAGTGCATATTTTGATAGTGCTCCGCTCTCGCAGTAGCATTCAGAAAAAAATCTTTTCTCGATTTCGCTGGATTCAATAATGTCTTGTAGGAAAAGCTCGGAGAGTTGGCGTAGTGTAGATTGTAGTTCGCTTGTATATCGGATGGTTGGGTAGGTTGTTAGTTTTGATGAAAGTTTGTTTGGTACTGTGCTTTGTCCTGATGCGAGATATCTGTATATATTTTTTTCTTTAACGCCCGCTGGCGAAAAAATTTGCCAAGCAATGTGAAAATTTTCTTTTAGGTGAGCGAGGCTCGTAAAGACAACGGCTTTCCCATCGAAAATGGAAATGCCATCTTGCCGAGATGCCAAGAAAATTATGTACTGGTGGCCGTTGCTAACTATTGCAAGAGGTACTCCGCGCTGGCTGCAGTACTGATGTGCTTGCTTTATAGCGTCAGATGCTTCGTTGCTTATGCGGATTAATGACTTTAGGTCAGTAACAAGATTCTTGGGGAGTCCTGCTGGTATTTCGAATGTTCTACCCTCTCGTTTGGCTTCGAGAATGGCAACTCTTGGTTTCCCAAGTTCATAGTCACTAAATAAGCCATCTTCTGATTTTTCTACTTCCGATGTATGTCTATCCCAGTTTAAGCAGTCAAATAAAATTTTGTCGATAATATGGAATCTGGTTTGGGCTTCATTCATGTCACTGTCTGTTGTCAAAGAAGAAATTAGCTCGCCTAGAGCTTTTTCTCCCTCACTAAGTGTGATCATTTTTTCGTCCTTAAACATATTATTTATTTCCCCGATAAATTCGATTTCGGGTTCTAGATAAGTTCTGGATGAGGTGAGGGGCTATTGCTCGCAAAGTCACTCCTCATCAAAGTAGTCACTATCAAGCTTCGGCAGCTTTAGCAGGCGCGACGTTACACCGACCTCATGATCCATCATCAGGTTGACCAGGCGACTGCCATCAACCAGCACCATGCCTTCCACGGAGCGGGAAAAGTCGATTGCCTGGGCGGTAAAACCTGATGTGGTGATAAATACTCCGCGCTTGGCTTTCTGCCCGGCGAGAGCCCCATAAAAGGCTTGGAGTTCTGGCCGCCCAACCGTGCCCTGCCAGCGTTTTGCTTGGACGTAGACCTTTTCCAAACCGAGCTTGTCGAGTGAGATCACTCCATCGATACCGCCATCGCCGCTGCCGCCGACGCGCTGTAGATCGTTGCGACTAGCCCCGTAGCCAAGGCTGTGCAGCACATCCAGCACGATAACTTCAAAGCGGTTGGGGCTGACTTGCACAAGGTTATCTAGTAGGTCTGCAGCCGTTGCCTCGCGTAGCTCACGTAGAGCTTGCTCCAGGCGATCGTCAGGGCTAACAGTGGCTGAACTGAGTGCGGGTGCAGACTGCTCTTGCTCATCGAGGGGGATAGCGTCGGTCGGGCTCTTGAGCTTCACGTCCATAAAGCCAATGGCGAGCTGTTCGACCTTATCCGCACTTAGAGGGGCAGGGTGCTGGGCTGCATAGGCAATACCTGCGTCAGTCAGCTTCCAATATCCACGCTTGGCGCTGCTGGAAAGGCCTGCACGCTTGAGCCGGTCGTGTGCCCAGCCTGCACGGTTTTTGTAGGTGGCCTGGCCACTGGCAATCAGCTCCTGGCGCTGAGCTTCTGACAGGTTCAGTGCATTGGCAGCAGCCTCATGGGCGTCACGTGCGGTAGCGCCTTCGGGCGTAGCGGCCAAGTAGCGCAGGATCGGTTCAATGAACTGGTCGTAGGTTGGAACGGACATTGCGACTCCATGCGTAGAATTGAGGTTAGTGCTACGTGCTAAAGGCTCTGCATGGTTCGGCACTTGGGAAACGCTGAGCAACCCCAGAACTGTTGCCCCGCTTTCGGGCCTGATTTCACGGTGCGAATCAGCAGTTCGCTGCCGCATTTCGGGCATTGCCGCTCGGCTGTCGGATCACTGCGGCGCTTGAGGTTTTGCACGTGCTCGCGGTGGGTGGCGAGCGTCGGCGCGCGGCGGTCGGTTTGCAGAACGTGCAGCATGGCGTCGACTTCAGACTCGCTGAATACCTGCTGCTGGAATGACTTGATATAGCGGATAAAGCCAATGCCCTGGGTCACGTTGGCCGGCACCTCGGTTTTGAAGGTGCTGCCGCCGACAAAGGCGATCACCGAGTGCAGGTGCGCGGGATCAACGCCAAGGGTCGCTTCCAAGGCTTTGAGGTGCTTGTAGTTCTGCCGTAGCGGGTTCTGGAATTTGAATGTGCGTTTGTAAAGCTTCTGCGTCCACTGTGGTTGTTTTTCGCTGCCGAAGATCCAACCGCTAATGTTCTTCGTTTCCAGCACGAAGATGCCGTAGGGCGAGAGAAATACGTGGTCGATCTGCGTGGTGCCGTCGGGCGTGTTCAGGGTGACGTTGTGCAGGCGGCGGTAGGTCTGCTTATCCAGCTGCCAATGGGCAAACAGCCGCACCAGGAGTTCGCCTGTTTGGCCTTTGGCCCACGGCGACTTGAGCAGGCCGATCAGCAGTGCGGCCGGGATAAACCAGGCCAACATGCCCCAGACCTGGGCGATGATGGGGGAGAAGTCCATTTCCTATCCTTGGTAATCCTGAGTTAACCGGATAGTACCGAAAGTCAGCGTAAATGGACGAACGTATTCGAAGGCGACAATCGGCTCATTGCGTGAGCCGAATATTCCGGCTATTCGGCTCACTCGGCTCTAAGCACCCGCTCAGGCTTTAGCTTCAGCCGTCGTGTTGATTTTTGCTGAGGTCATGCATACGTTACATCTGCTTAATCTTGTAACGTAAACATGACATGGACTACTCCCTTATCACGCATCGTCTCGGCCAACAGCTTCGGCAGCGTCGCCTCAATCGTGGGCTGACTCAGGCTGCTCTCGCTTCTCTGGCTTGCCTCACCCGGCAAAAGGTTATCGCTATTGAGAAGGGCGACCTCTCGGTGGGGATGATGGCCTATGCACGCGTGCTGGCTGCTCTCGATGCTGAGCTTACTGTCGTGCCCGCAGTTATTCCCACGCTGGACGAAATCCACGGGATATTTGACTGATGGCAGAAATGCTTCCGTCTGGTGTTCGCTAAGTAGTCCGGCTGCGACGTGTTCATCTAGGTACATGGCAGCCTTGGGCCACCTGATTGAACTGCATCCGCTGCGCCTCGACTACCTGGCTGATCGAGGCCACTGTCTGTGTGTCCTTTGGCCGGTATGACTAGGCTTCGGGAGAATCAAGGTCGGCACAGCCGCTGTCGCTGCAGGCTTCGTTTCTCGTCTGATTCATTGCCTTGGCTCGCTCCGCCACTTCCCGTGCACGCGCGATATAGCTGGCATCGCCGGTTTCTTCCGCGTCGGCCAGAAACACCGCTATATCCTCATCATCGGTCAGGTATTTGGCAGGGTCATAGGGTGTCAGCAGCTCGCTGCTCATGGCGATATTCCTCGCTGGTCTAGATTTTCGCGTCGCGAAAATGAGGGCGTGACTTTATGGTCATGATTTTTCGCGTGGCGAAAATCCGCAGCGGGTGATGACCTTTACCTGATTTGGCACTCACCGAGGCTGTGAGCGGTACGTCCACTGTCCATGGACTGAGGACGGCTATCCGTGCGGCTAGTCACGCCAGTATGTCACGGGTACGGAATTTGATTCTTTACTCACAACCGGAAGAACGTGGGTAAAAAATTGGGAAATTTACCCACGTACCGCAGACGGCAGACTGTTCACGTTGCTCAACTGGGGGGACGATAGAGAAAACGGACAAAATCGTACGCTAAAGCCAAAGAAAAACAGGGAGACACACCATGACCGAAGCCGAAAAATGGGCTGCATGCGACTCTGCCAAGCAGTCACTACACATCATTGCAAGCCACTTGTCAGCGTGCATATACGCAGAAAAGAAGGGGGAAGCCCCCGACCAGAAGCAGATCGACGAATGGATTAAAGAGCGGCATGCGATGATCCTTTTGGCCCGCTCGCTCACCGTCGATGACATGGCCACTATCGGCCGTGTCAGAGAAAATTACGACCAGAAAGCAATCGAACTATCGAAATAGGACTAGACCCAGGATGGCTAGCCGTGACCGATGACCTACCCAAGCCACTGCTGTGAAGCCGCACGATCAATGAGAGCCAGGCTCGACCCCGGCTGCGGCGGCTAGCTGGATCACGCCGCGAGCCTTAGCCACGTTACTCAGCGCCAACAGAAAGGCGTCTGGATTAGGGTCTTCTAGGGCAGCGCTCAGGTAAGCCCGAATGGTTTCTGCGTCGATCAGATGTGCCGACACGTCAAACGCTTGAATAGCCATGGCTGTTACTCCTTGCCCTGACCGCTGCTCGTTGAGGATGCCTTCAATCGTGCGTTGGTGTCCTGCCTTAACCAGCTTCAGTTCATAGCCAGCTGCTGCGAGCAGCCGAACCAGCACCGACACGCTCATATCACCTTTGGCCAGTGTTTCCATGCGCGCCACCGTGGTACGCGCGACACCAGCACGGCTGGCCAGCGCTTGCTGGCTAAGCTTCGCGCCTCTGCGAGCCTCTTTCAGCATCTCGGAAACATCGTGGAGAGAAGTCATTTGTAGCCCCTGGGCGTCAGAAACGGGTGAAGTGCCGAAAGATGTAGCTCTTGGGCTACAAGCTAGCTGCGTCGGCCAGGCGATACTTGGGGAGCCCACAGAATTCGGAAAAATCGTACGCTAAGCATCGTGCCTTCCCTTGCTTGAGTGCCAGTGCGTAGATTTGTGATAATGTGAATACACGTATCACATGGGGTTATTAGACATGGCCACTTCCATCAGATTGGCACCCGAAGTTGAGCAGCGCTTAGATTTTCTGGCGGCCAGCACTGGGCGTACCAAGGCGTATTATCTGCGTGAAATCATCGATAACGGCCTGGCTGACCTTGAGGACTACTACCTCGCGGCTGAAGTCCTGGAGCGTGTCCGTAAAAAAACAGAGGCCGTTCACTCTGCTGCGGACGTAAGGAAAGACCTTGGCTTGGACGATTGATTACACCGACACGGCCAAAACACAGTTGCGTAAGCTCGACAAACAGTCAGCGAAGCGCATTCTTGACTTTATGGATGAGCGGGTATCCAGCCGGGATGACCCGAGAACCACTGGCAAGGCGCTTACAGGCCCATTGGGTGGCTTGTGGCGGTATCGTGTAGGAGACTTCCGGGTGATCTGCGACATCCAGGACGGAGCCTTGCGGATACTCGTCGTACAGCTTGGCAACCGCCGAGAGGCTTACCGCTGAAACCAGCTTAGCCGCTTACGTATAATTGAAGTGCATATCAACCGGGCGTCAGGCGGACTACTCGCCTTACGTTGGTTTAGGTTCCACTGTTACCCACGTCCCTGCTTCCCTGATCCTGTTTGTGCCTCGCCTTACCCCATGGGCTTCAAAGGTGGACAGCACGCGTGCTGCCTGCTGGCGTACCGGGTTGCGCCGCTCACTGAGCCAGGCAAACAGGCGCTGCAGCAAATCAATCCAGTCCTTGGGGTTCATGCGGCAGCTCCTGCGTTAGCGGGTGAATCGTGCGTTTATGCCGATGCCTTTCTACCGCGCCTGGCCTTGGGCGCGGCGGCGCGCTGGGTTTTGATGCGTTCCAACAGCACGCTGGCCGGTTCGTCGTTCGGGTCTTGCGGCACCAGTTCGCCACGGAAGGCTTTGGCCAATATGCTTTGGGTCAGGTGGTCGATACGGCTTTTGGCCGAGGCGACCTTGGCCTCCAGTTGATCGGCGAAGGCGAAGAGTTGATCGACGCGGCGGACGATTTCGGTCTGCTCATGTTTTGTCGGTAGCGGTATCGCGTCCTGTCTCAAGTCTGTCAGGTGTATATGTTGTAGACCTGAGCCGACACCAACCATTTGTGCTTGAACTTGAGGGGATTTGAATGCGATTTCTAGGTAATCACTCATGCTCCGTAAGGCAGGCTTTACGAGTGCCACAGAAACGAAGATGCTGAACTCGGTATTGGTTTTAATTTGTCGTACGACACCGAGAGTTCCGTCCTTTGAGATCAAAATATCACCCATCTCTGGGTTGGCTCGCTTGTAGAACTCCTTGTGGTCTTCAATCGACACAAATTTAGTATCTGTGAAAGATATTTCATTGCCAGCGGTTAGGTTTTTAACTGTGATAAATGGAACTCCTGACTCTTTGTAGTCAGGTTTTTTATGTACGCCATCAACCACTTTGCTGGCTAGGGTATCTACGCTAGCCCAAGTCCATGAGGATGGAATTTCAGGGAGTTTTTCGGCTAATGCTGGAGCTGGGGGATTATATTTTTTCCGCCTTCCAACTCGTTCCGCATCCGCCTGGAGTGCCTTCAAGCGCTCTAGCTCAACTTCTTTGAGTAGACTTGTGATTTCACCTTCGTGAATTGGGTTTTTACTTCGCCATTCCTCCGTCAACCGCCCGGAAACGGCGGCGGCGAGGACGGATTGGCGGAAGCGTTTGAGTAGGGCGGGGATGGCGTCGATGCGGGCTTTGAGGGTGTCGACCTGGGCCAGCAGTTCATCGAGTTTTTGGGCGATGCGGGTTTGTTCTGCGAGTGGTGCCAAGCGTACAGGCAGTGCGAAAAAACGCTCTCGCGTCATGTTCATGCCGCTTTCGCTGATCCCGGTTTTGATTTCGTCGATTTTTTCCTTCAGCTCGGCAGTGCGCAGCAGGTGTGTCAGGAATTTTGGCTCAACATGCTCGGCATTAGGTCTAAAACGGTAGATCTTTCCAGAGAAAATCAGCTTTGAGCGAGTTTTAGGAACGTGGCAGATAACTCCGCATCTAGATCGAGGCCCGGCGCAAGTCATCAACAAGTCACCAGCAGTTACTTCTAGCTCTGGTTTCGGACTGAGTGCGGCAGGAAGTTTTTTGTTCTCTTCCTCAAGAAAGTAGCCATCTTGGACTGCGGTAGTTTTAAGTACGCCCCACTCACCCTGAGGGGCGGGAGTGCTTTCACATTGAGGGCTCCAGCCCTGATGTAAGATTTTTCCGTCACTTAATGGACCTAGTAGGTCTTGCAGCGAGCATTCAGCCCAACCAACTGGCAACTCACTCATCCCCATTCCCCTTAACCACCGCCAATCCCATTACCTCCGCCATCAACTGCTTCTGCGCCGCCACTTCATCCCCTGCCCCCAGCGCCTTCATCAGCTCCTCCAGCTCATGCAGGGCCTCGGTCAGTTCGGCCATGGCCTCACCCGCCAGCACTTCTGGTGCGGGCAGCTCGCTGGCATCCAGGCTGTCGGCATCTTTTAGCCAGCTGATATCCAGGGAGTCGCCGCGCTCGCGGATTTGCTCGCGGGTAAAGACGCGGAAGCGGCTGAGTTCGCCGATGCCTTCGACATTCTCGGCGCGCGGGCTGTTGCCGTTGGGGTCGTCACCGTAGGCCTCTTCAAAGGGCTTGAGGTGTTGCGCGCCAAAGGGCGTGCGCTTGCCAAAGCTGGGCATATTGCTGCGCAGGTCATAGACCCATACGCGCTGGGTGCAGCCTTGTTCCTGGCGTGGGTTGGCGGTGCTGCCTTTCTGGAAGAACAGCACATTGGTCTTGACGCCCTGGGCGTAGAAGATGCCGGTGGGCAGGCGCAAGATTGTGTGCAGGTTGCACTTGTCCATCAGGTCGCGGCGTACCTCGGTGCCGACGCCGGCCTCGAACAGTACGTTGTCCGGCAGGACCACGGCGGCGCGGCCGCCGGGCTTGAGGCCGCGATAGATATGCTGCAGGAAGGCTAGCTGCTTGTTGCTGGTTTTGTAGGTGAGGTCGTCACGGGTCGGGCCGCCACCGCCTTTGGCCGTGCCGAAGGGCGGGTTGGAGAGAATCACGTCCACCTTGGGAAGGTTGGCCCCGATTTGGCCAAGGGCGTTGCCCAAGTGCACCACGCCTTCCTCATCGCCTTCCATGCCATGCAGTAGCGTGTTCATCAAAGCCAGACGTCGGGTGCCGGGCACCAGTTCGATGCCGACAAAGGCCCTGTTGCGCTGGAAACTACGGGCTTTCTCATCGAGGTCATAGAGGTCGTCGGTGTGGCGCTTGATATAAGCGTCGGCGGCAATCAAGAAGCCTGCGGTGCCGGCGGCGGGGTCTTGGATTGTCTCACCGGGTTGCGGTTTGAGGCAGTTGATGATGCTGTCGATCAACGGGCGCGGGGTGAAGTACTGGCCAGCGCCGGATTTGGTTTCGCTGGCGTTCTTTTCCAGTAGGCCCTCGTAGAGATCACCGAGGCCATCCTGACGGGCGCTGAACCAGTCGATGCCGTCCAGGCTTTTGATCAACTGTTCCAGGTGGCGCGGCTCTTTCAGGCGCGTTTGCGCATCGGCATAGATGGCTGCAATCAGCGGATCTTCGTTCTTGCCCAGATCCAGCAGCATCTGCCGGTAGTGATCGAGCAGGTTGAGACCGGATTTGTCGGCCAGATCGGGCCAGCGCGCGCCCTCGGGCAGCTTGTGGGCGAAGCTGGCGTTGTTCTGCACCTGCTCGTATTCCATCTTGATAAACAGCAGCAAGACCAGCTCGGTGACGTAGTCGCTGTAGTTGATGCCGTCGTCGCGCAGGACGTCGCAGAGGTTCCAGAGTTTCTGGACGATATCGGAATTGGTCATGGGGCTTCCTACCAGAAATAAAAAACCCGCACGATTTGTGCTTGGCTGCCGGGGCAGTCAGAGGCATGGCGGGTATGTAGTTGCCGAGGGTAGTGGCCAAGGCGGGGCTTTTCAAGGATGGCCATGCGCGCCTTAGTTACCAGCGGGGGGCTGTAATGCTGTGCGTACCTGGGTGACGGCGGTATTTCGCCCGGCATCCAGTATCTGCCGGGTGAAGAGCGTTGCGTAGGCGGAGGCGTCAGTGTGTCTGCCATCCAGGCGAGGATGCAGGCGAGCCTTGAGCTGTTGGCTGCTCTCGTGTTGGCCTACCGCTTCCCCCAGCGTATCGAGCAAGGCACCCTCAAGGCACTGTGGCTGCCAAAGAATGATTTCATAGCCCTCCTTGGCGGCGCGTTTGTAGTCAGCTTCGTCAGGTGGCAGGTCGGCATCCAGCAGGAACAGGCGGCGGTCATAGTCCTTACCCTGGTACTTGCGAATGGCGTGGGTGATGACGTTGCCCGGTGAGCCGCCATCACCCGCTTCAACCTTGATGCTCATGCCGCTGTCGCGCGGGCAGTAGAGCTGTTTCATATGGGTTACGAAGGCTCGGTCATCCGCCCCTTCGCCCACCACTAGCAGGGTGCTGCGCATAAGGTTGCGCTGCGCCTTGCGCACTGCTCGCTTCATAGATCCGGCACTCCACCGAGGGCGCCCGCCATGTACTTGGCATAGAGGTTGTCGTCGGCTCGCAGGCCCTGAACTTCATCCAGGCGCCAGGCTTCGGAGCACTGGTCACGCTTCTCGCAGAGGTAGACCTGATGCTTTTGCAGATGGTTGAGCAACTCCGGTGTGTGACAGGTGAAGATCAATTGGGCTTGATGCGGATTGCTGTGTTCGAAACGGAACCAGTCGAGCATGCGTGGCATCAGGTGCGGGTGCAGGTCGTTGTCGATTTCATCGATAACGGCGATACCGCCAAACTCCAGAGCGTGCAGGACTTTTCCCAGCAGCACGAAAGCGGACTGCGTGCCGCTGGACTCGTCGAAGAAGTTCAGCTCGAACTCGTGGCCAGCGTTGTTGCGGTGCAGTCCGAAGGCTTCGTGTAGCGTACTGGCGCTGCCATCTTCACGGGTAATTACGCGCTGGCGAATGGCAATGTCGCTCAGGCCAAGGTCAAACTCGCGCAT
This sequence comes from Pseudomonas oleovorans subsp. oleovorans, assembly GCF_002197815.1. Taxonomy (GTDB): domain Bacteria; phylum Pseudomonadota; class Gammaproteobacteria; order Pseudomonadales; family Pseudomonadaceae; genus Aquipseudomonas; species Aquipseudomonas oleovorans. The sequence goes on from NZ_NIUB01000020.1 coordinate 30,538, forward strand.
GGCTTCCACCATCCGCACCTTGAGCTGGGGTACCTGCTCATAATCCCTCGCTGCGACAAACACCTCGCCATGCTGGAAGTGGCGCCGGCCCATGGCGTTGACGTTGCTGGTCACCCGCTCGAAATACTCGATGAAAGGTTGCGCTTCGCGAATGTCGTAGCTGTGGGCGGCGGCCAGCAGTGACGCATTGGCACGAATGCTTTCGGCCTGGGCCTTGGGGAAGGGAAAGCCTTTTTGCTTGAAGCTGAAGCCTTCGCCATGACGCTCGCGGCGGAACAGGTAACTGAACTGGCTGCTGGTTCGTTGCAGCAGAACTTCTCGGATCACCAGCCCAGACTGAAGGGCGAGCTGGTAGCGATGTTCGACGCCGGCCAGCAGGAAGTCGATTTCTATGAGCGTCTCTTCAGAGGCGTGCAGGCGATGGGGGCGGTAAAAAATCGCGCTATCCGGGTCATTTTCCAGAAACGAATCACAGATGAACCAACTGAGAAACGCCAGTGGCTTGATGAGCTGTGTCTTGCCTGAACCATTGGCCCCAACCACCGCTATGACTTTGTTCAGCCTGCTGCCATCAGCCAGGTCGATATCGAAGCCGGAGGGGGTGGGTTTCTTGCCGAGGGTGAAGTCGACTTCGGTTTCGCCAGCAAAGCTGTAGAAGTTCGAGATACGCATGGACTTAATCATATTCTTCAGCTTCTAACGAAATTTTGTTGATTCTTGGCTTTAATTGATTATTTGGCAAGCGTAAAAGTAGAGAGGCCTTAGCGTGTCGATGCGGGCGGGTTGCGCTTAGTGCTCCCGCAGCGGGGATAGCTGAGCGGCTGGGGTCTGGGTGGGGACATCGACAGGCCGCATAGCTGTGAGCCGATTAGCAGGTTTATTCGGCTCATTGGGTGAGCCAATTGTGTGGGCTAACCGGCTCTGCGTTTCGTTTCAGCAGCCGGGTACCCGCAGTTGCTGGCCGACAGTGACGGCCGTGACCTGAACCGCGTTGAGGGCTTGCCGGGCAACGGGGTCGAACTGGCGGTTGCAGTTGAACTGACCATCCATAACCCAGTCCTCGCCCATGGTCTTGATCATCTGGTTACGCCAGATATCGGCGGCCTCAATGGCAGCGTCCTCAACCTGCACGGCTTCCAGCAGCACTTCCATAAAATCGACAGCGCGCGGGCCTTCCCAGTGGCCGTAAACGGATGGGTCATATGAGTTGCCGCAACCGCTCAGGCAATCTGCGTGGTAGCTCAAGCCGCCGCCGGAGGCTTGTTCGAACGCACCGAAGGTCAGGGGTTGGCCAGGGGTCGGTGCGTAATCGCCAACGAATTGAGTCAGGTCGGCTTGGCACTGGGGGGTTAGTTCCAGGCGCAGTGTATTGACGGTGCCTTCAGTAATGGTGGCGGTGATGTTGCAGCCCTGAACGCGGAACTTGTGCTCGTCGCCAAAGGACTCGCGAGGGATGCCCGCAATGGACTCGAAGTAGCGCTGGTTGGTGCCGAGCATTTCACCGTTGAATACTTCGGCCACGGTGCTTGCTTGGGCCAGGGAGCAGGCGCCGAGCAGCACGCTGCCAATTAGGGTTTGGGGGAGCTTTTGCATGGGGACTTCCTTGCCGTTGGGTTAGCTGGCCTGGGGCCAGAGATGTTGGTTGAGCGTGTCCAGTACTGTATCCAGGTTGCCGCCCAGGTTGCGATCCAGCGCCTTGAGGCCGCCATCGTTACGGAAGGCATCGTTGACCTGCTGCGGGTCGATGACCACCTCATGCACCAGTTGCTTGGCCAGACGATCCAGCCATTTGCGTTGCACGGGCGTCCAGGGCTGCAGGCTGTATATGGTCTGCATGGCCTGGGCCACCCGCTGGTCGAAGGGCAATAGGGCCTCGCCGATGGCGGCCTGGCGGATATAGCCGATGATGCTGGCGGCGATTTCCTGGTTGGTCTGATTGCGCCAGGCGCTTTTCAGGCTGGCTTCGCTGAAACCATGCTGGTCGAGCAGCAGGCGGACTTCGCGCAGTTGCTCGCGGGTCAGGTCGCGGGGGCGGTTGACCACCACGCCAAGGGCGGCGGACTGGTTGAGCTGGGTGCGAATAAAGTCGTTGAAGCTTTCCAGGTAGTCGGCCGGCTTCTGGTTTTGTCCGTAGTTCTGTTCGCGCACCAACAGTTCGTCGCTGTGGGTGGAAATAACCGGGTAGTTCTCCGAGCCGAGCAGGGCGCTGACGGCGGCCAGTTGGTTTAGCAGCTGGCTGTGCTGGCGGACGAAGTTGGCCGCTTGTTGCGGGCCAAGGTTGTGCAGGTGTTTATGTAACTGGGCCGGCTCAACGCCCCACGCTTCTTGCAGCTCATCGAGCTTTTCCTTCAGCGTGGGTTTGTCCTCGGCCTTGTGCTGGGCCTTGCGCAGGATGCGCATGACGCGCTGGCTCAGTTGGTCGAGCACGTCATGGGCGTGGCTGCTGTCGTCCTGGCTGCCGGGCGCGTCATGGCTGGCGCCGCTGGTGAGCTCGCTGACCAGTTGCTCCAGGCTGATGTTGGGGTTCTTCACCAGAGGCTTCATGGTGTCGACCGCTTCCAGGCTGGCGTAAAGATCGACGGGGTCGTAGATGCGGAATACGGTTTTGCCGATGTCGTCGCAGCGGCGCGTGGCACGGCCTTTCATCTGCTCATAGAGGATGCGCGAACGTACGCGACGCATGAACACCAGGTTGCAGATTTTCGGCACGTCGATACCGGTGGTGAGCAGGTCGACGGTGATGGCGATATTGGGGTTGGGCTCGTTCTTGTAGCGGCGAATAAGCTGCTCAACCTTGTCGCTTTGCCCGGTGATGATGCGCACGGCCGCTTCGTTGTATTGCTCGCCGTAGGCCTCTTTGAAGGCATCGTCGAGCAGGTTTTTGACCCGTTCGGCGTGGGCCTGGTTGACGCAGAAGATCATGGTCTTCTCTTCGCCAAAGGGGTCCAGCTCCTTGGCCAGTTCAGCACAGATGACCTTGTCGAAGGCTGGGGTGATCACGCGGCGGTTGAACGACTCGATGTTGAAGCTGAGTTCATCTTCCAGCTCGGCTACGTCGACTTCGCCGGTTTGGGTGTTGATAACGCTGACCGACTCGCCTTTCTCGAAGCGGATGCCGTGCTTGCTGAGCTGGGTTTCGTAGCGGATCGGTGGTTCGTGATCTACCAGCCAATCGTCGGCCACGGCCTCGCGGTAGCTGTAGGTGTACACCGGTTTACCGAATATCTCACTGGTGTGCTTGGCCGGGGTGGCGGTGAGGCCGATACGGCAGGCGTCGAAGTGGTCGAGCACGCGGCGGTATTGCGAGAGGTACTGGCTGTGATCACGCACGGCCAGTTCGCCTTCGGTCATTTCCTGGTCGAGGGTATAACCCCGGTGGGCTTCGTCGACGATGATGCAGTCGAACTCGCCCACGGGCGGCGGGTTATCCGAGCGGAAGATGCGGCTGACCATGGCTTGCACGGTGGCGACCTGGATGCGCGTTTCTGCCTCGGCGGCCATATCGCCCAGCTCTTTGATGTCGTAGATCTGCGCCAGGGTGTGGTTCTGCTCAAGCGTGGTGTCGTTGAACGCGTCGATGGCCTGCTGGCCGAGGGCGCTGCGGTCAACCAGAAAGAGGATGCGCTTGAAGCGTTCGGCCTTCAGAAAACGGTACATCAGGCCAATGATGGTGCGGGTTTTCCCGGTACCGGTGGCCATGGCCAGCAGGCAGTCACGCTGATTGTTGGCCAGGGCCTGCTCCACGGCCTGGATGGCTTTTTCCTGGTAGTCGCGCAGCTTGAGGTAGGCGAAGCCTTCGGCCTTGAGCTTGGCCTCGGCGTCTGCCTGGCTGCGTTTGAGCAGGTCGAGCAGGTCATTCGGGGTGTGGAAATCAGGCAGCGGCCTGCGCGTGTTGGCCGGGCTACGTAGGTCACGGAACCAGGTACCGGACTGTTCGGCGAGCTGCTTGATAAAGGGGCGGCCGTTGCAGGCGAAGGCAAAGGGCACGCGGAAGTGGCCACCCTGGCCATCGTTCCAGGGTTGCGTTTGACCCGCTAGCAGCCAGGGCTGCTGATGCTCTGTCGCCAAGTTGAACTCACGGGCATAGCGCTCGGCCTGGGGAATACGGTCGGCGATATTGATGCGTTTACGCTTGGCTTCAACGATGGCGATTGGCGTAAGACCGGCGAACAGTACGTAGTCGGCGCAGGCTTTGGGGCTGCTGGTGGGCCACTCGGCGATGGCCTTGTTCTTGCCCCTCTCCGGACGTGCACCCTTGCCGTAGGTGAGGTCGAGGGAGTCGGCCTCCCAGCCGGCGTCGATCAACTGCTGGTCGATCAAGATGCGAGTCAGGTCTTCGGATAGGTCGAAGCTGCTGCTGGCCTGCTGAGTCAGCTTGGCGACCTGTTGGCTGGCTTGTGGCTGGGCTGCCAATTGCTGCTGCAGAGCTTTGAGGCTTTGCTCGTGCTCACTGCGCAGCTTTTGCAATGCGGCTTCGTGTTCGGCGGCTAGCTGCTTATGGCTGCGTGATTCGGCATCCATCTGCTCGGCAAGCACGGCGTATTCTTCGGCTTCCTGCTTGAGCAGGTCAGCCAACTTCTGGTTGCTCTCCAGTTGCTGGCTGGACTCGCTGAGCTGCGTCTTGAGCTGTTCGATCTGACTTTGCAGATCGCGCAGCGGAGCGCTGGGATCTTCGGGGGTGACGAAGGGGCCAGGTTTGAACGCATGAGCATTCTTGCCGAACGACTGGTGATACCAGATGGCCAGAGCACGGGCGACCTTCAGCCCATCCATGGCCTCACGGTGCTGGGTGCGGAACTCGTGGGTGGCCTTGTTGCCCTCGACGCGCAGGGTATGGAACAGGCTACGGATGTTCTGATCCAACTGGATCTCGCGGCTGAGCTTGTAGAGCAGGTCGGACTGCGTGGTGGTGGCATCGAACTCGATGCCGGCGCGGCTGGCCAAATCCTGGGCCAAGGCTTCGCCGAGTTGACGCAACTTGATCAGGGTGGTGTTGGGATCGCTGGCGAAGACCTGCTCGGCTGTGCTCGCAAGCTGCAGGAATACAGGATCGTGCTCCTGGAGAAAGGCGAAATTACTGCTGGCTGCCATGGTCGATCCTTCGGTTACGTTCCACTCATTACGCCAAACGGGCTCTATTACGCGTAAGTGGCTGCAGCTTAACGAAGGTGAGCCGAGTTTGGCCATGGCACTGAGTTGCTCAGTATTCAGCTTTGCCCGTGCGCGGCAGGCCACGGGCCTTCCTCAGCCGCGTTTCACTTTGCGCTCCATGCCTCATAGCCCTGACGCGCAATTTCCTTCTGCGCTAGGTCGTTTTTAGCGCCGCCCAGTTGTCGCAAGGTCAGCAACATTTCCAGCAGTACGCTATCCATGCCTTGCAGGCCGTTACTGCCTTGGGGCTCTCCAGGTGCCAGATCTGTCATCCGCTCGACTGCTCGCCTGAGCATCTGCAGCTCATCCATGACGGCATCTTCGCGTTCCAGCCGGTTGCGTAGGTAGGTGCTCAGCGGTAGCTCTGCTGCCATCGCCTGGGCCTCGTACAGCTCTCGTTTTTCCACCGTCAGGCGGAGTGGTATTGCGTCCGCTAGTCTCATATCTCTCCGTAGTCGCCTCCGTTTACAGCTGCCCCCTTGTAGAATGGGGGTTCCAGCTTGGTGTGTAGTCGCCTCGCAATACAGCTTAAATGGCCTATTTTTAGAAAAATCTAATAAAATCAATGCCTTGGGTGCGCCTGCAAGGTGCGTATGGTGTATAGCAAAAAAGCTGTGTTTTAAGGGCAGCCAACATCCCCAAAATACCTCGTTTTTTAAGGGGAACTGCTATCAAGAGGGTCTGTGTAATCCCCAACGGCTTGTCCGTTGGCAGAGGTAGCTCAAAAGTAGCAATCAGGTAGCAGCTAAATAGCAGTTAAGTAGCAGTTAGATAGCAAGAAAGAAGCAGATCACGCATTTATCAGGCAGGGATGATGCAAAAATCATCCAGGAATGATGCAGAAATCACTCAACTTTGATGCAAAGCACTCCGGTCGAAGATGAATGCATTCTGAAGACAGAAAGACAACAGTTAGAGAACACTTAGAAGACAGAAAAGCAACAGTAGGCAACTGAAAGACAACTGGGAGACAACAAGAAAGCAACAGTCTGGTGCTGCGTTGAATACAAAGCCTACCTCCTGCCGCTAACTACCATCGCCTTAAGCTGGCTTCTTGCGAGAGTGGCTGCTGTTTTTGCTCCTTGGGTAGTCGGGACAAAGTCGCCGCTACGATGGCGCTGTAGGAGCCCATGAAAATACTGAATGGGCGACTGCGTTATGTGACCAGGACGCGCCATCGCTTTGGACAGCTCGGCCAGCAGAAATCTTGCTTCCTGATCCGGTGTGTTACGTAGCAAAACGTTAATTTGCTCCCGCTCGCCTGTGGATAACTGCCCAAGTGGCTCGGGCTCCGGTGTAGTAGGGTTAGAGTTATAGTTACTGTTAGTGTTAACCCGCCCCCTATCGATAGGGTATGGATAGGGTATCGATACCCTATCTGTGGAGCCTTCATCTGCTGCCGATGAAGGGCTAAAAGCGTTGGAGACGAGCCCTCGGAGCTCTCCGTTCTCGGGGAGCCGTTGGATCAAGTCATCGGTGTAAAGCGTGCGCCATTGCTCGGGTAGCTCCCGAATCTGGTTGAATGTCTTCTGCCGAAGCGTTGGTCCTAGGGCCATGCGCGGGGAGTTGTGATCCCACCAGATGTGAACCCACACGTAGCTCTGCTCTGGCTCGTATTCGATGAAGCCCGCATCTTGTAGCCGGCGCAAAATCGGCATGAACTGGGATTCGGTATCCCAGCCCATTTCAGACGCAGCAATGCGCGGAACAATCTGGTAAGCGCCAATGATGTTGCTGAATGGGCAGGTCAGCAGATAGGTGAGCGTCGACCTGTCTTCCTGAGTCCTGCCAGCCATTTTGGGCGACCGCCAGAATGCAGAATCATTGATAGTGCGTTGCCTGCTCATGCGCTGGCCTCATCAATCAACCGCGCAATGCCTTGAGTTTTGAAGTAAACACGGCGCCCGATTTTAAGCCGGGTATCCCGCAGTTTTTGGGCGAGCTCAGAGTTGCCAGATAGAGTTATGCGTAATCCATCTTTGCTTCGATGAAGAATATCTGCGACTTGTTCAATTGAAAGTAGAGGTGACCCTTGAAATTTATCAAGTAGTAGTTGTTCAGTGCTCAATTTATATTCTCCTGAAGCATTGTTTAGAATAATTTCGTTATCTAACGATTATGTTCGCTAGATGAAGATGGCTTCAGGTTACTTTGCGCTTTTAGATTTGGTCAAATCAGAAAAGTCAAATAGTATTTACAAGCGTTGACAAAAAGTGTTGTGTTTTTGCGCTTCTCTGTTTAAGTAGTTTTACTAAATTATTGTTTTTATTAATTTTTGTTGTTTTTTGCTTTTTACATATCGTTACGATTTAATTTTTTATTTTCTGCTTTTGGTCGCCTCGCAGTGGGGCTTTGAGGCTAAAGCGTGGTTGTGCACTAGATCGGCCTCCATTTTTTGCGTGGACTTGTCTGCGCAAAAATGGAGGAATGTCTTTGCTTGGGCCTCATGCAGCCTACGGTTTGGTTTGCTCAGCCAGTCTGTCGAGCCTGCCAACAAGATCCTCCGCTCTCAGGTGCGTGTAGCGCTTCAGCATCTGCATTGACTTGTGCCCGCTAATGGCGGACACCTCCTGATCGGATAAGCCGCCCTCGACTAGCCGGCTGACTGCTTCATGGCGCAGATCGTGGAAGCGCAGATCAGGCATGCCGAGCTTGGTTTTCAGCAGCCCCCAAGTCTTGGTGAAGGCGTAGGGGCCGCGCTTGCCGTTTTTGCCTGGCTCGCCAAAGAACACCAGGTCGCAGTCAATCGGGCGTATCGGGTTGTTCAGCGCCGCCTGGAAGGTCTCTGTAGCCCATTTGCTGAGCGGGACAGTGCGCGCGCTGTCGTTCTTGGTGTCTGAGAGGCGCACCACGCGCTTTTTCAGGTCGACCTGATGCCGTCGCAGGGATGTGATCTCTGACGAGCGCATGCCCGTTTCCAGAGCGATGCGGACGATCCAGCCAAGCATTGGGTTGCTGTGATTGTTTACGGCGGTCAGCAGGCGGCGTTCTTCTTCTGCAGACAAGCGTCGGTCGCGACCTTCGCCTGGGCTCGGTTTGCGGATGTTCAACACCGGGTTGAAACTGAGGCCCAGGCCCCATTCCTGAATCGCCACGGTGAAAAGGTGGCTGAGCAGGGCCAGCTCCAGGCGCACGGTGTTGTTGCTGGTTGGCTTGCCGCGATTGGTGATCGAGGCGAGGCGGGTATCTCGGTAGCCGGCGATGATCTCGGCCGAGAGGGCTGCCATGGAGTATTTGCCCAGGTGGCTGATCAGTTGTTGGGCTTTGGTGGCTTCGGCTCGCTGGGTGGTTGGCTTTTTGGTTGGGCTGATTTCGCTCAGGTAGCGCTTTAGTGCCATTTCCAAGGTCATGCGCTCGGAGCCGCTGCGCTGGATGTACACGCCCCTTACCATTTCGTCTTCGGTACGGCGTGCCCAGTCTTCGGCATCGCGCTTGGTGCGGAAGGTCTTGGTATTGGTCGGCCAGCCGGTTTTACGTACCAGGGCCTTCCAAGTGCCTGCATCCGTTTTGACGATGGTGGCCATCTTTCCCTACTCCAAAGGCGCGCCGCTGTACCGGCACTGTACTGAATTTGTACCTTTGGACTATAGGACTGGTCTAGCTGTTTTTCTTACGGACATGAAAAAGCCGCGCAGTGCGCGGCTTTGAAGGTGGTGGGCCCACACGGACTCGAACCGTGGACCAAAGGATTATGAGACAGTAAAAAGCACGTTTCTGGTCGTTTCCCAGCGTCTCCCGAAAAAAGCCGATTTAGCGCGTTATCCTGAAATCAAGGGGTTAGGTGTTTCCCCTTGGTTCTGGGTATGGCCGGTCATGCCCTAAGAAACGGTACGCAAAACGGTACGCAGAAATGGCAGAGACATCGGGCAAGGCGAGTAGTAGGAAATTTCTGACAGATGTGGAGCTGAAGGCGCTTAAGCCTGGTCAGACTGCCACCGATTCACTGCCAGGCCGAGGTAGTGGATCAATCTTGTTCGACTGCCGTGCCTCTGGGGCTGTCGAGGCCTACTACCGCCGCCGCGATGAAGGAGGCCAGCAGAAGATTAAGCTGGGTGTCTTCAAGAAAACACCGAAAAGCCCCGGTCTCTCACTTACTGAGCTTCGCGAGCAAGCGGTACGTTACGCAAAGATCGCGGCAGAGCATGGTGACATTAAGGCTTACCTAGCCAGATGTGCTGCCGAGGAAGAGGTCGAGCAAGCAGAACGCCAGCGCCAGCTGCATGAGCAGCAGCGACTTGCTGCAATAGAGGCTTCAAAAGGCACTTTGTCCGAATTGTTCCGGGATTACATCGAAGACCGTCGCCGTGATGGTGTTTCAGCTGCGCAGATCAAGGAGTTCGAGCGTGTGCTGTCTAAGGATCTGGAAGGCGAGAAAGTTGTAGCTGTGAGCAAGGAAGGCCAAGAGGAACGGCTCGACATCATGCATATGAAGGCCAAGGATGTCAGACCGGAGCATGTGAATCTTCTGCTGAAACCCATCTGGGACAGGGGAGCTAGGCGTCAGGCAGGCAAGGTTCGTTCGTTTCTCGTTGCTGCTTTCAATTTTGGTCTAAAAGCTGAGCATCACATCGACCGAAGTAGTACTAAAAGCTATGGGCTTCAGATGAATCCTGCGGATCCAGTGACTGTCCCGAACACGTCAAAACCTGGCGAGCGCGCTCTGACTGATAAGGAGCTGAGGCAATTTTGGCACACCATTACAAAGGTCGATTCGGTTGGTGCGATTATGGCGCGTGTCTTTCACTTTGCTTTTGCTACTGCAGGGCAGCGTCCCCTCCAGTTTATTCGTGAGCCCTGGACCAGCTACAACTTTCAAAAGAAGTATTTGAAGATCATCGATAGCAAAGGGCGTGGCAGTAAAAAACGTGCACACTTCGTTCCCTTAAGCCGCAGAGCCTTGCAGGTACTCGAACAGGTTCGTGCCCTGCAGCCTCCAGGGGCCGTATACCCCTGGAGTGTTGGTGGACAAAAGCCAATTCACGCGTCCAGTTTGTCTCATGCTGTGAGCGAGTGGCTCGCTACTGACCACGCCAAAATGAACGGCCAGCCCATCCCAAAATTTAGCCCGCGTGATATTCGGCGCACATGCACGCAGTTCATGCAGCGTAACGGCATCAAGGATTTCGATAGTGACGCGTTGCAGTCACACGGACAGACAGGTGTTGTCGTTACGCACTATCGCAATAACCCTGAAGCGAAATTGCCTCAGATGCGCCCGACCATGGAGGCTTTCGATGCCGCGCTTAGCTGCTTGCTCGATAGTCCTGATGAGGATGAGCATCAGGCTGAGCAGCTGGATTTGTTCGAGAATGGATAAGTTTCAGGAAAGTCAAGTATTTTGTTGCGTGGCCTAGATTGCTGTGGAAATATACAGGTGTGAGGTTATCCGGAGCCTCTAGGTTTGCTGCTGTGACGTTGTCTACTTGATGCGCAGCGGAATTGGAAAAGTAGAACTAATGCCTGGAAGGCATGATCCGGCAGAGCAGTCAGCTATGAGGAACGCATTACCACCGCAGTGCCCACATGAATCCACCAGCCTCTCTTTCTGGGAGGTGGGTTATGTCTGAGATGATCCTTCTGGACTTCAATGCGGTTAGCCGCAAAGTCGGATTGAGTCGTAAAACTATCTACTGCCGTATCCGAGAGGGTGACTTCCCGAAACAGGTGAAGATAGGCCGAGCAAGCCGCTGGCTGCAGCATGAGGTCGACGACTGGATAACCAGCGTCGCTGCAGCAAGATAGCGAAGTCACAGTTGCTGGGCTGCCGGTATATGAAGGCAGCCCAGCCGTCTTATCGATCAGAAGCTCTTGCTGACACTGGCCACTACTGTCGCGTCGCAGATGTCATCAAAGCCCAGATAATTGACGCACTCACTGTCGCTCATGTCCGTATCGACATACGCCAGGCCCCAATTTAAGCCCACCATCTCCTTGCTGATTTTCGTTTCCCACTCGTTGTAGCGGGAGCGGGTTTTCCCAGAGTTTGAAACCAATACATCATCCTTATAGTCCACTTGGCCGTAACGCATGCTGATCAAGGCTTCAAAGGGCAGTGCGGTCTCATAGCCTAGGTAGGTCCAGGTGTAGGCGTCTTTTTGATCAGCTCCGAAGTTACTGGAGTATTGATGACCCACCAGAAAACCGTATGCGTTCAGGATGGCGTAGGTTTCTGAGTAGTTGAGTCCGCCGGCGTTCTCGTAGACGTATTTGGCATAGCCAATATCGAGGCTGATAGCGTCATTGATCTGCAAGAAATAGCCGGCGTAGTAGTCGATCTCCTGGCGCGTCTTGATGTCAAAGCCAAAATCGACGTTGGATGTCCACAGGCCGGCATACAAGCCGCTGCTGTGCGATAGGGTGGCGGATGCCTGCAGGGCGGGGTCGCCGAGGGTCTGCGATTGGCCACGGGAGCGATAATCACTGACCAGTTCAGCGCTAAGCGCCAGGTCGAATTGGTCGTTAAGGGTCACGGCCTGAGATGGCAGGGTGAAGAGCAGTGGCAACAGGACGAGGAGGGAGCGGAGTAAATTGTTCATCGAGTGGTTCCTGAATTCGGGCAAAGACGGCCCATCCGACCGCCTGGGGCGGCCGGTGGGGTATCAGTGGGTGTTAGGCGGTGCTGGCGACTGGCTCAGCAGTAGTCTGTTGTTGGCGAATCGCAGCCAGGGGTGCTAGTGCGGTCAGCAGGGTGAGCAAGATGACCCCTGCAATGCCCCATCCGACCAAGGCAAAACCACCACTCTCGGCAAGCAGGCCGGTGAAGGCAGGACCCACAGCAATGCCTAAGGTCAGGAAGGCGCCGGAGGCAGCGGCGATGCGGCCTTCGCGATCCAGTTGTGCTGCCAGTGCGGTGAGGTAGGCCAATGCATAGAAGTAGGTGGTGGAGATCATCATCACCGCAATGGTGTACATCTGCTTAGAACTTTCGCCCAGCACATAGCCCAAGCTGACTGCGCCGCTGGTGAGAATGCCAATGATCACAGGTGTGCTCATGCCGAAGCGCTTGCCAATGATGGCTGCAGCCAATGGGCCGAGCAGGCCGATCACGGACTGTAGAGAGAACAGTTTGCCCAGTTCATCGCCGCTGTAGCCGACATTGATACCGACCTGTTCTACAAAGGCCCAGCCCATGGTGTCGCGCATGGAGAAGAAGAACATCGCAGCCATCATGCACACGGCCGTCACCGAGAACAGGTTCTGATGCTTTGCGCCATGGTGGAAGTGTGGAGCGTTGGCGTGGAATATTGCCTTTTGCGGCATGAATACGATGAGCAGCAGCATCAGCGTATTGGTCGCGGCAATGGCGTAATACAGGCCAGCCAGACCGTTCTTGCCCATCGCGTCGGCGAAGGCAATCATCACAATTGCCATCAAGCCTACGAACAATATGTTCATATGACCAGCAGCTTTATCTGGGTCTTTGGCACTGGATACCGATGCATTGCCGCAAGCCAGGCATAAGCCTGCACCGATGCCGGCGATACAGCGTACTGCCGCCAGCCAGTACACATCGGTAATGGATGCCGATACAAGGTTGGCCGCAATCACGACCAGGGCCCCACCTAAGGCTAGGGTGCGGCGCGGCGCGCGGCCCATAGCGGGAGCGACCACCAGGGACGCAAGCATGGTGAATATAAACTCAGCGGACATCAGGAAGCCTGCCTGGGCAGCATCCAGACCAAGGTCATTCATGATCGCGCTGATCAGAAAGGGCAGTGCAAGTAGGTTGAGGATGCCAACGCCATAGGCGGCAGCAAATGCGGAGAGGACGAGTCCCCAATTATCGGGTAGGAAATGACGCAGGTTCTTCATGATAGTGCTCCAGTTTTTGTTGGCAGTTTTAGGCACAGTGAAAGCCCTGCATGAACCAAACAGGGCGAGGGTTCCGTCTTAGCGGCTAAGTGGTTTTTCTGGGTGTTCTGCGTCCACCGGCAGGCCATCGTCGTATTGCGACAGCCATGCCACCGACGCGTCGCGATAGCGGGTGAAACCCTTGTAGTCGACCAGTTGCTGATCGAGCGTCTTGAGTACCCTGTGCATGCGCTTGGCCCATTGCGGTGCGAATTCGGCCAGTTCCGCCAGGCTCACTAGGTAGGTTCTGATTGGGAACAGAATGGCGTTGCTGCGTGGCAGGCGATGCAGGGGTTGAAGTTCGATGCGGAGATTTACCAGCTCGCCAGCGTTTTGTGCAGTCACGATGGTGCGGTCAGGCGCCCAGTCCGGCAGGGTTTCTGCGGAGGTTTCCAGGCGTGGATGCACGGTCACTGACCAGTTCACCCGGCGTACCGGGTGGCCGGCGCGCAAGCGCAGGAGGAACTTTAGCGCACGATCAAGAACGCCCAGCTCCTGAACCTTGGGTACAGGGCCGTGGAACTCCATGAAGCTCATGCCCAGGTTGAAGCGCAGCGAGTAGTCCGCACGCTGGGTGGCCATGCCGGCGCCAATGTAGAGGGTGTTGTCACGTTCCTCTAGAACCACGAACTCGCCTTGAGCCTGGCGAGTGATGTACTCCAGGGGCTCCAGTGGCAGCGTGCTTGGGTCACCGAAGATAAAGCTCTGATCCAGCCCCAGCAGGCGGTTTACCCAGCGCCACTGGCTGCCGTTTTTCTCCAGGCTGAAGTGTTCCGGGAAGTTCCGTGCGTAGGACTCCATGATCAGTTCCAGCACATCCCACTGTGCTTCCATCATGTGTGGTAGCGAGGCGTAGTGGAATCCCGGATGCTCTTCCAGTGCCTTGGCCCGCTCGGCGCATTCACTGATGTAGTGTTCATCGATATCCAGTGCTGCCTTCATCGCGCCTTCGCCGACGCTGACGTGCGGTTCCAGGTTCATCGAGTACATGTACTCGTCTTCCGGGTAGGGGAAGGGCAGGCGCAGGACGGCTTCACGGCTGTTGCGATAGCTGTAGTCATCGCGATAGGTTTCTTTTGTTTTGAAAGCTGTGTTCATATGTTTTGCCCCAAATTAAAGATCGACGACTAGGCGATTGCCACAGGCCCGTGAGACGCACGGCATGATTTTCTTGTTGGCCTGTTTGTCCTCATCGGACAGCCAGTCGTCGCGGTGCTGAATCTCGCCATCGAGTTCAAGAACGGTGGTTTCGCAGTGACCGCAAGCGCCACCCCGGCATAGATAGGGTGGATGGCGTCCTGCCGCTTCGAGAGCTTCGAGCATGGATTGATCCGGCGACACTTCCACAGTGATGCCGGCACGTGCCAGGGTGACGCTGAAAGCCTCGCCGGTTGAGCCCTGTTCGACAAAGCGCTCGTAGTGGATGTGGCTGTCGGTCCAGCCAAGTTTATGGGCGGCGTCGACGGTATCGTCGATCATTCGTCCTGGACCGCAGACGTATACATGGCTGCCCAGCGGACGATTACTCAGCACGTTGCTGATATTCAGTGTTTCGCCTTCTCCACCGATATAAAGATGAACGGCCTTGCCATAGCGCTTCTGCAGTTCGCGACCGAGGCCGGCATGTTCCGGGCCGCGCACGGCGTAGTGCACCTCGAAGGGCAGATCTTTCACACGGAGTTCTTCAAGTTGTGAGAACACTGGTGTGATACCTACACCACCGGCGATGAAGAGTTGCAGGCGGGCGTGCTTGTCCAGTGGGAACAGGTTGACTGGTGCGCTTATCTGCAGGGCGTCTCCCTCACGTAATGTGTGGACCAAGCGAGAGCCGCCTCGGCCATCTTCGACCCGGCGAACAGCGATTTGGTACGAACTGGAGTCGTAAGGTGATCCCATCAGTGAATAGGCGTTACGGATGGTCTGCTCACCGTTCTTGAGCACCAGCACAATATTGCTGCCACCGGAGAATGGTGGAAGATGGTTGCCGTCTGGAGATACCAGGGTCAGGCGGCGGATTTCAGGGGTGACATCCTCAAGGCGCGCAATACGCACGCTGAGAGTTCCGTTATTGAACATCATGTGTCGAGTTCCTCCGCTTCGGGCAGTTCGCCTGGAACTTCACCATCGGCCTTGACTGCCTGGAAGGCGGCCAGACGGCGCGAGTAGTGATCCCGGACGATTAGATCGACCCCACAGCCGGGGCACTTGAACAGGCGTTGGGTGACATTTTCGGTGTAGGTGTCGCAGTGCACACACCAGATACGCCGTACCAGCGTGCCACTGTTTTCGCGCAGAACTTCATCTCGGTTCAGGTCGAATGTATTGGCCACTTGCATGGCCATGCCGATAAAACTTTCAGAGCCGCATAGATACAGACGGGTACCCATTGTGGCCTGGTTCAATAATGCACTGAGGGCATCGAGCAAAGCCTGATTGCTACTGAACTCACGCAGTTCGCCGACCGAGTAGTCGCGCAGCGAGCCCAGGTGGTTCTGCCCGGAGAAGGATTCGGTGGAATAAAGCAGGGTGGTGGCAAGGCGCTGGGCTTCGGTCATTTCGCCAAGCAGGCGCAGCATGGCCTTACCACCGCTGCCCTGTGCAACGAGCACGTGGCGCAGGCCACCGGCCATGGGCCGCAATTGGTCGTAGACCGGCCGGCTTTTGATTCCTGTAATTAGCATTTCACTAAGACCTCTCATGTATCGACGGGGGAGCATGCCGCTACTCGGGGCGAGTGTTTGCCCTAGCCTGTGAAACAAAGCAGGAGTCATGCCATTCAACATATGGTTTCATATGTATTAATTTTCAGGCACTTCCACCTTGCCGTGTTTCTCAAGATGCTCCGCTATGGGGCATTTCTACTCATTAGTGCTTCGTTTGGTAGCGCTACCTTCGTATCAGTGTTTCACCATGACGTGGCGAACCACCGTGTAGTCTTCCAGACCATACATGGACATGTCCTTGCCATAGCCTGACATCTTCATGCCGCCATGGGGCATTTCGCTGACTAGCATGAAATGGGTGTTGACCCACGTGCAGCCATATTGCAGGCGGGCTGCCAGGCGATGGGCGCGGCCCACGTCACCAGTCCATACCGAACTGGCCAGGCCGTAGTCGGAATCATTAGCCCAGGCCAGAACTTGCTCCTCGGTGTCGAACTCAGTGACCGATACCACCGGTCCGAATACTTCGCGCCGCACGATTTCATCGTCCTGGCGAGCGCCGGCCAGTACTGTCGGTTCGACGAAGAAGCCCGCGCGATCGGCTGCCTTGCCACCGGTTATCACACGAATATGGGGAACGGTCTTGGCACGTTCGAGGAAACCGAGCACGCGGTCACGGTGGGCGGCGGTGATCAGGGGACCGAGTTCTACGCCATCTTCATCTTGGGTGCCCAGTTTGATTGTGCCGACCGCTTCACCGAGTTTGGCCACGAATTTTTCGTAGATACCTTTCTGGGCATAGATACGGCAAGCGGCTGTGCAGTCCTGACCGGCGTTGTAGAAGCCAAAGGTGCGAATGCCTTCAACGGCGGCGTCTATATCGGCGTCGTCAAAGATGATCACAGGCGCCTTGCCACCCAGTTCCATGTGAGTACGTTTCATGGTTTCTGCGGTACTGGATACGATGTTGATGCCGGTGGGAACGGAACCGGTCAGTGACACCATACTCACCTTCGGGTGTGTGGTCAGGGGCTGACCAACGCTCGGGCCGCGGCCGAAGACCACGTTGATGACGCCGGCAGGGAATACCGGTGCGATAAGTTCGGCCAGTTTCAACGCCGTCAGCGGTGTCTGCTCAGACGGCTTGAGTACTACGGTGTTACCAGCGGCCAGTGCTGGCGCCAGTTTCCAGGCAACCATCATCAGCGGGTAGTTCCAAGGCGCTATGGAGGCTATCACGCCGATCGGATCGCGGCGGATCATTGAGGTATGACCCGGCAGGTATTCTCCGGCAGCAGAGCCCTGCATGCAGCGCACGGCGCCAGCAAAGAAGCGAAACACGTCGGCAATCGCCGGCAGTTCGTCACCGAGGGCATTGGTATACGGCTTGCCGCAGTTCTGCGATTCCAAGCGTGCCAGCCCTTCGGCATTACTCTCAATCAGATCGGCAACCTGTAAAAGCAAGGCAGAGCGTTGCGCCGGCGAGGTCTGTGACCAATCGGCGAAGGCGGCGTCAGCGGCCAGAACCGCTGCATCGACCTGATCTGCACTGGCTTCGGCTATCTCTACCAAAACAGTGCCCAGTGAAGGGTTGAAAATCGGTTGAACGGCGCCTTGACCGGGGACCAGTTCGCCATTGATAAGCAGCTGAGTTTGCATTGTTGATTGCTCGCTGAGTTGGGGTTTAAGAGAGGGCAGGCTTACTTGCTGCTGCCTGCCACGTCGGTGTTGTTACGCGTCAAGAAGTAAGCGGCCAGGATTGGCAGCATGGTCACGATCATCACCAGCATGGCAACCACGTTGGTGATTGGCACGTCGCGCGGTCGTGCTAGTTGGTTGAGCAGCCAGATAGGCAGTGTGCGTTCGTGGCCAGCCGTGAAGGTGGTGACGATGATCTCGTCGAATGACAACGCAAAGGCCAGCATGCTGCCGGCTAAAAGGGCCGACGACAGATTGGGCAGGATGATGTACCGGAATGTCTGCCAGCCATCCGCACCAAGATCCATGGACGCTTCGATCAGGTTGTGACTGGTACGGCGAAAGCGAGCGATGACGTTGTTGTAGACGATCACAACGCAGAAGGTGGCATGGCCGATGACGATGGTCAGGATGCCGGGCTCTATCCCCAGTGACTTGAAGGCCGAGAGCAGGGCCAGGCCTGTGATGATGCCTGGCAGGGCGATCGGCAGGATTAGCATCATCGAGATGCTTTCCTTGCCAAAGAAGTCGCGCCGGTAAAGTGCTGCGGCAGCCAGTGTGCCCAGAAGCATCGCAATCAGTGTGGCAAGGGCCGCCACCTGAAGCGACAGCTTGATTGCGTCCAATACGTCAGCCCGAGCAAAGGCTATGCCGAACCACTTGAGGGTGAAGCCCTGGGGCGGAAAGCTGAAGCCCGAGCTTTCGGTGTTAAATGCATACAGGAAGATGATCAGGATAGGGAAGTGCAGGAACAGCAACCCTCCCCAGGCGGCCAGCTTCAATCCCCAGGATGCTTTCTCAGAGTGCATTGAAGGCCCCCAGACGTTTGACAATGGACAGATAGACGGCGATCAGCACGATCGGTACTAGGGTAAAGGCCGCCGCCATGGGCAGATTGCCAATCGCGCCTTGCTGGGCGTAGACCATGCTGCCGATGAAATAGCCGGGTGGGCCGATCAGTTGCGGAACAATGAAGTCGCCGAGGGTCAGGCTGAAGGTGAAAATTGAGCCGGCGGCGATGCCCGGGATGGACAGCGGCAGTATCACCTGCCAGAAGGTTTGGGCCGGGCGGGCACCGAGATCAGCCGAAGCCTGCAACAGGGATTGGGGTAGGCGTTCCAGTGCAGCCTGGATGGGCAGGATCATGAACGGCAGCCAGATGTAGATGAACAGCAGGAAACGCCCCAGATGTGAGGTTGAAAGGGTGTTGCCACCGACCCCAGGAATACCGAGCAAGAACTCCAGCAGCGGCTCAAGATGCAGCGCCTGGATGAACCACATGGCCACGCCGCCCTTGGCCAGCAGTAATGTCCAGGCATAGGCCTTGACGATGTAGCTGGCCCACATTGGCAGCATCACGGCTATGTAGAAGAACGCCTTGGTCTTGCCGGAGGTGTAGCGTGCCATGTAGTAGGCAATCGGGAAGGCCAGCGCGGCGCTGGCGATGGTCACCGCAACTGCCATGCCCAGGGTGCGCAGGATGATGTCGAAGTTGGCCGGCTTCAGAAGCGCTGCGAAGTTGGACAGGGTCAGCGTCGGCTGAACCGTCATGGTGAAGTCATCGAAGGTATAGAAACCCTGCCACAGCAGCGTCAGTAGCGAACCCAGGTAGATCGAGCCGAACCACAGCAGCGGTGGTACCAGCAGAAGCGACAGATAGAGATTGGGCTTGCGGTAGAGCAGGGTGGACACCCGGCGCAGCCAATCAGCATTGGGCGGGCTGGCGATGGCCCTCAGGCTGTGGCTCATCTCAGGCTTCCTCGCGCAGACTGACCATGGCTGCCCGTGACCAGCGTGCCGTGATCTGCTGGCCGCCGTGCACGGGCATATCGCCGAGGTCCCACTGGTTGTTGGCCCGGCTGACGCAGAAGCTCTGGCCATTTGCCAGTTGGATCTCGTAGCGGGTGGATGCACCCTGGTACTGGATGTCGTGCAGCAGGCCGCTGATTTCCAACTCGTCGGCTGCCAGCGCCTCGTTGCCCGCCAGCCGGGCATGTTCCGGGCGAATCGAAAAGGCGCCTTGAGTGCCTGTCAGTTGCTTGGCCAAATCGCCACGCACCACATTGCTTGTGCCGACGAACTCGGCGACAAAGGGGGTGGCAGGTTTCATATAGAGGTTGCGTGGAGTATCAACCTGCTCGATTCGGCCTTTGTTGAATACCGCGACGCGGTCGGACATTGACAGCGCTTCACTTTGGTCGTGGGTGACGAAGATGAAGGTGATGCCGAGCTGGCGCTGTAGCTTTTTCAGTTCGCTTTGCATCTGCTCGCGTAGCTTTAGATCCAGCGCCCCCAGTGGTTCATCGAGCAGCAGTACCCGCGGGCGGTTGACCAAGGCGCGGGCCAGGGCAACTCGCTGGCGCTGGCCACCGGACATAGCTGCTGGCTTGCGATCACCGAAGCCTTTCAGAGCGACCATCGCCAATGCCTCATCGGCACGAGCCAGGCGCTCGGCTTTGCCCATGCCCTTGACTTTGAGTCCGTAGGCGACGTTGTCCAGCACATTCATATGGGGGAACAGTGCGTAGTCCTGAAAGACCGTATTTACATCACGCTGGTAGGGCGGCAGACCGGCGGCTTCGATACCGTGGATTCGGATCGAGCCGTTGTCGGGCTGTTCGAAGCCTGCTATCAGGCGCAGACAGGTGGTTTTGCCCGAACCGGAAGGACCGAGCATGGAAAAAAATTCGCCATCCTGAATGTCGATGGAAACCTGATCGACGGCTTTGACTTCGCCAAACACTCGGGATACATCGGTAAATTGAACGGCAACTGTCATAACATCTCCAGACGGATAGCCTAGCGCTGTACCTACGCCACGGGGCATGCAGGCGCATGTCGTTGCGGCAAGGGGAATTGCTTGTAGTTAGGTTCTAGTGGGCCAGGCAGCCCTCATGTATCAGGGCTGAAAAGGCGATTTTGGTTTTGGGTCAGGCAAGTTCAGCGGCCGCCCATGATCGCAATGTAGTCCTGGGTCCAGCGGCTATAGGGTACGTACTTGCCGCCCTCGGCTTGAGGGGTTTTCCAGAAAGCGATTTGCTCGAAGCTATCGAAACCATTGGTCTGGCAGCCTTCGTCGGTAAGCAGGGCATTAGCTTTGCAAGCTGAAGGCACGGCAGGGTTGGAGCCGAACCAGGCAGCCAGATCACCCTGCAACTTGGGCTCAAGTGACCAGTTCATCCAGGCATAGGCGCAGTTCGGGTGCTTGGCCTGGGCGTGCAGCATGGTGGTATCAGCCCAGCCGGTTGCGCCTTCGCTCGGCACTGTGGAGGCAATAGGCTGCTTCTCGGCCTGCAGTGCATTGACCTGATATTTCCAGGCGCTGGAGGCCACCACGCCCTCGTTCTTGAAGTCGTTCATTTGCACGGTTACGTCGTGCCAGTAACGGTGAGTCAGCTTGTGCTGTTGGCGCAGCAGTTCCAAGGCCGCTTCGTACTGCTCCTCATTGAGCAGATAGGGATCGGTGATGCCAAGTTCAGGTTTGGTGGACCTCAGGTAGAGCGCTGCATCTGCAATGTAGATGGGGCCGTCATAGGCCTGTACTCGGCCCTGGTTGCTCTTGCCATCTGGGAGCGTCTGCTCTTCGAAGACCACTTTCCAGCTCTGCGGTGCCTTATCGAATACCTCGGTGTTGTACATCAGCACATTCGGACCCCACTGATAGGGGGTTCCATAGTGCTGACCGTTGACTACATGCCAGGGTGCATTCTTCAGGCGTTCGTCGAGGTTTTTCCAGTTAGGGATCAGCGCGATGTTGATCGGCTGCACGCGCTTGCCATGGATCAGACGCAGCGAGGCGTCGCCGGAAGCGGTGACCAGGTCGTAACCGCCCTTGGCCATGAGGCTGACCATCTCGTCGGATGTGGCAGCCGTCTTGACATTGACCTTACAGCCGCTGGCCTGCTCGAAGCCGGTCACCCAGTCATAGTTCTTGTCGGTGTCGCCGCGCTCGATGTAGCCGGGCCAGGCGATTATGTCGAGGCGGCCTTCCCGTTCACCCAGGCTCTGCATGGGTTCGACAGCACTGGCCGCGTAAGAGGCCAGCAGCGAAATGGCAAGGGCGGTGAGGCTTGCGGTGTTGATGGCGGTCATCTGAATCCCTCTTTACTAGGTTTGTTATCGGGGGCAGTGGTGGAGCTGGGGCGGCATAGTGCCGGCTATTTATTGTTGGTCAGACCAGTTGCAGGCCGTGCCGCGCCATGATGTGTCGTGTCACGCTGTAGTCCGCTAGAGAGTCGCTCGACAGGTCCTTGCCATACCCCGAGCGCTTGAGGCCGCCATGCGGCATCTCGCTGGTCAGGGTGAAGTGGGTATTGATCCAGGTGCAGCCGTACTGCAGGCGATTGGCGAGCTGGAATGCCTTGTCCAGGTCGCGCGTCCAAACTGAACTGGCCAGGCCGTATTCGGAGTCGTTGGCCCAGTCCAAAGCTTGCTGCAGCTCGTCGAAGCGGGTCACGGTGACTACCGGGCCGAATACCTCGCGCTGGACGATCTCGTCAGTCTGGCGACAGCCGGCCAGAAGGGTTGGCTGGTAGTAGAAACCCGCACCAGAATGCACCGCAGCGCCAGTCACTCGTTCAATGTGCGGTTGGCCCAGTGCGCGCTCGACGAAGCTGGCAACCCGGTCGCGCTGGCGGGCACTGATTAGTGGACCGATCTCGTTGTCGGCGTCCTGCTTGCGGGCGAAGCGCAGGCTGGCTACGGCTTCGCCCAGTTGCGCCACTAGGCGGTCATGGATGGACGCCTGAGCGTAGATGCGGCAGGCAGCCGTGCAATCCTGTCCCGCGTTGTAGTAGCCATAGGCACGAATACCCTGGACTACGGCATCGAGATCGGCATCGTCGCAGACGATCACCGGGGCCTTGCCCCCCAGCTCTAAATGGGTGCGCTTAAGGGTACGGGCGGCCGCCTGGAGGATCTTCTGACCGGTGACGATGTCACCGGTCAGTGACACCATGCGCACCCGGGCATGTCCTACCAATTGACTGCCGACGCTTTCACCGCCGCCGCAGAGAATATTCAGTACACCGCGCGGCAGAATGTTCGCCAGTAGTGGTGCCAGAGCAAGGATTGATAGGGGCGTGTGCTCGGAGGGCTTGAAGACCACGCAATTACCTGCGGCCAGGGCCGGCGCGATCTTCCAGGCCGCCATCATCAGCGGATAGTTCCAGGGGGCGATTGAGGCCACCACGCCGAGTGGGTCGCGGCGCAGCAGCGAGGTATGTCCCGGTACGTATTCGCCTGCCAGCTGACCTTGCTGGCATCGTACGGCTCCAGCGAAAAAGCGAAACACGTCGGCACAGGCGGGGATGTCATCGGCACTGGCTAGATGAAGCGGCTTGCCGCAGTTTAGGGATTCAAGCCTGGCCAGTTGCCCTGCATTGTTCTCTATGGCATCGGCGATAGCCAGGAGTAGCCCAGCACGTTGTGCGGGTGTGGTGCGCGACCAGGCCGGGAAGGCCTGCTGTGCGCTTTGAACAGCTGCCTCTACCTGCTCCGCCGATGCCTCGGCAATACCTAGGAGAGACTCGCCGGTGGCTGGGTTGAGGATGACCTCGGTCGCGCCAGCGCCTGACACCAATTGGCCATCGATCAGCAGCTTGCTGTGCAAGGTGGGTAGTGCATTCATCGGCGTCGGGCTTCTTTTGTTTTTTTCGGGCGATGCGTCTGTCATGGAGACTCCACAATGTTCCGGCTCGCCTCCTGAAGCAGGAGACTAGAGTCCGTGGTTGTGATCTACAAATTCGAAATACTGAAAGTAGCATTCGACTAAATAGAAACCCTGCGGTTGTGCGGCTGCTCGCGGGCCAAGGTCAAAAAGGGGTCTACCAGTGGGGGGCGTGCCGTGCCCCTTCGCCAGGCAAGGCCGACGTCCAGGGGCTCACCGAGATCAATTAGTGGGCGTGCTTCGATAATGTCGCCCTCTAGCGACCAGGGGCGATAGGTCATGTCTGGCTGGATGGAGAGACCAAGGCCTGCAGCAACCAGACTACGTACGGCCTCTACTGAGGCCGTACGTAGTGTGACCTTGGGTGTCAGCCCCGCACGGCTCCAGATGCGTTGGGTGTGCAGTCCCATTTCGTCAGCATTGAGCTGGATCAGCGGTTCGCGGGTTATATCAGCCAGGCTGATGCTGTCGTGATCAAGCAGCGGGTGGCGCGCCGGCAGCCAGAGACGGTGTGGCGAGTGGGTAAGAACCTCGGTGTGCAGGGCGTGGCGATCCTCCAGATTGGAGAGTATCAGCACACCCACGTCGATCTCGCCGGCGACCAGCAGGTGTTCGATATAGGGGCGTTCGTCCTCTACTACACGGGTGCTGACATTGGGGTAGGCGCGCTGGAAGCGGGTGATCAGATCGGCCAGGTAATAGCCTGCCACCAGGCTGGTCACACCTATGGTCAATTGCCCGGCTATCTGCTCGGTGCTCTGTTGCAGGCTGCGTTTGGCATTCTCTAAGGTCGCCAGGATCAGGTGGGCCTGGCGCAGGAACTGGTGTCCTTGGTGGGTCAGACTCATGCCTTTAGCGTGGCGGTTGAATAGGCTGACGCCGATCTCCTCCTCCAGTTGCTGGATCGCCAGGGTAAGGGTGGACTGGGAGATGAACACCGCTTGGGCGGCGGCGGAGATCGAGCCGGTCTCGGCCACAGCGATGAAGTGGCGGATCTGCCGGAGGGTCATCATTACTGCTTACCTTTCGTAAAAATAGAATGAGGCGCTACATGTTTTCCTATTTCGATGGGTGATAAGTCAATGCCTGATAGTGTTATGCGCTGGCATGCGGCGTCGTTTCCGCAATACGAGTTAAACCAAGACCCGTGGGTACGGGTCTTGTTAAGGCAACTCCTGGGGTGAGTGGCACTTATTCATCCGCTGTTGTGATGCAGTGGATATTCCGCCCCACCTGACTGGAACTCACTGGGGGGTAGGGGGCGATTCAGGCCATTTCGTCGAAGCACTCGGCGATAATGGCCAGGCCCTGATCCAACTGGGCGTCCGGCGCGGTCAGCGGCACCAGAATGCGCAGCACGTTGCCGTAGGTACCGCAGGACAGCAGGATCAGGCCTTTTTCACGGGCCTTGGCGACGATCTGGCCGGTCAGGGCGGCGTTGGGCTTGTGCAGGTCGCCGTTCTCGAACAGCTCCACCGCGATCATGGCGCCCAGGGCACGCACGTCACCGATGCTCTTGTGCTTGGCCTGGATGGCCTTGAGGCCTGTGACCAGGCGCTCGCCTACGGCCTTGCAGCGGTCAAGCAGTTTCTCTTCCTCGAATACCTCCATCACCGCCAGGGCCGCGGCGCAGGCAATCGGGCTGCCGGCATAGGTGCCGCCCAGACCGCCCGGAGCGATAGCGTCCATATATTCGGCCTTGCCGCACACGCCGGCCACCGGGAAGCCGCCGGCGATGGATTTGGCGAAGGTGGTCAGGTCGGCGGCGACGCCCATCTGCTCCATGGCGAAGAAGGTGCCGGTACGACCGGCGCCGGTCTGCACTTCGTCGGCGATAAGCAGGATGCCGTGCTGGTCGCACAGGGCGCGCAGGCGCTGCATAAATTCTTTCGGCGCCACATAGAAACCGCCCTCGCCTTGCACCGGCTCGATGATGATGGCGGCGATATCGCGGGGCTCGGCGTCGTTCTTGAACACGCGCTCGATGCTGGCGATGGAATCGTCGACGCTCACGCCGTGCAGTTCACAGGGGTATTGGGCGCGGTACACGCCGCCGGGCATCAGGCCCATGCCAGCCGAGTACGGCACAACCTTACCGGTCAGGCTCAGGGTCATCATGGTGCGGCCGTGGTAGCCGCCGGTAAAGGCGATCACCCCGGCGCGGCCGGTGGCGGCGCGGGCGATCTTCACCGCGTTTTCCACCGCTTCGGAGCCAGTGGTGACCAGCAGGGTCTTCTTGGCGAAGTCACCCGGCACGCGTGCGGCGACCTTCTCGGCCAGCTCCACATAGGGCTCATAGGCCAGCACCTGGAAGCAGGTGTGGGTCAGCTTGCCCAGCTGCGCCTGCACCGCGGCGATGATCTTCGGGTGCAGGTGGCCGGTGTTGAGCACGGCGATACCGCCGGCAAAGTCGATGAACTCGCGACCCTCGACGTCGGTGACCGTGGCGTTCTCGGCCTTGTCGGCAAAGATCGGGTGGATCTGGCCCACACCGCGGGGTACGGCGGCGTTGCGGCGTTGCATCAGGGATTCGTTGGTCTTGCTCATGCTGTCCTCGTCGAGAATGCAGGTTGTTCAGGTGGTGGAAGACGCTGTGCGGTCTTCCACGCTATGGATTTGGGCCAGGCTTAGATTCCGAGGCACAGGTATTTGATTTCCAGGTAATCCTCGATGCCGTACTTGGAGCCTTCACGGCCCAGGCCCGAGGCCTTGACGCCGCCGAACGGCGCCACTTCGTTGGAGATCAGCCCGGTGTTGACCCCAACCATGCCGTATTCCAGGGCCTCGGCCACGCGGAATACCCGGCCCAGGTCGCGGGCGTAGAAGTAGGAGGCCAGGCCGAACTCGGTGTCATTGGACATGGCGATCACCTCGTCCTCGTCCTTGAAGCGGAACAGCGGTGCCAGCGGGCCGAAGGTTTCTTCCTTGGCCACGGCCGCGTTTTTCGGCACGTCGACCAGAATGGTCGGCTCGAAGAAGCTGCCGCCCAGGGCGTGGGGCTTGCCACCGGCCATGACGCGGGCGCCCTTGCTGACGGCGTCCTCGATGTGCTCCTGAACCTTGGCCATGGCCTTTTCGTCGATCAGCGGGCCGGTGGTGGTGCCGTCATCCAGGCCGTTGCCGATCTTCAGCTTGGCCACGGCGGCGGCCAGCTTCTCGGCGAAGGCGTCATAGATGCCGTCCTGCACATACAGACGGTTGGCGCACACGCAGGTCTGGCCGTTGTTGCGGTACTTGGAGATCAGAGCGCCTTCCACCGCCTTGTCCAGGTCGGCGTCGTCGAACACGATAAAAGGCGCGTTGCCGCCCAGCTCCAGGGACACCTTCTTGATGTCCTTGGCGCACTCGGCCATCAACTGGCGGCCGATCTCGGTGGAGCCGGTAAAGCTCAGCTTGCGCACGATGGGGTTGCTGGTCAGCTCGCCGCCGACTTCGCCGGCGCTGCCGGTGACCACGCTGAGCACGCCATTGGGGATGCCGGCACGCTCGGCCAGAACCATCAGGGCCAGGGCGGAGAAGGGGGTCTGCGAAGCGGGCTTGATCACCATGGTGCAACCGGCGGCCAGGGCCGGGCCGGCCTTGCGGGTGATCATGGCGCTGGGGAAGTTCCACGGGGTGATGGCGGCGGTCACGCCAATCGGCTGCTTGATCACGATCAGGCGCTTGTCCGGCTGGTGGCCGGGGATTACATCGCCATAGACGCGCTTGGCTTCTTCGGCGAACCACTCGATAAAGGAGGCGGCGTAGGCGATCTCGCCCTTGGCCTCAGCCAGCGGCTTGCCCTGCTCCATGGTCATCAGGCGGCCCAGGTCGTCCTGGTGCTCCATCATCAGCTCGTACCAGCGACGCAGCTTGGCCGCACGCTCCTTGGCGGTCAGCGCACGCCAGGCCGGCAGGGCGCGTTCGGCGGCCTCGATGGCGCGACGGGTTTCCGCGGTGCCCATCTTCGGCACGCTGCCGATGATCTCGCCGGTGGCCGGGTTGTTGACCTTGATGGTCTGGCCGCTGTCGGCATCGAGCCAGACGCCGTCGATATAGGCTTGCTGACGCAGCAGCTGGGAGTCTTTTAGTTGCATGGCGGGTTCCTACAGCTTGATCCAGGTGGCTTTGAGTTCGGTGTACTTGTCGAAGGCATGCAGCGACTTGTCGCGGCCATTACCGGACTGCTTGTAGCCGCCGAACGGTGCGGTCATGTCGCCGCCGTCATATTGGTTAACCCATACGCTGCCGGCGCGCAGGGCACGGCTGATGCCGTGTGCCTTGGACAGGTCGCGGGTCCACAGGGCGGCGGCCAAGCCGTAGACCGTGTCGTTGGCAATTGCGACAGCCTCTTCGGCGCTGTCGAAGCCAATAACCGATAGCACAGGGCCGAAGATTTCCTCCTGGGCGATGCGCATGGCGTTATTTACGCCATCAAACACGGTTGGCTCCACATAGAAGCCACCGGTTTTATCGAGTACTTGCTTGCCACCAGCTACCAGCTTGGCGCCGTCATCGTGGCCGGCCTGAATGTAGCTGAGCACGTTGTGCATTTGCTGGGCATCCACCAAGGCGCCGACGTTGGTTGCTGGGTCAAGCGGATGACCGGGCTTCCACGCCTTGATGGCGTCGACCACCATGGGGACAAATTGTTCCTTGATAGAGTTTTCCACCAGCAACCGCGAGCCGGCGGTGCAGACTTCGCCCTGGTTGAAGGCAATAGCGGCGGCGGCGGATTCAGCAGCGGCCTGCAGATTCGGGGCGTCCGCAAAGACGATATGCGGACTTTTGCCGCCGGCTTCCAGCCAGACGCGCTTCATATTCGACTCGCCGGCATAGGCCAACAACTGTTTGGCAACCCGAGTCGAGCCGGTGAATACCAGCGTATCGACGTCCATGTGCAGGGCCAGGGCCTTGCCGACCGTGTGGCCGAAACCTGGGAGGACGTTGAGTACGCCGGCCGGGATGCCGGCATCGATGGCCAGTTGGGCGAGGCGAATGGCAGTCAGCGGTGACTTCTCTGACGGTTTGAGGACCACCGAGTTGCCGGTAGCCAGAGCCGGGCCGAGCTTCCAGCAGGTCATCAGCAGAGGGAAGTTCCATGGCACGATGGCGGCGACCACGCCAACTGGCTCGCGGGTGACCAGGCCTAGTTCGTCGTGCGGGGTGGCGGCCACTTCGTCATAAATCTTGTCAATGGCCTCGCCACTCCAGCGCAGGGCTGAGGAGGCGGCCGGGACGTCGACGCTCAGGGCATCACCTATCGGCTTGCCCATATCGAGGGTTTCCAGCAGGGCTAGCTCTTCGGCATGGGCATCGAGCAGATCGGCGAAGCGGATCATGATTCGCTTACGTGCGACTGGCGCCAGGCGCGACCAGGCACCGGCCTCGAAGGTGGAGCGGGCGTTGGCCACGGCCAGCTCGGCATCGGTCAGCTCGCAACTGGCGACGCGGGCCAGCAGGCGGCTGTCGATGGGGCTAAGGCAATCAAAGGTGGCACCGTTGCTGGCGTCCACGTACTGCCCGTTGATAAAGGCGCGCGATTCGATTTTTAGCTTGCTGGCGCGTTGTTCCCAATCGTTGCGGCTGAGCGTGCTCATGCAGTTTTCCATGTAGTGATTAGAGACTGTCGAGATAGGCGCGCAGCAACTTGCGACAGCGCGCGCGGTTTTCAGGCTCGCGCTCAGTAATTTCTGCGCGCATGCGTTCGGGCAGGTCCCCAGCGGTGGCCATGAACTGTTGTCCTTCCGGGCTGCTGTTCCAGTAATCGATCCAGGTATCGAACATCTCAGGGGTGATCTCCGGATGGAACTGCACGCCCATCGCGTCGCCCTGGCGGTAGGCCTGGGCAGCCAGTTCGGTGCGGCCGAGCAGGATAGCGCCTGGCGGTGGCGTAAAGGCGTCAAAGTGGAAGTTGAGCCACGGCCCCTCTAGGGCGCTACCTGCCGGCGCCGGATCGATGGGGGTCCAACCGATTTCGGGTTGGCTGTTGCGATAGACCTCGCCACCCAGAGCGCGGGAGAGGATCTGGCTGCCAAAGCAGATGCCGAAGGTTGGTGTGCCGTATTTTTGCACCTTGCGTAGCCAGTGGAGTTCACCCGCTAACCAGGGGAGACGATGGTCGTAGGCCGACTCGGGACTGCCCAGAACAAAGAGTAGGTCCAGAGTCTCTGGCTCTGGCAGCGGTTGTTCAATGGAGCGTATCTCCAGATTGATGCCGAACTCGTTGAGCAGGTCTGGAAGGCTTCCGGCAGAGTCGTTGGCCGCATGGAGCAGGATCGTTGTGTGCTTGGTCATCATGGGTTGCCTCAGTAAAACATTTAAAACCATATCTAAAAAATGGCTGTGAGCCAATGCCTGGGCGATAAAATCTCTTGAACCTCTCAGTTGATGGTTAAACCTCAGGGCAGATCCGTTAAAAAAACGCTCAAATAGGCATTGAAAGATATGAAACCATATTTTAAATTGATTTCACCTGCCGCGATCGATGTGTTGCTGCCGGCACCTTTCGACAAGAACAAAGAGGCATTGCCAAGCGTGCGCACTGCCTGAGGAGAAAACCGATGACCGCTCTTGATTTGCACCGGGAACTCAACACCAATTCGAGTGCAGCCGCTGACCTGGCTGCACGTATCCGTGAGTCCGGAGTCGAGTATCTCTACTACCAGGTAGTGACCCTTTCCGGCCGTGTGCTGGCCAAGGTTGTCCCAGCAAAGCACCTGCTGCGTAACCTGGAGAAAGGCGTGCAGTTTCACCGTACATGTCTGAGTGACCTGCAGAGCACCAGTGGTGGTGTGCTGCTGGGGGGCGGTGCTCAGGCTGCCGAGTTCACCGCTATTCCGGATATCGACAGCTTTCGCGTACTGCCATGGGATCGCAGCATTGGCAGCTTCTTCTGCCGCCTGTATGAGCCTGATCACCGTCCAAGCGTTGCCGGCCAGCCTCTTGCTACCGATGCGCGCGGCAACCTGATTCGCGCTCATGATGCCTTTACCAAAGAAACCGGCCTGCGCCTGAAGTCTGGCTGCGAGCCGGAAATGTCCTGGATTGGCGAGTCGATGGAAGTGCAAGTGCGCCCCGGTGCCAGCCCGGCCTATCACCTGGGCAACCTAGAGCTGATGCGCCCGATCTTTAAGAAGGTGATGGAATACTCCACCGCCATGGGACTGGACATGATTGAGGGGGACTACGAGGATCCGGGTCAGCTTGAGCTGAATTGGATGTACGATTCCTGCGAGCTGACGGCCGACCGCCTGATCACCTACCGTCTGATATGCCGTCAGGTGGCACGAGAGCACGGCGTTATCGCCAGCTTCATGGCCAAGCCGAGCACTGGCTGCATGGGTAATGGTTGCCATCACAACGTCAGTCTGTGGCGTGGTGATGAAAACGTGCTGGCCGAAGCGGGTCGTCGTGAACTGCATCTGACCGAGATCGGACGTCATGCCCTGGGTGGGATGCTGCAGCACGCACCGGGTTCGATGATGGTTATGGCTTCGACCGTTAACTCCTATAAGCGCTTCTGGGATACCGGCCTGTTTGCGCCGACCCGCATCAACTGGGGTATGGACAACAAAACCTGCACCGTACGCCTGTCGGCTAACGGTCGTCTGGAGTACAAACTCCCCGACGCCAGCGTTAACCCCTACCTGTCACACGCCCTGCTGCTGGCGGCCATGCGTGATGGACTGCAGAAGCAGACCGATCCAGGCGCCTCGGTGGACAAGGACAGTTATGCGGATGTCAGCGAAATTGGTGTATTGCCGCTGACCCTGGGTGACGCGGTGGCGGCATTCCGTAGTGATGAAGTTATGCGCACTGCTCTGCCACAGGAAATGAGTGATCTTTACTTGGAGCTTAAGGCTGATGAGTGGGCGCGTGCCTGTGGCGCGGTGACCGACTGGGATCGCAAGATGTATTTGGAGTATCTGCCGTGAGTGCCCTGCCAAAACTACGAGTGATCTGCTGCGACCTGCCGGCACCGCCGCTGTTCGAGCGTGATGCCAATGGCGAGCGTCAGGGTTATGAGGCTGATGTGTGCCGCCTGCTGGCGGCGCAACTGGGTTTTGAAGTGGAATGGGCCTACGAAAATTGGGCGGATTTCTACCCGGCGCTGCACGCTGGGCGTGGAGATTTCATTCTCTGCGGCCAGGGAATTTCGGACTATCGCAAGACGCTGGCGGACTTCACGGCGCCATATGCCGTGTTTGACGAGGCAGTGATGGTCAAACGCGGTAGCCCTATTCGCTCGGTGGCGGATCTGGTCGGCAAGCGAGTTGGAGCCATTGCCAACAGCCTTAACATGGCCCTGGCCGAGACTTTCACGGGGGCCATCTGTGTGCCGTTTGGCGGTGACAGCGATGATGTCCTAGGCGACATGGTGCAGGCGGTGCGCGACGGCAACATTGATGCTTTTGTCGATGATGATGTGGCGCTGGTTCCGCTTGCCGAAGAGGAAGATCTGGCGATCGCCTTTAGTGTGCCGACTCAGAACCGCTGGGGGATTGCCGTAGACAAGTCACGCAGCCAGTGGCGCATTGAGGTCGATACGGCGTTAGCGGCGCTGATTGCCGATGGTCGTCTGCAGAAGGCCTGGGAGTACTGGATGCCCGGCCTGAACTATCCTTTCTCGCGATGATTTGTAGGTGCGGCCAGGTATGACTGGCACTTTATATGGCCGTTCGGGGTGACCCGCACGGCCTTTTTCTTGGTTGTACGTTGTAAGGGCTTTGTGAGGGTAAATGGGGCTTCGGGCAAAACCAGAGTCATCCTGCCAGGCTTTGCCGTGTGAAAAGCATGAGGGCTACAATTGAAGCTGTGAACTGTTGTCATATTTAAATGTGGAAAACTGTCGCTTTCCCAAAATTTATACAGTTCTATGCAACCATCTTGGTGACATTCAGCTTTTTAACCGATCGGAGTTCGATTTCACGACCATGCAGCCTAGTAATGGAACCCGCACCGCCTCATTTATGCGCCTTCGTCAGGAGGGGCGTACCGAAGAAGTGGTGAGGCGGTTGATCGAGGTGATCGACCTTGGCCTCTATGCCAAGGGTGAGCAGCTGCCCAGTGAAACCGAGTTGGCGTTGCAGTTTGGAGTGGCTACCGTAACGCTACGTGAAGCGCTGGCTGTATTGCGCCAGCGTGGTCTTATTGAGACGCGCCGTGGGCGCAATGGCGGCAGTTTTGTGTGTGCCATGCCCGAGACTGCCGAACA
The DNA here is from genome assembly GCF_002197815.1 of Pseudomonas oleovorans subsp. oleovorans. GTDB lineage: Bacteria > Pseudomonadota > Gammaproteobacteria > Pseudomonadales > Pseudomonadaceae > Aquipseudomonas > Aquipseudomonas oleovorans. The sequence goes on from NZ_NIUB01000020.1 coordinate 62,765, forward strand.
GGTTTTGCTTGACCGTTTGCTGGAACTGAGTGCTTTGGAGTTACGTGACCTGGGTGATGAGCACATGGCCATTGCTGGAACGGCAGCTCGCCTCGCGGCACAGCGCTCCTCCAAGGAGCATCATCAGCGCCTCATGCACTACATAGAGTCATTGCGCAGCGCTTCTTCTCGCCTTGAGCGGCGTCGCGCCGATGCGCGTTTTCATATTGAAGTGGCTGTGGCCGCTCAATCTGTCAGGCTGACTCATTCTGAAATGCAGTTGCAGGCAGAAATTGGTGAGTTGATCTGGATCGATGCTGAAGGATTCCCAGACGCTGAGGCGACTTGTACCGAGCATCGCGCCATTGTCGATGCAATCGTCAATGGCGATGCCAACCTAGCAGGCATCCTGGCCGAAGCGCACGTGACTCGGGCGGTCAAACGCCTGATAAACCTGCGCCTTCAGTTGATGATGCGGCAAGAGGATGAGGCCAAATTGGCATAACCATTGCTAAAAGATCTGGAAGCGGCGTTTTATGTGAGCCCGTGTGTTCTATGGGAACACTTTGTGGGCCGTACTCCTGAGTATGCAAGAGATAACAACATGCCCAGATCTATCGATGTTCCCGTTTGTATCGAGCGCCTTAAGTCTGCCCTGCACGGGGTGTTTGCCAATTTGCAGGAGTTGAGCGGCGAAGTCGAACGTATCTGGAGTGTGTGCGATAGCCTGCAACGCAAGCCGAGTTCGCGCGATTTGGCTGCGCTGCGTAGTTTGATTGACGCCCAACTGCAGAGCCGTGGCACCTGTGCTAATGGCTCTGGTGTCGTTGTAGAACCGGGCGAGTTGAGCGACCAGCCGATGTATCTGGAGTGGTCACGGCTGGCAGATAACCACAAGACTTTGCCGTTGATGCTCAACTTCAATCAACGAAGTGAAAGTTTTTACAACTACTTGAGCATGCCCTGGTTCACTAGACCGCGTGACACAGGCAAGGCGGCTATAGAGGGGCCTTATGTCGACCTTTATGGTGCTGACATGTATGTGCTGACCTATACCCTGCCGATTTTCTTCAAGGGACGGTTTATCGGGATTGCAGGCGCCGACCTGCCCCTGCATCAGATCGAGCGGGTACTGATCAGAAATCTGTTGCGCCTGCCGCATGAAGCATTGCTGGTTTCTGCCGAAGGTCGCGTGATCGCCGCCAACACTGTGGATTGGGCGACTGGTGATCTGGCTACGCGCCTTATGGGGATCGATGGCGCCGAGTGTTACGCGCTGGATGATGATGTGTTGGGCTGGCAACTGATCTGCTTGCCCCAGGCACTGACATTGTCGGCAGCCTGATTGCTGATCCTAAAAAGCCGTCACATTACTGTGACGGCTTTTTAGCTTTTCAAGCGGGTCGATGCTTGCGGAAGAAGTCGGCGGCCCAGTGGCCCACGGCCTTGTTATCCACTTCTAGCTGGTCCAGGCTGGAGAGCGCCTGTTTGGCGATCTCTTGGGGCAACAAGTTGCCGCCAAATTGTTCGGCCAAACTACGGATATAGTCGCGGGTAAACTCGGGGTGGTACTGCACTGACAGGGCAGGAAACTCGTAGGCAAGCACACCGTGGCTGCAATGCCCGGAGCCACCGATACAGCGAGCCTCATCCGGCAGCTTGGCCACTTGGTCCTGATGGAAGATGAAGCTGGCCCCCGAGTTAGGGCCCTCGTCGCTGTTATCGTAGTGCTGAGCACCGACGCCCCAGCCCTGGCTGGCTTTCTGCGTCTGGCCGCCAAAGGCGTCGGCCATCAGCTGGTGCCCGAAACAGATACCGAAGATTGGTCGACGCATGGCGCGCGCTTGGCGTAGCAGTTCGATCTCTGCCAGCATCCAGTCGGCGCGCTCATAGACGCTGTGCTTGGAGCCGGTGAGCAGGTAGCCGTCGAACTCATCGGCCCTCGGCAGTTTATCGCCCTGTACCGCCGAGACGACGGTGAAATGGGCTTCGGGCAGGTGAGGGGACAACCAGTCGATGATCATCTGTGGGTAGCTGCCGAACCGCGGCTTCAGGTTTTCAGGCACCAGGCCGTTCTCGATGATGCACAGCTGCAGCAGTGGCTTTTGTTTCATGCCTGCAGGCCTTCGATCAGTTGCTGGGCCCACTGTACGGCAACATCACCTGGTAATAGCCCGCTGGATGCATCGTGCAGTCCGCGTTCACCAATGGCCTGCGCGCCCAGTTCAAGCAGGCGTTCGGCAATGATCTGGCTGCCATTGTTGTATGTGGTATAGAAACTGTCGCCCAGGCCGAATGTGGCGAAGCGCAGGCCATTGAGGTTCGGGCGCTGCTCGCCCAATGCTTGGTAAAAGGGCTGGGCCGAATTCGGCAGCTCGCCGTCGCCATAGGTGGAGCAAACAACAATGTAGAAAGTAGCGAGGTCCAGGTCGCTAGCGGCGATCTTGGACATGTCGAATGCTTCGATATCGGTTTGTGCGGCGAGGGCATCAACGATGTCCTCGGCAACCATTTCCGCATTACCGGTTTCGGTACCGTAGAGAACCTGGATCTTCATTTCATACTCCTTATTGCTGATGTGCGACGGCCAGCATGGCGGCACGACTGCGCAGTTTCTGGCGGCTGCGTTGGCTGCCAGCCTGCTGTTGTTCATGACGGTCAATCCGTTGCCAGGCACGGTAGTCGAGGGCGTGTGCCGGTAGTGCAAGTTCACCAGGTTTGCCCAGTGGCAACTGGTCGTTGTTAACCGCGGCAATAATTGCATCAGCGACCAGACGGGCGTCTGCTCGGTTTTCCGGGATGGTTCCGCGCGGTCCACGACGTAGCCAGCCGGCGCAGTAAAGCCCGTGATCGAGGCGGCCGCAGCTTAGGTCGGCGTCGCCGTACAGACTGTCGCGGTGCAGCGGCTGCAGTGCGTGTTCGTTAAAGCCTATTGCGGTAATCAGGCTGTCCAGCATCAGCTCCTGTTCCTCACCTCCCGAACTGGGGGCGATGCGCAGGCGCTCAACGCTGTTCTGGCCGAGCACTTGGCGTGGCACCTTGCCAAAATGCAAGCGCACATTGATGCCTTCTGCTGGCTGCTCGCGCTCCAGTAACTCACGCAGTGCATCCAGGCGGGCCTGTTCGGCCGGCTGCTGGGCTATGCCCAGTTCGGCCCCAGGAGCCAGGCTGAAGCGTGCTCCGCTCAGTTTGCTCAGTTCGCGCAGCATGACGGTATCGCACTTGGCCTGAGCGGCCGGCGAGCGGCCGATTACCTCAATCTGCCGTACCTGCTGTGCGCGCAGCCATTCCAGACTCTGTGGTGACAGGTCTGAGCCTGAAAATTCGTCCTCGCGCTTGGCTAGCAGCCGAATCAGGTCGATGGCGACATTGCCGTTGCCGATAATGGCCACTCGTTCACCAAGTATGGGCGGTGATTCGCATTCCTCAGGGTGATCGTTGAGCAGGCGGGTCAGGCGCCCGGCGCCGAGTATGCCAGGCAGGGTGTCGCCAGGTATGCCCAATGGGGTGTCACCGGCCAGCCCTAGGGTGAGGACGACCACATCAAAGTGCTCGCGCAATGCCGGTAAAGTGATGTCGCGGCCGATCTCCAGGTTGCCGCAAAAGCGGATGTTCTCCCGCTCGAAAAGACGGGCGAATTGATGGGTAATCGCCTTGGTTCCAGGGTGATCAGGGGCCACGCCGTAACGGGCCAGACCATAGGGCACCGGCAGGCGTTCGAACAGCGTGATGGGCGCCTCGGGCCATGCTTTGCGCAGGGTCTGGGCCATGTAGCAGCCGGACGGCCCGGAGCCGACAATAGCGATACTGGGGACGGACATGCGCATTACCCCCGGTCGAAGGCCATAGGTAGGTAGTTGGCACCCGTGTTACCACTGTCCGGTAGCCAGCTGGCTTCACCATTCAGGCGGATGTTCTTCAAGCGTTGGGCTAGCAGGGTTAGGGCTTCGGTCATGTCGCCACGGGCGATGAAGTGGCCGATACAGTGGTGTGCCCCGGCACCAAAACCAAAGTGCGGTGGCCGTTGGGCGGTGATATCGAAACCCGGCTCGCTGAACGTACGAGGGTCGCTGCCGGCAGACTGGCTGAACAGGTGTACTGTGGTGCCGCGTTTGATTTCCAGCCCCTGATAGGTGAAGTCCTCCAGCGCCTCGCGGGTGACCCAGGTAACGGTTGGCCTTACACGCATGACTTCCTCGACTGCGGCGCGGGCCAGATCCGGCTGTTCACCAAGAAGTTTCCATTGGTCTGGATGCTGCAGGAACATGTCCATGGCCAATGACAGTTGATTACGTGTGGTATCAATGCCACCAAAGATCGCTAGTACGATCATGTCGTACAGCTCCTGATCGCTGAGTGCGCTTTTGTCTTCCTCGTTGGCCCTCACCAGCATGCTCAGGAAGTCTTCACCCAGTCCCTGCTCTTTGAGGTGTGCTACAGCCTGCTCGGCATAGCCGAACATTTGGTCTGTAGCGGCGTTGATGCGGGCTTGATCCTGTTTGAAGGTCACCCCAAGCGCCAGCCCCATTTCCACTGCAAGGTCGGCAAGCTTGCGCCATTCAGTACGTGGCAGACCAAGTAGAGCGCAGATCACCATGGTGGCGTAGGGCTCGGCGAACTGGCGCACGAAGTCGCACTGGCCGTCGGCAACGAATTCCTCTATCAGTTCGTTGGCCATTTCCTGGAAGGCTGGGGTCAACTTGCGAACCAGCTTCGGGGAAAAGGCCGGGTTAGCCAGGCGGCGAAGGCGCGAATGATCGGCGCCTTCCTTGCTAAGCAGCATGCGCATCCACCAATCGGCAAAGCTTCCTTTGGCCTGGTTATGAGCGGGCCAGGCATAGCTGCCTTGACGCAGGCGCTGGTCGCGGATCAGCGCATTAACCTCGTCATAACGCAGTACGGCAATACCGTAAGGCGTGCGGGCGAACCAGCTTTTTTCGCGCGCATCACTCACAGCCTCAGAACGAATGGAGAAGCTGGGATCGGCAACATCCAGGAACGGAGCGGTTTCAAGCGAGGTCGGGGACATGGTTTACCTACTCGGTCATGTGGGCGTGTGGGCTATGCTCGATAGCGTTTATTTAATTTAAGATATGGTTTCATATCTTTCAACGTTTTTATATACCTGCCTTCCCGCGCGGCTAGCGGGCAAGGTTCAGGCGCAAGTGTTTGAAGGGCATGATTGAATGGTTGGAGATACTGGGCAGCAGCAGTTATTTCCTGCTGCCTTCGAGGTACCACCTATCTCTATGTAGGCATTGAGCGGGGGGGTTGGCTAGCCCAGTAGCCCCTCGAAGCAGTCGTCGCTATTCAACAAGCGCTCTAGCCTTTCCGGGGTGCGAGGACGGCTGAACCAATAGCCCTGAGCCAGGCGACAACCCTCGGCGCGAAGAAAGTCCAGGTGCTCAGCCAGCTCCACGCCTTCCGCCACTACTTCCAGGCCAAGGCTCAGTCCTAGACCAATAATGGCGCGACCGATCAATTGTGAGTCGCCATCTGCGGATGTACCGCTGATAAAGCTCTTGTCGACCTTTAGGATGTGTAGCGGGAAGCGTTTGAGGTAACCGAGTGAGGAGTAGCCGGTGCCAAAATCGTCCAAAGCCAGCTGAATGCCCAAGCTGGCAAGCTCGCGTAGGCAGGCTAGAGTCTGGGCGCTGTCCACCATCAACTGGCTTTCAGTGATTTCCAGAACCAGGCTGGCGGCTGGTAGGCCACTTTCGCGCAAAATATCAGCTACCCGCGCAGCAAAGTCGGCCTGCTGTAATTGCCGGCTTGATAGGTTGACTGAACAGCGCAACGGCCCCTGACCAGCCAGTTGCCATTGGCGCACCTGAGTGCAGGCCTCTCGCAGCACCCAATCACCGACAGCCATAATTGTTCCGGACTCTTCCAGGTACGGAATAAACTCCAACGGCGAAATGGCCCTTCCCTTGTGCTGCCAGCGCAACAAGGCCTCCACCCCCACTAGCCTGTGCTGCTCCTGATCAAGTTGGCAGATGGGCTGGTAGACGAGACTGAACTCGCCCTTGGACAGTGCACGACTGAGTGCGCCCTGTAGCTCTAGTTGATGCTGGTCTGGCCGTTATCAGCATCCAGCCACTGACCGTCGATATAGGCTTGCTGGCGAAACAGGGCAGCGTTGTTCAGTTGCATAAGGGACTCCGGAGGCATGTGCACCGTTTTTTGTTGGAGTGAGTCCGGCAGGCCGCAGCCTGCCCGGCGCTAGCGGATCAGCTGAGCGGTGTCATCGAGGGCCTGGGCAAAACGCTGCAGGATCAGGCCGATCTCCGCCTCTTGGACAATCAGTGGCGGGCAAAAGGCCAGTGCATCGCCCATGGCGCGGCTGATCATGCCGTGTTCCTGCGCCCGTGCGGCCATGTGTTTGCCCAGGGTGCCGAGGCTCTGGAACGGGGCCTTGGTCGTGCGGTCAGCCACCAGTTCGACTGCCGCAATCAGCCCACAGCCACGGATCTCGCCCACCAGTGGGTGGTCAGCAAACTGATGCAGGCCCTTGTGCAGCAGCTTGCCCATCTCGGCGGCATGCTCGACCAGGTTTTCTTCTTCGATGATTTTGAGGTTTTCCAGCGCCACCGCAGTGGCCACCGGATGGCCGCTGCCAGTAAAGCCATGGCCAAGGGTGCCGAGGCTGTGGCTCTGGTCGGCGATGCCCTGAAACACCTGCTCGTTAATCAGGATGGCGGCCAGAGGCTGGTAGGAAGACGACAGCTGCTTGGACAGCACCATGATGTCTGGCTGGATATCAAAGGTCTGGCTGCCGAACATATTGCCGGTTCGGCCGAAACCACAGATGACTTCGTCGGCGATCACCAGAATGTCGTAGCGCTTACAGATGCGCTGAATCTTTTCCCAGTAGGTGCGCGGCGGAACGATCACGCCACCGGCGCCCATGACCGGCTCACCGATAAAGGCGGCAATGGTTTCCGGGCTTTCACTGAGGATTTTCTGTTCAAGTTCAGCGGCCAAACGGTCGGCAAACTGCTCCTCGGTCTCGCCAGGCAGGGCATGGCGATAGTGGTGCGGGCAGCCGACATGGAGAAAACCGGGCAGCGGCAGATCGAAGCCGCGTTGATTGACCGGCAGGCCGGTCAGGCTGGCACTGGCGACGGTAATGCCGTGGTAGCCGTTGACCCGGCTGATGAACTTCTTCTTGGCCGGGCGCCCCATGGCATTGTTCATGTACCAGACCATCTTCACCACGGTGTCGTTGGCTTCTGAGCCGGAGTTGGTAAAGAACACCTTGCTCATCGGTACGGGCGCCATTTGAACCAACTTCTCGGCCAGTTCAATGCTGGGTTGGTGCGATTTATGGCTGAACAGGTGATAGAACGGCAGGGTATGCAGCTGTTTCTCCGCGGCCGCGATCAGGCGCTGGTTGCTGAAGCCCAGGGCGACACTCCACAGGCCTGACATCGCCTCGATGTAGCCTTTGCCCTGCTCGTCGTACACATACACACCTTCTCCCCGCTCGATAATCAGGGGGCCGACTTCCTGATGCAGGCGTGCGTTGGTGTAGGGGTGGAGTTGGTACTGAATGTCTTTGCTTTGCAACGAAGAAGAAACTGGCTGGTTCATGGCACGATCTCGACTTGAGTGACTAGGCAGGGCTGGCCCGGCTCGGATTTTTTTAGAATGAGTGCCCTGTTGGGCACATGCGCCGCAGGCTACTGCAAGGCAGTGGCGCCGGGCTTGTCGCTGGGTGCAGTGTTTTTTGCACCGGCGGTACTGCCGGTTTCAAGCTGGCACGGCAGCTGTTTGCCGGGTTCTGTTGAAGCCCGTCAGGTCCAGGACCTGTGTGTTGACCTGATCAATGATGTAGGCGCCAATCGGCAGCGCCGACGTTGCGGCCGGCGACGGCGCGTTACAGACGTTGACGCTACGGCGGGTGTTACGGAACAGGAAGTCTTCGATCAACTTGCCATCCCTGGACACCGCCTGGGCGCGCACCCCGGCCGGGTAGGGCTGCAGGTCCTTGATGCTGATACTCGGGCAGTACTTGCGAACCTGCTGCAGGTAGCCGCGCTTGAACAGCGAGTTCTTCATCTCGCCCAGACCGGGACGCAGATTGTCGCGCAACACCTTGCGGATACCCGGATCGCCGAGCATGGCCAGGGTGTCGCTGATGGAAATATCGCGCTTGCGGTAGCCCTCACGCTTGAATGCCAGTACCGCGTTCGGGCCGACGGTCACGCTGCCGTCGATCATGCGTGTCAGGTGAACCCCGAGAAACGGCATGGACGGATCAGGGATCGGGTAGATCAGGTGATTGACGATCTGATTGTGCTGTTCCGGCAGCTGATAGTATTCGCCGCGGAAGGGGCAGATGCTGAAGCCGGGGTCCAGTCCGAGCAGGCGTACGATGCGGTCAGCCATCAAGCCTGAGCAGGAAATCATCAACTGGCAGTTGAAGTCACCGGCGGAGGTCTGCACCTGCATTTCCGTGGGGCGCTCCTGCAGCCCGGTCACTTCGCAGCCATAGCGGATTTCGCCACCACGACGCTGGAACTCGCGCGCCATGGCGGACGCGACTTCTTTGTAGTCAACGATGCCGCTTGAGGGCACGAAGATGCCGCCGATGCCGCTGATATTCGGCTCGCGTTCGCGCAGTTCGCCCGCACTCAGCCAATGCCGCTCCAGGCCATTAGCGGCTGTGCGTTCCCACAGCGCCTGCATGCGCTGCATTTCCAGGTCATTGGTTGCGACCAGCAGCTTGCCGCAATTGTCGTAGCGAATCCCGTGCTGATCACAGAAGGCTTTGGTGGCACGGTTGCCCTCAAGGCAGAATCGGGATTTCAGGGTGCCCGGCGTGTAGTACACACCGGCGTGAATCACGCCGCTGTTGTGGCCGGTCTGGTGCATTGCCGGAGCCTGCTCCTTCTCCAGCAGCAGTATGCGGCTGTCGGGATAGGCCTGGATCAGCTGCATGGCGGTGGACATGCCGATGATGCCGCCGCCAATGATGATGAAGTCGTACATGCCGTTACCTGCGATCTTTAGGTGATTGTCCGAAAGCCTTGGCCTGGCGGCCGGCAGGCTTCGGACAGAGCAGCGGAAGTCAAGGCCGCAGCGTTACTGACGCGGGTTACGCAGCACTTTGGCGTGGGTGAAGTAGCCGCGCTGGCGCATCAGCTCACGGCGCAGGCCCGGATGCGCAGTGAAACGGTCGCGGCCGTGCAGCCAGAAGTGGTTGTTGATGAGCAGGAAGCTGCCCACCGGCACTTCGACCGACAGCTTGTTTTGGCTGTTTTCCAGCGACTGGCACAGGTCTGTCAGCCAGTTGCCTTCCTCGAAATTGCGCGGCTGCACGAACTGGTCGATGTAGCTGATGATCGGACGGCCCTGGTTGTCGGTGTCGAACACCGGGTGAAACACATCTTTGTCGACGCGCTTGCTGGGCGGTGCGCTCCAGCGCATGTCGCGGCGCGCCAAGGGGTGGCTGTTGAAGGTGTCGAGGTGCTCCCAGTCATCAAGGTGCAGCAGCAGGGAGTTACCGCCTTCCATGTTTTGCTCGTCGATCTTCATCATCAGCACGTAGTCGGTGTCTTGCTCGACAAAGGTGCCGTCGGTGTGCAGTTCCAATACCCGGTGTGGCTGGCGCAGGTAGCTGTCGGAGTTATCGACGTTCTGCACCACAAAGCGAGCGTAATACTGGCCACTCATCGCGTCGTAGTTGGAGCGGCCAAACAGGTGGGCCACGGCCGTCGCCAGCTTCACCATGTCTTCGGCCTGCTCGACGTTGTCCAGTCCGGTCGGCTTGATCAGCAAACCACCGGTGCCGCGATCGACCAGGGTGTTCACCAGCACCGGCTGCAGGGTGCCTTCGCACAATTCATCAAGCACTTTGGCCACGTGAAAGCGCAAGAACGACTTGTATTCAAGCGCCTGCACTGGCACATCGGCCAGCGCCGTGAGGAAGGCTTCGATTGTGGCTTGATGGAACGTCAATTCCAGCAGACGCGGCGAGCACTGGCTCGGTTCGAGGGTGAAACCCTTGAGCTCCTGCGGCAGCGGAACGACGAGATCTTTGACGGGAACAAAACGGGTCATGGCGATTCTCCTAGGCGGGGAGTGCGGCGGTGTGGGGTTGGATTAATTTCGACTAAGTGCAAAAATATCGACATTTTAAGTATGTGTCAATAAAACCGTCCGCGCGGATGTCAGCCGCTCTTGGGGCGTGATTCGGTATGATGGCGGGGTATGAAAAAAGGGCTGTTTAGATGCAAGCACCAGTTTCTCGGGAAAACTCCGCTGTGCGTGGCTATGACGTGCTCAAGCGAGACATCATTCGCGGGCTGTTCAAGCCAGGCGAAAAGTTATTGATGAGTGGTTTGAAGGAGCGCTACGGGCTGGGTGTCGGGCCGCTGCGCGAAGCGTTGTCACAGTTGGTGGCAGAGCGTCTGGTGGTGGCGATCAGTCAGCGTGGCTACCGTGTGGCGGCGATGTCGCTGCAAGAGCTGGCGGACATCTACGATGCCCGTGCCCATCTGGAGGCGATGCTCTTGACCCTGGCGATTGAGCGCGGTGACGACAGCTGGGAAGCAGAGATTCTGGCCCGCGACTATGCCCTGGCCAAGGTTGTCGAGGTGCGCAACGCTGAAGAAATGCTCAGCCTCTGGGATGCCCGGCACAAGGCATTCCATGAGGCTATCGTGGCAGGCTGCGGCTCACACCACCTGTTGAAGGTGCGTGCATCGTTGTTCGATCAGGCTGAGCGCTATCGCCATCTCTGGTTGCAGCACACGGTCTTTTCCGACCAGGCATTACAAGCCAAGCGTCAGGAGCATGCGGTGTTGGTTGAGGCGATCCTTGCGCGTGATGCCGTGCGTGCCAGCCGCATCATGCGTGAACACCTGCTCGGGCCCGTGCCGATCATCACTGCGTTGATGAGGCAACGCGGTCTGGCTGGTTAGATCGCACACCTAGTGTGCTGTCTCTGAAATTTCCTTCCTTAGTTCTGTGCGGTCAGTGCTGTCCGAGCGCGTAAGCTGCCCTCGAGCCGGTATAGGGTGGCGTTGCGAAAAAAGCGTTCCAGCAGGTTCAGCTTGGAACCGATTGGTTTACTAGTCACGCCAAGTGAACGTATCCGTCCGGCCAACACACCTTCCGAACTCCAGCATTAAGGGCGATGGTGTCCGCGTATTTTTAAGCGGACGCGATAGCACTTATCGCCGGGATTTCCATGCGCCAACGAAGCTCTTACCCCAAACCGTTCAAGGCCCAGGTTGTTCAGGAGTGCCTGCTACCCGGTGCGACCGTTTCCAGCGTTGCCATCCGCCACAGCATCAATGCCAACGTCATTCGCAAGTGGCTACCGCTTTATCGAGATCAACTGCCAGCGGCGTTGCCGGCGTTCGTTCCTGCGAGAGTTACGCCAAAACGACCAGTTGAACCAGCTGTGATTATCGAGCTACCGCTGGGCGAGCAATCGATCACCGTGAAATGGCCAGCTTCCGATCTTGAAGGATGCGCCCGCTTTGTCCGGGGGCTCGCCCAGTGATTCGTATCGATAGTATCTGGCTCGCCACCGAACCCATGGATATGCGCGCGGGCACTGAAACCGCGTTGGCCCGCGTGGTGGCGGTGTTCGGTGCGGCGAAGCCGCACTGTGCCTATCTCTTCGCCAATCGCCGCGCCAACCGCATGAAAGTCCTGGTGCATGACGGCGTGGGTATCTGGCTGGCCGCGCGGCGATTGAACCAGGGCAAGTTTCACTGGCCAGGCATCCGCCACGGCTCGGAAGTTGAACTCGACACCGAGCAACTTCAGGCGTTGGTACTGGGGCTGCCCTGGCAGCGGGTCGGTGCGGGCGGCGCGATCACAGTGCTGTAGCACCGGCCATTAGCCCATCGGTGTATCTGCGCAGAGCGTCTGCTCTGGCACAATCAGCAGCATGAACTCCTCGCCCAATCTCGACCAACTGACAGCTGAGCAACTGCGCACACTGGCCGCGCAGTTGCTGACGCAGGTCGACGTGATGAGCAAGAAGATCCACCGTGATCAGACCATCATTGAGCAGCTCACACACGAAATCGCTTGGTACAAACGGCACAAGTTTGCCAAGCGTAGCGAGCAACTGAGCCCTGACCAGGGCAGCTTGCTGGACGACCTGCTCGACACTGACATCGCCGCCATCGAGGCGGAGCTGAAAGCCGTCAATCCCCCGGTTGCTCCAGCCGAACCCCGCCAACAGCCCAAGCGCACACCGCTGCCGGCACAATTTCCGCGCACCGTGATCCGCCACGAACCGGAGAACACCCAATGCGCCTGCGGCTGCCAGCTGCAACGCATCGGTGAAGACATCAGCGAAAAGCTGGATTACACGCCGGGCGTGTTCACCGTCGAACAGCATGTGCGTGGGAAATGGGCCTGTCGCCAGTGCGAAACACTTATCCAGGCCCCCGTGCCGGCCCAGGTGATCGACAAGGGCATCCCCACCGCCGGCCTTCTGGCTCACGTGATGGTGGCCAAATTCGCCGACCACTTGCCGCTGTACCGGCAAGAGAAAATCTTTGGCCGCGCCGGCCTGGCCATCGCCCGCTCGACACTGGCGCAGTGGGTCGGACAAACCGGCGTGCAGCTCCAGCCGCTAGTCGATGCCCTGCGCGAAGCCGTGCTAGCCCAACGCGTGATCCACGCTGACGAAACCCCGGTGCAAATGCTCACCCCAGGCGAGAAGAAAACCCATCGGGCTTACGTCTGGGCCTACAGCACCACACCCTTCGCCGATCTGAAGGCCGTGGTCTACGACTTCACCCCCAGCCGTGCCGGCGAGCATGCGCGTAATTTTCTTGGCCAGTGGAATGGCAAGCTGGTCTGCGACGACTTCGCTGGCTACAAGGCCAGCTTCGAGCAAGGCATTACCGAAATTGGCTGCATGGCCCACGCCCGCCGCAAGTTCTTCGATCTTCACGCTGCAAACAAAAGCCAGTTGGCCGAACAAGCACTGCACGCGATGGGCAGCCTGTACGAAATCGAACGGCAAGCACGGGATATGAGCGATGAAGAACGCTGGCGAATACGACAGGAAAAGGCTTCACCGATCCTCGATACACTGCATGACTGGATGCTGGCCCAGCGTGATCTTGTGCCCAACGGATCGGCCACGGCGAAAGCCTTGGATTACAGCCTTAAACGCTGGCAGGCACTGACTCGCTATGTCGAGGATGGTGCTGTGCCCATTGACAATAACCAGGTCGAGAACCAGATTCGTCCATGGGCCCTGGGGCGCTCGAACTGGTTGTTTGCCGGGTCGCTACGCAGCGGCAAACGCGCGGCGGCGATCATGAGCCTTATCCAGTCGGCCCGCATGAACGGGCATGATCCGTATGCCTATCTCAAGGACGTGCTGACACGCCTGCCGACGCAACGGGCGAGTGAGGTCGGCCAACTGCTGCCGCATCAGTGGGCGCCTGCCTGAATCACGCAAGGTGAGTTCGGCGGACGCTTACAAGTGAACTGCTCAGGATGGTCCCCTTCCGTGCAGAGGGCGCTAGCGGCAAGAGCTTAGGGAGTCTCGTCCGTCTCTGGCATAACAAAATCTGCAGAACCTATAAGATTAAGGCGCAAGTCGGGTGTTGAAGCCATACTTGGTGCTTCCGCGCAGCTGGAAACCAATGAGCAAGCCGTAGCGCTTGAAAGCGCTCTGGGTAATGGAGTAGAACCCTATCGACATTAGTTTTGGCTGTGCAGATAAAACATTCCCCCCTGCGACAGCAGATCCTTGGTATACCCATGGAGCATTGATGGGCAAACGCCGATTCACCCGTCCAGTTTGTCTCATGCGGTGAGCGAGTGGTTTGCGACTGAGCATGCCAAGCTGGATGGCCAACCCGTGCCGAAATTTACCCCGCGTGATATCCGGCGCACGTGCACGCAGTTCATGCAGCGCAACGGTATCAAGGATTTCGATAGTGACGCTTTGCAGTCACACGGGCAAACAGGCGTTGTCGTAACGCACTACCGCAATAACCCTGAAGCGAAATTGCCTCAGATGCGCCCGACCATGGAGGCCTTCGATGCCGCGCTTGGCCGCCTGCTCGATAGTTCTGATGAGGATGAGCATCAAGCTGAGCAGCTAGATTTGTTCGAAATTGGATAAGTTTCAGAAAAGTCAAGTATTTTGTTGCGCAGCCTATATTGCTGTGGAAATATACAGGTGTGAGGTTATCCGGAGCCTCTAGGTTTGCTGCTGTGACGTTGTCTACTTGATGCGCAGTGGAATTGGAAAAGTAGAACTAATGCCTTGAAGGCACGATCCGGCAGAGCAGTCAGCTATGAGGAACGCATTACCACCGCAGTGCCCGCATGAATCCACCGGCCTCTCTTTCTGGGAGGTGGGTTATGTCTGAGATGATCCTTCTAGACTTCAATGCGGTTAGCCGCAAAGTCGGATTGAGTCGTAAAACTATCTACTGCCGTATCCGAGAGGGTGACTTCCCGAGACAGGTGAAGATCGGTCGAGCCAGCCGCTGGCTTCAGCACGAAGTCGACGACTGGATAGCCAGTGCAGCCGCAGCGAGATAGTAAAGAGGCCGGTCGATTGACCGGCGTTTTTTTGTCTGCTTGGAACGTAGGATTTTCAGTTCTAGTGCCCGGTCTGTGGGTAACCCCCTCCCAGATCTCGAAGATGGTGGCAGGGTTTGAGCAGCTTTTTAGGTATTTTTCATTGAAGTTGGGAAACGATGTATTGAGCTTCTTTTTTCATTCCAATTCTGGCCAGATATTTGGCAAATATATGCCACGGTGGAATGTTGCTCATGTAATCGCTGGGGCCTGCATACATTCCTCCGCCTGGTCCGCTATAAAGGCCACCACCAGGCCCTATGTATAAGCCTCCACCGGGGCCAGTATAGGCGCCGCCTCCTGGGCCGGTATAAAGTCCGCCGCCAGGCCCCGTATATAAACCCCCTCCCGGCCCTGTATACATACCGCCTCCTGGGCCAGAGTACATACCACCGCCTGGTCCAGTGTATGCGCCACCACCAGGGCCTGTGTACATCCCGCCACCAGGGCCCGTGTATAAGCCGCCGCCGGGTCCAGTGTATAAATTACGTGGCCACATCTAGACCTCCTTCTATGTACTGGCGCTCATAGTTCAGGCACGGCCAGTACAAGTTAGTGCTAACCCTGTGAGCAATGCTGCTAGAGACTTACCAGCTCGGCAATTTTTTGCGCTACCACTGACATGGAGTCTTCTGCAGTGTCTAAGCCGCTTCGGGACGCAAGTAAGGGACTGACATTGCGAAGAGCGTCGTATGTGGTGTTGTGTACAATCGGAACTAGCTGATTACCTGCCAGGAGTGCTGACAGTTCTTTGTCGGCGACGCTCTCTTTAGGTAGGCGAGCCAATAGCGCAGGGGTCACCAGGACAAGTCCAATCCGTGAATTTGCTAAGCCTTTGTCAATGGCACGCATCATCGGAACGCCAAGTCCAAGATCCTTCTCGCTGAACCAAACTTTGACTCCCGCTGCTATCAGGAGTTCGTGCAGCTCTTTAGCTGCTCCCTGGCGGTCGTCCCATGCGTGACACAGAAATACGTCACGTAGGTCAGGTTGCACAGCTGCTCGCGTCTCTACTGTCTGACGAATTGGTGTGAGGGATTGGACTTGAGCAAATGTGTATGGCACGGATGAACCCGCTTTGGACCAGCGTGGCCTTGAGCCCCCGCTAGACCTACCTCCACCACCGACACTTCCGTAGCTACTCCCGCCACCGCTTGAGGATGGGTAGTAGGATCGAAAACTGCTGCGGTATCGACAAGCAGGGCAGGCGGCAGCAGCTGCTGCTGAGCTATGCCCACGTACTGGAGCTGTGCATCTAGACATGTCGTAATCCTGCATGAGTTGGAGCTAGCCCCAGGGCAGAGAACCTGCCCTGGGTGTGTTAAGCGATCAAATCAATTGGCCGCTTTGGGGCGAATAACGATGCGGAACGGTTGACCGTTAGCGCGCCGGATCACCTTTCCCGACTTGGTGGTGATAGTCATGCGATAGATGACCTCACCTTCCCCGTCGGGCTTTTCGAACATCTCAAGCTGGGACATAAATTGTCTCCCATTGAGGTGGCTCGAACACAAAACTCGCTCCCTTGCATAAGCAGACCCTTGGGGCTACCATCGCAAGGCTTTCCTCACAAAAGCGCGAGAGACATCTAGAGCCAGTTCAGATGTCTTTTACCGAGGCCGGTCAAGTTTGCACCTTGATCGGCCTTTTCGTTTCTGGCGTTTACCACGCCGTCAAGCTCATATCTAAGTCACCTTATGTGCTATAAAGTAGCGACCAGGAAGATCATAATTTAACCATATCATCATCATTTTGATTAGGTCAAGCGCTCGTGTGCTATCGTTCTCATCAGATGGGATCGATCGTGTGCTGGCCATGCACCAAGACAGGTAAGCCGATTCAGTAGGCACGACGGAGAGCAGATGATTGACTTGAAGGATTACAGCCAGGCACAGCGGGAGCGCTTGGTGTACATAGACTTCCGTCTCTATTTCACAGGGGCCGTCTCCCGAGCGGATCTAATGGACCGTTTCGGGGTGGGCGCCGCTGCCGCTACTCGGGACTTCGCGCAATACCGTGAGATTGCTTCAGGAAACACTGAGCTCGACACGGTGGCTAAGCATTACGTGATACGCGACAGCTTCTCTCCCATAGTTGCGCATTCACCTGAGCGAGTGCTCACTGCCCTTTCCCATGGATACGGTTACGGCCTAGAGGGCGAGCAGCCTTTGATCCTCAATGAGGCGGTTTCACTACTCAGCAAGCCGAAGGTTGAAATCCTTGCACCAATCACTCGTGCGATCAGCCTCAATCAAGTGGTGAAAATTAACTACACGTCGGGCTCGGGGGAGTCTGAGCGAGAAATAGTGCCCTTCGCTGTCGGATGTGATGGGTTGCGCTGGCATGTTCGGGCTTACGATAGGAAGCGTGAGAAGTTTGTGGACTTCGTACTGGCGCGCATCGGTCACGCTCAAGTTCAGTTGGGGCAGAAACCTCGTAGCGTAGAAAATCAAAAGCATGATGATCAGTGGAATCGCATGCTGGATTTGCCCCTCGTCCCGCATCCAGATAAAAACTGTGAGCGGATAGTGATGTGTGACTATGACATGCCTGATGGTGTGCTCAGGCTTCGCGTACGCGCAGCGATGGCAGGATATGTCCTGCAGCAGTACCACGTTGACTGTTCTCCAGACCATAGCAATAAGGACAAGGCTTACCGTCTCTGGCTGAGTGACCCATTAGCTCTGTATGGAGTAGAGAGTTCAATGTTTGCCCCCGGATACAAAAGCCCGAATAGCTAATCATCTTCCGAGCGGGGGAGTATTCGTTCTGCGTCAGCAAGGTGTTGTGATGGGTTATGAATAGTCCACCCCAAGACGTCTCCTAATCAGTATTTAAACCCGATGCGATGGGCTGTGTTGAGATTGTTGTAGGGGGGCGGGACAGCAGCCTGGTTTGTGGGCTTTTAGCCCATCAAGATGTTTGTGCAATATCTTCTTCGAGCTCCCTTACGGCCTTGGTTACCTTGACCTCGAAAAGCCGCTCCACCTGGTCATCGCGTAGACGCTGGGCAGCATCCCCAATCCATAGTGCCAGTAGCTTGCGTTTGTCCGCGATACTGTGGTCGTCCAAGTTGGGGATGTAGGTATGGTTGCCACCTCTTCCACGACGAAGCTCATAGAAGGTCTTGATCAACGATTTTGTTCTGATTTTTCCGTCAAGCGAAAAGCGTGTGGTCAGGTTGCGGATCGTATGATTGACCGACCGCAGCTGCGCTGTCGACGTAATTTGGGAGAAGTACGAGGCCCAGCCCCGTCGTTTGCCGCCGAAGAAGCAGCCGGTGATCCGAAGGTTTACCTTCCATTCACAATACGCCCTAGCTCGCTCTATATCCTCTGGTGACCTTGCGGTTGCAACCTTGTGTCGGTAAGCCGTGAAAATTTTGGCAATCGAGGACTCGAAGCGGAGGATGCTCTCCCGGTGAATAATGATCTGACCGCCTTCGACCTGATACCCCAGGAAACTGAAGGGTTCTGTAAGAGGTGCAAACTTAGATTTTGATTCCGGACCAAACTCGTGGGGCTGTAGTCCCATGTTCTTGAGCTCGTTAATGAGCTCATTGGCCACTGCCTCGGACTGATTCTCTGGCGTAAGGATCAAGATGTCATCGACGTAGCGCTTGTACCAAATATCTGGTCGACTCTTGAAAGCTAAGTCGACGTCTTGAAGTG
This sequence comes from Pseudomonas oleovorans subsp. oleovorans, assembly GCF_002197815.1. Lineage (GTDB taxonomy): Bacteria > Pseudomonadota > Gammaproteobacteria > Pseudomonadales > Pseudomonadaceae > Aquipseudomonas > Aquipseudomonas oleovorans. The sequence goes on from NZ_NIUB01000020.1 coordinate 80,995, forward strand.
CAATTTCGGCCAACAAGTTGGAGACTGCCAGGCCCTGGGGTACGCCAATGGTTGTGTTGGGGGTGTCTTTTCTGCCTTTGGACTCAGGCACGGTCGGCGTGGTGATTGCAGATGCAATAAGTTGCTTCAGTTCCGTCTTGCGGATCTTTTTTCGAACAGCGGCATTGATCAGAGAGTGCGGGATTGAAGGGTAGAAATGCTTCAAGTCAATCTTGGCGTACTCGCTATAGACCCCAGATGCTAAAGCGCTCTTCAGGTCTTCAATGACTCCCTGGGGTAGCGAGAGCTTGGCTGCCGGGTATACCTCAGCAAGACACTCACACAGTGCTCGCAGGACAATACGGTCCCGTGCTGTTGGGATTGATATCTGTCTAGGGAGGGCGGTGGCTCCCTTGAGGATTAGCTTTTCCTTATAGGCTGTGAACCTATATTTACCCTGGTGAACCTTCTGAATGATGAGCTCAAGCTCATTTGTCAGTTTGGCGTCCAGCTTGGCCGGTCTAGTGCGGTCAAGCCCGATGGCCCCCGAAGTTTTGATCTTTTCGGCATAGACTCGGAGGAGCGATCTGCGAGCAAAGTATTTCTTGAAACTACGCGCAGCGCTCATTAGCACATCCAGGTCAGCAAACCCACGGCAAGGGGAAGTACATATAGGGCTACGGTAATAATCAGGCGAGCGCTGAGCCAGGATATGGCATAGCAATTCTCGAACGCTGTCGGGTTTCGACTGGTAAGCCCGGTTGCAAATACGCGTGCAATGCGGTCGTCGATTTCTCTGTGATTTTCACACTCAGCTAGCAGCTCGTCATACTTTGCCGCTTGCACTGGGGTCGGGGCGGCGCCGAGGGAAAGATCACGGTATAGGGCCTGCAGTTGCAGGTAGTTTTTGCGCATCATCATGGCGCGAGCCCGAAAGTCGCGGTTAGTCACTGCGAGCGAGACGCCAAGTAAAGCGATGGAAAGTACAGTTGCCATCATGTCGGTGTCGGGGCCGAGGAGATGTTCGTAGCGAATGGTCAGTACGCCTAATGTTGCGCTGAGTATTGCGTACCACACCAGTAGCATCTGTGAGTGGAAGTCCAGCCAATCTAGGCGGTGATGGGCCTGAATGCGGGCCTTGTAGGTGAACCAGACGCTGTCCTTCACGCGTACATCTCCATAGGGATTAGGGGAAGAGGCAGGGGGATTTGAGTAACCTTTGAACATCCCCAGTGGGGATCAGTGGGGTTTTAGCCCAACAGCCGAAGCTGTTAATTATCAGAACCGCCCTCGAATAAACGAGAGGAGGAACCTGCCTCTTCCGCAGTGATCTTACAATGCCACTACCCATCAGAGAAGCTTACAGCGCAATGGCGGCAAGGCTATGGGACGCGATGGTACTTCTAGGTGCATGATTGTTCGCCATTGACTGCTTTATGCCCGTCCTCCGAGGAGAATCTTCATTTATCCACTGCTGGCGATAGCTACCCTGTTTGACGCCGGCTTGATCGGCGTTATACAAAAATAATTGATTTTAGTGTTGCAATAGTTTTTACTCATTTCTCATGCTGGTTGTGTACGAGAACGTCGTAAACACAACAAGAAGAATCAGCATGAACACAGAAACCCAAAATGCTTACCGCTCACTGGCGAGTCACTTTTACGCCACACACCTGCCAGACACTCCACTTAGCGAACTCAACGAGTTCAACATCATTGGTGCATTGCTGCGCGCCGCCCCAGGCTATCGGCCTGACTATTTCAGGCGGTTGTAGTTTTGCAGCCTGACTGTGCCAGTTCAGTTCAATGGCTTCACACAAGGGACGCATAGGCCAGTAGCGTTCCCCGTTACTGTCAGTCAGATAGGGAATAGTCATCGCATGGATTTTGATTTTGGACGTGCGCATGGACTTACAAGGCCCCCTGAGGGTTGTGGGCCGGAGTAAGCCCCTGCGAAGGTTTTAGGGCGATAACGTCACGAAGCAGATGGCTTGGATCAAATCCACCGGCTTCAGGCTTGTTAGCTGGCTTCAGAATGGTGACTAAGCGGACTACGTTCTCCATGATGCGGCTTCCGTCCCTAATCTGGATGGCTTCAGCTCTGTAGCCAGCAGTCAGTTGATCCAGGATCTGATCAATGAACTTTGGAATCAGTGAAACTGGCAGGTAGTGGAGTGGAAGCTTCGTGCCAGGATCTTCTTCGAGCAGGATGTTGCCTTCCCACTCAGCGATGGCAGCCTGAGCCTGGACGGTTGGTACGCCAAGCGAGCGTAGCAGGGCGTTCAGCTCCATCAGTACTTCCTGTGTTTTCAGGTCTAGCTGGAACTGCAGATTTTCACGGGCCGGTGAGGGACGAGTTGGGCTTTTCATGGGTGCTCCTGTAAAGCGAATACCTGAATATCTGTAAATCGGATATCCGAAGATTAGATATACCTTTGCAGCTTGTCAAGGAGCCGGGTGCGTCACGTGGAAAAGTCGGTGTATCGAGATGAGAACCTGATTCTGCTCAGGTTGCTGAAGCAGTGCCGCGTTGAGGCTGGTCTAACCCAATCTCAGTTTGCCCAGGCACTGGAGCGTCCGCAGTCATTTGCTAGCGATATCGAGCGTGGCTTGCGCCGTATCGATCTCGTCCAGCTTCGCGATATCTGCCAGGCGTTGAACATTGGCCTTGTTGAGTTTGTGCAACGATTTGAAGCTGAGCTGGCGTCAAAAGGAGCTGGCGACTAATGCCTGCTCCTGCCGCAAGGCTAGTGGCGCCCGTTCTGCAATGCTTGCCAGGCTCCGGCGTATAGAGCAGCTGCGTCTTCGCTGAGGATGCGAATGGCTTGGATGCAGTTCTGCAGGCTCGAAGTGCTTAGTTCGTTTAGGTCTGGCGCGCTGCTGAGTACACAAAGCACTCCAAGGACGGCGGAATGACGATGCGTTGCGGCATCGTAAAGATCGGGTGCAGCTGTATTGCTGGGGTAGCCGATAACGCAGAGAGGGTCAGTGCTATGCAGCGGGGTGAAGCCATCGATTGTGCCGGTATCGGCATGACTGCTACCGGAAAAAGACTCGGTGGTCTCGGTAGGGGAGGTGTTGGTTTCATTCATGGTGTGATCCTCAGAACGGAATAGTTCTGCCACCCAACGCCAACTGGGTGAGCAGACCGCACGGGTTGGCGTACCGGTCTGAGGGCCGGCGCATCCGAAGATGCCCCGCACGGCCCGCCCATAAAGACACAGCCATGCTCAGAGCTAAGCCTTGCTTAGCCCTGTCTCAGACCGAAACGCCAATTCCGGCCCCTTTAGAAGGGGAGCACAAACCTATTGGAGTGCCGCCTGAGTGTCAATCTGCGAGAGGGCCGTTTTGCTGCGTTCCAAATCAGCAAAAATGAAACGGTACGCAAAACGGTACGCAAATTTTTTATTAGGCCCAAAAACGACAAAAGGCCAGCGCAGTGGCTGACCTAAGTCGTTGTTTCATATGGTGGGCCCACACGGACTCGAACCGTGGACCAAAGGATTATGAGTCCTCTGCTCTAACCAACTGAGCTATAGGCCCCCAGAAGGCCGGCAGATTATACCGGCGCGTTCTCGCCAGCGCCAACCGCTTGACCTGGTGGGAGAAGTTTCCGGGTGAAGGCCTCGGCGGAAAGCGGGCAACTGACCACGTAGCCCTGGATCTGCAGGCAGCCTTCGGCGGCCAGGCAGAGTTCCTGCCACGCCTTCGGTGATCACCGTCAGTTGCATGCTGTTGCCCAGGGTGATGATGGCACGGGTGATCGCCAGGTCGTGCGGGTCGTCCGGCAGGCTACGGACGAAGGACTGGTCGATCTTCAGCACGTCCAGCGGCAGACATTTGAGGTAGCTGAGCGAGGAGTAGCCGGTGCCGAAGTCGTCGATGGCCAGTTGTACGCCGAGCTGTTTGAGGCGGTGGAGGATGTCCAGCGCTTCGCCGGCCTGGTTCATGATGAAGTTCTCGGTGATCTCCAGTTGCAGCAGCTCCGGCGCCAGGTTGTAGCGCTGCAACAGTGCGCTGATGCGTGGCAGCAGGCTCGGGCCGATGCCAGGCACGCCCCACAGATCGAGTTCGGTGGCGGTCTTGCCGATGGCCTGCTCGACGCTGATGCCGGTCTGTTCGGTGAAGGCGGTGTTGACCTCCAGCAGCACGCCGTCGACACGTCGGGCAATGATCAGGATGTCCGGGCATTGCTGGAACACCGAGACGAACTTCTGTTCCGACAGGCGCAATGCCTGCACGCTCTGCTTGGCTTCACTGATGTCGACCATCAGGCCGCGAATCACCTGGTGGTCGTCGCGTTGCTGCAGGGTGACGATATCGCGCACCCGCACCGTGCGCCCGTCAGTGGCGAGCAGGCGGTATTCCAGGGCGTGGTCGTTGCCGGCCGAGCATTGTTCCAGGCAGGTGCGCAGAGTGCGCTGGTGAACGTCCGGGTGCAGGTGGCGCTGCCAGAAGCCGGGCTCCAGCCATTCGTGCAGGGGGGGTAACCCAGCAATTTTTCCGCATGGGGCGAGACGTAGATGTAAGTGAGCCCGCTGGACTCGGTCTCCCAGGTGATGGCTGAGAGGCTTTCGACCATGTCGCGAAAGTGCTGCTCGCGGTTATGTAGTTCCTGCTCCAGCGCTTCGCGGTTGCGCATCTCGCGTTTCAGGCGGCGGTTGATGCGCAGGATGATGGCGATGACCGCCAGCAGACCGAGCAGGGCTGGCAGGCCGTAGAGCAGGGTTTCGTGCCAGACGTTGCGTTTGTCCAGCACGCTGCCGACCCAGGGTTCCTGCAAGGCAGCGATTTCTTCGGTGCTGGGCTCGGCGAAGAGTTTGTCGAGTGCCGACCAGCATGCTCTGGCCACGCGGGGCGGCCATGGCCAACTGATAGCGATAGAGCGTCTCGCCGCTGATATAGACGCCGTCGAGCTTGAGCTGGCGCAGGCTCCAGACGCTGGAGGCAAGATCGCCGACCATGGCATCGACCTGGTTGGTCGCCAGCGCCTGCAGGGCGGCGGCGATGTTGCGCAGCGGCAGCAGGTTGAGATCGGGGTGTTGCTGGCGCAGCAGCTCGTGCGGTGCGTAGTCGGCCACCACGGCAATCTTCAAACCGTACCGCTCATTGAGCTTTCTCGACTGCGGCCCGCCGTTGCGGGCGAGGATGGCGATGGGCAAGTCCAGGTAGGGACGGGTGAAGATCAGGTATTCCTGGCGTTTGGGTGTCGACATCACGCCAGGGAGCTGGTCGACCTGGCCCATGTGCGGCTGCTCCAGTATCGCGCTCCAGTTGCTGGGCTCGACGGGCTGCAGCTTCACGTCAAGACGCTCTTCGATCAGCCGTACATAGGCGGCGGTCAGGCCGTGATCGTTACCCTGTTCGTCACGAAACTCGAAAGATGGCCAGGATACATCGACACCCAGGCGTAGTTCGGGGTGGGCTGCCAGCCAGGTGCGCTCGTCCTCGTTGAGTGTCAGGGCTAGGGCCGTGGTCATCCGGTACGCCAGGCACAACAGCACAATGGCCGGCAAGCGGGGCGTAACGGCCTCGTTTCGCGATCAGTATCATTGTACTGTAGATCGGCCTGCTGGGATGGCAGTTTGATTGCAGCGTCTGCGCTGCCTTTGGCTGGCGAGTGATCGGGCGTGCTGCCAAGAAAGCAAAACCCCCGGCCTGGGCCGGGGGTTCTGGTATCACTCGTCGAGGAAGGAGCGCAGATGCTCGCTTCGCGTCGGGTGGCGCAGCTTGCGCAGCGCCTTGGCTTCGATCTGACGGATACGCTCACGGGTGACATCGAACTGCTTGCCGACTTCCTCGAGGGTGTGGTCGGTGTTCATGTCGATACCGAAGCGCATGCGCAGGACCTTGGCTTCACGGGCAGTGAGGCCGGCCAGCACTTCGCGAGTGGCTTCCTTGAGGCTTTCGACCGTGGCTACGTCGATCGGGGACTGCATGGTGCTGTCCTCGATGAAGTCGCCCAGGTGCGAGTCTTCGTCGTCGCCGATCGGGGTTTCCATGGAAATCGGCTCTTTGGCGATCTTCAATACCTTGCGGATCTTGTCCTCGGGCATTTCCATGCGTTCACCCAGCTCTTCCGGAGTGGGCTCGCGACCCATTTCCTGCAGCATCTGACGGGAGATGCGGTTAAGCTTGTTGATCGTCTCGATCATGTGCACCGGAATACGGATGGTGCGCGCCTGGTCGGCGATCGAGCGGGTGATTGCCTGGCGAATCCACCAGGTGGCGTAGGTCGAGAACTTGTAGCCGCGACGATATTCGAACTTGTCTACCGCCTTCATCAGGCCGATGTTGCCTTCCTGGATCAGGTCGAGGAACTGCAGGCCGCGGTTGGTGTACTTCTTGGCGATGGAGATGACCAGGCGCAGGTTGGCCTCGACCATTTCCTTCTTGGCGCGGCGGGCTTTCGCTTCGCCGATGGACATGCGTCGGTTGATGTCCTTGATCTCGGCCAGGGTCAGGTTGCACTCGGCTTCCAGGTCGGCGAGCTTCTGCTGGCAGCGCTGGATATCGGCCTGCAGAGCGCCAATGGCCTCGGCGTACTTGGCCTTGCCCTTGGCCAGGTTGGCGGCCCAATCCATGTCGATTTCGTTGCCCGGGAACAGACGCAGGAAGTCGGCACGTGGCATGCGCGCATCACGTACGCACAGCTGCATGATGGCACGTTCTTGCGCACGCAGACGGTCGAGGGCGTCGCGCACCTTGGTGACCAGGGCGTCGTACTGCTTGGGCACCAGCTTGATCGGCATGAACAGCTCGGCCAGGGTGGCCAGCTCTTCGATGGCCTGCTTGCTGCCACGACCATGCTTCTTCAGCGCCTTGCGGGCTTTTTCCAGCTGCTCGGCAACGGCAGTGAAACGGCGAGCCGCTTCTTCCGGGTCGGGGCCACCATCGCCTTCTTCTTCCTCGTCGTCGCCGCTCTCGTCTTCTTCTTCTTCGTCGCTTGCTTCAGCAGCGGCACCTTCCTTGACGGGAACTGGGGCGGCGGCTTCGTCGGGTACGCTGCCGTCATCCGGGTCGATGTAGCCACTGAGGATTTCGGCCAGGCGGCCGCCCTCGGTGGTAACGCGGGTGTACTCGGCGAGGATGCCGTCGACGGTGCCGGGGAAGTGAGCGATGGCGCTCATGACTTCGCGGATGCCTTCCTCGATGCGTTTGGCGATTTCGATCTCGCCTTCGCGGGTCAGCAGTTCCACGGTACCCATTTCGCGCATGTACATGCGCACCGGGTCAGTGGTGCGGCCGATATCGGTCTCGACGGCGGCGAGGGCGGCAGCGGCTTCTTCGGCTGCAGCCTCGTCGGTGTCGGCATCGGCCAGCATCAGGGCGTCTGCATCCGGAGCACTCTCGTGTACCGGGATCCCCATGTCATTGATCATGCGGATGATGTCTTCCACCTGCTCAGGATCTGAAATGTCCTCAGGCAAGTGGTCGTTGACCTCTGCGTAAGTCAGATACTTCTGCTCACGACCCAGGGTGATCAACTCTTTGATACGAGATTGCTGTTGCGCTTTTACGGACATAACACCCTATCCACTGAAGGTCTTGGCGGGCTGAAAACAAGCCGAGGATTATACCTCGGTTTTGGCTTTAGGCACCAGTTGGGGGCTTGCTGCTCTGCGAGGAGGTCAAGCTGTAGTGCTCTCTGAGCAATGTCTTCTCCTCGTCTGTGAGCTCGCTGGGGCTTTTATGAATGATGCTGCGGAGCGCCTTTTCACGCCGCCTCTGCGATTGACTATTTGCAAGTGTAGTAATGGTGTCGAAAAACTGCTGTTCAAGGTTGTCACCCTGAATCAGCCATTCCTTCTCCGCCAGCGCCCGCAGCAGGCGACCTTGTTCGGTGCCGTGCCAGCGGGCGATCAGTTGCAGCGAACGCAGGTTGGGCGTTTTCTGCAGAGCACCGACCAAGGCCACGAGAAGCTGAGCGTAGGTGTCGTCTTCGTCGGCGAAATGGCTGACATCTTCGACCTTCTGCGCCAGGTGTGGATGGTGCAGCAGCGTGCGCAGGGCGATCAGGTGCGGTGATTCGACGCTCACGGCAGTGCGCGGGGCACGTGGTGCGAAATCGCCCTTGCCCTTCTTGTTCCACTTGCCGTCGCCATCCTTTTTCCAGCTACCTTTGCCGCTTTCGCTGCTGCGCTCGTAGTGCTGCCGGGGTGGTGCTGGCTGCTCGTAGCCGCCGACGTCCGGCAGTGAGTCGTAGTAGGCGCTATCGGGGATGTCGCCATAATCCGGGTAATCGCTGCTGGGCGTCTGGCTGCTGGCGCTCGGTGCGTGGCTGCGCGGTGCGCTGCCAGCGACCTGGCTCAGTGCTTCGCCGGAAAGGCCGGTGATCTCGCTCAGGCGCTGGCGCATCAGGGCGCGCAGGTTGTTGCCGGGGATCTTGTCGATCAGCGGCGCGGCCAGGGTCACCAGGTGTGCTTTGCCTTCCAGTGAGCGCGGGTCGGCTTCTTCGCACAGTTGCTGGAAGAAGTAGTCTGCCAGCGGTTGTGCGTGCTGGTTGATGCGTGCGCGGAAGGCATCGGTGCCCTCGGCGCGCACCAGGGTGTCCGGGTCTTCGCCATCGGGCAGGAACAGGAAGCGTGCGCGGCGACCGTCCTGCAGGCTGGGCAGGGTCGACTCCAGGGCGCGCCAGGCGGCGTTGCGGCCAGCGGCGTCGCCGTCGAAGCAGAACAACACGCTGGGCACGATGCGGAACAGGCGTTTGAGGTGCTCTTCGCTGGTGGCCGTGCCCAGGGTTGCCACGGCGTTGCGCAGACCTTGCTGGGCCAGGGCGATGACGTCCATATAGCCTTCGACCACCATGATCTCGTCGAGATCGCGGTTGTGCTTGCGCGCCTCGTACAGGCCGTAGAGCTCCTGGCCTTTGTGGAACACCGGGGTTTCCGGCGAATTGAGGTACTTGGGCTTGTCGTCACCCAGCACGCGGCCGCCGAAGGCGATCACCCGGCCACGGCTGTCGCGGATGGGGAACATGATGCGGTCGCGGAAGCGGTCGTAGCGCCTGCCGTTCTCGGCGTTCTCGATCAGCAGGCCAGCGTCGATCATGACTTTCTGCTGCAGGGCGTCGGCGCCCAGTTGCTTGAGCAGATTGTCCCAGCCGGGCGGGGCGAAGCCGATGCCGAAGTCGCGGGCTATTTCGCCGGTCAGGCCGCGACCCTTGAGGTAGTCCACCGCGTATTTGCGCTGAGGATGGCTTTTCAGTGCCTGGCGATAGTGCTCGGCAGCGGCATTGAGCAGCGGGTAGAGCGGTGAGTCGACGGGCTGTCTGGGTTTGTGTCCGCGGCCACTCTCTTCGCGCGGCACATCCATGCCGGCGCGTTTGGCCAGCTCCTCGATCGCTTGGGGGAACTCCAGTTGATCGTGGTCCATGACGAAGCCGAGCGCGTTGCCGCCGGCGCCGCAGCCGAAGCAGTAGTAGAACTGCTTGTCGGGGCTGACGGTGAAGGAGGGGGTCTTTTCCTTGTGGAAAGGACAGCAGGCGCTGTAGTTCTTGCCGGTCTTCTTCAGCTGGATGCGCGAGCTCACCACATCGACGATGTCGGTGCGGTTGAGCAGGTCATCGATGAAGGATTGCGGGATCAGGCCGGCCATAGGCGCTCAGCATACTGCCCGGCGCGAACGCGGGACAACGATTGGTAGAAAAGCAAAAACTCCGCTCACTCGCTAAGGTGCGAGGCGGAGTCTTTCAAATGCAATGCCCGGCCAGGGCCGGGCATTCGAGCGTTGCGTGTACGGTATTAGTACAGGCGAACGCTGCGACGCTGCTCGCGCTGAACTTTCTTGGCGTGACGCTTAACAGCGGCAGCGGCTTTGCGCTTACGCTCAGCGGTAGGCTTTTCGTAGAATTCGCGGCTACGGACTTCAGCCAGTACACCGGCTTTTTCGCAGGAGCGCTTGAAACGACGCAGGGCTACGTCGAAGGGTTCGTTCTCTTTAACTTTGACGGCTGGCATCCAGGTCGTACCTATCTTCAATTACCGGTTTCAACGCTTGCCCGGCAGTTGGCTCGGGATGCGTCGGTTTTTAAGGGTTGCGGATGTTACCCCCTCGAGCCGAGGAATGCAAAGGCCTCTGATCGAAAAGCGCTGGCCGCTCCGCCGGGCGGCGCTTATCATGCGCGCCTTTGTTCCACGCGGCAAATCAAGGCTCAAGCTCCATGCTCGTACTGGGATTGGAAACCTCCTGCGATGAAACCGGCGTCGCGCTCTATGACAGTGAGCGTGGCCTGCTGGCTGACGCCCTGTTCAGCCAGATCGACCTGCATCGCGTCTACGGCGGCGTAGTGCCGGAATTGGCCTCACGCGATCACGTCAAACGCATGCTGCCGCTGATCCGCCAGGTGCTGGATGAGGCCGGCAAGCAGGCCAGCGATATCGACGCCCTGGCCTACACGGCAGGCCCCGGCCTGGTCGGCGCGCTGCTGGTCGGTGCCTCCTGCGCTCAGGCGCTGGCTTTTGCCTGGGGCGTGCCGGCCGTCGGTGTGCACCATATGGAAGGTCACCTGCTGGCACCGATGCTGGAAGAGCAGCCGCCGGCCTTTCCGTTCGTCGCTTTGTTGGTTTCTGGTGGGCACACTCAGTTGGTGCGAGTCGATGGCATCGGCCAGTACCAGTTGCTCGGCGAGTCCCTGGACGACGCTGCCGGTGAAGCTTTCGACAAGACCGCCAAGCTGATGGGACTGAATTACCCGGGTGGTCCGGAAATCGCCAAGCTGGCCGAGCAGGGCGCGCCGGGGCGCTTCGTCTTCCCGCGGCCGATGACCGATCGCCCGGGGCTGGATTTCAGCTTCAGCGGCCTCAAGACCTTTGCGCTCAATACCTGGCAGCAATGCCGCGACAGCGGTGACGACCTCGACCAAGCCCGTCGCGACATCGCGCTGGCCTTCCAGCAGGCGGTGGTTGAGACTCTTACCATCAAGTGCAAGCGCGCGCTCAAGCAGAGCGGGTTGAACAGCCTGGTCATCGCTGGTGGCGTGAGTGCCAACAAGGCGCTGCGTGAGCATCTGGAGCGCATGCTGGGCGAAATGAAGGGCAAGGTGTTCTACGCGCGTCCGCGTTTTTGCACTGACAACGGTGCGATGATCGCCTACGCCGGGTGCCAGCGTTTGCTGGCCGGGCAGCATGAGGATCTGGCGATCAAGGTGCAGGCGCGTTGGCCGATGGAGTCGCTGCCGGCGATTTGAGCTCTCGTTGGAATTTACGCGTAGGAGCGAGCTCTGCTCGCGAAGCTTTTCGGTTCGCGAGCAGAGCTCGCTCCTACAGGTTTTGTTTTTCAGTCAAAAACGCCGCTCGCGTCCGGCGAAAAGGTCGCGAAGATTGTGACGGTGGCGCCAGACGATCAGCCCGGTCAGCACGCAGGCTGGCAGCAAGGCAGCCGGTTGTTGCCAGGCCAGCAGCGGCAGCGTCAGCGGCGTGGCGATCAGTGAGGCCAGCGAGCTGGTGCGGGTCAGCAGAAATACCAGCGCCCAGGCGGCCAGGGCGAGCAAGGCGGCGGGCGGATAGAGGCCGAGCAGCATGCCGGCGGCAGTGGCGACGCCCTTGCCGCCACGAAAACGGAAGTACAGCGGGTAAAGATGGCCGACGACGGCCGCCAGGCCGATCCAGGCCTGTTGGTGCAGGCTGAGGCCGAGCAGCTTGGCGATCAGGATCGGTAGCAGACCCTTGAACAGGTCGCCGATCAGCGTCATGACGGCGAGCTTCTTGCCGGCCACCCGCAGCATGTTGGTGGCGCCGGGGTTGCCCGAGCCGCTGGCGCGCGGATCCGGCCCGCCGGCAAGTCGGCTGAGCAGGATGGCGAAGGACAGCGAACCGAGCAAGTAGGCAAGGATTGCCAGAAGCCAGAACATGGTGGCCATTCCAGGGCATGGGGTGGCCCGATTCTAACGAGGTGCAGCGCCCTTGTCGTGGCGCGGAGAGTGCGGTGGACAGAGTATTTATCGAGGGGCTGGAAGTCGACACGGTGATCGGCGCCTACGATTGGGAGCGCGACATTCGCCAGTGCCTGCGCCTGGACTTGCAGATGGCCTGGGACAATCGTCCGGCCGCCGCCGGTGATGACCTCAACCTGGCACTCGACTACGCCAGCGTGTCCACGCGCATTCAGGCCTTTGCGGCCGAGTCGCAGTTCATCCTGGTCGAAACCTTCGCCGAACGGCTGGTGCAGACCCTGATGGACGAGTTCAACATTCCCTGGATGCGTCTGAAGCTGACCAAGCCCGGCGCAGTGCCAGCCGCACGCGGCGGCGTGGGTGTGGAGATCGAGCGCGGATGTCTCTGACTCGGGTCTTTCTCGGCCTTGGCAGCAATATCGAGCGTGAGCCACACCTCGTTGCCGGCCTCGATGCACTGGCGGGGTTGCTCAGTGATATGCGCTGCTCGCCGGTGTTCGAAAGCCATGCGGTGGGCATCAAGAGCGGCAACTTCTTCAATCTGGTGGTAGTTGGCGATACCGAGCTGTCACTGCTGGAGCTGGATCGCCGGCTGAAATTCATCGAGGCCGACAATGGCCGCTATGCACCGGATCGCAAGGGCTTGCCGCTGGATATCGATGTGCTGCTGTTTGGCGAGCAGGTCGGCAACTTCAACGGCCTGATCCTGCCGCGCGCGGAGATTCTCAAGAACGCCTTCGTACTCTGGCCGCTGGCGCTGCTGGCGCCGCAACTGCAGCACCCTGTCGATGGTCGTTCGTTCGCCGAGCTGTGGGCCTCGGCGCAGATCGATCAGCAGTTGTGGCCAGCGGCATTCCAGTGGCGTGGCACCGAGTTGACGCCGCCAGAGTTGCTACAGACGCGCTCTTCGTAGCCCGCTCTTCGTAGCCTCAATGCAATCCGGGGAGGTGGCCTCGGAATCGCCCCGGATTGCATCCGTATATGGACTCCTCCCGTTTTGCCAGTGAAATAATCTGCCTCTGAACCTAGGTACGACTGCTTCCGTATATTCGACTTCTGATAAGGCGTTAGCCTTGAGCCATGATGAAT
>NZ_NIUB01000021.1 GCF_002197815.1 Pseudomonas oleovorans subsp. oleovorans
GGTCTGGGCGCTTAGCTACCGCAGGCGACACATCAACGGAACCAAGCTCGCTGATGCTGTTTGTCAGTAGGCAGGAACCGCCGTATACGGAACCGTACGTACGGTGGTGTGGGAGGACGGCGGGGGTAACCCCGTCTCCTACCCGATTTTGAACGCGTGCGTATCCGGCGCCTTACCCCACAAGTGGGGCAGAGGGTCTCAGGACCGGGTATTGGATGCGCGCATGCTTCGCCAAGCTCAATCGAACTGGTACTGCACGCCCGCGCCAACATACCAGGCGCGCTCCGGGCCGGGTTCGTAGTAGCGGCCGTTGCGGTCACCGACTATCACCGAGCCGATGTATTCGCGATCCAGCAGGTTGTCGATGCGTAGCACCTGGTTGAAAGTCATTGCACCGACCTTCTGCTCGAAGCGTGCCTGCCAGTTGAACAGTGCATAGCTGGGCGCTGCCTTGGCAGTATTGCTGTCTTCGACGTACAGCTTGCTGCGGTACAGGCCTTCGACTGCGGTGCTGAACCAGCCCACCGGCTGCCAGGCGAGTTCACCATACAGGGTGTTGGCGGGAATGCCTGGCATGTGCTTGCCGGATTCTACGAGTTGATTACGACTGGTGAAATCCTTGCTGTAAGTGGCGTCGATGTGGGTGTAGGCGAGGTTGGCGCGCAGGGTTTCGCTCAGATGGCTTTCCAGGGAAAGCTCAAGGCCACGGCGGCGGGTTTGGGCGGCGTTCTGGAAGCTGTTGCGGCCACCACTGGCCGATGCTACGACCAGCTCGTCGTCGGTATCGATCTGGAACAGCGCCACTTGCAGATTGGTGGCCTCGGCCAGACGGGCTTTCAGCCCAATCTCGAACTGCTCGCTAGTTGCAGGTTTCAGATCGAAGCCGAAGCTGTTGCCTGGGCCTGAGTAGGAGAGTTCGTTGAGCGTGGGTGTCTCCAGCCCCTTGCCCCAACTGGCATAGATATTCAGATCTGGCAGCAAGGCGTAACTGGCGCCAAGAGTGGGCGTGAGCTTGCGGTAGGTGACCGAGCCGCTGTCGTCGCCATTGCTCAGGAAGCGGTCATCCACGTCGAACTCCACCTGGCTGTGGCGCAGCCCAGCCTGTATCTCTAGCTTGCCCAATTGCCAGGCTGCCTGCAGATAGGGCGACAGACTGGTGACCTCATTACGCTCGTCGCGGCGCAGATCGCCCTTCACACCGAGGGTGTCACCGACGAAGTTCTCGTAGCCCTGACGGTCATCGCGCGAATAGTCGTAGTCCAGGCCGGTGGTGACGGTCAGCAGGCTGCTACCCAGGTCGAACGATTGAATCCAGCGGTTGCCGATACCGTGGAAGCGGCGCTCGAAGTCGATCACTCCGCCGGAGTGGCTTTGTGGTGCTTGAAAGTTTGGGCGAATCGACTGGTACTGAATCACCCGCCGTGTCCCGCTGTACAGCGTGCTTTGCCAGATGCCAGCGGCAAAGCTGCGTTCGTAGTTGAGACCGAATTGACGATGATCAACGGTCTTGCGCGTATTGAACTCCAGAGCGCTAGGCGCGGCAGCACGCCGGTTGGCTTTTACATCTTTCCACTCCAGCCCCTGCGGGTCCTGGGTGTCGTTCTGATCCAGTTCGCTGAAGCTCAGGCTGAGCTTGCTGAGGTCATCCGGGTACAGGGTCAGCTTGGCAAAGGTCTTGTCGAGGATGGCGCCGCTGTGGTCGCGGTAACCGTCTGTCTCGAAATGCGAGCGGTTGATGATGAAACCGGCTCTGTCGTTGCCGCCTTCGGCCGAGACGCGGGTACGGCTGGTGCCGTAAGCGGCCTGGGAGGTGTCGAGCGCGACCTTGGGGGCACCTTCGCCATCGCGCGAGAACAGCTGGATGACACCACCGGAGTTGCTGCCGTAGACGCTGGCGAATGGCCCACGCAGGACCTCGATGCGCTCCAGGGTGTCGAGGTCGAAGGTCGCCGCCTGGCCCTGGCCGTCCGGATTGGACAGCGGCACACCATCAGCCAGCAGCTTGATGCCACGAATACCGAAGGCCGAGCGGGCGCCAAAGCCGCGTGAGGATATTTGCAGATCCTGCGCATAGTTTTGCCGATTCTGCACCACCAGTCCCGGAACGCTGCCGAGTGCTTCGGAGAGGTTGACGCCGGTTTTGCCCAGTGTGGCCTGTTCGGCATCGATGCGGTTGACCGAGAAGGGCAGTTGCCAGCCGCTGGCCAGATAGCGGCTGCCGGTGATCACCAGTGGGTCGGCCTGGTAGGTGGCGTTTTCGGCCTGTGCAGCCAGTGGCAGGAACAATGCGGGCAGCCAGTAGCGGGCCAGCGCTGGGTGATAGCCATTAGCGGAAATGCTCTACGAAATGTTGCCGAAATAGGGTTGTCGGATGATTTGGGTAGCGCTGACATTTGGATCAAACAATGAGCGGCGCCACCTCGATGGTGCCCATGGAGTTCCCATGCAACAGCAGTCTTGCGCATTGGCCGCCCGTACCACCCTGGTGGTCATGGGGGTCAGTGGCTCCGGCAAGAGCGAGATCAGCCAGGGGGTCGCCACCGCACTCGGTTGGCGCCATATCGAAGCCGATCATTTCCATCCTCCCGAAAACATAGAGCGCATGCGCGCGGACAACGCGCTGAGCGACGAAGACCGTCGCCACTGGCTGGATGCACTGTGCGAGCAGATTCAGGGCGCGCAGGCCGCAGGTGAATGCTTCGTGCTGGCCTGCTCGGCGCTCAAGCGCGCTTACCGCGAGCGCCTGCGTCAGGTGGTTCCGGGGTTGCAGTTCGTGCATCTGGATATTGATCACGCCACCGCGGTGCAGCGTGTCGGTGCTCGGCCTGGACATTTCATGCCGACTTCTCTGGTCGACAGCCAGTTCGCCACCCTCGAAAGCCCGGCAGGTGAACCATACGTACGAGTCGTCGATGCGCAGCAGTCGCGGCAAGCGTTGGTGGCCGATATCCAGGCCTGGGTTCGTCGCGAAGCCACGGAGGCCGTGTCGAGCCAGGCCCAGGATATGCTCGATAGCGAAATTGATAGCGCTAACCAAGCGGCCCAGCTAGGCGCCGAACCGATCTATGAGGGTCGCATCGCGCGCATGTTCGATCGCCTGACCGATGGCCTGATGGCGGTGCTGATGGCCTTCATGGTGGTGGCGGTGTTTACCAATGTGGTGCTGCGCTACGCCTTCGGCACCGGCTGGCCGGGCGCCGAGGAGCTTTCACGGTTGGCGTTCGTCTGGCTGGTCTTCGTCGGTGTGGCCTCTGGCATGCGGCGGGGCGAGCTGATGACATTCCGCATGATTCGCGACCGCTTCCCACTGCTGGCGCAACGGCTGGTGGATTCACTGAGCTGGATTCTCGTGGCAGGAGCGAGCCTGCTCTCGGCCTTGGGTGCTTGGAATCAGGTGCAGTTCGGTTGGGGCAACGTCAGTACGGTGGTTGGTTACCCAGTGGTGCTGGCGATGCTACCGGTGCTGGCAAGCATGCTGGTGCTGGCGATTCTCGCCGTGGTGCAGTTGATCAACCTCTGGCGGCGTACGCCGCAGCCGGCCCTGAGTGAGGCGCACGTCGAATGAAGCTGGCTCCATTCCAACAAGACGGGCACTGCCCACCGAGGACCTGCCGATGACTGTCGCGGTATTTCTTTCTTCCCTGCTGGGGTTCATGGCATTCGGCATGCCCATCGCCTTTGCCCTGATCCTTACCGCGGCCGTACTGATGTGGTACCTGGATTTCTGGGACGTGCAGTTGCTGGCGCAGAACCTGCTCGCCGGCGCTGACAGCTTCCCGCTGCTGGCGGTGCCGTTCTTCATCCTGGCCGGCGAGCTGATGAACGCCGGCGGCATTTCCCGGCGCATCATCGCCATGGCGCAGGCCTACTTTGGCCACCTGCGCGGAGGCCTCGGCTACGTTGCCATTGCGGCCGCCGTGCTGCTGGCCAGCATGTCCGGTTCGGCACTGGCCGATACTGCTGCGCTCGCCACCCTGCTGTTGCCGATGATGCGTCAGCGCGGTTATCCGGTGCATTCCTCGGCGGGCTTGGTAGCCGCTGGCGGCATCATCGCGCCGATCATTCCGCCGTCGATGCCGTTCGTGATCTATGGCGTGGTCACCAACACCTCCATCAGCCAGCTGTTCATGGCTGGCCTGGTGCCGGGATTGATCATGGGCGCCGGCCTGATCGTCGCCTGGACGCTGATCGCTCGCGACTTCACCGAGCCTACGCCGCCCAAGGCTACTGCTGCCGAGCGTCGCCGCGTGCTGATCGACGGCGCCGCTGCCCTGATGCTGCCGGTGATCATCGTTGGCGGTCTGCGCTTCGGTATCTTCACGCCCACCGAGGCCGCCGTGGTAGCCGCCATGTACGCGCTGGCCGTGTCCACCTTGCTCTACCGCGAGTTGAGCTGGAACGACCTGATGGAGACCCTGACCCGTGCCAGTCGCACCACGGCGTCGGTGATGTTCCTGTGCGCCGCGGCGACGGTCTCGGCCTACATGATTACCCTGGCGCAGTTGCCTGACGAAATCGGCGCCATGCTCGGGCCGCTGGCCGAGCACCCCAAACTGCTGGTACTGGCGATCATGCTGCTGATGATCGCGGTGGGCATGGTGCTGGACCTGACGCCGACCATCCTGATTCTGGCGCCAGTGCTGGCGCCCATCGCGATCAAGGCAGGGGTCGATCCGGTGTACTTCGGCGTGATGTTCGTGCTGATCGGCTCCATCGGCCTGATCACGCCGCCTGTGGGCACCGTGCTTCACGTCGTCGGCGGTATCGGCAAGTTGCACATGGAGGTGCTGGTACGCGGCGTCATGCCGTTCTTCATGATCTATCTGATCATCGTCGCGCTGCTGGTGGCATTCCCGTCCATCGTCACCGTGCCGTTGGCCTGGTTGCGCTGAGTTGACCCAGCGGCGCTGGCGCGCCGTCATCCTTTACAACAATAAGAGGTAGACCCGATGAAACGTCCACTGCTCGCCATCCTCGCTGCTGCCATGCTTTGCAGCCCGCTCGCCAGTTTGACCGCCCATGCCGATGACGTACGTTCGCGCATGATCCGCTTCGGTTACGGTCTCAACGAGAACAGCAACCAGGGTCGTGCGGCCAAGCTGTTCGCCGAAGAGGTGGCCAAGGCTTCCGACGGCAAACTCAAGGTGCGCACTTTCGTCGCCGCCAGCCTGGGTTCCGACGACCAGATGCAGAGCGCGCTGATCGGTGGGGCGCAGGAAATGATGGTCGGCTCTACCGCGACTCTGGTGGGTATCACCAGAGAAATGGCCGTGTGGGACACGCCGTTCCTGTTCAGCAGTGCCGAGCAGGCCGATGCCGTGCTCGACGGCCCGGTGGGGCGCCAGGTCATGGACAAGCTGGAAGAGAAAGGCCTGGTCGGGCTGGTGTATTGGGAGAACGGCTTTCGCAACCTGACCAACAATGCCCGGCCCATCACCAGGCTGGAGGACTTTTCCGGGGTCAAGCTGCGCGTGATGCCCAACCCGGTGTTTCTCGAAACCTTCAAGCTGATGGGCGCCAACGCCGTACCGCTACCGTTCTCCGAGCTGTTCACCGCGCTGGAGACCAAGGCCGTCGATGGCCAGGAAAACCCTTTCAACACCATTCTTTCCTCGAAGTTCTACGAGGTGCAGCAGTACCTGACCGTGACCAACCATGTGTACAGCCCGTGGATCGTCACCGTGTCCAAGCGCTGGTGGGACGGCCTGTCGCCAACCGAGCAGAGCATCCTGCTGGAAGCGGCAAAGAAGGCGCGCGACTTCGAGCGCCAGGACACCCGTGAGGAAGCCGCCCGTGCGTTGGCCGAGCTGAAAGACAAGGGCATGCAGATCAACGAAGTGGCGCCGGCCGAGGTGCAGCGCATGCGTGAGCAGGCCGCACCGGCGATCCAGAAGGTCGTCGACACGGTTGGCCAGCAGCTGTTCGATCAGGTCCAGGCTGAAGCCGAAAAGGCCGCTCTATAAGGGCTGGCCCAGGAATGGCGGCCAGTACGCCGCTGATGCTGGGCGGGCTCGCAGTTTTGCGGGGCACGCAGGTGGTAACGCTCCTTGCATGGTGGCGTTACCCCGGGCGGCGTGTCCCGCGCTTTATTCAACGGCAGCGCTGGTAGAATCATCCGCTGCTAACCAATGGAGGCGCTATGACTCAACGCCGACGCCGATCTGCCGAACGTGTCACCCTGTCCGATGTGGCCAAGGCCGCGGGCTGCTCGTTGATGTCCGCTTCGCGCGCGCTGTCGCAGCCGGGGCGGGTGTCTGATGCGCTGCGCGAGCAGGTGATGCGCGCGGCCCAGGCGCTGGGTTACGTGCCCAACCCGGCAGCGCGGGCATTGGCCAGTTCACGCTCGAACCTGGTGGCTGTGGTGATCCCGTCGCTGTCGAACTCGGTGTTCGTCGACACCGTGGAGGCCATCCAGCGGGTGCTGATGCCGGCCGGCTTCGAAATGATGATCGGCGTCAGTCACTACCGGGTCGAGGAGGATGAGCGCCTGTTGCGTTCCTATCTGGCGCACCAGCCAGCGGGTCTGCTGCTTACGGGTTTCGAGCGCAGCGACGCGGCGCGCGAAATCCTCGGCGCCAGCAGTTGCCCGTTGGTAACGCTGATGGAGCTGAGCGAGGAGCCGGAGGATTACTGCGTCGGCTTCTCTCAGGTCGAAGCCGGCGCCGCCATGACCCGTGCCCTGGTGCAGCGTGGTTACCGCCATATCGCCTTCGCCGCAGCGCAGCTTGACCCGCGCACCTTGCAGCGTGCAGAAGGCTACCGACAGGTGATGCGCTACCTCAATCGACATGATCCGGCGTTGGAGTTGCTGACACCGCAGTTGTCATCCATCGGCTTGGGCGCCGAGTTGCTCGATCGCCTGCTGGCGCAGCAGCCGCAGATTGATGCGGTGTTCTTCAACAACGACGACCTGGCCATGGGCGCGCTGTTCCGCGCGCGTCAGCTGGGCCTGGACGTGCCGGGACGCCTGGCCATCGCCGGTTTCAACGACCTGCCGGCAGCGGCCTGGATGCATCCGGCGCTGAGCACGGTACGTACCACGCGTGGGCGTATCGGCGAGCTGGCGGCGAACATGCTGCTGGCGCTGATGCGTGGCGAAATGCCGGAACAGCACTGCATTGACGTCGGTTTCGAACTGGTGATGCGCGACAGCGCCTGAGGCTACTGCTTCTTGCTGGCGGCTGCCAATTGCTCGGCGGCGTCCAGGCGCAGGCGTTCACGCTCATCGAAACGTTCTGCAGCCAGCGCCTCGATCGCCGCGCGCTTGTCGCCGCTGCTGAGTCCCTCATTGACCTGAATCTTCGCCTTGGCAGTGATGTAGTCATCCAGGCGCCGCTGCCAACTCTGTCGTTGGCTATCCAGCGCCTCCAGGCGCGTGGTGGCTTCGGCGCCTACCAACTGCTGACGCATCTGGCGGATCTGCGCCGCGCTGGCGCCTTCGGCCTGCAGGCGTGCGGTGTGCTGCTGCAGCTCTTCAGGCAGGGATGCGCGCAGGCGGTCGACGGCAACGCCTTTCTCCTCTGCGCTCATTGTGCTGTCGTACTGGATGGTCAGGCGCTCCAGGGTGACGCGGTTGTAGCCTTCCTCACGGGCGAAGAAGGCCTGGTGGGTTTCGCTGTCGAACAGTCTTGCGCGCAGGGTCTGCACGACGGTCTCGCGCTGGCGCATGGCATCCAGGCTGGCCATTTGCGGCAGGTCGCGCTCCAGCAGCACCAGCTCACGCTTGTAGCTCAGGTATTGCTCCAGCAAGGCCTGCGCGGGCCCGTGCAGGTTCCTGCAATTGGCTGTCGATGTAGTTGCGCAGACGTGACACGCTGGCATCCAGGCTTTCCTCGCCGATGCTGGCGAGGAAGTAATCGAAGATCCGGCGGATGTCTTCGCTGATGATCAGATTGCCGGCAGCGTCCACGCGAAAGCTGCCGTCGACTTCGGTGCCGACGAAGGAGCTGGGCAGGGCCAGCGTCGTGGCCTTCTTCTGTGTGTCTTGGTCGGTCGGTGTTAAGGCCTCTGCAGCCGGAGCCTGCACGGGCTGCGTAGCCGTGGCAGTGGCGGCGGGAGGCGTGAATTGGGTCGGTTGGTGTCCGGGTTGCAGGTAAAGCATCAACGCCAGGCCGGCAACGATCAGGAAAGGCAGGGCGGACAGGGTTTTCTTCACGGCAGCTTCCATTAAGGCGTTCGAACCATTGCTCAGCGCTGGTACCTCGCAGGGTGCGCCGAGCGCACCGAAATGCCGACGTTCCCAGCATCCGGTGCGCACGGCGCAGCCTACGAAGCGCAGCAGTTCAGAGCCCGGCGTTCTTCAGGCGGTTGGCGTGCTGGCGGTAGACCGTCACCGGGTCGGTCTCGAACAGGCTGGTCAGGCCCAGGGTCTGGTTAACCTCGTCGAGGTGGTTCATTACAGATCACGCCCATTCCGTGGCGCGTACGGCGCAAGAACGATCGCAGGAAACATGCCATCGTCCTGCAGTTTCCGGCGAACCCTCTATACAGGCGCCTTCCGGGGTTTTCGGGCGACTTGGCCTCGATATCGCTGCGTACTTTCTGTTACGTGCCGAAACGTCAGGTCGCGCCGAGGGCCGCAATCGATCTGGCCAGGCGGGGCGTCCAGGGCCAGGAACGGGTCTTTTGAGCGGATGGAAATGCGCGGACTGACCGTCGCCCAATCGAAGGTTGGGGTCGAAGTGGGGGCGCCTTGACAGTTTGCCGTGGGCTTCTCTAGGATGCGCCCTGCGCCGATTTAAACAGCTACTTGCGGGGCGCCACAGGGGGTTGTCATCAACGCCTGAAATTCCGCTAAAGCGCTGGTTCGGTGTCGCCTCTCACCGCTGCCCAGCGGGATTTTCGAGGCGGAGACTCGACCATGATCTGTCCCCAACCCTTTATTCGTCTGGCGCCCATCACCTCGGGCCTGCTGCTGCGCAACTCGCGTGTGCTGCTGGGCGGCAGCCACCAGCCCACCTTGCTGCGCTATCTCGAAGGCTGGCCCAAGCGCTGGGCCGGGTCGCGTGCCTTTCGCATCCAGTTCGTGCAGAACGGCGAGTCGCTGAGTCGTTTTGCGCGGGACAGCTTCGACCTGGCGGTGATCCAGGCCCCCAGCGCCGAGGACGTGGCACAAACCGTCGGTGAGCTGGTGCGGGTGGCGCGTCAGGGGCTGATCACCCGGCGCTAGTTGGGCTGTGGGGAAGCCGGCCATCTGCGTAGGAGCGAGCTCTGCTCGCGAAGCTTTTTAAGCGCCAGTATTCGCGAGCCGAGCCCCTACAGCACCTACGGATATTCGATCTCGACGATGTAGCAGGTCTTCTCACCACTGGGGCTGTGCACCCGCACTTCGGCGTCCAGCTCCTTGCCGACCAGGGCGCGGGCCAGAGGCGAGTCGATACTGATCAGGCCCTGTTTCAGGTCCAGCTCGTCGGGGCCGACGATGCGGTAGCGCGACTGTTCGCCGTCTTCGTCTTCGATGGTGACCCAGGCACCGAAGTACACCTTGTTCGGATCGGACGGCTTGTCGCTGACGACCTTGAGCTTTTCCAGACGCTTGGTGAGAAAGCGCACGCGACTGTCGATCTCGCGCAGCATCTTCTTGCCGTAGGTGTATTCGGCGTTCTCCGAGCGATCGCCTTGGGCCGCCGCTTCGCTGACCGATTGCGTCACCTGTGGCCTGCGCACATGCCACAACTCGTGAAGCTCGGCACGCAGGCGCGCTTCGCCCTCTGGCGTGATCAGTGGTGTACCGGCAGGGCGAGGGGGGCGATAGCGGCTCATGGTGTCTCGGGGATGAAGAGGGGCGCCAAGTTTAGCAAACCCCTCTCACGGTTCTCAGCCTTCGCGTAGCACGCTCAACGGGCTGGCATTCAGTGCGCGGCGGGTGCCGAGCACGCCGGCCAGACCGATCAGCAGCGCGCCGATCAGTGGCAGAAGAAGCAGCCAGGGGTGCGGTTGCCAGCTCATGTCGAATGCATAGCGATAGAGCAGAAAGCTCACCAGCTCGCAGCCCAGCGCGGCCAGCAGGCCGGCAGCCGCGCCGAGCAGGCCGAACTCGGCGCGGCGAGCGCTGATCAGCAGCTTGCGTTCGGCGCCCAGTGCGCGCAGCAGCGCGCCCTGGCGAATGCGTTCATCCAGGGTTGCCTGCAGCCCGGCGAGCAGCACGGTGATGCCGGCGGCGAGCACGAACAGCAGTACGTACTCGATGGCCAGGGTGACCTGAGCGAGGATGCTGCGCAGTTGCGCCAGCAGGGCGTCGACCTGCAGCAGCGTCACGCTGGGGAAGGCGCGGCTGAGGGCTACCAGCTCCGCGTCCTGGCCGGGCGGCAGGTAGAAGCTGGTCAGATAGGTGGCAGGCAGGTCCTGCAGGGTCTGCGGCTCGAAGATCATGTAGAAGTTGGGCTGGAAACTGTCCCAATCCACCTGGCGCAGGCTGGTGACCTGCGCGTCGCGTTCGATACCGCCGACATTGAAACGCAACTGGTCGCCGAGCTTCAGTTGCAGGCTTTCGGCCAGCTCGGATTCGACGGAAACGCCAGGCAGCTCGCTGGCGTGCGCGGCGCCCCACCAATTGCCAGCGGTGATCAGGTTGTCGGATGGCAGATCCTCGGCCCAGGTCAGGCTCAGGTCGCGCTGAATGGCCCGCTCGCCGCGACTTTCCTTGGTTACCAATTGGCGCACCGGCTCGCCGTTGATCATGATCAGGCGACCCGGTACCACCGGATACAGCGGCGCCGGGTGTGGAGACAGTTCAGCCAGGCGCGCGGCGAAGGCATCGCGCTCGGCCGGCAGCACGTTGAGCGCGAAGTGATTGGGCGCGTCCTCCGGCAACTGGTCCTGCCAGGTATCGAGCAGCTCGCCGCGCAGCAGGGCGATCAGCGCCATGGCCAGCAGGATCAGACCGAAGGCCAGCGATTGTCCGGCTGCAGCCAGCGGATGGCGCAGCAACTGGCCCAGACCCAGGCGCCAGGGCAGGGCGGCGCGTTGCAGCAGGCGGCGTAGGCTTTGCAAGCCGAGCAACAACAGGCTGCCGAGCAGCAATGCAGCGAGTAGTCCGCCACCCAGCAGTGCCAGCGTCAGGCGCAGATCCAGGCTCAGGCGCCACATGATCAAACCCAGTGCGATCAGCGCTGCGCCGTAGACCAGCCAGGAGCTGGCCGGTAGCGGCAGCATATCGCGGCGTAGCACTCGCAGCGGTGGCACGCGGCCGAGTGCCGCCAGCGGCGGCAGGGCGAAACCGGCCAGCGCCACCAGGCCGGTGGCCATGCCGGCCAATGCGGGCCACAGGTTGGCCGGCGGCAGATCATCCGGGATCAGGCCACGCAGAAGATAGAACAGCGCGTGCTGACCAGCCCAGCCCAGTAGCGCGCCGATCACGCAGGCAACCAGCCCGAGCAACGCCAGTTGCAGGCCGAACAGGGCCAGCGCTTCGCGTCGCGACAGCCCGAGGCAGCGCAGCAGGGCGCTGGCGTCGAAGCGCCTTGCGGCGAAGCGTGCCGACGACAGTGCCACTGCTACGCCGGCGAGCAGCACCGCCGCGAGGCTGGCCAGGTTCAGATAGCGTTCGGCACGGCCGAGGGCGCCGCCTACCTGGCGATTACCGTCACGGGCGTCGTCCAGGCGCTGATTGGGCTCCAGACCGGCTTCGACGGCCTGGCGGTAGGCGGCCAGGGTGTCGGCATCGCCGCGCCAGAGTTCGCGGAAGCGCACGCGACTGCCAGGCTGCACCACCTCGGTGGCGGCAAGGTCGTCCAGGTGCATCAGCACGCGCGGCGTCAGGCTGTAGAAATCGCCAGCGGTGTCCGGGTCATAGGTCAGCACACGGCTCAAGCGCAGGGTTTTGGCGCCTATTTCCAGTTCATCGCCAATCTTCAGATTCAGCGCGACCATCAGGCGTGCTTCGGCCCAGGCTTCTCCGGGGCGCGGGCCGGAACCCGCTTCCTCTGGTGCGTAGGGTTCGGCAGCGCTCCTCAGTTCGCCGCGCAGCGGATAACGGCTGTTGGCTGCCTTTACGCTGGCCAGCTGAATGCCATCCGCAGCGGCAACCACACTGGAAAACTCCACCGCCTGGGCGTGATCAAGGCCCAGCTTGAGCCCTGCGTCTATCTGTTCCTGGCTGGCGGGTGAGCTACCGCTCAGGCGGAGATCTGCGGCGAGAAACTCACTGGCGCGCAGCAGCATGGCGTCATTCAGGCGTGCGCCGAAATAACCGATGGCGCTGCTGGCGGCCACCGCGACTAGCAAGGCGAAGAACAGCACCCGCAACTCGCCGGCGCGGGCATCGCGCAGCAGTTGGCGGGCAGCGAGCGAAAACAGGCGAGTGACGGGCACGCGTTTCATCAGGGCTCCACGCGTTCGATCAGGTGTCCGGCTTCCAGGCGAATCAGGCGCTGGCAGCGGTGCGCCAGGCGTTCGTCGTGGGTGACCAGCACCAGGGTGGTCCCGCGTTCCTGGTTGAGCTGAAACAGCAGGTCGCTGATGCGTTCTCCGGTGTGGCTGTCGAGGTTGCCGGTGGGCTCATCGGCGAACAGCACGTCCGGTTCTGCAGCGAAGGCGCGGGCAATGGCCACGCGCTGTTGCTCGCCACCGGATAGCTGGCGCGGGTAGTGCGTCAGACGTTGCCCCAGACCGACGCGTTCGAGCAGAGCTCGGGCGCGCTGGCGGGCATCGGCGTGGCCTTCCAGCTCCAGCGGCAGCATCACGTTCTCCTGCGCGTTGAGGCTGTCGAGCAACTGGAACGACTGGAAGACGAAACCCACATGCTCGGCGCGCAGGCGCGCACGCTGGTCCTCGTCGAGCTCGCTGAGGTTGTTGCCGGCCAGCAGTACCGCGCCGCCGCTGGGCAGGTCGAGGCCAGCCAGCAGGCCGAGCAGGGTGGATTTTCCGGAGCCAGAGCTGCCGACGATGGCCAGGCTATCGCCTTTGTTCAGGTCGAGGTCGAGGTCATGAAGGATTGTCAGCTCGCCTTCCGTGCTGCTGACCACTTTGCTAAGGTTCCGCGCAGCGAGAATGCTCGAGGTCATGGAGATTCCAAATGCGTGCATGGTGGCTGAGTGGTGCCTTGGCCCTGATGTTCTGGGCTCAGGGAGCGGTGGCAGGCACCCTGCTTGTGGTCGGCGATAGTATCAGCGCCGCTTTTGGCCTGGATAGCCGCCAGGGCTGGGTCGCCTTGCTGGAAAAGCGGCTGAGTGAAGAGGGTTTCGAGCACTCGGTGGTTAATGCCTCGATCAGCGGCGACACCAGCGCAGGCGGCGCTGCGCGGCTCTCTGCGCTGCTTGCAGAGCACAAGCCGGAGCTGGTCATCATTGAGTTGGGTGGCAATGACGGGCTGCGTGGACAGCCCCCTGCGCAATTGCAACAGAATCTTGCGTCTATGGTCGAGCAGTCGCAGCAGGCAGGAGCCAAGGTGCTGCTTCTGGGGATGAAGCTGCCACCCAATTATGGCGTGCGTTACACCACGGCTTTCGCCCAGGTTTTCACTGATCTGGCGGAGCAGAAGCAGGTGTCTCTGGTGCCGTTCTTCCTTGAGGGGGTGGGCGGTGTACCGGGCATGATGCAGGCCGACGGCATTCATCCGGCCGAGGCTGCGCAGGAAATACTACTGGATAATGTCTGGCCGACGCTCAAACCCATGCTCTGAGTCGGTTTTGAGTGCAGCACACTGCAACGAGCAAGGCTTTTCCGCCTCGAGCCTTTCGGCTAATGTGGCCGGCCTGTCACGGAGCCCCAGATGCCGCGTCTCGCCTGGTCCCTATATGCCTATCAATTGATCGAGCCGGATGAGCAGCTGGATCTGTTCGCCTGTCGTGAGGTGCGTGTGCATCTTGTGGCTCGCCAGTTGCGTCTGGGCGGCCATGCTGATCGGACATTGTGTGGCGGTTTGTTACCGGCCCGGCCACGCTGGCAGGCACTGGAAAAGCCCTGGCTGCGCGATAGTCGACTCTGTGCCGCCTGTTTGGCGACGCTCGAGGCGCAGCGGCAGGGTCTGTGCTCGAACTGGGCGGACGGCTGAGGCCTGCCCGCTGTTATAAACGCGGTGTACAATCGCCGCCATATCTTTCCATTCTCAGGGGACATACCGGATGTTGTCGCGCTTCTCTGCGGTCAACCGCTGCCTGACGTTGCTCGCACTGTGCTGCAGTGCCACGGTGCAGGCTCTCGAACTGCCATTGCCGCCGCCAGGTGAGGATGTGGTGGGCCAGGTACAGGTGATCAAGGCCAAGTACGAGGATACGTTCGCCGATCTGGGAACGGCCAACGATCTTGGCTACCTGGAAATGGTCGCCGCCAACCCCGGTGTCGATCCCTGGCTGCCGGGTGAGGGAACCGAGATCATCCTGCCGACCCGCTATGTGCTGCCACCTGGCCCGCGCGAAGGTATCGTGATCAACCTGGCCGAGTACCGTCTGTATTACTTCCCGAAAGGGCAGAATGTGGTGCACACCTTTCCGTTGGGTATCGGCCGTGAAGGCTGGGGCTCGCCATTGGGAACCGGGCGTGTGACCGTCAAGACGCCGAACCCGGCCTGGTATCCGCCCAAGTCGATTCGCGAAGAGCACGCTGCCGAGGGCGACATTCTGCCCACCGTGGTGCCGCCTGGCCCGGACAACCCGTTGGGGCCGTACAAGATGACGTTGTCCTTCCCGGGCTACCTGATCCACGGTTCGAACAAGAAGTTCGGTATTGGCATGCGCGTCAGCCATGGCTGCTTCCGCATGCTCAACCATAACGTGCTGGAACTGGCAGGCATGGTGCCGGTGGGAACGCCGGTGCGCATCATCAATGAGCCCTACAAGTTCGGCGTGAGTGGCGACAAGGTCTACCTGGAAGCGCATGCACCGCTCGATGATGAAGGTGTTCCGTCGGTTGTCGACAAGCACACGGCCGTGATCAACGCCCTGCTCAAGCGCGACGAGCTCAGCGGTCTGCGTCTTGACTGGGACATGGTACGCGAGGTGGTGGCTGCCGAAGACGGTATGCCAGTACCGATTGCCGCGCAGACCGAGCAAGTCGTTGCGAGCAGTGACAACCCGTTCTGATTCGATACCGTAGTCTACAACCCGCCTGCATTCGTGTTGGCGGGTTTTTTATTGCCTGGTCAGCGCCGCCCAATAAAAAAGCCGCACCAGTTGCCTGGGCGGCTTTCTAAAAACGAGTCGCAAATTACTTGCGGCTTGCTTTTTCCAGCATGCGCAGAGCGCGCTCGTTGGCTTCGTCAGCGGTCTGCTGAGCTTTCTGAGCGGCGGCCAGAGCTTCATCAGCCTTGCGGTAGGCTTCGTCGGCACGGGCTTGAGCGCGGGCAGCTGCGTCTTCGGTAGCAGTCAGACGAGCTTCGGTTTCTTTGGACATGCTGCTGCAACCGGTAGCCAGAACTGCGGCCAGAGCCAGAGCAGAGAATTTCAGAACGTTGTTCATCGTGTTCCCCTTTAGGTGGAGTTTTCCATAAAAAGCAATTTCCCTACTGTGGGAAATTAGCCGGCGTACATACTACCTATTACTTTTAGTAAGTAAACGGAGCCAAGGCAAGAGTTGCAGTTTTTTTTCTGCGCGCAGGGTGCCGCCCAAGGGGGTTGGCTAAAAAACACTCAGTTACGCAATCGCAACAGTGCAACGCTTTTACCAGCTGTTATAAATGCCCCAGCTTTGCAACTAAAACAAAAAGAGGGAACGCAGATGCTTGGGAATTTGGGGCTGTTGCTCGGTTTGGCGTTACTTATCTTCATGGCGTTGCGTGGGGTGAATATATTCATCGCGGCATTGCTTTGTTCCATTCTGGTGGCGTTGAGCAATGGTGTAGCGGTACCGGGAGCGTTACTCGAGCATTTTCCTTTTGGTCCGTTGGGCGCCTTTACCTTCGCCGGCAAGTTCTTCGTGCTGTTTCTCTGCGGTGCGATCTTCGGCAAGGTCATGGCTGCCAGCCAGGCCGCCAGCAGTATCGCTCAGGCCATCACCCGTGGGCTGGGCACGCAACGCACGCTCTGGGTGGCAATGCTGGTATGTGCCGTGCTGACCTATGGCGGGGTCGTGGTGTTCGTAGTGATCTTCACCATGTATCCGCTGGGCATCACCCTGATGCGCGAGGCCAATCTGCCCAAGCGGCTATTCTGTGCTGCCACTGCGCTGGGCTCTGGCACCTTCACCATGACGGCGTTGCCTGGCTCACCTTCGATTCATAACGTGATCGCCGCCAGTGCGCTGGGGACCGATCTGTTCGCCGGTGCCTGGATCGGTTTGTTCGCATCGCTGGTGATGATCGTTCTGGGGATGGCCTATTTGCAGCGCGAGTGGCGTCTGGCGCGTGAGCGTGGCGAGGGCTTCGAGCCCAATGCTCAGGATGAGCGCATGCAGCAGTTGGCCGGCACGCCCGGTAGCGGGCCGCACTGGGGGATGGCGCTGGTGCCGATCATCGTGGTGCTGGGGATCATTCTGTTGCCGCGCTTGCTCGCCTTAACAGGTATGGCTACGCCTGGTGAGAGCGCGCTGGGAGGCTTGCTGGCCTTCAGTCAGGCGCAGCCGATTCTCTGGCCCAGCCTGGCCCTGGTGATTGCCACAGGGGTGGCCGTGATGCTGTTCCCGAGCCTGCGCCGTAACACGGTCAGTCTGCTTGGGCAGGGGGCCGATGATGCGATCATGCCGCTGCTCAATACGGCTGCGGTGATCGGTTTTGGCGGTGTGGTGACGCAGACTGCGGGTTTTGCCCAGTTCGCCCAATGGATATTGGCGGTGGATCTGCCGCCGCTGCTGTCGGTGTTCGCTTCGGTCAGTGTGGTTTCCGGGATCGTCGGTTCGTCTTCCGGTGGCCTGCAGATTTTCATGCAGACGCTGGCGCCCAGCTACCTGGAAATGGGCATCGAGCCTGAGGTGTTGCACCGTATCGCCAATATTGCTGCGGGTGGATTGGACTCGCTGCCGCACTGCGGTGCGGTGATCGCCATGCTGATGATCATGGGTTTGACGCACAAGCAGGCCTACAAGGACATCTTCGTCATCACCGTGTTGATTCCAGTGGTTGCCGTATTGCTGTGCATTGCACTTCTGAGCCTCTGAACCTGTGCAGGCAGTCTGTGTCCGCAAGGCCGGGTCTTGAAGGGAATGCGCTGAAATGTAAATTTACGCTTTCGTCGACATGCGGGTATGAGGTAGAAATAGGTGCGCCGCTAACGGTTTGCGGCTTGAGGAGAGAAGATGAGCGAAGGGCTTTCCATCCATCACGACCAGACGAGTCATCAGTTCGTGACGACCGTCGATGGTGATCGCGCCTATCTGGCCTATATGGATCTGGGCAAGCAGACGCTGGATATCTATCGCACCTTCGTCCCCAATACCCTGCGCGGGCGCGGTATTGCCGCCGCGCTCACCGAGCATGCCCTGCAGTATGCCGAAGGCAAAGGCTATACGGTGATTCCCTCCTGTTCGTATGTTGAGCGCTACATGGAACGCCGTTCGCGGCACCAGTAGAGTCGGCTCGGCAGGGGTGGGCTGAAGCCCACCCTACGTTGAGCGCAGATATGAAAACGCCGGGCAATGCCCGGCGTTTGTTTTGCTGCGCTACCGCTTAGCCGCGAGGGCGCTTGGGCAGCACATCCTTGAGCTTGGCGTGCATGCTGCGCAGGCTCTTCTCGGTGGTATCCCAGTCGATGCAGGCATCGGTGATGGATACGCCGTACTTGAGGTCGCACAGGTTCTTCGGAATCGACTGATTGCCCCAGCCCAGGTGGCTCTCGACCATCAGACCAACGATGGAGTTGTTGCCCTCGAGGATCTGGTTGGCCACGTTCTCCAGCACCAGCGGCTGCAGGGCCGGGTCCTTATTGGAGTTGGCGTGGCTGCAGTCGACCATGATGTTTGGACGGATGCCGGCTTTGGTCAGTTCCTGCTCACAAATGGCCACACTGACCGAATCGTAGTTGGGTTTACCGTTGCCGCCGCGCAGTACCACGTGACCGTAGGCGTTGCCCTTGGTGGTGACGATGGACACGCCGCCTTCCTGGTTGATGCCGAGGAAGCGGTGTGGGCTGGAAACCGACTGCAGTGCATTGATCGCCACGGTCAGACCGCCGTCAGTACCATTCTTGAAGCCGACTGCCGAGGACAGGCCCGAGGCCATTTCGCGGTGGGTCTGGGATTCGGTGGTGCGCGCGCCGATGGCCGACCAGCTGATCAGGTCCTGCAGGTACTGCGGGGAAATCGGGTCGAGCGCCTCGGTGGCGGTGGGCAGGCCCATTTCCGCCAGGTCGCGCAGCAGCTTGCGGCCGATGTGCAGACCGTCCTGGATCTTGAACGAGTCATCCAGGTAGGGGTCGTTGATCAGGCCTTTCCAGCCGACCGTGGTACGCGGCTTCTCGAAGTACACGCGCATGACCAGGAACAGGCTATCGGACAGCTCGGCAGCTAGCACCTTGAGGCGCTCGGCATATTCGTGAGCGGCCTTGATGTCGTGGATGGAGCAAGGGCCGACGACCACGAACAGGCGATGATCCTTGCCGTCGAGGATGTCACGTACCACCTGGCGACCATGGGCAACGGTCTTCAGTGCAGCATCGGTCAGGGGGATTTCGCGTTTGAGCTGATCGGGGGTGATCAGCGTTTCGTTGGAAGCGACGTTGAGGTCGTCGATCGGTAAATCAGCCATCGTGCTATTCATCGGGTCAGGTCGTCAGGTCACGGGTGCCGGCCGCCAGCGATCCCCTATGGCGGTGCACAGCTAGTTGGTGCAGGGGGAGCCGAACCTTAGCGCGTACGGGGCTGCGCGACAATGGGCGTGAAGTCCAATGAGCCTCATAGATTGGCAGTATGAGGTGGCGTTTTGCTCCTGCAGAGGTTTTTTTCAGGCGAGATAGGGAAACTCCGCAGCATGCTTGGCGATCCAGTCCTGAGCGCATTGCTCGATGGCCATGGGCTGGCCCGACTCATGTTCGAGTTGTTGTCGGTAATGCTGGATCTGGCAGACCTGCTCGACCATACGCGCACGAAACAAGGTGTCTTCATCGATGAAGGCGATGCCCACCAGATAATCCCCCTCCTGTCGCCGGCACCAGGCCACGACGCCGGGATAGCGTGCCTGGTCGCCTAGTAGGGGAATACGTAGCTCCACCGAGGTACCGCGGCGAAACCCCCGCGACGAGTTGCACGCGACGCCGCCGAGGCTGATATTGTTCAGCCGCTGCCGAGGAATGCAGGCTTGTTTGCGCTGCACCAGTTCAACCGGCATGTCGCTTGGATGACGCAGAAACTTACGCATGAACACCGACCTTGAATGCAGGCAAACTGACATCACTGAATTCAGTATAGCGACGCAATTGGAATTGACAGATCTGGATGCCGACCGCCGGCTACTCGATCTTCCCGGCACCTCGCTACTGGTGTTCACAAGCACGGGCTGTGCCAGTTGCCGCTGGGCACGTCAGGCCTTGCCTGGCATGCCGCTGCCCATAGAACGCCTGTGCTGGGTCGATGCCGGACATAACGCCGGACTGGTGACGCGATACGAGGTATTCCATCTACCGGCGCTGTTTCTGGTCAAGGACGGTCATTTCTTTGGCGCATTGCACACGCGTCTTACCCATTCCGATCTGGTTAACGCCATGGGCGAGGCCCTGCTTCGCCCGGCTGAGGAGCTTCCCTGATGTCTCAATACCCTGCGCCACGTATCGGCATCATCGGCACCGGTGCCATTGGCGGTTTCTACGGAATGCTGCTGGCTCGCGCGGGTCATGACGTGCACTTTTTGCTGCGCAGCGAGTACGGCGCGGTGGTCGAGCGAGGCCTGCAGTTGAACAGCGCGGTACATGGTGCACTGAACCTGGCGCCGGTACAGGCCTACCAGCATGTCGACGAGATGCCACCGTGCGACTGGTTGCTGGTCGGTGCCAAGACCACGGCCAATGCCGAGCTGGCGCCGCTGATTGCCAAGGCTACAGCGCCAGGTGCCAAGATGGTGCTGCTGCAAAATGGCCTGGCAGTGGAAGATGAGCTGCGCCCACTGTTGAGCGATGACCTGCATCTGTTGGGCGGGCTCTGTTACATCTGCGTTCATCGCAGTGCGCCGGGCGTGATCGAGCATCAGGCGCTGGGGGCGATCAACCTGGCCTATCACTCCGGACCGTTGACCGACGATGAGGCGCGATTGGCGCTGGCCGAGGAGGGCGCCAGCCTGCTGCGCAGCACCGGCCTGGATTCGGCGGCGATGCGTGATCTGGCGCAGACGCGCTGGCAGAAGTTGGTGTGGAACATCCCTTATAACGGCCTGTCGGTGCTGCTCGATGCCGATACACGGCGCCTGATGGGTAATGCTGACAGCCGCGCACTGATCGCTGACATGATGCAGGAAGTGGTGCAGGCTGCTCAGGTACTGGGCTACGTCATGCCGGACAGCTATGCGGACAAATTGCTGACCGCCACACAGCGCATGCCCGATTACCTGCCGAGCATGTACCACGACTTTGCCCAGGGGCGACCGGCCGAGCTGCACGCCATCTATGAAGCACCTCTGGCGGCTGCCGATGCCGCGGGTTTCGATATGCCCAAGGTGCGCGCCCTGTATCAGGCGCTACGTTTCATTCAGGCTCGCCGGGAGGCCTAAGCATGGGTAAGGGGCTGGGGGACAAACTGGTGCTGGCGATTTCCTCGCGGGCGCTGTTCGATCTGAGTGAAAGTCACCAGATCTACGAAAGCGAAGGGGTGGAAGCCTATCGCCGCTATCAGATCGAGCATGAAGACGAAGTGCTGATGCCGGGCGACGCCTTTCCGCTGGTGGAGAAGCTGCTTGGGCTGAACACACGGCTCAGCGAACAGCGCGTGGAGGTCATCCTGGTGTCGCGTAACAGCGCCGATACCGGGCTGCGTGCGTTCAACTCGATCCAGCACTACGGGCTCGGCATATCCCGCGCCGCCTTCGTCGGCGGCCGTAGCCCCGATCCTTATCTGGCGGCCTTTGGCTGTCATCTGTTTCTGTCTACTCATGCCGACGATGTGCGTAATGCACTGAAGGCCGGTTTCGGCGCAGCCACGCTGCTTTCCGGTGGCGCGCGGCGGGCGAACAGCAACGAACTGCGCATCGCCTTCGATGGCGATGCCGTGCTGTTCTCCGACGATTCCGAGCGCGTCTACCAGAGTGGCGGTCTCAACGCCTTCCAGGATCATGAGCGCGAAGCCGCAAGGCAGGCGCTGCTGGGTGGGCCTTTCAAACCCTTCCTGGCGGCACTGCACAGCCTGCAGCAGGAGTTTCCCGAGGCAGACTGCCCGATCCGTACGGCGCTGGTTACCGCGCGTTCGGCGCCGGCACATGAGCGTGTGATTCGCACCCTGCGGGAATGGAACATCCGTCTGGATGAATCCTTCTTCCTTGGCGGGCTGGACAAGTCGGCGGTGCTGGAGGCCTTCGCTGCCGATGTGTTCTTCGATGACCAGACCGGACACTGTGAAAAAGCTCGTCAGGTGGTAGCGACCGGTCATGTCCCCCATGGCGTCAGCAACGAGTTGGTGCCCTGAGCCTGAGCCGATGCAGGCGCTCAAGCGCCTGCATATAGCCATTCGTCCTAAATAACGCTGCCAATCTTGCTTTGTCTGATGCGCTGCTAAGCTCAATGAAGGGCCTGCGCCAGCAGTCGAGGAGGCCGTGTGATCCGTTCGATACTCTATGCCACCGATCTGGGGCTTTATGCTTCCTATGTGCTGCAGCACGCCCTTGCCATGAGCCGTAGCTTCAAGGCTGATCTGTATGTGGTGCATGCGGTTGAACCCATGGGGTTGTTCGCTGAGTCCGTCCTGCAGACCTACCTGGACGAAGGCACCCTCGGCGAGTTGCGCCGTAATGGGCTTGGCACTGTCATGAGCAGTATCGAGCAGCGTGTGTTCGAAGGGTTCCGTGATGAGCTGGGGGAGGGCCAGCAGGATCTGCAACTGATTCGAGCCGTGCGCGTACTGCAGGGCGACCCGCCTGCGGTGATTCTCGAGGAGGCGCAGAAACTTGGGGTGGATCTGCTGGTCGTAGGCAGTCATAGCCATGGCACGGATCTGACCGTACCGCTGGGGCGTACGTCCGCACGGATCGTGCAGCTATCGGAAGTGCCGGTGTATCTGGTGCCCATGCTGCAGCATCGCGGTCATGGGGATTTGTAAATGGGGTACCTAATAAAACGTTCTAGGCTGTTCGATTAAACCAATAATATGGTTATATACGGCATTGGCAGTTGTTGGCCTGCCTTACTGCTCTGAGGGAAACATATGAAGCTTCAGCAATTGCGCTACATCTGGGAAGTTGCGCACCACGACCTCAACGTATCGGCTACCGCTCAGAGCCTGTACACCTCGCAACCAGGGATCAGCAAGCAGATTCGCTTGCTCGAGGATGAGCTGGGCGTGGAAGTCTTCGCCCGCAGCGGCAAGCATCTGACCCGCGTAACTCCGGCGGGTGAACGCATCATCACCACGGCCGGTGAGATCCTGCGCAAGGTCGAAAGCATCAAGCAGATCGCTCAGGAATTCTCCAACGAGAAGAAGGGTACGCTGTCCATCGCCACCACTCACACCCAGGCGCGTTACGCCCTGCCTCCGGTGATCAGTGCCTTTATCAAGCAGTACCCGGATGTTGCCTTGCACATGCACCAGGGGACGCCGACGCAGATCGCCGAGATGGCCGCCGATGGCAGTGTCGATTTCGCCATCGCCACCGAAGGCCTTGAGCTGTTCAACGATCTGATCATGATGCCGTGCTACCGCTGGAACCGTTGCGTGGTGGTACCGCAGGGCCATCCCCTGACCAAGCTGCCGAAGCTGACCCTCGAGGCTCTGGCCGAGCACCCCATCGTCACCTACGTGTTCGGTTTCACCGGGCGCTCGAAGCTGGACGAAGCCTTCAGCCATCGCGGCCTGACACCCAAGGTGGTATTCACTGCTGCTGACGCTGACGTGATCAAGACCTACGTGCGCCTGAACCTGGGGGTGGGCATCGTGGCCAAGATGGCGGTCGATGCCAAGCTCGACCCTGATCTGGTGGTGCTCGATGCCGATGACCTGTTCGAGCCCAGTGTGACCAAGATCGGCTTTCGTCGTGGCACCTTCCTGCGTGGCTTCATGTGTGACTTCATCGAGCGCTTCGCCCCGCACTTGACCCGCGACATGCTGGCCAAGGCCGTGCAGTGCCATAACAAGTCCGAGCTCGAAGAGCTGTTTGCAGGTGTCGAGTTGCCCATGCACTGACACCGCAGGTGTCACGAAAAATGGCGCCTATAAGGCGCCATTTTGTTTTTGTACGCAGATCAGTGGTTCAGGTGCAGGCCGCATTCGCGATTGTCTTCGCCCTTGGTCGGATCGAAGTAATCGAATTCGTTCGGCAGGTCGTGGGCGACCAGGTACTGATACAGATCCTTGGAGGTCCAGTGCAGCAGCGGGGCGACCTTGATCAGGCCGTCCGGGTTGATGCTGATAGGGGCCATCTGCGCGCGCACGGCGGTGTCGGTGGCACGCAGGGCGGTGAACCAGACGCTGGGTGCGGTCTCGCGCAGGGCGCGGGCGAAGGGCTCGAGCTTCACTTCCTCGGTGAACGCGGCGTGGCGCGGATCATCCAGGCCAGGCACCGGGCCGTCGATGGCCTCGCGGTGCGCGCGTGAACGCTTGGGCAGGTAGATGATCAGGTTGAGGCCCAGCTTGCGGGTTACCTCGTCGGCGAAGCGATAGGTGGCTTCGGTGTTGTAGCCGCTGTCCATCCAGACCACCGGGATATCCGGTTTGACCTGGCTGACCATGTGCAGGATCACCGCTTCGAAAGGGCGGAAGTTGGTGGTGCAGATGGCGGGTTTGCCCAGCCCTATGGCCCACTGCACCAGCTTTTCAGGCTGGTTGCCGAGTTCGGCGTTGAGCGCG
The DNA here is from genome assembly GCF_002197815.1 of Pseudomonas oleovorans subsp. oleovorans. GTDB lineage: Bacteria > Pseudomonadota > Gammaproteobacteria > Pseudomonadales > Pseudomonadaceae > Aquipseudomonas > Aquipseudomonas oleovorans. Next base: position 23,845 of record NZ_NIUB01000021.1, read on the forward strand.
TCCAGGTCGAGTTCCATGGTGAGGATTCCAGATCGTGTGCGTGAAGGTGCGATGGTAGCAAAGGCCGGTTATGCAGCTAAATAACTAGCTGGATGGTAGAGCTTCAGTATGGTTATAAGCCGTCGCATTGCGCCCACCAGGCTCAGCGGCTAGAGTGCCGGCTTTTGGCTCAACCGAGGAGTGGCCTGTGGAAATCGCGTGTCTCGACCTGGAAGGCGTACTGGTCCCGGAAATCTGGATCGCCTTTGCGGAAAAAACCGGTATCGAGTCGCTCAAGGCGACCACCCGCGACATCCCCGATTATGACGTGCTGATGCAGCAACGCCTGCGCATTCTCGATGAGCACGGCCTGAAGTTGAAGGACATTCAGGACGTGATCGCTACCCTGAAGCCGCTCGATGGCGCAGTGGAGTTCGTCGACTGGCTGCGTGAACGTTTTCAGGTGGTGATTCTCTCCGACACCTTCTACGAGTTCTCCCAGCCGCTGATGCGTCAGCTCGGTTTCCCGACTCTCCTGTGCCACCGCCTGATCACCGACGAGAACGATCGTGTGGTCAGCTACCAGCTGCGCCAGAAGGATCCCAAGCGTCAGTCGGTCATCGCCTTTAAGAGTCTGTACTACCGCGTTATCGCGGCCGGTGACTCGTACAACGACACCACCATGCTCAGCGAAGCCCATGCCGGCATCCTGTTCCATGCGCCGGAAAACGTGATTCGCGAGTTTCCGCAATTCCCGGCCGTGCATACCTACGAGGATCTGAAGCAGGAATTCCTCAAGGCATCGAACCGCAAGCTGAGCCTGTAGCTGACGTAGTGCGGGTGTAACCCGCCATCGCAATCTGGCGGGTTGCACCCGCACTACGTTTCTAAAGCCCCTCCAGCGTCTCCAGCAATACCTTCACCTTGGTGATGGATTCCTGGTATTCGGCCTGCCAGTTGGAGTCGGCGACTATACCGCCGCCGCCCCAGCAACTGACCTTGCCGTCCTTGACCAGCAGGCTGCGAATGGCGATGGAGCTGTCCATCTCACCGCGTACGTCGAGATACAGCAAGGAGCCGCAATAGAGCCCGCGCCGTGTCGGCTCCAGCTCATCGATGATCTGCATGGCGCGGATCTTCGGTGCGCCGGTGATGGAGCCACCAGGGAAACTGCAGGCGATCAGGTCCAGCGCATCCTTGCCGGGCGCCAGCTCGGCGGTGACGCAACTGACCAGATGATGCACGTTGGGATAGCTCTCCAGGGCGAACAGCTCCGGTACTTTCACCGAACCGATGCGGCAGCTGCGGCCCAGATCGTTGCGCAGCAGATCGACGATCATCAGGTTCTCGGCGCGGTCTTTGCTGCTCGCCAACAGCTCCTGCGCCTGCGCTTGATCATCGTCGGTGTCATCGCCGCGGCGCCGAGTGCCCTTGATCGGACGGGTTTCCACCTGACCGCTGCTGACCTTGAGAAAGCGTTCGGGCGACAGGCTGAGAATGGCGTCGCCATCGCCCAGGCTCTGAAAACCCGAGAAAGGCGTGGGGCAGGCCTGGCGCAGTGCGAGGTATGCCGCCCAGGGATCACCCGTGCAGGGCGCCTGGAAGCGCTGGGCGAAATTCACCTGATAGCAATCGCCAGCGAGGATGTAGCCCTGGATGCGCTCGATCGCCTGGCGATAACGGTGCTCGTCGATAGCGGCCTGGAACGGCTGAGTCAGTCGGAAGGGCGCGAGTTCCTCGTCATGCGCTGCTTCGAACAGCATCCGCAGGCGCCGGCGCTCTGCCTCCGGCAGCGCCGGGTGAAACAGCAGGGTGCTGGTACCCAACTGGTGATCGCTGATCAGTGCCCAGGCGTAGAGACCGAAACGGGCATCCTCGAGATCGAGATCATCGACGCTCTGTTCGGGCAGCACTTCCAGGCGGCGGCCGAAGTCATAAGACAGGTAGCCGATCAAACCACCGACGAATGGCAGCTCCTGCTGTGCTGGAGCCTCGGCGGGGCCGAGGCTCTGCAATGCGCCTCGCAGACGTTGCAGAAAGCCGTTGGCCGATTCGTCGGGCGTGGGCGCCAGTTCTGCCAATGGCCAGGCGCTCATAAGGTCATAGCGTCCACGCGTGGCATTCGGTCGTCCGGCATCCAGCAGTACGGCGCCGGGGGCCTGGCGAATGCGCTGGAAGTAGTCGCTGGGGTCGGTGCGGTAAGCAATAGGGTGCAGAGAGCAGCTGGGCATGCGTGGCAGTCGAATGGGTTGAAAGAGCGATTGTAGTCCGCCGCTAATATTCATCCTAGGGCTTCGGCCAGGTTTGCTCCGGTACGCTCGGCTGATTAGTATGGAGTCGTGCCAGGGTGTTGAACTGCCGTACCAAAACAACAGTGAATGAAGGAATCCAGGCCATGGATGTAGTGATCGGCCCTGCCGCTGGAAGCCTGCTGCGTTCAAAACTGTCGCCGCCCAGGCATCCGTGGACTATCTGAAAAGGCCCCAGGTGGAAGCCGCGCTTTCGGCCTACCCCCCCCACGCCCGCCTCGTGTTGTTTTGCGCGCCTGCTGGTTTTGGACCACCGCGTTGGCGATGCAGGTCGAGCAGCGTCGTCAGGCCGGCAGCGCTGTTGCGTAGCTATCGCTGGGCGATGCTGATGATGAGCCGGTACGTTTCTTCCAGCAACTGATCGAAGTATTGGGCGTTCACTGCCCGGTCTGGGTGATTACGCCCTGGGCTACCTGCGCAATACCATGCGGGTGCCGGTCGAGGCCGTGATGGAAAGTCTGCTGGTGAAATGCCTGATCGGCGCCGAGTGGGAAGAGGCGCGCAGCCTGTTCATCGAGGAAGGCGAAGCCATACGCCAGTTACTGCAGCTGTTGGAATCCGTCGAGCACCAGCCGGCGCTGCAGGCATTCATCCGTAGTCTGTTGAGCGCCTGGCCCTGCCAGGAATCGCCGCATGCCATTGCCGTGCTGGAGGAGGGGCTGACCGAGCGCGAGCGTGAGGTGGTCTGTCTGGCCGCCAAGGGCATGTCCAATGATGAGATCGGCCAGCAATTGGCGCTGGCCCTGGGTACCGTCAAATGGCACCTGCATAACCTGTTTTCCAGGCTGGGCGTACGCAGCCGTACGCAAGTCGTACTCAAGGGCAAGAGCCTGGGGCTGCTGAGCGAGGCATGAGACGGTGGGGTGAGGGGGGGGCGAGCTGGCGAGGGTGCATTGAGCGGGTCGTAAGGTGCGGCAGCACCTTACGACGTTCGCTGGTCAGATTTCCTTGCTGGCGACGTGACCAAACAGCTCCTGGGAGAAACGCACGCGCTCTTCTGCGTCTTCCTGAATACCCTTGGCTTTCAGTTCTTCCAGGCGGGCTTCCACGGCATGGGCGCGGTGGGTCAGGCCACAGTCATTGGCGATCTGGATATTCAGGCCGGGGCGGGCATTGAGCTCAAGAATCAGCGGGCCCTTGTCCTGGTCCAGCACCATGTCCACGCCTATGTAACCCAGGCCACACAACTCGTAGCAGCCGGCAGCGAGCTTCATGAAACCGTCCCAGTTCGGCAGTTGCACGCCGTCCACCGCATTGGTGGTGTCCGGGTGCTTGCTGATCTTGTTGTTCAGCCAGGTGCCGCGCAGGGTCACGCCGGTGGCCAGGTCGACGCCGACGCCGATGGCGCCCTGGTGCAGGTTGGCCTTGCCGTTGGACTGGCGGGTCGGCAGACGCAGCATGGCCATCACCGGGTAGCCCATGAGCACGATGATGCGGATGTCCGGCACGCCTTCGTAGCTGATGCTCTTGAAGATGGTGTCCGGGGTCACGCGATATTCGATCAGCGCACGGTCGCGGTGACCGCCGAGCGAGTACAGACCGGAGAGGATGTTGGAAATCTGCTGCTCCAGTTCCTCGTGGCTGACGATCTTGCCGGACACCGTCTTGAATCGGTCCTCGAAGCGGTCGGCGATGACCATGATGCCGTCACCGCCGGCGCCCTGCGCCGGCTTGATGACGAAATCGGTGCGCCCGGCGATGATCTCGTCGAGTTTGTCGATGCCTTTTTCGGTGTCGATGATGCCGTACAGCTCCAGCACATCGATGCCGGCCTCAATGGCCCGCTCCTTGGTGATGATCTTGTCGTCGACGATCGGGTACAGGTGCCGTTTGTTGTACTTCAGCACGTAATCCGCATTGCGTCGGTTGATGCCCATGATGCCTTTGGCTTCAAGGGCCTTCCACGTTTTGATTAGGCCGAACATGGTCTTAGTCCTTGAGGAAGGCTTTGAAACGGAACAGTTCGGTCAGGCGGTAGCCGCGGTAACGGCCCATCGCCAGCATGAAAGCCACCAGAATCAGCAGGATCGCCGGGAAGGTGAACACGAAGTACACCAGTTGGGGCACGCTCATCAGCAGGTGGGCGATGGTGGCGGCGAACAGGGTGCCGATGGCGACCTTGAAGGCATGGCTGCCGCCGCGCTCTTCCCAGGTGATCGACAGGCGTTCGATGGTCATGGTCAGAATCACCATCGGGAACAGCGCCACCGACAGACCACGCTCTAGGCCCAGCTTGTGGCTGAACAGGCTGATGGCGGCGATCAGCACCACGACGAAGGTCAAGACCACCGACAGGCGCGGCAACATCTGTAGCTTCAGGTGTTCGAGGTACGAGCGTAGTGACAGGCCGAGTGCAGTGATCACGGTAAACAAAAAGATACCGAAGCCCAGCTGGGTTTCGCGGAAGGCCAGAGCGATCAGCACCGGGGTAAAGGTGCCCAGCGTCTGCAAGCCACCGAGGTTGCGCAGGATCAGGATGACCAGCACGCCAATCGGGATCATCACCATGACCATGAAGGTCTGCTGGGTCTGCAGCGGCAGGCCGTACAGCGAGTATTCGAGGAAGCTGGCGTCGGTGTTCTCATCGGTCAGTTTGGCTAGGCGGATGGCGTTCATCTCGCTGTTGTTCAGACTGAAGCTGACTTGCGCCTGACGGCCGCCTTCGAGGCTGACCAGATCACCGTCGCCGATCCACCAGATCAGGCGGTCTTCCGGCAGGCCCTGTTCACCGGTTTTCGGGTTGAAATACAGCCACTTCTGACCGTTGAAGCTGCGCAGCCAAAGCTCCGGCGACTGCGCCACTTCGGCCTGCAGGCGAATGGTGTGCACACGCTCCATCGGCACATGGGCGATGGACAACAGCAAGTCGACGGCCTTGGCCTTGTTGGCGATGGAGGCGTCGCCGCCGAGCAGCAACTTGACGTTGTCGTCATTGACGTTGTTGACGCGCTTGATGGTTTCGCTGATGAAGGTTTCGACATCCGCCGAGTGCTGGCGGATCGGCGCCAGCAGGGCTTCGGCCGCGATCTTCTCGGGGCCTTCGACCGGGATGCTGTCGCGGAAGATCGGGCCTTTTGCAGGCGCCTGCTCGCCGCTGTAACGCTTGGTCAGAACCAGTCGGTAATAGAGGGTCTGCTTGCCATTGGCACGACGTGCCGACCAGGTGACGCGGCGGTTGCCGTCGACACGGTTGACGCTGACGCCGTAATTGTTGGAGATGAAGCTCTCGTTGAGGCTGACGTAGTCCTGGTTCAGCGGCGGGACGAACATCTGCAGCTTCACCGGCTCACGCGGGTTGGCCTGGAATTCGACCTTGGCGTCGATGTTCCACAGATCGTCGGTCTCATCCTCGGTCACCGGAATGCCGAGAATGAAGATTTGGTATGCCGTAATCAGAACGCCCAGGGCCACCAGGAGGGTGATCAGGACTTTCAGATGCAGGTTCAGAGAGCGCATGGGAATTACTCGCCAGGGGTTGCGTCATTGGTGCAGTCGGGTTTGCCGGCTGCATATTTAAGGCTTGGATCGACTATGGCCTCGAAGTGCTTGAGCGCTTCGGAGCCGATCAGAAGCGGGTATTGGAATGCGCTTCGGTCGGTCAAGTTCACTTCGATCATGCGCAGGGTCTTGCCCATGCACAATTCAAGGTCGATTACCGGGCGTGCCGTATAGGTCTTGCCTTCATCGGGGTCGAAATCGCCAGCACGGCGTTTGATCTTGCTGATTCGCGCCAGCGGACGCTCGATGGTGCGCTCTTGGGCATTGTCGATGGCCAGCACGAAACGCACCCAGGTTTCTCCGTCACGCTTGAAGCGTTTGATATCGCGGGCACTCAAGGACGCGGTTTTGGCGCCAGTGTCGAGTTTGGCGGCTACCTGCAGGTCCAGTTCTTCTACGTGAATATATTCATTCAGACCATAGATCGACTTGCCCATGGCCAGAGCAGGGCAGGACAAGGTCAGCAGGCAGATCAGCAAAGAGAAGGGTTTCAGTCTCATGTGTCCTTGAGAGGGTATTGCCAGTGGCGGGATGGGGGCAGCAACTCGCAGGCATCCTGCCATACAACTTTCTGCCGTGAAGTCTAGCAGGCATGGCAAAAGGCGATGGCCAGGCAGGAACAGTTGGATTCTAACATGGGGATTTTACGTGCCGACAGACGCTTATGTAGCTTTCTGCAAGTAAGGTGGCGGTTTGCCTGATCGGGCGAGCTGGACGTATTGTCGACAATGCTTTGGTCTGCTTTGACATTTTTGGCTTTATGGCGTAGTTATATCGCCCTGAATATCTATTGGTGTTGACAATCATGCTGCTTCAATCAGATGCGTCAGCAGCGCCGCAGGTGGATTCGGAGACGCTTTCCGAGCACGTCTTCCGTCTGATCCAGGCCGCTATCGTCAAAGGCGAGATCGCCCCGGGTAGCAAGATCTCTGAGCCCGAGCTGGCGCGCACCTATGGCATCAGTCGTGGCCCTCTACGCGAGGCCATTCATCGCCTGGAAGGGCAGAAGCTGCTGGTGCGCGTGCCACATGTGGGCGCGCGGGTGGTGTCGCTCAGTCATGCCGAGTTGGTCGAGCTGTACGAGATTCGCGAGTCGCTCGAAGGCATGGCCTGCCGCCTGGCGGCCGAGCGCATGACCCAGCAGGAGATCGATGAGCTACGCCAGGTGCTGGAGCTGCACGAGCAGGATGCCGCGTTCAAGGCTGGTGTCGGCTACTACCAGCAGGAAGGCGACTTCGACTTCCACTACCGGATCATCCAGGGCAGCGGCAATCGCACCCTGGCCAAGCTGCTGTGCGACGAGCTGTACCAGTTGGTGCGCATGTACCGACTGCAGTTCTCCACCACACCCAATCGGCCGCACCAGGCCTTCGCCGAGCACCACCGCATTCTCGACGCCATCGAAGCTCGTGACGGTGAACTGGCCGAATTGCTGATGCGCCGCCACATCGGCGCCTCCAAGCGCAATATCGAGCGCCACTACGTTTCCCAATGTGGACAGGAAGCGCTCACCCCTTCATCCAAGACTCGAGGTGATTCATGACCCAGCTTTCCGCCGGCCAGCGTTTCCGCCAGGCCCTCGCCGAGGAGCAGCCACTGCAGGTTATCGGTGCGATCAACGCCAACCATGCACTGCTGGCCAAGCGCGCGGGCTTTCGCGCTATTTACCTGTCCGGTGGCGGTGTCGCCGCCGGCTCGCTCGGCTTGCCGGATCTGGGCATCAACACCCTGGATGACGTGCTGACTGACGTGCGCCGCATCACCGACGTCTGCGATCTGCCGCTGCTGGTGGACATCGACACCGGCTTCGGCCCGTCGGCTTTCAACATCGAGCGCACCATCAAGAACCTGATCAAGGCCGGCGCTGCCGCTGCGCATATCGAGGACCAGGTCGGCGCCAAGCGTTGCGGTCATCGTCCGGGCAAGGAGATCGTCTCCACCGAGGAGATGTGCGACCGCGTCAGGGCTGCCACTGATGCCAAGACCGACCCGGACTTCTTCCTTATCGCCCGTACCGATGCGATCCAGGCTGAAGGCGTAGACGCTGCCATCGAGCGCTGCCTGCGCTATGTCGAGGCCGGCGCCGATGCAATCTTCGCCGAGGCGGCCTACGACTTGCCGACCTACGCACGCTTCGTCAAGGAGCTGAACGTACCGGTACTGGCCAATATCACCGAATTCGGCGCCACGCCGCTGTTCACCCGTGACGAACTGGCCTCGGTCGGCGTGGCCATCCAGCTGTATCCGTTGTCGGCCTTCCGCGCGGCGAACAAGGCGGCGGAAAGTGTCTACACCTCGATCCGCCAGAACGGCCACCAGAAGGACGTGATCGAGCTGATGCAGACCCGCGCCGAACTCTATGACCGCATCGGTTACCACGCCTTCGAGCAGAAGCTCGACGCGCTGTTCGCTGCCGGCAAGAAGTAAAACCAGCGAGGTCGTAGGGTGGGCCGGGCGACGATTCGCTTCAGCCCACCGCATCAGCGCTGCCGGTTGGCTGAGGCGGTGGGCTGAAGCCCACCCTACCCAGAGCACAGCAGAACAAAAAGAGTCGAGGAGATAACCATGAGTGCCACTGAAACCACCCCTGGCTTCAAACCGAAAAAATCCGTCGCCCTGAGCGGCACCGCCGCCGGCAACACCGCGCTGTGTACCGTTGGCCGCACCGGCAACGACCTGCACTACCGCGGCTATGACGTGCTGGATTTCGCCAACCGCTGCGAGTTCGAGGAAATCGCTCACCTGCTGGTGCATGGCAAGCTGCCGAACCTTGCCGAACTGGCCGGCTACAAGTCCAAACTCAAGGCCCTGCGCGGTCTGCCGGCCGGGGTCAAGGCAGCGCTCGAACAACTGCCGCCCTCGGCTCACCCGATGGACGTGATGCGCACTGCCGTCTCCGTGCTCGGCTGCCTGGCGCCGGAGAAGGACGACCACAACCATCCGGGCGCGCGTGATATCGCCGACAAGCTGATGGCCAGCCTGGGTTCGGCGCTGCTGTACTGGTACCACTACAGCCACAACGGCAAGCGCATCGAGGTGGAAACCGACGACGACTCCATCGGCGGCCACTTCCTCCATCTGTTGCACGGCGAGAAGCCACGCGAGTCCTGGGTGCGCGCCATGCACACCTCGCTGAACCTGTATGCCGAGCACGAGTTCAACGCCTCGACCTTCACCTCGCGGGTGATCGCCGGCACCGGTTCCGACCTGTTCTCCTGCATCGCTGGCGCTATTGGCGCGTTGCGCGGGCCGAAACACGGCGGCGCCAACGAGGTGGCCTTCGAGGTGCAGAAGCGCTACGGCAGCCCGGACGAGGCTGAAGCCGATATCCGTGAACGAGTAGGGCGCAAGGAAGTAGTGATCGGCTTCGGTCACCCGGTCTATACCGTTAGCGACCCGCGCAACAAGATAATCAAGGAAGTGGCCCGCGAGCTGTCGGTGGAGCAGGTCAATACCAAGATGTATGACATCGCCGAACGCCTGGAAAGCGTGATGTGGGAAATCAAGAAGATGTTCCCCAACCTCGACTGGTTCAGCGCCGTGAGCTACCACATGATGGGCGTGCCCACCGCCATGTTCACCCCGCTGTTCGTCATCGCCCGCACCGCCGGCTGGTCCGCCCACGTCATCGAGCAACGCATCGACGGCAAGATCATCCGCCCGAGCGCCAACTACACAGGCCCCGAAGACCTGAAGTTCGTGCCGCTCAAGGAGCGTAAATGATGAACACTCAATACCGTAAAAGCCTGCCCGGCACCGCGCTGGATTACTTCGACGCCCGCGAAGCGGTCGAGGCGATCCAGACCGGCGCCTGGGACAAGCTTCCCTACACCTCGCGCGTGCTGGCCGAGCAACTGGTGCGCCGCTGCGAGCCACAGGATCTGACCGCCGCCCTGGAGCAGTTGGTCCATCGCAAGCGCGACCTGGACTTCCCCTGGTATCCGGCGCGGGTGGTCTGTCATGACATTCTCGGTCAGACCGCGCTGGTGGATCTGGCCGGCCTGCGCGATGCCATCGCAGAAAAAGGTGGTGACCCGTCCAAGGTCAACCCGGTGGTGCCGACCCAGTTGATCGTCGACCATTCGCTGGCCGTCGAGGCGCCGGGCTTCGATCCGGATGCCTTCGAGAAGAACCGCGCCATCGAGGATCGCCGCAACGAGGATCGCTTCCACTTCATCGACTGGACCAAGACCGCGTTCAAGAACGTCGACGTGATCCCGGCCGGCAACGGCATCATGCACCAGATCAACCTGGAGAAGATGAGCCCGGTGATCCAGGCACGCGGCGGCATTGCCTTCCCCGATACCTGCGTCGGCACCGACTCGCACACTCCGCACGTGGATGCCCTGGGCGTGATCGCCATTGGCGTCGGCGGCCTGGAGGCCGAGACGGTGATGCTCGGCCACCCGTCGATGATGCGCTTGCCCGATATCGTCGGCGTCGAGCTGACTGGTAAGCGCCAGCCCGGCATCACCGCCACCGATATCGTCCTGGCTATCACCGAGTTCCTGCGCAAGGAAAGGGTGGTGGGGGCCTGGGTCGAGTTCTTCGGTGAAGGGGCGGACAGCCTGTCCATCGGTGATCGCGCGACCATCTCCAACATGTGCCCGGAATACGGCGCCACCGCCTCGATGTTCTACATCGACGGCCAGACCATCGACTACCTCAAGCTCACCGGTCGCGAGCCGGAACAGGTGGCGCTGGTAGAAAACTACGCCAAGACCCTGGGTCTGTGGAGCGACGCGCTGAAAACCGCCGAGTACGAGCGTGTGTTGCGCTTCGATCTGGGCAGTGTGGTGCGCAACATGGCTGGGCCAAGCAACCCGCATCGCCGCCTGCCGACCTCGGCGCTGGCCGAGCGTGGCATCGCTGACGAAGCCAAGCTGCAAGCTGGCAAGGGTGAAGAAGCCCAGGGGCTGATGCCCGATGGCGCGGTGATCATCGCCGCCATCACCAGCTGCACCAACACCTCCAACCCGCGCAACGTCATCGCTGCTGGTCTGGTGGCGAAGAAGGCCAACGCGCTGGGCCTGGTGCGCAAGCCCTGGGTGAAGACGTCATTCGCTCCAGGTTCGAAAGTCGCCAAGCTGTATCTGCAAGAGGCTGGCCTGCTGCCGGAACTGGAGAAGCTCGGTTTCGGCATCGTCGCCTACGCCTGCACCACCTGTAACGGCATGTCCGGCGCGCTCGATCCGAAGATTCAGAAAGAAATCATCGACCGCGACCTGTACGCCACCGCTGTGCTCTCAGGCAACCGCAACTTCGACGGGCGCATCCATCCCTATGCCAAGCAGGCCTTCCTCGCTTCGCCACCGCTGGTTGTGGCCTATGCCATTGCCGGTACCGTGCGCTTCGATATCGAGCAGGACGCGCTGGGCACCGATGCCCAGGGCAACCCCATCACGTTGAAGGACCTGTGGCCGAGCGACGAGGAGATCGACGCCATAGTCGCGGCGAGCGTCAAGCCCGAGCAGTTCAAGCAGATCTATATCCCGATGTTCGACCTCGGGACGGTGAAGGAAGCCGACAGCCCGCTGTACGACTGGCGGCCGATGTCCACCTACATCCGCCGCCCGCCTTACTGGGAGGGTGCGCTGGCCGGCGAGCGCACGCTCAAGGGCATGCGCCCGCTGGCGATCCTGCCGGACAACATCACCACCGACCACCTGTCGCCGTCCAACGCCATCCTGGCGGACTCGGCCGCCGGTGAGTACCTGGCGAAAATGGGCCTGCCGGAGGAGGACTTCAACTCCTACGCCACCCACCGTGGCGACCACCTGACCGCACAGCGCGCCACCTTCGCCAACCCGCAACTGGTCAACGAGATGGCTGTGGTCGACGGCCAGGTGAAGAAGGGCTCGCTGGCCCGCGTCGAGCCGGAAGGCCAGGTGATGCGCATGTGGGAAGCCATCGAGACCTACATGAACCGCAAGCAGAACCTGATCATCGTCGCTGGTGCCGACTACGGCCAGGGCTCGTCGCGGGATTGGGCGGCCAAGGGCGTACGTTTGGCGGGCGTGGAAGTGATCGTCGCCGAAGGCTTCGAGCGCATCCACCGCACCAACCTGGTGGGCATGGGCGTGCTGCCGGTAGAGTTCAAACCGGGCACCACGCGCCTGACCCTGGGGCTGGACGGCACCGAAACCTATGACATCGAGGGCGATATCTCGCCGCGCTGCGACCTGACCCTGGTGGTCAATCGCCGTAACGGTGAAGTGGTTCGGGTGCCGGTGACCTGCCGACTGGATACCGCGGCGGATGTCAGCGTGTACAAGGCCGGCGGCGTGCTGCAGCGCTTCGCCAAGGACTTCCTCGAAGGTGCGGTGGCTTGATAACTCCCTCTCCCATTTATGGGAGAGGGTTGGGGAGAGGGTGCTTCAGGTAGCTCGCGGCTTTTGGATGCTCCCTCTCCCCCGGCCCCTCTCCCGCCAGCGGGAGAGGGGAGGCAAGCGCGTAGCCCGGATGAAATCCGGGAAAACCAGCACCATCATTCCCGGATTGCATCCGGGCTACTCAGGACTGCACCCATGGCTCATCTGCCGCAAGTGAAAATACCCGCCACCTATATGCGTGGCGGCACCAGCAAGGGCGTGTTCTTCCGTCTGCAGGATCTGCCCGAGCGCTGCCAGGTGCCCGGCGAGGCGCGCGACAAGCTGTTCATGCGCGTGATCGGCAGCCCCGATCCGTACTCGGCGCATATCGATGGCATGGGCGGCGCCACGTCGAGCACCTCCAAGTGCGTGATCCTGTCGAAAAGCAGTCAGCCCGATCACGATGTCGACTACCTCTACGGTCAGGTCTCCATCGACAAGGCCTTTGTCGACTGGAGCGGCAACTGCGGCAACCTGTCCACCGCGGCAGGTGCCTTCGCCATCCATGCCGGTCTGGTCGACCCCGCACGGATTCCCGACAACGGCACCTGCGTAGTGCGTATCTGGCAGGCCAATATCCAGAAAACCATCATCGCCCATGTACCGGTCACGGGTGGCCAGGTGCAGGAAACCGGTGACTTCGAACTGGACGGGGTGACCTTCCCGGCGGCGGAGATCGTGCTGGAATTCCTCGACCCATCTGATGATGGCGAGGAGGGCGGTTCGATGTTTCCCACCGGCAATCTGGTCGATGATCTTGAAGTGCCGGGCATCGGTACCTTCAAGGCGACCATGATCACCGCCGGCATCCCGACCATCTTCGTCAATGCCGAGGACATCGGCTACCAGGGCACCGAGCTGCGCGAGGCCATCAATGGCGATCCGGCGCAACTGGCGCGCTTCGAGCAGATCCGCATCGCTGGTGCGCTGCGCATGGGGCTGATCAAGACGGCCGAGGAGGCTGCGACACGTCAGCACACCCCGAAGATCGCCTTCGTCAGTCCGCCCAAGGATTACCGCACATCCAGCGGCAAGGATGTAAAAGCTGGCGATGTCGATCTGCTGGTGCGCGCGCTGTCGATGGGCAAACTGCACCACGCGATGATGGGCACTTGTGCGGTGGCCATCGGCACGGCGGCGGCGATACCAGGTACGTTGGTCAACCTGGCCGCTGGCGGCGGCGAGCGTGAGGCGGTGCGTTTTGGCCATCCGTCCGGCACCTTGCGGGTTGGTGCACAGGCTCGTCTGGTCGATGGTCAGTGGGCAGTGACCAAGGCAGTGATGAGCCGCAGTGCGCGCATCCTCATGGAGGGCTGGGTGCGTGTGCCGGTGGCAGCTTCTAACCGCTGAAACTAGAAAAGGCTCGAAGTATCGAGCCTTTTCACTTTTGAAACATGAGCTTATGGTGGTTATTTAAGGCGTCGCTCAACACCTTTTTCCACCAGGATCTTGGCCGAAATCTCCTCGACCGAGAAATGCGTGGAGTTGATGAAGGCGATATTTTCGCGACGGAACAGACTTTCCACTTCACGCACCTCGAACTCACATTGGGCGAAGCTGGCGTAGCGGCTGTTGGGCTTGCGTTCATGGCGGATGGCGGTAAGGCGATCTGGATCGATGGTCAGGCCGAACAGCTTGTCGCGGTATTTTTTCAGCGACTCCGGAAGTTGCAGGCGCTCCATGTCGTCTTCGGTCAGCGGGTAGTTGGCTGCGCGAATGCCATATTGCATGGCCATATACAGGCAGGTGGGCGTCTTGCCGCAGCGTGATACGCCGACCAGGATCAGATCGGCCTTGTCGTAATAGTGGGTGCGGGCGCCGTCGTCATTGTCGAGGGCGAAGTTCACCGCCTCGATACGCTCCATATAGTTGGAGTGCTGACCGATGGAGTGCGACTTGCCGACGGAGTAGGAAGAGTGCGAGCTCAACTCCTGTTCCAGCGGCGAGAGAAAGGTCGAGAAGATATCGATCATGAAACCATTGGCGGTATCGAGAATGGCTCGAATATCGCGATTGACGATGGTGTCGAAGATGATCGGACGCACACCGTCCCTTTCAGCGGCGGCATCGATTTGTTGTACCATGGCGCGCGCTTTTTCGATGCTGTCGATATAAGGGCGCGTGAGTTTGGTGAACTGAATGTTCTCGAACTGCGCGAGCAGACTCTGACCCAGGGTTTCGGCGGTGATGCCGGTGCCGTCGGAGATGAAGAAAGCGGTTCGTTTCATTTGCGCCAAAGGCCTTAAGCTGAGTTCGATTCTTGGCTATGATAGGCCGCGTTTTTCGCCGGGGCCCACGGGTTCTGGCATTGTTACTTATTCAAGGGCAAGGCCACAATCGCGCGACCTCGGTCGTTCGACATTGCGCAGCCCGCTGAGCTTTTCCAATACAGTTAGTGGAGAGATCACCTTGGTAGAGTACGTAGTTTCCCTCGATAAGCTCGGCAATCACGATGTTGAGCATGTGGGGGGCAAGAACGCATCCCTCGGCGAGATGATCAGCAACCTGGCCGGCGCCGGCGTTTCGGTTCCCGGCGGTTTCGCCACTACGGCTCAGGCCTATCGCGATTTTCTCGAGCAGAGCGGCCTGAATGCGCAGATCCACGCAGCGCTCGACGCCCTGGATGTCGATGACGTCAATGCCCTGGCCAAGACCGGCGCGCAGATTCGCCAATGGGTGATGGACGCCGAGTTCCCCGCCGAGCTGGACAAGCAGATTCGTGAAGCCTTCGCCACCATGAGCGCTGGCAACGACAACATGGCCGTGGCCGTGCGTTCTTCTGCTACCGCCGAAGACCTGCCGGATGCTTCCTTCGCCGGCCAGCAGGAAACCTTCCTCAACATCCGTGGCGTGGACAACGTGATCCGCGCCGCCAAGGAAGTCTTCGCTTCGCTGTTCAACGACCGCGCCATCGCCTACCGCGTGCACCAGGGCTTCGATCACAAGCTGGTCGCCCTGTCTGCCGGTGTGCAGCGCATGGTGCGTTCGGAAACCGGCACCGCCGGCGTTATGTTCACCCTGGACACCGAATCGGGCTTCCGTGACGTGGTGTTCATCACTGGTGCTTACGGTCTCGGCGAGACCGTGGTGCAGGGAGCGGTCAACCCCGACGAGTTCTACGTGCACAAGCCGACTCTGGAGGCTGGCCGTCCGGCAATCCTGCGTCGCAATCTGGGCAGCAAGGCGATCAAGATGGTCTACGGCGACGAAGCCAAGGCCGGTCGTTCGGTCAAGACAGTCGAGGTCGACCGTGCCGATCGCGCGCGTTTCTGCATCACCGATGCCGAGGTCAGCGAGCTGGCCAAGCAGGCGCTGATCATCGAGAAACACTACGGCCGCCCGATGGACATTGAGTGGGCGAAGGATGGTGACGACGGCAAGCTGTACATCGTGCAGGCCCGCCCGGAAACCGTGAAGAGCCGCTCCAGCGCTACCGTGATGGAGCGCTACCTGCTGAAAGAGAAGGGCACCGTTCTGGTGGAAGGTCGCGCCATCGGTCAGCGCATCGGCGCCGGCAAGGTGCGGGTGATCCACGATGTGTCCGAAATGGACAAGGTGCAGCCGGGCGACGTGCTGGTCTCCGACATGACCGACCCGGACTGGGAGCCGGTGATGAAGCGCGCCAGCGCCATCGTCACCAACCGTGGCGGGCGTACCTGCCACGCGGCGATCATCGCCCGTGAGCTGGGCATTCCGGCCGTGGTCGGTTGCGGCAACGCCACCAGCGTGCTGAAGGACGGCCAGGGCGTTACCGTCTCCTGCGCCGAAGGCGACACCGGCTTCATCTTCGAGGGTGAGCTGGGCTTCGACATCCGCAAGAACTCGGTCGATGCCATGCCGGATCTGCCGTTCAAGATCATGATGAACGTCGGCAACCCGGATCGCGCCTTCGACTTCGCCCAACTGCCGAACGAAGGTGTGGGCCTGGCCCGTCTGGAATTCATCATCAACCGCATGATCGGCGTGCACCCCAAGGCACTGCTGAACTTCTCCAGCCTGCCGCCGGAGATCAAGGACAGCGTCGAGAAGCGCATCGCTGGCTATGGCGACCCGGTCGACTTCTACGTCGAGAAGCTGGTCGAGGGCATCAGCACCCTGGCCGCTGCCTTCTGGCCGAAGAAGGTCATCGTGCGCCTGTCGGACTTCAAGTCCAACGAATACGCCAACCTGATCGGCGGCAAGCTGTACGAGCCGGAAGAAGAGAACCCGATGCTGGGCTTCCGTGGTGCTTCGCGCTACATCAGCGAATCCTTCCGCGATTGCTTCGAATTGGAATGCCGTGCGCTGAAGAAAGTGCGGGGCGAGATGGGCCTGACCAACGTCGAGATCATGGTGCCGTTCGTGCGTACCCTGGGCGAGGCGTCGCAAGTGGTCGAGCTGCTGGCCAGCAATGGCCTGGCCCGTGGTCAGGACGGCCTGAAGGTCATCATGATGTGCGAGCTGCCGTCCAACGCCATTCTGGCCGAGGAGTTCCTCGAGTTCTTCGACGGCTTCTCTATCGGCTCCAACGACCTGACCCAGCTGACTCTGGGCCTGGACCGTGACTCCGGCATCGTTGCCCACCTGTTCGATGAGCGTAACCCTGCGGTGAAGAAGCTGCTGGCCAATGCCATCGCTGCCTGCAACAAGGCCGGCAAGTACATCGGCATCTGCGGTCAGGGCCCTTCGGATCACCCGGATCTGGCCAGGTGGCTGATGGAGCAAGGCATCGAGAGCGTCTCGCTGAACCCCGATTCGGTCCTCGACACCTGGTTCTTCCTGGCCGAGGCGCAGCCTGCCTGAGAGCAGTAGCTGACGCGGAAAGAGGGCGGGTTGATCCCGCCTTTTTTCTGGGTAGTCACGCGAAGCCGTCGCCAGCGATTTGAACGTCGCTCCGACGGTTTTTTATGGGTTTCGTTCTTCTTTGTGGCACAGCGCCATTGCGGTTTTCCGATCCATGCAAAGCAGTAGTGAGCTTTTCCCCGTCGCGCTGATCAGTGCCGAGCTACGTGGCGATCTCAGTGAAGACGTCTATCGCCTGAAGCCCAACAACAGTCCGGATTCCAGTGTAGAGCTGGCGTTAACGCGAGTAGGGCTGGCGGATGCCGAAGGTGCGCGCGGCGTGCCTGTGGTGTTGCTGCATGGCAGTTTTTCCAACCGACGTTTCTGGTACTCGCCCAAGGGCATCGGCCTTGGCGCCTATCTGGCGCGTGCGGGGTTTGACGTGTGGATCGCCGAAATGCGCGGCCACGGCCTTTCGCCGCGCAATGAAGGCTATCGCGACAACAGCGTGGCGCAGTATGTGCACTACGACGTACCGGCCATCGCCGATTTCCTATTCGAGCAGACCGGGCAGGCCGCACACTGGATTGGCCACTCGCTAGGCGGGGTGATCCTGGCGGCTGCGTTGGGTGGTGGTTATCTCGATCAGTCGCGTGCCAGCTCGGTTGCGTTGTTCGGCAGTCAGGTCAGCCGCAGCTACTGGCCGCTGAAGATACCTCCGATAGAGTGGGGCGCGCGTCTACTGCTGCGCGCCTTTCCTTACCTGTCCGGCCGGCGCCTGAAGCGCGGCCCTGAAGATGAACCTATCGGGCTGGCGCTGGAAGTTCTACGTTGGCTCAGGCTGTTCGGGCGATTCGGTGATGGGCGGAAGGACTGGTGGGCAGGCCTCGCTGAGGTGAGCGTACCGCTTATGGCCGTGGCAGCTGCTGCCGATTTCGATGATCCTGCTTGGGCCTGTCGCAAGCTTCTGGAGCAATGCAGTAGCGCGCCGAGGCACTTTCTACTGTTGGGTAAGGAGAAAGGCTTCAGCAGCGATTTCGGGCACATTGAAATGTTGGTCAGCAAAGAGGCGCAGCGCGAAGTTTGGCCGCTGACCGAATACTGGCTGCAATACCTGCGACTGCCTGTAGAGTTCACCGAGCAGGCCGCCGTTGCGGGTGTCTGAGCTATCGTAACGTTTCTTCGGCGAGTGCTTGGCGGTAAGATGTGACGCATCGTTTGGTAGTGGTCATTTCCTGATCTTCCACTTGCCTGTCGTTCATTCATTGTCGAAAGGAGTTCTGCCATGCACTACATCACCCCTGATCTGTGCGATGCCTACCCGGAGTTGGTTCAGGTCGTCGAGCCGATGTTCGCCAACTACGGTGGCCGTGATTCCTTTGGTGGCCAAATCGTCACCATCAAGTGCCATGAGGACAACTCGCTGGTCAAGGAACAGGTCGATCTGCCAGGCCAGGGCAAGGTGCTGGTCGTCGATGGTGGCGGCTCGCTGCGTCGTGCGCTGCTCGGCGACATGCTGGCCGAGAAAGCGGCCAAAAATGGTTGGGAGGGCATCCTGGTCTACGGCTGTATCCGTGATGTTGATGTCATCGCGCAGACCAACCTGGGTGTGCAGGCGCTGGCCAGTCACCCGATGAAAACCGACAAGCGCGGCATCGGTGATCTGAACGTGCCGGTTACCTTTGGTGGTGTGACCTTCAAGCCGGGCGACTACCTGTATGCCGACAACAACGGTGTGATCGTCTCTCCGCAAGCCCTGGAAATGCCGGAATAACCCGATGGTGGATCAGGACTCGGCACTGCTGCATGCCTTCGTGCTCGATGGCCGTGGTGGTGCGCGCAGCATCAGCCGCGAGCAACTGGATGGCCTGCAACTGAGCGAGCAGGAAAGCCTGTGGCTGCACTGGGATCGTAGTCAGGCCCCGGCGCAGCACTGGTTGCGCGAGCACAGTGGCCTGGATGAGTTCAGCTGTGATCTGCTACTGGAAGAGAACACCCGGCCACGCTTGCTGCCGTTGCCGCGCGATGAACTGCTGCTGTTTCTGCGGGGCATCAATCGCAATCCGGGCGCCGAGCCGGAAGACATGGTCTCGGTGCGCATCTTTGCCGATGCCCGTCGGGTGATTTCCCTGCGCCTGCGGCCGCTGCTGGCGACCGATGCGCTGATTGCCGATCTGCTGGCGGGCAAGGGGCCGCGCACGTCCTCCGAGCTGCTGCTGGAGCTGGCGCGGCACCTGACCAACCGCGTCGATGACCTGATCGCCGAGTTGAGCGAGCAGCTCGATGTCGAAGAGGATCGTTTGGACGCTGACGAGCGCTATCGTCCCGATCACAGCCTGATGTTGCAGCTGCGCCGCCGCGCCGCCGGGCTGCGGCGTTTCCTGGCGCCGCAGCGCGACCTGTACGCGCAGATGATGCGCAGTCGCCAGCCCTGGTTCGTCGAGGATGACGACGACTACTGGAACGAACTGCACAACCGTCTGACGCGCTATCTCGAAGAGCTCGAACTGTTGCGCGAGCGCGTCAGCCTGGTACTCGAAGCTGAGAATCAGCGCCTTGCAGAGCGGATGAACCGCATCATGTACCGTTTTACCGTGATCGCCGGCATGTTCCTGTCGCTGACCTTCCTCACGGGTCTGCTGGGCATCAATGTTGGCGGCATTCCTGGCGCCGAAAGCCCGCTCGGTTTCTTTGTCGCCTGCGGCCTGATGATCCTTTTGGCGCTGGGCCAACTGCTACTTTTCCGCCGCTGGCGCTGGTTGTGATGTGTGACTCATCCGCAAACTGCGGCGTCTAGCCGTGATATCCCGTGAGGTGCGCATGCACGATCCATTCGAAGAATCTTTACGCGATTTGCTCAAGGCCGCGCCGTCCAGCCATGACGAAGATGCCTGTCTGCACCGGGTTCTCAAGACCGCCAACCGCCAGGTCGGAGCGGGTGACCTGTTCAGCCTGGTCGGTCACTGGGCGCAGGCGCTGATGATCGCCCTGAACAACGGTTCGGCGCATGTCGCGCCGGTTTCGCGCCGTACCCAATCCTCTGCTTCTGTTGACAAGGCTGACTGAAATGGAACTCGATCCCTGGACCCAAAGCCTGATCTCCGCGATGACCGCACTGTGGAGTAAGGTTGCTGGCTTCATTCCCAACCTGTTCGTGGCGCTGGTGCTGGTATTGCTTGGCTTCGTCGTGGCCAAGTTGCTCGACACGCTGCTGTCCAAGCTGCTCGGTAAGGTCGGACTGGACCGTCTGATGACCGGTACCGGCCTGACCAAGCTGCTGGCGCGCGTCGGCATTCATGCGTCGGTATCGACCCTGATCGGCAAGATCGTTTACTGGTTCGTGCTGCTGATATTCCTGGTGTCTGCCGCTGAATCGCTCGGCCTGCAACGTGTCTCCGCGACCCTCGACGTGCTGGCGCTGTATCTGCCCAAGGTGTTCGGCGCGGCGCTGGTACTGCTGGCTGGCGTGCTCCTGGCGCAACTGGTCAGCAGCCTGGTGCGTGGCGCCGCCGAAGGCGTCGGCCTGGAGTATGCCAACGGCTTGGGACGTGTGGCACAAGGCCTGGTGATCATCATCAGCATCTCGGTGGCCATCGGTCAGCTGGAAATCAAGACCGACCTGCTCAACAACGTCATCGCCATCGTGCTGATCTCCGTTGGCCTGGCGGTCGCGCTGGCATTGGGCCTGGGCAGCCGCGATATCGCCAGCCAGATTCTCGCTGGCATTTATGTGCGCGAGCTGTATCAGGTCGGGCAACATGTGCAGGTGGGTGAGGTCGAAGGCCAGATCGAAGAGATCGGCACAGTGAAAACCACCCTGTTGACTGATACCGGTGAGCTGGTATCGGTGGCAAATCGAGTGATGCTCGAGCAACGCGTGAACAGTCGCTGACGGCAATCTGTTATTTTATGCAGCTGCCCGGCAGGTGTGACCTGCCGGGCACTTTTCGTCCTGACTGTCGGCCCGACTCGTTTTGAACAAAGCCCAGCCCTTGCCCACGCGCTACGACCCCCGCGAGCTCACCGATGAAGAGCTGGTGGCACGCGCCCACGACGAGCTGTTTCATATCACTCGTGCTTATGAAGAGCTGATGAGACGCTACCAGCGCACATTATTTAACGTGTGTGCGCGTTATTTAGGGAACGAAAGGGATGCTGACGATGTCTGTCAGGAGGTGATGCTCAAAGTTCTCTATGGCCTAAAGAACTTTGAGGGTAAATCCAAGTTCAAGACCTGGCTTTACAGCATCACCTATAACGAATGCATTACTCAGTATCGAAAAGAGCGGCGTAAGCGTCGATTGATTGACGCCTTGAGTTTGGATCCGCTCGAAGAAGCTTCCGACGACAAGACACCCAAAGTCGAGGAGCGAGGCGGTCTGGATCGCTGGCTGGTTCACGTCAACCCGATCGATCGCGAGATTCTGGTGCTACGATTTGTCGCAGAGCTCGAATTTCAAGAGATTGCCGACATCATGCACATGGGCTTGAGCGCAACGAAGATGCGCTACAAGCGCGCTTTGGATCGGTTGCGGGATAAATTTTCGGACACTTCCGAAACTTAGTTCAGCTTGCCGACTACTAAGGGAGTGGCGAACCCTGATAGAATCGCTGCCAAGTTGCCGCCTGAAGTTAACGGCGACTTATTAACCACCAAGATGGGGATTTAACGGATGAAAGTAAAAAACACCTTGGGCGTAGTCATTGGCTCTCTCGTTGCCGCAACCTCCTTCGGCGCGCTGGCGCAAGGCCAAGGCGCTGTCGAGGTGGAGGGCTTCGTCAATCGCTACTTCACCGACGTTCAGCGTGATTACGCGCACAACGAAGGCAACCTGTTCGGTGGCAGCATCGGCTACTACCTGACCGACGACGTCGAGCTGGCGCTGTCCTATGGCGAGTACCATGACCTGCGCGGCGAAGGCTCTCGCGGCAGCAAGAACATCAAGGGCAACCTGACCGACCTGAAGGCGATCTACCACTTCGGTCAGCCGGGTGTTGGTCTGCGTCCTTACGTTTCTGCCGGTTTCGGCCATCAGAGCATCGGTGATGCCAACGGCGGTGGTCGCAACCGCTCCACCCTGGCCATCGCTGGCGCTGGTGCCAAGTACTACTTCACCGAAATGTTCTACGCCCGTGCTGGCGTTGACGCTCTGTACAACATCGACCAGGGCGACACCGAGTGGCAAGCTGGCGTGGGTGTTGGTCTGAACTTCGGTGGTGGCAGCAAGCCTGCTCCGGCTCCGGCTCCGGTCGTAGCTGCTGCACCCGAGCCGATGCCTGAGCCTGCTCCGGAGCCGGCTCTGGAAACCGTTCGCGTTGAACTGGACGTCAAGTTCGACTTCGACAAGGACCGCGTCAAAGAAGAAAGCTATGGCGACATCAAGAACCTGGCTGACTTCATGAACCAGTACCCGCAGACCACCACCACCGTTGAAGGTCACACTGACTCCATCGGTTCTGACGCTTACAACCAGGGTCTGTCCGAGCGTCGTGCCAACGCTGTACGTAACGTGCTGGTCAACCAGTACGGTGTAGACGGCAGCCGCGTGAACGCTGTTGGTTACGGCAAAACTCGCCCGGTAGCCGACAACGCCACCGACGCCGGCCGCGCCATCAACCGTCGCGTTGAAGCTGAAGTAGAAGCCCAGATCCAGCAGTAATGCTTCTGGTGCTGTAAGAGAAACCCGGCTTCGGCCGGGTTTCTTTTTTCTGGGATAAAAGCCCGCAATGGGCAATGCCAGCCACACCGCGTCGATTTACCCAGGTGTTGGAGCTGCGCCTCGCAGCGAATCGCAGGCAATGACTGCGTAGCGCTCAGGCATGCAGACGCTGGGGCATGCTGAGCGAGCTGCTGGCGCGGACGACTTCGCCGATCACCAGAATAGCCGGGCTCTTCAGGGCGAATGCTGCCGCGTCATGCTGCATGGCCGCGAGGCTGCTGCGGCATTCGCGTTGCTCGGGTAACGAGGCGTTCTCGATCATCGCTACCGGCATTTCGCCGCGCATACCGCCGGCGAGCAACCCGATCTGGATGTCCGCCAGCTTGGCGACGCCCATATAGACCACCAATGTGGTGCCGCTCTGGGCCAGTGCCGCCCAGTTCAGGCTGCTGTCGTCCTGGGTGTGGGCGGTGACCAGGGTCACGCCACGGGCCACACCGCGCAGGGTCAGAGGAATGCCGCAGTTGGTGGCACCGGCCAGCCCGGCGGTGATGCCGTTGACCATCTCCACTTCGATGCCGTGCTCGCCGAGCCACTCGGCTTCCTCGCTGCCGCGGCCGAAGATGCACGGATCACCGCCTTTGAGGCGCACCACGCACTTGCCCTGGCGTGCATAGCGCAGCATCAGGCGATGGATGAAGGCCTGCGGGGTGGAGCGACAACCGCCGCGCTTGCCCACCGAGACGATACGCGCGCCGGGGCAGTGCTCCAGTACGGCCGGGTTGACCAGATCGTCGATCATCACGATCTCGGCCTGATTCAGCGCCTTGACCGCCTTGAGCGTCAGCAGCTCGGGATCACCAGGGCCAGCACCTACCAGCCAGACTTTTGCGCTCATGTTCACCACCTCTCTCGTGTCACGTGCCGGCGTTTGCCGCTGGTTCCCACGCTCCGGCGCGGGAACGGATTCGGGGACGCTCTGCGATCAATTCATGCGTTCACTGCAGTGGACTGTTGCGCCAACAGGCGTTTGATTTCGGGTACGCAGGAGCCGCAGCTGGTGCCGCACTTGAGCGTTTGTTTGAGGCCATCGAGATCCAGGCCACGCTCGATGCCGGCGCACACCGCGCCTTCGCTGACGTTCAGGCAGTTGCACAGGGTCTTGCCGCGTGTGTTGGCGCTGGCGTTGCCCGGCGGCACGGAGAGGGGGGCCAGCAGCCAGCGGCGCAGATCGGCGTCGGCCTGGCCATCCAGCCACAGGCTTCTGAGCCATTCGCTGGCAGCGGTTTCGCCGGCCAGGCGGATGCTGACGATGCGACCGTCCTCGATGCGAACGCGCTTGCCCACCGCGCGGCGCGGGTCGTCGTAGGCCAGCACTGGGCCCTGGTTCAGGCGCAGTAGGCGGTCGATCTGCGCCAGCAGCTCGGGCTGCGGCGCCACGGCGCTGGCGGCGCGGATCAGCAGAGCGGGGCGCTCGCGACCGGTGGGGGTGAGGCTGGCGTAGGCGAAGTCCTCGAACAGCGGGCGCAGGGCCTCGAAGCGGCTCTGCACCTCGCCTTCGACCAGGGCGAACAGTTGCCAGGGCAGCTCGACCTTGTCCACCTCAACACCAGCATGCTTGAGCTCCGGTTGTTTGGATAACGGATCGAAAGCCGGCTGGGTCAGAACGTTGGTGCCCAAACCCTTGAGGAAGCGGTCGCCCCAGTGCATCGGCAGCCAGGCCTGACCGGGGCGCACCGATTCGTCGGTTTGTACCGGCAGGATCAGACTGCCGCGACGGCTGCGCAGCTTGATCAGATCGCCGTCCTGCAGGCGGCGGCGACGCAGCTCATCCGGATGCAGGCCGAGCACGGCGGCCTCGACATGGCCGAACAGGCGTGCGGCGGTGCCGGTGCGGCTCATGCCGTGCCACTGGTCGCGCAGGCGGCCGGTGTTGAGGGTGAGCGAATAGCGCGCCTCGCGTTTTTCCTTCGGCGCGCGATACGGGTCGGCATGGAACTGCGCGCGCCCACTGGTGGTGGGGAAGCGGCCGTCGGCATAGAGCCGCGCGGTGCCCTGGCGCGCGCCAGGTGCAAACGGCCACTGTTGCGGACCTAGGTTATCCAGCAGCGCGTAGCTCAGCCCCGAGAGGTCAAGGTCGCGCTGGGCGGTCAGGTGCTTGTATTCCTCGAACAGCGCTTCGCTGTCGGCGAAATCGAACAGGCTGGGCAGGCCGGGGCGCAGCAGCGTTTCCAGGCGACGGGCAAAGTCGCAGGTGATCGACCAATCGGGCCGCGCCTCTGCGGGCGCTGGCACGGCGCGGCGTACGTGGCTGACGCGGCGCTCGGAGTTGGTCACCGTGCCTTCATTCTCGCCCCAGCTGGCGGCGGGCAGCAGCAGGTCGGCGTAGCGGCAGGTCTCGGTGGTGAAGAAGGCCTCTTGAACGACAACGAAGGGGCAGGCGGCCAGGGCCTCGTGCACCTTGTTCTGGTTCGGCAGCGACTGCGCCGGGTTGGTGCAGGCGATCCACAGCGCCTTGATACGGCCGTCGTGCACCGCATCGAACAGCTCGATGGCGGACAGCCCGGGCGTCTCCGGCAGGGCGTCGACGCCCCAGTAGGTAGCGACTTCGGCGCGGTGTTCGGCATTGCCAGCCTCGCGGTGGCCAGGCAGCAGGTTGCTCAGGCTGCCGGTTTCGCGGCCGCCCATGGCATTGGGCTGGCCGGTCAGCGAGAAGGGGCCGGCGCCGGGCTTGCCGATTTGCCCGGTGGCCAGGTGCAGGTTGATCAGCGCGCTGTTCTTCGCGCTGCCAGACGAGGACTGGTTGAGCCCCATGCACCACAGCGAGAGGAAGGAGGGCGCACGGCCGATCAGCTCGGCGCAGCGCTGCAGGCTGTCCAGGCTGATGCCGCAGATGTCGGCGGTGGCCGCCGGGCTGTAGTCGCGCACCAGGTTCTTCAGCGCCTCGAAGCCTTCGGTATGGGCGTCGATATAGCGGCGGTCGATCCAGCCTTCCCACAGCAGGATATGCAGGATGCCGTGAAACAGCGCCACGTCGGTGCCGGGTAGGATCGCCAGGTGCAGGTCGGCCAGCTCGCAGGTGTCGGTGCGCCGCGGATCAATGACGATGATCTGCATCTCGGGGCGGCGAGCCTTGGCTTCTTCCAGGCGGCGGAACAGCACCGGGTGGGCGTAGGCCATGTTGGAGCCGGCGATCAGCAGGCAGTCGCTTCGCTCGATGTCTTCGTAACTGCAGGGCGGGGCGTCGGCGCCGAGGCTGCGCTTGTAGCCGACCACCGCGCTGGACATGCACAGGCGCGAGTTGGAGTCGATGTTATGAGTGCCGACCAGGGCACGGGCCAACTTGTTGAAGGCGTAGTAGTCCTCGGTCAGCAACTGGCCGGAGATATAGAAGGCCACGCTGTCCGGGCCGTGCTCGCGGATGGTCTCGGCGAACACCGCCGCGGCGTGGTCCAGGGCGCTGTCCCAGTCCGTGCGTGAACGTGCCAGGCCCTTGCCCAGGCGCAACTCGGGGTAGAGGGCACGGGCGTCGAGGTCGCCGGTCAGGTGCAGGGTCGAGCCTTTGCTGCAAAGCTTGCCGAAGTTGGCCGGGTGGCTGGGGTCGCCGGCGACGCCGAGGATCTGCTCGCCGTCGTACTCGATCAGCACGCCGCAGCCCACGCCGCAGTAGCAGCAGGTGGAGGCGGTGACTTGAGTGGGGCTGGCCATGTTCGGAGCTCCTGAGGCGCGGGGAAGTTCTGGTGGGAGGGGCTTCAGCCGCGACCGTCGCCGCTGAAGCGCCTCCCACAGGGCTGGCTAGTTGCGTTGCGCGAATGCCAGCAACACGCGGCCGCTCTCCACCTTGGCATGGTGCCGATGGGCGCAGCCCACGTCCGGCGCCACGGCCTCGCCGGACTCCAGCTCGATCTGCCAGTTATGCAGCGGGCAGGCCACGCGCTTGCCGTAGATCAGCCCCTGGGACAGCGGCCCGCCCTTGTGCGGGCAGCGGTCGTCGAGGGCGAATACTTCATCGTTACTGGTGCGGAAGATGGCGATATCGCCTTTCGGCCCGGCGATGATGCGCGAGCCGAGTACGTTGATCTCTTCCAGGGCGCAGATATCCAGCCAGTTCATACGCTGGCCTCCTCGATTTGCACGACCTTGATGGTGTCGAACTCTTTCTTCAGTTGCGGCGTCTCGATGCGTTCCTTCCACGGGTCCTGCTCGAACGACAGGGCGTAGTGCAGGCGTGCGGCCAGGGCCTTGCGATTGGCTTCGTCTTCCAGCACCGCCTTCTTGATGTGCTCCATGCCGACGCGCTGCAGGTAGTGCACGGTGCGCTCGAGGTAGAAGGCCTCCTCGCGGTACAGCTGGAGGAAGGCGGCGTTGTACTCGCGCACTTCCTCGGCGGTCTTGACCTTGACGAAGAACTCGGCCACCTCGGTCTTGATCCCACCGTTGCCGCCGATATACATCTCGAAACCGGAGTCCACACCAATGATGCCGACGTCCTTGATGCCGGCCTCGGAGCAGTTGCGCGGGCAGCCGGAGACCGCCAGCTTGACCTTGTGCGGCGACCACATGTTGAACAGGTCGTGCTCCAGGTCGATGCCCAGCTGAGTGGAGTTCTGCGTGCCGAAGCGGCAGAACTCGCTGCCGACGCAGGTCTTCACCGTGCGGATGGACTTGCCGTAGGCGTGGCCGGAAGGCATGTCCAGATCCTTCCACACCGCTGGCAGGTCGTCTTTCTTGATGCCCAGGAGGTCGATGCGTTGGCCGCCGGTGACCTTGACCATGGGCACGTTGTACTTGTCGGCCACATCGGCGATGCGGCGCAGCTCGGAGGGATTGGTCACGCCGCCCCACATACGCGGAACAACGGAATACGTCCCGTCCTTCTGGATATTGGCGTGGGCGCGTTCGTTGATCAGGCGCGACTGCGGGTCGTCCTTGGCCTCGCCCGGCCAGGTGGAGATCAGGTAGTAGTTGAGCGCCGGGCGGCAGGTGGCGCAGCCGTTGGGCGTGCTCCAGTTGAGAAAGGCCATGGTCTGCGCCATCGACGTCAGGTGCTGCTCGCGGATGGCCTTGCGAATCTGCCCGTGGTTGAGGTCGCTGCAGCCGCAGATGGCCTTCTCGCTCTTGGGCTTGACGTCGGCGGCGCCGCCGACGGTGCTGATCAGGATCTGCTCGACCAGGCCGGCGCAGGAGCCGCAGGAACTGGCGGCCTTGGTGTGCTTCTTGACCTCGTCGACCGAGAACAGGCCATTTTCCTGGATGGCCTTGACGATGGTGCCCTTGCACACGCCGTTGCAGCCGCAGATTTCCATGCTGTCGGGCATGTTGGCGGTCTTGTCGGCGCCCTGATGGCCGACGTCGCCGATGGCACCTTCACCAAACATCAGGTGGTCGCGGATCTCGCTGACGTTGTGATTCTCACGGATCTGGCGGAAGTACCAGCCGCCGTCGGCGGTGTCGCCGTACAGGCAGGCGCCGACCAGCACGTCGTCCTTGATCACCAGCTTCTTGTACACGCCGCCGATGGGGTCCGACAGCGTTATCGTTTCCGTTCCCTCGCCGCCCATAAATTCGCCGGCGGAGAACAGGTCGATACCGGTGACCTTGAGTTTGGTCGAGGTCACCGAGCCCTGATAGCGGGAGAAACCGAGCTGGGCCAGGTGATTGGCGCAGACCTTGGCCTGCTCGAACAGCGGCGCCACCAGACCATAGGCGATGCCGCGGTGACTGGCGCACTCGCCGATGGCATAGATGCGCGGGTCATAGGTCTGCATGGTGTCGTTGACCAGGATGCCGCGGTTGCAGGCGATGCCGGCGCTCTCGGCCAGTTCGCTGTTGGGGCGGATGCCGGCGGCCATCACCACCAGGTCGGCGGGAATCACTTCGCCGTCCTTGAATTTCACCGCGCAGACGCGGCCTTCGCCGTTGTCCAGCAGTTCAGCGGTGTGCTTGGGCAGGAGGAACTTCAGGCCGCGGTCTTCCAGGGATTTCTGCAGCAAACGGCCTGCGGTGCTATCGAGCTGGCGCTCCAGTAGCCAGTCGCCGATATGCACCACGGTGACGTCCATGCCGCGCAGCTTGAGGCCGTTGGCCGCTTCCAGGCCGAGCAGGCCGCCGCCGATGACCACCGCGTGCTTATGAGTCTTGGCGGTGTCCATCATCATCTGGGTGTCGGCAATGTCGCGATAGCCGATCACGCCCTGCAGGTCCTTGCCCGGAATCGGCAGGATGAAGGGGTTGGAGCCGGTGGCGATAAGCAGGCGGTCGTACTCGGCCTCGCTGCCATCGTCGGCGATCACCAGGCGCTTCTTGCGGTCGATCTTGACCACCTTGCGCCCCAGCAGCAGCTTGATGTCGTTTTCCGCGTACCAGTTGAGATCGTTGAGCACGATCTCCTCGAAGGTCTGTTCGCCAGCCAGCACCGGCGAGAGCAGGATGCGGTTGTAGTTGGGGTGCGGCTCGGCGCCGAACACGGTGATGTCGTAGAGATCGGGGGCGAGCTTGAGCAGCTCCTCGAGGGTGCGTACACCCGCCATGCCGTTGCCGATCATCACCAGCTTGAGTTTTTGCATGCCGGCCATCTCCTGAAGAAAAATCACGGTCGAAAAAATTGTCGGGAGCAATTTTTAACGTCGCTCCGCGACGGCTCGAAGAGTGGCCGCCAGGGATGGCAGGCCATAAAAAACAAAAAAGGCGTCCCGCTAGTCACCTAGCGAGGACGCCTTTGTCCAGGTCCCGTTCTACCGGGAAGTGCAGCCTTCGTCGTTGAAGGTCGCGCTTTATGTGGTTTGTGGTAGTTGTGAATGCAGCCCTTGTGCCAACTCGATCAGGTCACGGTTTTTCAGGCTTTTCAGTCACTTGGCTGGCGCTGTAGGTTGGGTTTATGCACCGTTGAGAGGCGTTTTGCGCTGCTTTGGTGCGGGGTTGGCTATTTGAGCAGCAGGAACGCCAGCAGCAGGTTGAGCAGCAGCGACACCAGCGCCACGCTGCGCCACACCAGCAGCGGCTCGCGCTCCAGCAGCGGCCGTGGGCGGTTGTTCAGGGACTGGCGCTCGCCACTTTCCAGTGCCAGCAGCCACTCCTCGGCGGTCTCGAAGCGCTGCGCTGGGGCTGCGGCTACCGCGCGGTTCAACACCTCATCGAGCCAGGCAGGCAAGTCCGGGCGGTAGCGGCTGGCCGGTGTCGGTTGGCCGAAGCGCGGGTGCTGGAAGGCTTCGACTTCGCCATATGGATAGTGACCGGTGAGCAGGTGATAGAGGGTCACGCCGGCGGCGTAGAGATCCTGCTGGGCGCTGGGCGGCGTGCCGGCGAAGGCTTCCGGGGCGATATAGCTGGGCGTGCCCGGCAGGCTGTGGGCCTCGTCGCGGGTCAGGCCCGGGCAGTAGGCCAGGCCGAAGTCGAGCACGCGCAGCTCGCCGTCGTCGCCGAGCAGCAGGTTTTCCGGCTTGATATCGCGGTGGATGATATTGCGCCGGTGCAGCAGGCCGAGCGCCTTGATCAGGCGCGGCGCCAGGTCCTGCCAGTCGGCCAGGCTCAGCGGGCCGTGCTGCTGCAGGCGTGCGGCCAGGGTCTGGCCGGCATATTCGCGCTGCACGTAATACAGGTGCTGGCGCTGCGGCAGGGCGTGCAGCTCGGGGAAGTGGCGACCGGCGACGCGGCGCAGGAACCATTCTTCCTGCAGCAGTGCCGGGCCGGCCTGCTCCTCGCTGGCGCGGCTGCCCGGCAGGGTCTTGAGCAGCCAGGGCTGGTCATCCGCGTTGTGCACTCGATAGATCAGCGACTGGCGCGATTCGCCGAGCAGCCCTTCGACTCGCCAGCCCTCGAATTCCTGGCCTTCACGCAGGCGCGGCAGCAGCGGCCAATGTTCGAGCTGGGCCAGGGTGTCGGCCAGCGCGGCTTCTGGGAGCTGCTCGATGTGCACCAGCAGGGCGCTGGCGTTGTCCTGGCTGCCGGCACGGTGCGCTTCGTCGACCAGGGTCTGGCAGATCGTCGCGGCGTCATCGCCTTGTTGCAGCAGCTCGCCGATGCGCTTGTCGCTGAGGCAGGCCCAGACGCCGTCGCTGAGCAGCAGGAAACGGTCGCCGGCCTGCAGTTCGCCGTCGCGGTAGTCCACCACCAGGTGTTGATCCAGGCCCATGGCACGCTTGAGCACGTGCTGCATGCCCGGCTGTTCCCAGACATGGTCCTCGGTCAGGCGCGCGAGCTGGCCATCGCGCCACAGGTAGGCGCGGCTGTCGCCGATGTGCGCCAGGGTGTAGCGACGCCCGCGCAGCACCAGGGCGGTAAGGGTGGTCAGCAGCGGCTGGCCGCCGCCATTGGCCTGCAGCCAGCGGTTATGGGCAATGAGCAGGCGGTCCAGGCTGTGCTGCACCGGCCAGGTTTCCGGGGTGGAGTAGTAATCCAGTGCCAGCGCCTGCAGGGTCGCGCGTGCGGCCAGGCCGCCGTCGGCGCACTGGCTGACACCATCAGCCAGACCGAGCAGGTAGCCCTTGCTGGCGGCCAGGGCTGGCGCCGGGGTAACCACACGCAGGGCGTCCTGGTTCTCGCTGCGCGGGCCGGTGGCGCTGGTTTCGCCGATGCTCAGTTGCAGGGCCATGATGCGGTTTCCGTAGATCTTTGGACCGTAGGGTGCGCCGTGCGCACCAGGTTCGACGCAAATCGCTGGTGCGCGCGGCGCACCCTACGGAGTGTGGCCGGTCGTCGAGAACTCGCTCACACCCGTGCGGCGGTCACCGCGGCGCTACCCCAGGTGGTGCGCCAGCGCTGCTTGACCCCATGCAGGCCGATCCAGGCCAGCACGCCGAGGCTGGCGAACAGCCAGAGGCCCAGCTGGTAGTCGCCGGTGTGTTGCTTGATGGTGCCCAGGCCTGCAGCGAGGAAGAAACCACCGATGCCGCCGGCCATGCCGATCAACCCGGTCATCACGCCGATTTCCCTGCGAAAACGCTGCGGTACCAGCTGGAACACCGCGCCATTGCCAGCACCAAGGCCGAGCATGGCGGCGACGAAAAAGGCCAGGGCGGCGTTCGCGCTGGGCAGGTTGAAGCCCACCACGGCAACGCACAGCGAGGCGATGGTATACATCATCAGCAGTGTACGAATGCCGCCGATGCGGTCGGCCAGAGCGCCGCCCAGCGGGCGCAGCAGGCTGCCGGCGCAGACGCAGGCGGCGGTGTAGTAACCGGCGGTCACCGGGTTCAGCCCGTACTGGTCGCTGAAGTAGCCGGGCAGGGCGCTGGCCAGGCCGATGAAGCCGCCGAAGGTGACGCTGTAGAAGAACATGAACCACCAGCTGTCGCGATCGCCGAGGGCCTTGAGGTAGTCGCCGAAGGCCTTGGGCTTGGGCCGCTCCGGCGCATTCTTGGCCACCAGGGCGAAGATCACCAGGGTCGCCAGCAGCGGGATCAGCGCCCAGCCGAACACGTTCTGCCAGCCGGACAGCGCGGCCAGGCCGGGGGCGAACAGCGCTGCCAGCACGGTGCCGGAGTTACCGGCGCCGGCGATGCCCATGGCCTTGCCCTGGTGCTCCGGCGGGTACCACTGCGAGGCCAGCGGCAGGGCCACGGCGAACGCCGCGCCGGCGAAGCCGAGGAACAGGCCGAGCAGCAGCGCCTGCTCGTAGCTGCCGATGCCGATCTGCCAGGCGCAAAACAGCGCGACTATCACCACCACCTGGCCGAGCAGGCCGGCGGTCTTTGGCGACAGGCGGTCGGCGAGAAAGCCCATCAGCAGACGCAGCACGGCGCCGGCGAGAATCGGCGTGGCCACCATCAGGCCGCGTTGCTGGGCGTTGAGGTCGAGGTCGGTAGCGATCTGCACCGCCAGTGGGCCGAGCAGGTACCAGACCATGAAGCTCAGGTCGAAATAGAGGAAGGCAGCAAACAGGGTGGGGGCGTGGCCGGCTTTCCAGAAACTTGTATTCATCGATCACCTCATCAGCGAGAAGGAGCCCGGCCAGGCGCGGCGAACCATGGTCGTGGACACGGCGGCCGCGCCTGCCGGGAAGGCCGTGCACCTGTGGCCGAAGCCACAGCAGGTTTGCGCGATTGCGGTACAGGCTCGGATCGCGATGCCTGCGCCGGCCCCGGTCACTGGGGCGAACACGAAAAAAAAACGCCGCTTCACCACAGGCCATGAAGGCCGGATGAGGCGACGTCGTTGTCGTGAGGGAGGTGGCCGCCGTTGGCTACCTGCTGAGAGGGAACAAGCAAGAGCCGAGCCAACCGGGCAGAGGCTCTGGGATCAGGCGTTACGCACTTTCAGTACGCGCAGTACTGCCGTAAAACGAGGCGCTTGCGCCGTCTATGCCCCCGAATGGGGCGATCGCTGCGTGCTGAGAGAGGCTTGAGACTGGACGCTGGAAAGTTGGCTAACGCTGGTTGCGTGAGTGGGCAGTGGCGCGGTCAGCAGGGCGAGTGCCAGCAGATTGCTCAGCAGCCCCGCCTGACGGGCACGGCGATAGGTGTCGGTCATCCTCGATCCCCCCTTTTTTCTGTTCTGAACTAGGCGTAGCAGATGAATGGCGAAGTGTCACGGTATTGGCAGCAATAACTGTGCAAGTTTTGCCTGGTGTCTGTACGCCCGCAGCCCTGAAGTATCGGAAACCTGGAGTCAGTCGAGCCGATTGACCTTGGGGAACTTGACGCTGAAGGCTTCCGGCATCGGCACCACTTTCGACTGCAGATAGTCGAAGAACACGAAGCCGGACTTGGCCATGGCCACCAGCGCACCATCGGCCGGACGGGTGATGCGGAAGGTGATATCGCCGCCATAGCGGTTGAAGTCCATCACCCCGACCTCGAACAGTAACTGGTCGCGCGCATGGGCTTCGGCGCGGTAGGTGGTGGCCTGGTCAGTGACGATGATGCCGATACCCTTGCCGTCGGTTTCCTGAATGCCGAACTCGAAGAGAAAGCGGGCGCGCGCCTCGGAAATCATCGAGATCATCGAATCATTGCCCAAGTGGTTGGCACCGTTGATGTCGGTCACCCGCACCGTCAGTTGCGTGCGGTAGTAATACTGGTCTTCGGGAAAGTCGAGGGTCAGGCGCGCCATGGTCGAGTCATCGCAAAAGGAAGGCGATGATTGTAAGCCGCCTCATACCTCAGCGGTGCAGGCTGTTGAGGTGAAAGAAGGTGACGCGGCCGCCTTCGTCGTCCTCGCCATAATTGTCCTGAATGTAGGCGCCGGCCTTGAAGTACAGGTACTGGTCACGCCAACTGCTGCTCAGTTGGTGGTAGAAGGAGCCGGTATCACCCTCGCTGCTGTTGACACTGACACCAAGGCGCCCGCTGGGTAATGCCAGTCAGTTAAGGCTGTACGCGTTTGGCTCCCCTCTCCCGTTTACGGGAGAGGGGCTGGGGGAGAGGGCCGAAATACCGCGAAACGGCCATTTACCCCTCTCCGAACATGGCTCGCCAGAGGGGCGAGGGGACTCATCGTAGGCAGTCGGCGCTTAACTGATCAGCATTAGCCCGCTGGGTGTAATACGCAGGTCGTAACCGAAGCGTTCGCCCAGTTGCACGTTTTCCGCCAGCAGGATGTTCTGCACGGCAGTGTCGCCTGGCTGGTCGCGCAGCAGCAGTTCCAGGCGGCCGACGCCACGGCGGTAGTGGTATTGCAGCTTGACCAGCGGATCATTCTGACTACCCGGCACATCGGTGCTGTGGATCTGGCCGATGACCACCTTGTTGAGGCTGGGTACCTGATCGATCCGCAGCACGGCACTGAGATAGTTGTCCGCACTGGCGTGCAGCCAGTTGCCGAGGCTGCCATCGCGGCGGGTTTCGCGCAGTTCGCTGCGTGGATAGTGGGCATCGGCCGTGGTGGAGCCGGTCACGGGCACCCAGAAGGTCACGCTGCCGTCGGCATTGCGCCTCAATAGCGGCTTGCATAGCCGCTATTGAGGCGCTCGGTGGTGATAGTGGCCGGTGTCGGTTCGGTGGGAATCGACAGATTCCAGGTGCTGAGGTCGAGCACGGGATTCTCTGCTTGTCAGTTGAGGACATTCGTTCGTCCCTGCGATGAGCCAGAGGTTCAACCGCTCCAGCCCTTGAGCCAGAGCGGTTGCCGGTACTCAGGCGGCAGGCCGCTGCTGACGCTGGTAGAGGAACTCGAGCACGGAGGTGCGATAGGCGTGGTACTGCGGGTCGTTGGCCAGAGCCAGTCGATCACGCGGACGAGGCAACTCGACGGTGAGGATTTCACCGACAGTGGCGGCCGGGCCGTTGGTCATCATCACGATGCGATCGGACAGCAATACGGCCTCGTCCACGTCATGGGTGACCATCACCACCGTGCTCTGGGTTTCGCCGACGATACGCAGCAGCTCGTCCTGCAGGTGCGCGCGGGTCAGGGCGTCGAGGGCACCGAACGGCTCGTCCATCAACAGCACCTTGGGCTCCATGGCCAAGGCGCGGGCGATGCCGACCCGCTGCTTCATGCCCCCGGAAATTTCGTTGGGATGCTTGTGCATGGCGTGCGCCAGGCCAACCATGTTCAGCGCCTGTTCGGTACGAGCCTTGAGCTGCTCCTTGTTCTCGTGTTCGCCGAACACGCGTTCCACTGCCAGGTGCACATTGCCGAAGCAGGTCATCCACGGCAGCAGGCTGTGGTTCTGGAACACCACGGCGCGCTCCGGGCCGGGGCCGTCGATTTCGCGACCGTTGCAGATCAGGCCGCCCTCGTTGGCATCGAGCAGGCCGGCGATCAGGTTGAGCACCGTCGACTTGCCACAGCCGGAGTGGCCGATCAGCGCGACGAACTCGCCGCGGGCGATGCTCAGGTTGACGTCTGCCAGTGCCTGGAAGCGGCCTTTCTTGGTGTCGAAGTGCTTGCTGACAGCGGTCAGCTCCACGAATTTGTCCATCGGAGTTCTCCCGTTCTGGCGCCGTGCCCCGGATTTAATCAGAGACACTTTCATTTAAAACAAAGACTTGGCGTCTACTGTTAAACTGATTTGTAAGCTCGCGTAGCCCAATGCAATTCGGGGAAACGGAGATCGCGTTCCCTGATTGCATCTCATTGGGCTACGAGTTGGCCGAACGCGCCTCTTCAGCTTGCGTAGTCAAAGCGTTTGGCGATCAACAGCAGCATCTGCTCCAGCGCCAGGCCAACCAGGCCGACGATGATGATGGCGATGAGAATGTGCTCGACGTTGAGGTTGTTCCATTCGTCCCACACCCAGAAGCCCAGGCCGATGCCGCCGGTGAGCATCTCCGCGGCGACGATCACCAGCCAGGCCACGCCGATGGCCAGGCGGATGCCGGTCATCAGGTGCGGCAGCACGGCGGGAAACAGGATGCGCGTCAGCACCTTGAACTCCGACAGCTTGAGCACGCGGGCCACGTTCAGGTAGTCCTGCGGCACGCTGGCCACGCCGGCGGCGGTGTTGAGGATGATCGGCCAGATCGAGCTGATGAAGATCACCCAGATCGACGCCGGGCCGGCCGCCTCGAACACCAGCAGGCCGATCGGCAGCCAGGCTAGCGGCGAGACCGGACGCAGCAAGCTGATGATCGGCGCGAGCATGCCGGCGAGAAAGGCGAAGCGGCCGATGGCGAACCCCAGGGGAATGCCCACCAGCGCCGCCAGGCCGAAGCCGACCCCGACGCGGCCGAGCGAGTTGAGGATGTTCCAGCCAATGCCCATGTCGTTGGGGCCGTTGTCGTAGAAAGGATCAGCGAACAACACCAGCGCGGCTTGCCAGGTGCTCAAGGGGCCGGGCAGGCCCTCGCTGTACTGCGCCAGCAGCGACCAGAAGCCGATGAAGGCGATGATGCCCAGCAGCGGGGCGATGCCGGCCTTGAGCATGCTGCCCAGTGCGGCGGCGCTGGGCAGCAAGGCCTGCGCAGAGAGGCGCGGCTTGGCAATTGGCGGCAGTGGTGTTTTCAGGGGCGCATTCATGCTCACCTCCGGTCAGGCTTTGATGGCGAAGGAGTCGGCGTAGGCGGCTGGATTGCTGCCATCCCAGACCACGCCGTCGATCAATGTGCTGCTGCGCAGCGGGCTGCTCGGCACGGCCAGCTTGAGGGCGCCGGCCGCCTCGGCGTAGAGCACGGTCTGGTTGACCTGGGCGGCCACGGCGGCGTAATCCGGCGCCTCCTTGAGCAGGCCCCAGCGCTTGAACTGGGTGAGGAACCACATGCCGTCGGAGTGATAGGGAAAGTTGACGCTGCCGTCGTTGCAGAAGGCCATGGCATGTTCGTCCCTCCAGCTGTTGCCGAGGCCGTCCTCGTACTGGGCGAGAAAGCGCGGCTCGATCACCTGCACCGGCGCGTTGACGTAGGCCTTGCCGGAAATCAGTTTGGCGGTGCTCTTGCGGTTCTCCTCGCTGGCCTCGATGAAGCGGCTGGCATCGAGAATCGCCATGATCAGTGCGCGCGCTGCGTTGGGATACTGCTCGATGAAGGCACGGGTGGTGCCAAGCACCTTCTCCGGGTGATCCGGCCAGATCTGCTGGGTGGTGGTGGCGGTGAAGCCGATCTTGTCGAAGATCGCCCGCGCGCCCCAGGGCTCGCCGACGCAGAAACCGTCCATATTGCCGACGCGCATATTGGCGACCATCTGCGGCGGCGGCACGACGATGGTCTTCACATCGCTCATGGGGTTGATGCCGACACTGGCCAGCCAGTAATACAGCCACATGGCGTGGGTACCGGTGGGGAATGTTTGGGCGAAGGTCAGCGGATTACCGCCTTTTTTCACGTGTTCGGCCAGTTGCGCGCCGTTGGTCACACCGGCCTCACGCAGTTGCTTGGAGAGGGTGATGGCCTGGCCATTCTGGTTCAGCCCCATCAGCACTGCCATGTCCCGCTGTGGCCCCGCCAGGCCGAGCTGAGCGCCGTACATCATGCCGTAGAGCACATGAGCAGCATCCAGTTCGCCAGTGTTGAGCTTGTCGCGCACGCCGGCCCAGGAGGCCTCCTTGCTCGGGTTGATGGTCAGGCCGTATTTCTCGCCGAAACCCTGGGTGGCGGCGACCACCACCGAAGCGCAGTCAGTCAGGGGGATGAAGCCGACGGTCAGTGCGGCTTTTTCCGGCGCGTCGGAGCCGGCCGCCCAGGCTGCACTGCGCAGCGAAGCCGGCGCCGACAGGCCGAATGCGGCGATGCCGCTTACGGCGCCGGCCAGGGCGATGGATTGCTTGAGGAAATTGCGGCGGCTGGTGGCCAGGGGCTTGTTCGAATCACGATCGGTCATGGGTCTAATCCTTGTCAGGCGCATAAACAAAAACGGCGTACGCCAGGCCGCCTCGATGAGAGGAAGGTGACCTGACGGACGCCGTTGTCCGTGATCCTCGGCCCGCCGCCGTTGGCGTGCTACGCAGGATGGTTGACAGGGACTTAGCAAGGGGCTTGCCAGCTTTCGTGCTCAGCGGGCGAGCAACGGCATGTGGCACCTGACAGGTAGGGGCCGGATGCCGGCTTTCCAGAGGCTAGCTGTTTAGGATCAATAAGTTGCAGCTGTGTTCTGAGAAGATTTTGAAGTGTGTGGAGCGAGCGCACGCTCAGCTCACCCCACATGCTTCTGAGCCAATGCCGTGCATGAGTGGGCGCCGCTGAGCCTTTTTGGTTCGTATCGTAGGCTCAGGATGCCGGTTGAACGCGCGCCTCCTCGACGAAGTCGCGCAGCCAGCGCAGCACTTCGACGGCTTCCCAGCGAGCTGGATCGAACAGCGCATAGGCCAGCCCCTGATAGCCGACCACATCCAGTTGCCGATGGTAGCCGGCGCGCTGCAGCAGCGCCTCGATCTCGGCGAAGCAGGTGTTGAAGTGCTGACGATTGAAAGGGGTGCGGCTCTCGGTGACGATGCCCTCGAGCTGCAGATCCTCGACCATCTCGTGTACCCGCTCCAGCGGCATGCGGTTCACTCGGTGTTTTAGCTGCAGTACGTCCAGCATGATGGCGCTCCTGTGCAATCGATCATTTACCTGCGATATAGCCTAATCGAAAAATACTGTACAAATAAACAGTATTGAGTGATATTGGCCTCACTTAGGCGACAACAACCCGTCCACCACCTGAAGGTGGGCGCCTTGCGAGGGGGGTATTGGCAATGCAACAGATGCTGATGACGATTGTGCTATTGGCCCTGCTGAGCGGCTGCGCGCAACCGCAGATTGATCGGCCACAGGCCAACGGTGCCTATCTAGTGATCGAGGGCGAGCAGGCCTGGGCCGTGCTGGTCTCCGATGGCCAGCGTGTCGAGGAGACGGGCATAGTGCTCGATGTGATTCGACTACCCAGCCATCACTCCAACATTGCCGCCAGTTACGTGATCGAAACGCCCAACTGCGGCAAGCTGCAGTGGCTGACCGAGCGCCATGGTGCTGCAGAGGGTGAAACCACGCTGTTGCCGGCCGCCTTCAACGAGCAACTGAGCAAGCCCGGCTGCGTGCTCGCGCAAGGCCTGAGCCGAGCCTGGACGGCCCTGGATTATTCCGGCTGACCCGTTGGGTGCGCCGCGCGCACCGACATTCGCCGGCGGGGTAATTGGCGAGACGCGCAAAGAAAAAGCGCCGCGACCTAAACGGAAGCGGCGCTTTTCATTTATGGGGTACCGAGTGCTTACAGCAGGTGTTGCTTGTCCATTTCGATGGCGGCATCGAGGGTTTCCAGCAGCGCCTTGCGCACCTTCAGCTTGGTGTTCTTGTGCGCGGTCATGTTGATCTTCTTCATCTGCTGCGCCACCGCCTGAGTGGTAGCCAGCAATTGCTCGGCCGGCACCACCTTGTCCAGGAAGCCGGCCTCTACCGCGCCAGCCGGGTCGAACATCTCGCCATTGATCACCGAACGGTGGAACGCCGACTTGCGCAGACGATCACGGGCCAGCTCGATACCGACGTGGTGCATGGTCATGCCGATCTGTACTTCATTCAGGCCGATATTGAACGGACCTTCCACACCGATACGGTAATCGGCCGACAGCAGGATGAAAGCACCCTTGGCCACGGCATGCCCCGGGCAGGCGACGATGATCGGGTAGGGGTGGGCGAGCATGCGTCGCGCCAGCGTGGAGCCAGCAGCCACCAGGTTGATTGCATTCTGCGGGCCGGATGTCATCACCTTCAGGTCATAGCCGCCGGAAAGAATCCCCGGCTGGCCAGTGATGACGACGATGGCGCGATCCTGCTCGGCGCGGTCGAGGGCGGCATTGAACGCAGCGATCACGTCAGGCGAGATGGCATTGACCTTACCATTGCTCAGGGTGAGGGTGGCGATGCCGTCTTCGAGTTGATAGCTGATCAGGTCGCTCATGGCGGTTTTCCTTGTTGGAGCCTTGGGGGCGAATGTTGGCAGAAGGTACTCAGCCGAAGCGCTCTGGTAAAGCGCCGCGGCTGACTGGCTGGTCAGTGTTTTTGCCTATCGCGGCGATGCCGGATGGCAATTGGTCGAACGCAAAGCCAGGCCTTTAAGGTGAGCAGCGAACCGAAGGAGCTGCCCCATGAACACTCTCTACTCCATCCTTTATATGGTCACTGTGACCGGCCTGCTGCTGGCATCGGTCGTGCTCAGCGAAACCCTCTACCTGCGCAGCCCATCCGGCGTGCTGCTGCTATTCGGCTTGGGTCTGCTCATGTCCCTGGGTTTTCTGCTGTTCGGCCACATTCGCTTCGACGAGCAGCCCTGCGAGAAGCGCGAGGAAAACCCGCTTCGCTCTTAAGCGCATGAATCCTTTAAAAAAAATTTGCCATCGGGAAAACATTCGACTACATTAGCGCGCCTCGACGGGGTAAACGCTAAAACGTCGAGATCCGGTGAAGTGTCCGAGTGGTTGAAGGAGCACGCCTGGAAAGTGTGTATACGGGAAACCGTATCAAGAGTTCGAATCTCTTCTTCACCGCCACTTTCAATAAGCCCTTGATTTTCTTAGAGAATCAGGGGTTTTTTGTTTCAGCTAGACGCCTTTCTGATCCCATAGGTACAGAAGGGTGGTACAGATGCACGTCATGACCAAGCCGTGGAAGCATCCTCGTTCGGGGATTTTTTACCTCTGCCGTGAAGTCCCCGAAGACATCTGACAGATCATCGGTAAGCGCGAATGGAAGGTCTCACTCAGAACCCGAGACTTCGCCACTGCCCGTCCTCGTTTCGCATCGGAGCTGATCCGTTGTGAGGACATCTTCTTCCCAGCCAGAGAGCAACTCGCTGGCCGTCCACGAGTTCTAGCCTCTGATGCCCCCAAGCTCGCCGATAGGTGGGCGCAAGCTGTGCTTGAGTCATGGGAAGGCAAGCCGGAGGATCTCACCGATTTTCTGATCCAGCCTCTTGATGGCGATGACGCCACCGGTGTCCAGCTTGCCTGTGATGTTGTCGATAGCAGCAGCTACAAGGTTCGCCAGAACGCTGTAGAAGGGTTCATGAAGTCGGTGCTGGCTGAGCACCATTTGCCTGTTCCTGATGCCTCTGAGCCCGCCTACAGGTCTCTGGTGGATGCGTTCTACAGCCGCTGGTGTGACCTCTGCAGGATGGCACTGGCGCGCTTTGCAGGTGACTGGCGAGAAGCCATGGAGCTTCCGTTCGTTGAGAAGTCACTCGCGGTGGAGCAGAAGGTTGCAGAGAACAAGCTGAGCGGCCCCAGGCTTTCAGAAGTCTTCCGTAAATGGGCGGATGACAAGCGCCTGACAGATGGCGATACCCGCAGCACCAACAAGACCATCTCCGAGTTTGGCGCAACGGTCACGCGCTTCGTTGAGCTATACGGCGACCTTCATGTACCCCGGATCACCCGTGCGCTTTGCCAGGAGGTCAAGACGGCACTGAGCAAGCTGCCGACAAAGGGCGAGGCATTCGCGGGCTGGCTGCTCCGGAATTGATTGCCAAGGCTGAGGCGGAGTAACCGCTCCATAAACCCCGTCCTGGCGGACGGTTTTTTTCAGGAAGCAGAGGCAGAAGCTGGCGAGCAGTTCCACGGCAGCAGCGCTTCGTAATCCTCGACGCTACTGGCGGTCGGCAGGCGTTCAAGGATGTGGCGCAACCAGGCGTAAGGCTCTTGCCCGTTGGCTTTGGCAGTTTCGATCAGGCTGTAGATCTGCGCGCTGGCCGTGGCACCCTTGGGCGTGTCGCTGAACAGCCAGTTCTTGCGGCCGATGACGAAGGGACGGATGGCGTTCTCGGCGCGGTTGTTGTCGATCGGTAGATGCCCGCCTTCGACGTAGCGCACCAATCTGCTCCAGTTGTTGGCCAAGTAGTTTACCGCCTTGCCCAGGGCCGTCTGCCCAGCGACCTGCGGCTGGGTTTTGTCCAGCCAGGCCTTGAGTTGGTCGATCAGGGGCTGGCTGCGTTGCTGGCGGACGTCGAGGCGTTCGCTATGGTCAGCGTCCTTCAGGTCACGCTCGATGCCGTAGAGCTTGTTGATCAGGCTCAGCGCCACGTCGGCACGCCCAGTCTTGCCCTTGGGCTGCACCTTTTGGGCTTCGACGAACTTGCGTCGCGCATGCGCCCAGCAGCCCAGGCGTTCGATGCCGTCGCGTGCAGCCACGGCGTTGTAGCCGGCGTAGTCGTCGGTCATCAGGTAGCCGCGGTAGCCATCGAGCAGGCGTAGCGGCACATCCTGCGCGGCTGAGAACTGCCCCGGCCAAGGCCGGGGCAGCGACCATCAGAGGATGCTCAGCGGGTATTCGACAAAGGCACGGATCTCGTT
Source organism: Pseudomonas oleovorans subsp. oleovorans (assembly GCF_002197815.1). Lineage (GTDB taxonomy): Bacteria > Pseudomonadota > Gammaproteobacteria > Pseudomonadales > Pseudomonadaceae > Aquipseudomonas > Aquipseudomonas oleovorans. The sequence continues at coordinate 66,062 of NZ_NIUB01000021.1, forward strand.
GAGATCCGGCCCTACGTCGGTGCTGGAGCGGTAGATGGAGTTACGCAGGCGCAGGTGCAGATCCTTGGCAGCGCCACTCTGGATGGTGTAGCCGATCTGGTTGAAGATCTCGCGCTCGGTGCCGTTGTTGTCGCTGCCGGTATCGATGTTGTCACCGCGTACGTAGGCGAACTTGTAGCGCAGACCCGGCACACCGTACTCGGCAAAATCCAGCTCGTAGCTGGCCTGCCAGGAGCGCTCGTCCTTCAGGTTGAAGTCCGAGTAGTATGAGTTTGCTAGGTAGATGCTGGAACCGCCATCACCGTAGTCATAAGCAAAGCCGGCATCGCCGCTGTTGCGCTGATGCGCTGATGCGCGACGATGAAGGCATGGGCGCCAATGCTGTACTTGGCCGCCAGGCTCCAGATGGTGTTGCGATCACCCTGGCCGTCACCGCCGAGATCCACCGCGGCCACCGAGCCGGTGTCGTACTTGGTGCGGTAGATGTTGAAGTCGAAATTGAGCGCCTGATCCGCTGCCAGCGCCAGATTGTAATTGACGTTGGCGTAGTAGCGTTTGTACATGTCCTCGAGATCGGCGTGATACGCCGCCAGGCTCAAATCGTCGCTGACGGCGTAACTGCCGCCGAGCACATCAATGCTCTTGAGGCGATTGGGGTCGCGTGCCGAGTCGCCCATCGGGCTGTCCGCGGTGAAGCGGCCTGCATTCAGCTCCAGGCCTTCGATCTCGTTGCTGGTGACCAGCGTGCCGGTGAACGACTGTGGCAGCAGACGGCTGTCGTCATGGGCCAGAACCGGCAGGGAAGGGAACTGGTTGCCGTACTTGATCACGGTATTGGAGACGCGCAGCTTCACCGCACCGCCAGCCTGGGACAGGTCGTCCACCGGGCGACCTTCGCTGTCGGTGTCGAAGAAGGCGCGATAGTTGCGGCCGCGACCGCTGTCGAGCTTGACCCCGAGCAGGCCGAAAGCATCGACGCCGAAGCCGACGGTGCCCTGAGTGAATCCGGACTCGAAGGTGGCGATGAAACCCTGCCCCCAGGTCTTGGCGTCGTTGGTGTTGTCCTTGTAGTCACGGTTGAAATAGGCGTTGCGCAGCAACAGATTGAGACTGGCGTCTTCGACGAAACCATTGGTTTCGGACTGACTGCTGGCGTGAGCCAACGGCCCGCCCAGCGCGAGACTGCAAGCCAGCGCGAGACAGTGCTTCTTGTGCATGGGGGCTCCGGTGTTGGTGTGCTGTTCTAAACGCGCCTTACATCGAGGTAAGGCCCGGCCCAGAGGGCGCGCTTAGAGTTATCAGCCTGTCTGCAGATGCACTATTCGAGCTGATCGATGATCACTATCAACGACTTCGATGCGGTGTTCGGGGGGATCGGCGATAGGCTTCTCCCCGATGAAGATTCCATAGGCGGCGGTTATTGCAACAATCCCGGAAGCCGTCGCCCTGGCTCCTCTTCATCTCCTTTGGTTAAGACTTCGGCCGCCTGGTTATCCAGCGGCCTTTTTTATTGGGCGCCAGGCAGAGCACATGCCGCGCATCAGGGACGGGAGGGAATGGCCGCCCCCGACTTGAACAACCGCGTGCGGATATCCTTGGCCAGCATCAGGAAGAGCAGGGCGAAACCCACGTAGCCATTGATCACGTAGACGATATTGATCAGGCGGTCGAAGGGGATGGCCAGGCCGACCACTGTGCCGATCACCGCGAGCAGCACCAGCAGGAGGCGGTGACGCGGGCTGTCTTCGTCCGGGGCGAAGCGCTTTACCGGTGTCCATAGCAGTGGGGCTGCGGTGGTGAAGATGGCGACGAAGACGATGAGCGAGAAGCCGAGAGCCAGCGACGGATGGATCTTGGCCACCAGTACCAGCGTGGGAATCTGCGTGCCGGCCACGTCGTCGAGATGGGCGGCCAGGCCCAGCATCAGGGCCAGCACAGCCAGGCTGAACAACACCGCGCCCAGCGTCGCACCCCAGCAGGCTTCTTTTCTGCTGGAAGCCGATTTGCCCAGGTTGGTCATGAACACTGCCAGCCACATCATGCAGAAGCCGACATAGGAGGCGCAGGCGATCAACCAGTCGCTGCTGGCTTGCAGGATAGCGCCGTCGTTTACCAGCGGCTCCAGCTTGGCTTCATAGTCCAGCAGCCCGGCAGGTGCCATTGCATAGCCGATGATGCCGATGACGATGGCCAGAACGCTCAACAGCGGGCCAATCGAGCCGATGATCGCCACTAGGCGCTTGAAGCCGAAGAACAGTGACACCAGGGTGAGGGCGCCCATTGTCACGCCGCCGACCCAGCTCGGCCAGCCGAATTGCTGATGCAGCGCGGCTCCCGCACCGGCGATCATCACCCAGAAGGACATGAACAGGAACACGACCGAGAAATAATCGAAGAAGTTGCCGATTAGCCTGCCGCAATAATACTGGTAAATACTTTTAGGCTCGGCGAACTGCTGTTCATGGCCGGCGCTGACGAAACTGACATTGACATAGACGAACAGCAGCAACATCAGGGCAATACTGGCGATACCGGCATAACCGTATGCAACGAAGTACTGCATGATTTCTTGTCCGGTGGTGAAACCAGAACCGACCAGCAGGGCGATCAATGATCCGCCTATCAAAATTACGCGTGTCAGACGCACTGGATTGTTGTTCTGAGTCATAGGTATTTCCCTTTTGTTGAGGCTGCCGTGTCGCAAGGCTTCGGCGCGGTATCCGAACTTAACATCCCGTTTTAGCGGTTCTTTCTGACTCGCTTTGGCATGAGATGGAAAAAACATTACGCCGGTCGTGTGGTTTTTAGTGCGGCTATAAGCGGCATGGATTCGTCTGTTTGCGACGCCCCGTTGAACTGGCGTTCCGAAATAATTCCGGATTTGCCGAGCGCGCGATAATCGGGAAGAATCCAGCTAGCAATGTCCTGGCTGGCTGCCAATGAAATGGAGAGGAGGGCATATGTACTCGAAAATACGAGCCAGCCCTGGCAACGGATACATCGATAGAAGGTTGAATATCCAAAAGCCGCATGCGCTACATGCGATTGCCGATAACAAATCCAATAAAACGTAGTTCGGATGAAGGTCTAGAAATTGTTACCCAGACGTAGTTTCAGCGAAGCCATGCAGGGGCAGAACCTGCGCTTCATGGAGGACAGGAAAAAACCGCTCCAGCAGGCTCGGGTAGGTTTTCTGTTGCTCGAGCATTTCTCCTTGCCGGCCTACACCCAAGCACTCGACACCATGGTCACGGCCAACCTGATCAATCCTGACTGCTTCGCGACCGAGTCCTTCAGCCTGAGTGGCGAGTCGGTCACCAGCGACCTGGGGCTGGTGATCTGTCCCGACGCACAATTGCAACTGCCGCATCTGGCGCAGATGGATCTCCTGGTGGTCTGCGGCGGCCTGCGCACGCCGCTGAAGGCTTCGCCTGCGCTGAGCGCCTTGCTGCACGCGGCCGACAAGCAGGCCGTGGAACTGGCCGGACTGTGGAACGGCGCCTGGTTCCTGGGGCAGGCCGGGCTGCTGGATGGGCACAAGTGCGCGATCCATCCGGAGAATCGCGCCGTACTGGCCGAGATCGCCAAGAACAGCCAGGTGACCAGCGAGAGCTACATGGTCGATGGCAACCGGCTGACGGCCGCCAGCCCCAATGGCGCCTTCCACATGGTGATGGACTGGATCCGCAAACGCCATGGTCGCGAGCTGGCCGATGGCATCGTCGACATTCTGGCCTTCGAAGAGTCGCGCTACCGCCGCGCACGGCCGGCGCTGCACGAGAAAATGAGCGAGCCGTTGCGCAACGTGGTGCAACTGATGAGCGCCAATATCGAAGAGCCGCTGAGCCTGAGCCAGATCGCCCAGTACGTCGGACGCTTCAGACGGCAGATCGAGCGGCTGTTCCAGGAACAGATGGCCACCACGCCAGTGCGTTATTACCTGGAGCTGCGCCTGACCGAAGGGCGACGTCTGCTGCAGCATGCCGATCTGCCGATTCTCGACGTGTCGCTGGCTTGCGGGTTCGTCTCGCCGAGTCATTTCAGCAAATGCTACGCAGCGTTCTATGGCTATTCGCCATCGAAGGAAATGCGCTTAGGCAACGTCCGCTCGCCAAAACCCATGACCCCTGATGCCAGTGCTTAGAGGCATCGGCGTCCATTCGCATAATATATATTATGTTAAATTACATATAGGTGAGATGGACCTCTCACCTTGTGACCTTGTGATCGGGTGAATTTGAAACAGAAAGCACCTGAACACCTCTCTCGTGAGCGGTTTGGAAGCAAAATTTGAAACTTCATCTTCTGTGAATCGACAAATTTGAGACTCCAAGGAGACACCTTCAGGGTATGACACACGGGCCGCGTGGATGCGAACTGCTCTTTGACAGCATTGGAAAGCAATGTGGGGCTCCACCTGCTTGTTGGAAGTCAATTTGGAACTTGTCCCTAAATACGCAGGATCCGAGCAGGATCCGTCTGTCCTGAGCATCCCCGCTCAAGCCGTGCAGAACCTCGGAATGCGAACCTCGATGGTGATCCGAGGTGTACTGCCCTCGGATATCGAGGCGGTGGGTTCCCTGGCCTATAACCAGCGAGAAGTGGCGAACCTCCAGGCCCGCGCCGGCGGATTCGTCGAGCGGGTTTACGGTCGCGCCCCGGGCGATGTGCTGCCTGCCGGAGCCCCCCTGGTCGACCTGCTGATTCCCGAATGGTCCGCCGCGCAGTTGGAGTTCCTGGCGGTACTGCGTACCGCTGACACTCGCTTGATAAGTGCGGCCCAAGAGCGCCTGCGCCTGCTTGGCATGCCTCAAACGTTGATCGAGCAGGTCCGCCGCAGCGGCAAACCACGGGCGGTGCAAACCCTCACCACACCTATCAGCGGCGAGCTCCAAGCCTTGCAGGTACGCGCCGGGATGACCGTCGAAGCCGGGCAGGATCTGGCGTTGATTAACGGGCTATCCAGTGTCTGGCTCGATGCGGCGATACCCGAGGCCATGGCCGGAAGTATCCAGGTCGGGGACGAGATCCGCGCCAACCTGACGGCCTTTCCTGATCGACCGCTGCTGGGCCGCGTCATAGCCTTGCTGCCGAGTGCCGATCCGCAAACACGCACGCTCACGGTACGCAGCGAGCTACCCAACCCTGCCGGTAAGTTGCGCCCCGGCATGTTCGCCGCCGTACGCCTGAACAGTGCCGTCGAACAATCCACGCTTCTTGTGCCGAGTGAAGCCGTGATTCGCACCGGGAAGCGTGCGTTGGTGATGCTGGTAGAAGGCGATGGGCGCTACCGCCCCCTGGAAATAACCTTGGGCCGCGAGGCTGATGGGCGTCTGGAGGTGTTGTCCGGTCTTGAGGAGGGTCAGGCGGTCGTTACCTCCGGCCAGTTCCTCATCGATTCGGAGGCCAGCCTACAGGGTGTCATGGCCAGCCATGCCGAGCAGGACAATAAGAAGGAACTACATGAGGCCCATGGTGTGATTCGTGCTCTGGACGCGGAGTCAGTCACCCTGGAGCACGGGCCCTTCGAGAGCCTGAATATGCCAGGTATGACCATGGCTTTTCCATTGGTCAGCTCAGAAGTAGCTGTGGGACTTAAGCCAGGAGATCACGTACGTATCGGCGCCCGCCAGAAAAACTCCGGCCTGATGATCGAGCAGCTCAGCAAGGAAGGAGACCAGCCATGATCGCACGCCTGATCCACTGGTCTATCGGCAATCGCTTTCTGGTGCTGCTGGCGACCCTGTTCATCACCGCCCTGGGCGTCTGGTCGCTGCGCAACACGCCGTTGGATGCACTGCCGGACCTGTCCGATACCCAGGTCATCATCAGAACCAGCTTTCCCGGACAGGCGCCGCAGATCGTCGAGAACCAGGTGACCTACCCACTGGCGACCACCATGCTCTCGGTACCGGGGGCGAAGACGGTGCGCGGCTACTCGTTCTTTGGTGACTCATTCGTTTATGTGCTGTTCGAGGACGATACCGACCTCTACTGGGCGCGCTCGCGCGTATTGGAGTACCTCAACCAGGCGCAGGAGCGCCTGCCCGAGGGTGTTACCACCACCCTCGGGCCGGATGCCACCGGCGTGGGCTGGATCTACCAGTACGCCTTGGTCGACCGCAGCGGCCAGCATGATCTTGCCCAGCTGCGGGCACTGCAGGACTGGTTCCTCAAGTACGAACTCAAGAGCCTGCCCAACGTAGCCGAAGTGGCCACCCTCGGCGGCATGGTCAAGCAATACCAAGTGCTGCTCGATCCGCAGAAGCTGGTGGCTTATGGGGTAACTCAGCAGGAGGTCGAAGCGGCGCTGAAGAGCGCCAATCAGGAAACCGGCGGCGCCATCCTGGAGCTGGCAGAGCGCGAGTACATGGTCCGGGCTTCAGGTTATCTAGAGAGCCTGGCGGATTTCCGCAATGTGCCGCTGCGGGCTTCGGCCAGCGGAGTTCCGGTGCTGCTGGGTCAGGTGGCCACCATTCAGTTGGGGCCAGAGATGCGTCGTGGCATTGCCGAGCTGGATGGCCAGGGTGAAGTGGTCGGTGGCGTGGTCATCCTGCGCTCCGGCAAGAATGCCCGGGACACCATCGCTGCCGTGAAGACCAAGCTGGACAGCCTGAAAGCCAGCCTGCCCACCGGCGTCGAAGTGGTCACTACCTATGACCGTTCGCAACTGATCGACCGTGCCATCGACAACCTCAGCTACAAGCTGCTGGAAGAGTTCGTGGTGGTTGCCTTGGTTTGCCTGATCTTTCTCTGGCACCTGCGTTCGTCGCTGGTGGCGATCATCACCCTGCCCCTGGGCATCCTGATGGCCTTCATCGTCATGCGCTACCAGGGCGTCAATGCCAACATCATGTCGCTCGGCGGGATCGCCATCGCCATCGGCGCCATGGTCGATGCCGCCGTGGTGATGATCGAGAACGCGCACAAGCACATCGAGGCCTGGAAGGCTCGACACCCCGGTGAACCGCTTCAGGGCGAGGCGCACTGGCGGGTGATCGGCGAAGCTGCGGCCGAGGTCGGGCCGGCGCTGTTCTTCAGCCTTTTGATCATCACCCTATCGTTCCTCCCGGTCTTTACCCTGGAGGCCCAGGAGGGTCGCCTGTTTGGCCCGCTGGCATTCACCAAGACCTATGCCATGGCTGCCGCTGCCGCCGGACTCTCGGTCACCTTGGTACCGGTGCTGATGGGCTACTGGATTCGCGGGCATATCCCCAGCGAACAACAGAACCCCTTGAACCGCTGGCTGATCGGCGCATACCGGCCGGTACTGGAGTGGGTGCTGGCTTGGCCAAAAGTGACCCTGGCGCTGGCCTTGCTGGTCTTTTTGTCCAGTCTCTGGCCCCTCAGCAGACTTGGAGGAGAGTTTCTGCCGCCCATGGACGAGGGCGACCTGTTGTACATGCCCTCGGCCCTGCCCGGCTTGCCGGCGAGCAAGGCAACCCAGTTGCTGCAGCAAACCAACAGGATGATCCTCACGGTGCCCGAAGTGGCACGGGTATTCGGCAAGGCCGGGCGAGCAGAGACCGCCACCGATCCAGCACCGCTGGAAATGTTCGAGACCACGGTGCAGTTCAAACCACGCGATCAATGGCGCGCGGGGATGACACCCGAAAAGCTGATCGAGGAACTGGATCGCGCGGTAAAAGTTCCGGGGCTGTCCAATATCTGGGTGCCGCCCATCCGCAACCGCATCGACATGCTGGCGACGGGGATCAAGAGCCCCATTGGGGTGAAAGTGTCCGGAACCTCCTTGGTCGACATCGAGCGCATAACGCGCGATATCGAGGCCGTGGCCAAAGAGGTGCCTGGGGTGAGTTCGGCCTTGGCAGAACGCCTTACTGGCGGCCGTTACGTGGACATCCAGATCGATCGACTGGCCGCGGCGCGCTATGGCCTGAGCATCGCCGATGTGCAGGCGGTGGTATCGGGCGCCATCGGCGGCAGCAATATTGGTGAGACGGTTGAAGGACTGGCCCGCTTCCCGATCAACCTGCGCTATCCCAAGGAGTGGCGAGACAGTCCGCAGGCACTACGGCGTATGCCGATCCTCACGCAAGCCGGCCAGCAGATCACCTTGGGCACCGTCGCCCAGGTTAGTCTGACCGAAGGGCCGCCAATGCTGCGCAGCGAGAACGGGCGTCTGTCCGGTTGGGTCTATGTCGATGTCCGCGGGCGCGACCTGGCCTCGACCGTGCGCGAGCTGCAGCAGCGCGTCGCCGAGCGGGTACAACTCGACGCCGGCATGACCGTCTCCTACTCCGGTCAGTTCGAATTCCTCGAGCGCGCCAATGCGCGGCTGGCCTGGGTGGTGCCGGCGACCTTGTTGATCATCTTCGTGCTGCTTTACCTGACCTTCAGCCGCTTCGGTGAGGCCCTACTGATCATGGCAACCCTGCCCTTCGCCCTATCGGGCGGCATCTGGCTGCTCTACTGGTTCGGCTTCAACCTCTCGGTCGCCACCGGCGTGGGCTTCATTGCCCTGGCCGGCGTCTCGGCAGAGTTCGGGGTAATCATGCTGCTGTACCTGAAGAATGCCTGGCATGCACGTATAGATTCCGGGCGCAGCGGTGATCCGGCCCTACTGGAGGCAATTCGTGAAGGTGCAGTGCTGCGCGTGAGGCCCAAGGTGATGACGGTGGCCGTGATCATCGCCGGCCTGCTGCCAATCCTCTGGGGCGGTGGTGCCGGTTCCGAGGTGATGAAGCGCATCGCCGCGCCCATGGTCGGCGGCATGATTACCGCGCCGCTGATGTCCATGCTGGTTTTGCCGGCCGCCTACTGGCTGATGCGAAGGCAGCGTACACAGAAGGTTCGCGCACCGCAGGAGCTATAGCTTTACAAACCCGGGCAAGCCACGCGCCAAGCTGACTCGCCCGGGTAACGCGGCAGGAAGCATTACGGCGATGTAACTTTGACTTCATTTTTATGACAGGTTGAGCGGATATATTTTAATCACCACCTTGAAGGAGTGATTAAACATGAAAAGCCTCAAAGTTATTGCAGCCCTTGCCGCTATGGTTGTTTCCTCTGCCACTCTGGCAGAAGGCGGCGCTGATCGTGTTTATGGTCGGATGATTCAGGCCAATGAGCAGGCCATGCAAGAGTATGCTGCCGCTAACGGAAAGAATCCGCCTGAAGTTATTCATTACCGCTACGGCATGAAACTCGATATCGCCAGGGTCGTGGCCACTACCCCGACGGACTCTAGCTGCGGTGTGATGCCGGCCCAGATGACCTACGAGGACTCCAATGGCGATCTGAATATTCTTGAATACCGGGCAGCCGGGACAGGTTGCCGTAATCAAAACTAGATAAATGACATCGCGCTGACTGAAATGTAATTTCCAAGTCACCCTGACGTTATTTGGCATGTGGAAATATGACCAAGGCGTGCCTGGCTATGCCCGGCGCGCTTGGCACATATATGCGACCACACAATGACAACTGCCAATAACATCAGGAGCATTTATGAATAACAGAACCCTGTTAGGACTTTCTCTGCTCACTCTGAGCGTCAGTACCGGGCAAGCTGCAATGGCCGCCGGCGAGAAAGGCGAGGGATTTATCGAAGGCAGCAGCCTGACCATCCTCAATCGAAACCTCTACTTCAACCGCGATTTCCGTAAAGGCCAGTCCAGCAGCTCGGGTAATGGCTATTCGGAAGAGTGGGCGCATGGCGTGATAGGCCGATTCGAGTCTGGTTTCACCGAGGGCACCATAGGTTTTGGTGTCGATGCCTTTGCCATGCTAGGGCTCAAGCTTGACACCGGCGACGGCCGTTCTGGAGCCGGCGGCACAGTCGACGTGATGCCTTACAACAGCCTCGGGCAGGCTGAGGACAACTACTCAAAACTGGGGGGCGCGGTGAAAACTCGGTTCATGGATACCGAGATCAAGGTAGGCGACGTCTTTCCCGTCAGCCCGGTCGTCCAATACGGTGATGCACGGCTTTTACCGGAGAGTTTCCGAGGTGTCACCGTGGTCAACAGCAGCGTGGAAGGACTGTCGCTTCAGGGCGGTCGCCTCCACTCGATGAGCCAACCCAATACCAGCAGCATGCGCGACGGCTTCGCTACCTTCTACGCGGGCGAAGTGGACTCGCCATGGATCGCCTATTTCGGTGGTGATTACACGCTTAATGACAACGTCGGCTTTAGTCTCTACACCAGCCGCCTCAAGGATGCCTGGAATCAATATTACGCGGGCACCACGCTGAGCTACCCGCTTGCGGACGATGTCGCCTTGATCGGCGGGCTGAACTACTACAAGGCGGTCGATGAAGGGAGGCAGCTCCTCGGGAGCTTCGATAACAACATCTGGAGCGGCAAGGTCGGCATCCAATTCGGCGCTCATACAGTGCTGGTGGGTCTCCAGCGCAACAATGGCGATGATGACTTCGACTACTTGCGCCAATCGGACTCCATCTACCTCGACAACTCCATCCAGTACAGCGACTTCAACTCGCCGAAGGAGAAGTCATGGCAAGTGCGCTATGACCTGGATATGGAGCCTTTCGGTGTGCCTGGATTGAGCTTCATGACTCGATATGCCCAGGGCTGGGATGCCGACTACAGCAACGCCAACGAAGTCTATATGCGCCGTGATGACAACGGCGATCCGTTGACCAACCAGAAGCGCTGGGAGCGGGACATCGAGGCCAAGTACGTTGTGCAGTCTGGGTCGTTGAAGGACATGTCCTTTCGCATTCGACAAGCCACGACTCGCGCCACCGACTTCGAGTCGGATTTGGATGAGTTCCGCCTGATTGTCGAGTACCCGCTGGAAGTTCTCTAACCCTGGCAAGCGAGCGGGTTGATTGCCCGCTCGCTCCTTGGTCCTGCTGTCCCCTCGTAGTGCTCCTTTGGTTTGGAGACAGCCCTTGGCGCCCTAGGGCGCCTTTTTTACTTAGGTTAAAGGACGTATGAAAATGAGTCGGCCACTACACACAAGCGGCCGTGCTGGCAGGCAGTACTACTGGGCGGGATATTCTGCAACGACCTGATCAGAACCCGTCTTGGTCAAGCCAATGACCTGGTAGGCATGCTGTACGCCATCGACTTCCATGCCGGGGGAGCCCGCCGGCATCCCGGGAACAGCGATGCCCAGCAGATCATCGCGCTTGGTGAGTTCGATGACCTGAGCCGCCGGCACATGACCTTCGACGAACTTGCCGTCAATCACCGCGGTGTGGCAAGACGCTAACCGTGGCGCGACGCCCAGTCTTTGCTTCACTGCTGTCATGTTGCTTTCAACATGGTCGACGACTTTGAAGCCATTCGCTTCGAGGTGTGAAATCCACTTCTTGCAACATCCGCAATTGGCATCACGATGGGCATCAATCGTCAGGGCATCAGCTGCTTGAACCGCAGACGTGACGGAGAGAGCGGCCAGTAAGGCCAGATATTTAGCTTTCATGTACGTGCTCTTTGCCATCGGCGTGGGTGTGGGTCTTGGGCGAGGCGTTCGGAGCCTGCTCGGCGTGATGATCACCTCCGTTGGACGACGCCTCATCCCCAGCATGGTGGTCATCGCCACTCATATCCGAATGGTGACCTGCCTTAGGTGCGGAGCCACCCTCGCTATCCGTAGCCGCGGCATCGTGATGACCAGGCTCTCCAGCATCACCTGATCCATGATGGTCATCGCCACCGCCACTATTGTCATGATGGCCAGGCTTGTTGTCGCCGTGCTGTCCTTCATGGTTATGCATCTGCGTTTCCCCACCACCGTGCTGATGGCCGCCACTGGATGCGACGAGTGTTTGGTATTGCTTGGCATCCATCGTCGGCAGTTGGTTGAGGAAGGCAACCATGCCCCAGATGTACTCGTCTCCCATGCTCTTGCCCCACGCAGGCATACCCGTTGCCTTGATGCCATGCTTGATCACCCAGAACGCTGCTGACGGATTGCCATCGACACCGATCTTGGCGAGGTTGGGGGGCGCAGGATAAAGCGATTGGCTTAGCTCGGTCTCCGCCACACCTGGCGCCAAATGACAGCCGATACACATGGAGTTGTAGTTGCCCGCACCGGCGCGAATAAGAGCTTGATCATCCAGGTTGGGAACCTCGATGTCCCGCGAACGGACTTCGATAGAGCGGTCACGGGCCATCGTGAGAAACGCATGCACTGCAGGAAAATGGGGATCGTCGGCCCCCACGTTGACCACGCCAAAGTAGGCGCCGGCCAGGACAGCTGTGCTACCGACCACGCCGGCCGCCACCAAAGTTTTAATTGTTCTTTTCATGTCAGGTTCTCAAAACCACATCCGGATACCGGCGACAAAACGCGCCTCGTCTACATCACCGCCCTCGTCGCGCACCATGTCTGCCGTGTTGCCATAGGAGCGGCTCCAGGAAACCCCGATATAGGGGGCAAACTGCCTGACAATCTCGTAACGCAGACGCAAGCCGAGCTCGGTATTTGCCAACCCAGACCCCACACCTCGCTCAGGATCGTTCTTGCCGTAGAAGTTCATTTCGGCAGTTGGCTGGAGAATCAGCCGGTTGGTCAGCAGAATGTCGTACTCGCCCTCCAGTCGGGCAGCAGTTTGGCCATTCTCGCCGACGAAGGCCGTGGCTTCGGCCTCAAAGGCGTAAAGCGCCATGCCCTGGATACCGAAGGCGGCCCAAGTCTGCGGCGACTCCGGTTTGAAGTCCTGGCGAACGCCCGCGACGACATCCCACCAAGGGCCGATCGAGCGGCCGTACAGCAGCTGTAATTCAGCATCCTCGGTCACGCCGTTGGTACGCTCGCCTTTGGAGCGGAACCAGACCCGGTTGATATCACCGCCTACCCAGCCCGACGCATCCCAGGCCAGGGTGCTGCCCTCATCTGCGTCCTGGTATTCGAGCTGATCGAGCAGGAAAAAACTGTTGATGGCGCTGTCGTGAACCTTGTGGCCAGGTAATGGCGGGAAAGCCGCTTGGCGATCAGCATCCGTCAGAACGGGAATCGGCGTACGGCTGGTGGTTCTCGGGGCTTCAGCGGAGCCATGGTTCATCTTTGAATGATCCATGCCCTCCATCTGTCCTTGCATGGCGCCATGCCCCATCTTGCTGTGATCCGTAGCCTGGGCCTTCTCTTGGCTCTGGCCGTGGCCCATCTGGCTATGATCCATGCTGCCCGAAGCACCCTGCATGGCACCATGGTCCATCTTGCTGTGATCCATGCCCTCCATCGGCGCTTTGGCGGAACCGTGGCCCATCTGGCTGTGGTCCATCGACATGGAGCCGTGCCCCATTGCCGAATGATCCATTTCTTCCGCAGCCTGGGTAACGCCGCCGCTGAGTGCACTCAGCGACACGGCCAGCGCTATGAGGGACGGGCGTGAAAACCTAGTGGTCATGGTTCGAACCTGCTTCGGCTTCGGTGCCGCCATGCTTATCCATCATCTTCTCGTGCCCCATATCGTCATGGTTCATACCCTCATGATCCATGGCGCCATGATCCATCTGCTGGCCAGCGGCCTTGCCTTTCGATTGATCTGCAGGCTTGTCACTGGCGTCGGGCGCAGCCGACTCGGCAGCATGTTGTTCGTGCTCGCTGTGCCCCTCACCTGCCAATGACGTCGGCGCGTGCAGAACAGCCAAAAGACTGAACATCGCTGCGCTGCCAAACAGGGCATTACGCTTCATAAAAGTACTCATCAGAAATCTCCTTTACTCATCCACACGGACTTCACGGAACATGCCCATTTCCATGTGGAGCAACAGGTGGCAGTGAAAGGCCCAACGACCCAACGCATCGGCAGTCACCCGAAAGCTGCGCTTGGAACCTGGCGGCATGTCGATGGTGTGTTTACGCACCAGGAAATTGCCGTTCGCATCCTCCAGATCACTCCACATGCCATGAAGATGGATCGGGTGAGCCATCATGGTGTCGTTGACCAGCGTGATGCGAACACGCTCGCCGTACTTGAGGCGCAGAGGCTCGGCGTCAGAGAACTTGATGCCATCGAAGGACCAGGAGAATTTCTCCATGTGCCCGGTAAGGTGCAGCTCGATGGTGCGACTTGGTTCGCGACCATCCGGGTCGAGGAAGGTGCTGCGCAGGTCAGAGTACGTGAGGACGCGTCGGCCGTTGTCTCGCAAACCAATACCTGGGTCGTCCAACTTATGCGTTGGTGTCATGGTTTGCATATCGACCAGCGGGTTGTTGGTCTCTGAGGCTGGGTGTGCCTGCATGTTGCCAGCCATGCCAGCCATGTTTGAATGATCCATTCCTGCCATCTGGCTGTGATCCATACCAGCCATGCCACCCTGCATGCTGCCATGATCCATTCCCGCCATATTGCCCTGATCCATCCCGGCCATGTTCCCGTGATCCATACCGCCCATGCTGCCGTGGTCCATGCCCATGTCACCCATGGCAATCAGTGGGCGCGGGTCAGGGCTTGGTACCAGTGCACTCAACCCTTCCTGTACCGCAAGGGTGCCGCGCGCATAGCCAGTGCGGTCCATGGATTGTGCAAACACGGTATACGCCTGTTCGCTGTCTGGTTCGACGATCACGTCGTAGGTCTCGGCCACGGCGATACGGAACTCGTCGACGCTGACCGGTTTTACGTGCAGACCATCGGCCGCAACCACAGTCATCTTCAGGCCTGGGATGCGCACATCGAAGTACGTCATGGCCGAGGCATTGATGAAACGCAGACGAATCTTCTCGCCCGGTTTGAATATGCCGGTCCAGTTGCCATCAGGTGCCTGGCCGTTCATCAGGTAGGTGTAGGTGTAGCCACTGACGTCGGCGAGATCCGTCGGGCTCATCTTCATTACGGCCCACATCTTACGGTCGGCTACGGCGGCGGACCAACCCATCTCGCTTACGTCATCGATGAAGTCACCAACGGTGCGTCTGTGCTGGTTGTAGTAGTCCGACTGTTTCTTGAGCTTGGCCAGTACCCGCGTTGGATTTTCATCCGTCCAGTCGCTCAGCAACACGACGTAATCACGGTCGTAACTGAAGGGCTCGGGCTCCTTGGCATCGATGACCAGCGCGCCGTATACGCCGAGCTGCTCCTGGAGCCCAGAATGGCTGTGATACCAGTAGGTGCCGTTCTGGTTGACCTTGAACTTGTACTCATACATGCCGTCAGGGGCGATGCCATGGAAGCTCAGGCCAGGAACACCATCCATGTTCGCCGGCAGGATGATGCCGTGCCAATGGATGGAGGTGTCCTCCTTGAGGCGGTTGCGCACGCGCAATGTGACGGTATCGCCTTCGCGCCAACGAAGAATCGGCCCAGGGAGCGAGCCGTTGATGGTCATGGCCGTGCGCGCTGCGCCGGTGATGTTCACCGGGGTTTCACCGATGAATAGGTCGAATTCGTTACCAGTCAGTACGTTGGGCTGGCCGGGGCTGTTCACCGCCCAGACCGGCGTGCGCCACAGGCCAAGTCCGCCGATAATACCGGTGGCTGCCAGGCCTTTGACGAAGGTGCGCCTTGTGGTTTTGCTTTGCATGCCGTTATGTCCAATCCGTCAAATGAGCCGGTGATGGTGTGCCCGGTCTCGGGTTCATGGCTGCTTCAATGTCGGGGATTTACCCCTCAACTTTCCACGTCGGTGCATTGCACAATGCCTTACCGACGATGAGCAGTATGAAACTGCCATATTTCAACCATCCGGGTGATTACATTTCTGTAAGGTAGATGACTTCAGCAGTTGGTGTGCTCTGCTTGCTCGGTTGGACTGCTGGCTACAGGAGCCTCAACTTTCTGCTGCTGGGCCACCCGGTAGGCCTCCAGAGACGTCTGGCGTGCCTGCTCCATGCGTGCAAACGTGCGATCAGCACCGCCTTCGGCCATCGCCAGGCTGGAAACACTCAGGGCAGCAACTACAAACAGGGTTTTGATCGATTTCATTTCGTTAATCCTCAGAAGTTTAGAAGCCCCTGTAACTAGTGGGGACGAGCGTTAAGCTCGCTGCTACGTTAACCACGACGCCCTGTCAGCAACCTGATCCGAACATTACAGTTCTGTCAGTTTGCTATTTCTTTCTTGTAGGCCCTCCTGAAGGCTCGGTACTGTCTTCCTGCCCGCGCAGCCTTGCGGATTCCATGGGCCTGATCGGTAGCAATGCCTGAGCTAACTCGTTCATTCGCACCGACGGATCGCGACCATCAAACAATCAAGAGAGATAGCCACTATGTCGAACAAATCCAACGTAGCTACCGGTGCCGCCTTGGCTCTGGTGGCCGCCAGCCTGTTCTCCACCCTGCCCGTCCAGGCTGCTCAGGAAACCAAAGCAGCAGAAGTGAAGTGCTTCGGGATCAATGGTTGCAAAGGGCAGAACGACTGCATGACCGCGAAAAACGACTGCAAAGGCCAAGGCGAATGCAAAGGCCAAGGGTTCAAGTTGATGACCCAGACCAAATGTGACGAAGCCGGTGGCAAAACCAGCGAATAAGGCGGTTCAGGGGAGTGCATGCCACTCCCCTGCTGGAGTCTCGAATGAGTAAGCGCAAAACTCTGGGTTTCGGTCTTGGCCTTCGTAACGAGTATTACCGGCAGATCCTGGAGGAACGGCCTGCGGTCGACTGGTTCGAGATCATTTCCGAGAATTACCTGGTGGAGGGCGGCAAGGCTCTCTACTTCCTTGATGCGATCGGCGAGCACTACCCCCTGGTGATGCACGGAGTATCTCTTTCGATTGGCGGCTCACATGCCTTGGACATAGACTACCTACGACAGCTCAAGCAGCTGGCGGATCGGGTGCAGCCTCAGTGGGTGTCTGATCACCTGTGCTGGAGTCGAGGCAACGCCCATCAACTTCACGATCTGCTACCGCTGCCGTTTACCCAGGAGAGCCTGCTGCATGTCGCGGCCCGGGTGCGCTTGGTGCAGGATGTTTTGGAACGTCCCATCGTGCTGGAGAACGTTTCCTCCTACGTGCAGTGGACAACATCCAGCATGAGCGAGTCTCAGTTCCTCTCGGAGCTCAGTTACCTGACCGGGTGCGAGCTGCTTCTCGACGTGAACAACGTCTACGTCAGTTCGCGCAACCAGGGTTTCGACCCTTGGCAGTTCATCATGGAATTGCCGCACGAGCGGATTCGGCAAATTCACCTGGCCGGGCACAGCGATTACGGGCAGTACCTCATCGACACCCATGACCAGCCCATCGCTGATCCGGTTTGGTCTCTCTACAGCAAGACTTTGAGCTACTTGGGCCCGACATCGACCTTGATCGAGCGGGATGACCAGTTTCCGCCGCTGGAAGAGCTGTTGTCCGAATTAGCACATGCCCGTGCTATCGCCAAATCTGTGATATCGGGGGCCACCCCTTGAGCCTGATCGCCCTACAGACTGCATTTGAAACTTACCTGACAGGTGACAGTGCCCTGCCCTCCAACGAGCTTTTGGAGCAGATCCGAGGTAGCACAGCGCTGAGTGCTCTCGAAGGCCTGCAGATCTACCACAACGCTTACCGTTCGCGCCTGCTTGCGGTCTTGCGAGAAGACTTCCCTGCCCTGCTTCACTGGATCGGCAACGAATCATTCGAGCAGCTCGCACTGGCCTACTTGGCCGCCTGGCCACCACGACATTTCAGCATTCGCTGGCTGGGCGAGAAGCTGCCCGAGTTCATTAGCAGCTACGTCGAAGAACCCCAACTATCGCCGATGCGCGAACTCGCGGAACTGGAATGGGCCTTTACACTGGCCTTCGACGCTCAGGATGTCGAAGCGCTTTCGCTGGAGACCATGAGTGATTTTTCGGCTGAAGACTGGATTTCACTCAGGGTTTCCCTGACTGCATCTGCCCGGTGGTTGCAGCTGCAGTACAACACGCTGGAGTTGTGGAAAGCCGCCAAGTCCGGCAGCTTGCTGCCTGATATTACCCGCCTGCCAACGAACCTAGCCTGTCTTGTTTGGCGTCATGAACTCGTCTGCCAGTACCGGAGCCTGGAGCCAGCGGAGGCTTCGGCATTGCAGTTTCTCATCGAGGGCGGATCGTTCGCTGAACTCTGCGAGTCGTTGAGCGCCACGCATGGCGAGCAAGCTCCCTTGCAAGCCGCGACCTGGTTGAAGTTGTGGGTCAACGACGGTTTGCTAAAGCGCGGCCAGCTATTACACGAATGACCCGGAACCTTTAGGCTAGCGCTCTCTCTTTGGCCACTCCGAGCGCTTCTATGACTCACCGCATCATTCATTTCAAACAGCAAGCCTTGCTTGACCCGGAGACCTATCAGGCAATGCTGGCCGACGGCGTTGGTCACTGGGAGCGGCTTGCAGGAGAAGTCGTCGGCATAGAAGACGAAAAAAGCCACGAGTTCGCTGCATTGAAAAGCCTGTTCAAGCGCAAGCGGTACTCCTATGACACGCTGGAAATGCGCGAGCCAGGCGATCACTCAAACTGGCTTCGCGGCCGAGATGGTTCAGAAGGTATGACCAACGAGGTCACCAGTATCCCAGGGCTAAAAGAGCTCTCAGAACTGGGGATTTAGTGGGATAGCAGGTCAGCGCTCAAGCGCTGACCTGGGCCGAATAGCCAAGCTCCTGGATGAGTTCGCGGATCGATTCGGCACTTTCTGTGCTCTCAACGGTGACCTTGCCGGCCGCTCGATCCACTTCTACTCGTGCATCCTGATCCAGAGCTTGAATGGCCTTCGTGATTTTGCTCACGCAACTGCCACAGCCCATCCCCGCAACACTCAGACTAAACATGTCTTTCACCTCATTTCGTCCGCGGCTCAAGTTACCGCGCGGACAGCATCGACCTTGACACGATGGCAAGGTCAAGCCCATAAGCGCTACAAAAGGATCAGCCGTTTACCACGGGCGTAAGGATGGGGGTTGGTGAACACACCACGACATGCCTTGCGCCCCTCGTCAGTGCGACGTATAGATTCTGGGGGGTCATAAGCTCAGGATGCAGGACAACCGAGACATCCGCCTCCAGCCCCTTGAGAAGTAATGTGCTGCCTACAGAGCGTCTTGCGATCGGTCGGGCAAGGTGTCTATTGCGCTCTCGCGCTTGAATGGCTGCACTCAGAAAGTCGGCAGCACCTCCCACCACCGCTTGCATTGCAGACCGGCAGCAGTACAGAACCTCCGGTCGGTATACACGTGCCCCGTGCTGCTCAGCGAGCGTATCGATCACACGGAGCGCTTGCCCCAATGTTGGCGCTGCTACGAAATCGATCGCCGCAGCCTCGGCCGCGGTCGGAGGCGTTCGGGCCCTTCCTGCACGCAGCGACTCCACGCGCGTTCGCAGGTTTGCTGCACCTACCCCCGTCATTACGCTGGAAGCAAACTCCACAAGTTGTGCCAGAGCATTGGCACCCTGCAAGTCAAAGTTCCTGGCGAAGTTGACGAGATCTCTCAGGTCGACGGCTTCTACGGCCATGGCACCGGGTGTCTGGCTCGTGAGCTGATGGCGACCTTGCACGTTGATGGAGTCCCCGATGATGAGGACGCTACCCTGAGCGTTGGGAGCTTCGGTTCTCGCGGCCACCAGTCGCTGCTGAACTTCGGTTCCGGCGTTTAGCTGCACCCAACGCACTTCTGCTGGAGCCGTGCGCAGATCCACCGGCTGACCAGCTTGAAGTTGTTGCCTTATGGCGAGCAGCCACTGCCCGAGGTTCTCAGCTCCAGCCAGCCGCCAGCGCCACGGTATCCTCAACTCTCCCGCTGCGGGAAACAGGGGTTGCACCTCATTCGCCCAATGCACCAGTCGATTGCCACGGAAGCTGAATATGGCTTGCATCGGGTCACCGAGCACGCAGGTCGGAAGCACCTGGGCCAAACCAGACACGATGGCGTGCTGGACGACGTTGCAGTCTTGGTACTCGTCGACAAGCAACCGTGCATAGGTGGCGCGAAGGGGCTGAGCGAGGTGACCGGCCTGCAACAACTGCATGGCGGCCTCCCGAATTGCCGGGTAGTCAGTATTGGGTTGATGCAGCTGTAGGATCTGCGGGTTATGGCCGCTTCGCGCTGGGAACTTAGCGATCAGGCGCATCGAGAATCCGTCAATGGTGGAGACTCGATATGCGGAGTTAGGAACACCGGCTCGTCTCAGGCGCGCCCGTAAGGCCGCAAGGCCGGCGTTCGTATGCGTTAGTACGAGGATGGGTTTGCTCTGCGTATGCGCGATGAGCGTCTCGGCAATCAATTGCGTTTTTCCACAACCTGCGGGGGCCGTTATGGAGCCACGCTCGATAGCGAAAAGATCAATCTCAGGGGGCACTTGTAAACGTCCAGAGCTGATTCGTGACTGCCATGAAGCCCGGGTCGGCGTTCTGTAGAGACGGGCCGACGATGTCCCTTGCAACCTCCTGATAGGTTGTCAACGACTTGAACCACCCGCTGTTGCGGATACGAGATGCAGCTCCCAAAAGCTCTCGCGTCGCGGGCAAGTAGCCCTGAATAAGTCTTTCAGCTTTGATGTCATGTAGTGTCACACGTCCTTGGGACTTCGTCTGAATGTGTGCGTTCATCAGCTCTGCACCCACTATTGTTTCGGCTTTCGCCAGAAGTGCATCGAGTGCTTGCTCACTGAGATGGCGGAAGATCTCGTCCTCCAGAGTGAGGCCTGGTCGCCATGTAAGAATTTGCCCGCCGGCGGCCAAGAATGCTTCAGCGAGCCCCGCGGTCGAAGGCTTGTCGGCATCTACAAAAACCATCACGCGGTAACCCAAGTTCAGAAGTGCTGTTCCCCGGATAAGACTGTTATCGGGGCTTCCCCCGCCGGCGTCCACATACGCGCCGCCATGGGCCAGGAATGAGGTAGCGCCAAGACTGACCCACCATTGGTCAAGGCCACGCGCGAAGCCAACCTCGCTGGCCCCCTCGCAAACGATGATGGATTTGGCGAGGAATGCTTCGGGGTCCTTCCGAAGGGTACTTTGTACCTCGTTGGCTTCCCCAGCTGGCATAACACTGTGGCGCTGAGGTGCTGACCGAACAACGAATAACTGGCTGCCGGACAGCTCGCGCAGCGCGACCGGCGAGTGCGTCGTCATGAACACTTGCAACGGAGCGGCAGCGTCCTTTGCACCCAGCGAGTCCAGGAATCGCATGAGCCGATGAGGTTCAAGCCCGTATTCCACCTCATCAACCAGGGCAATTGGCGCGGCGCTGGCCGCAGCCCTTTGAAGCCCTGCCACTAGCAAGCGTGACGAGCCCGTGCCAAGGGAGCGCAGCGGAATACCTGTTTCACTGTGCAGCGCGATCGCCCCCTCGCCAATCGACACAGAATGTGCGTCAAGGAGCGCCTGAGGCATAGCCCCGACCGAAACGCCAAGATGCTGTGCTGTGCGTTGCACGACCTCAAGCGTCTGGGTCAGATGTTCGGCTGCTTGATTACCAAAGTTCGCTCTTGCTTGCCTAGCGGCGCGCGCCAGTTCAGCACCAAGCTCGGCGCGCTCATCGGTAAGTCGATTGAGCACTGAGCCACGACTCCACGACAGGTTCGAGCTCGCAAAGCTGCCGATACGGGCGGGCGCTAGTGCCGCTCGTTCTTTCCAGGGAAGAGTGCGTTCAAGTTGCTGCTGCTCCGCGCGCTCGGAGAAAAGTGTCCAAACAGGCTCCAAATCGGCACCAACTTGCAGACCCAAGGTGATGACGGTCTCCAGCCCCGCTCGCGGTTCGTCTTCGACTTCCCCCGTACCGGGATGGAATCCACGCAAGAACTCGCCGTAGACATCGATATCCATCAGCGATAACGGCAGATCGCCAAGCGCCACGCTGATGGTGATGGGTACATCGACGTTTAATGCGAAGAAGTCCATGTCGCCGAACGTGCCGCCTCGGCGGGCGCCGACGCAAAGGTCAATCGCGTCCAGGATGCTGGACTTTCCACTATCGCCAGGACCTATGAGGCAGTTAATTCCTGGGGCCGGCACCCAGTCGAGCGCCTGGATAGATCGGAAGTTGCTGATAATCAGTCTGCGAATGCGGGCCACGGAGAGTCCTCATGGGTTAACGACGACCAGTCTCCTACCCGCAGCGGCAACAGTCCATCGAACGTCACCTCGTCACTATGTGTTGCGACAGATAGGTCGGACCGGAAACTACCGTACGGCATTTTCCGGTCAGATGCGCTTCTGAATAATCACCTGGTCGGTGGTATGGAAGCCTATCCGATGTCCGTTGATTTCAACCTCAGAGCATTGAAGACCACCGACGCCGAGCTGACACTCATCGCCAGCGCAGCAATCAAGGGCGACAGAAGATGCCCCGTCAGCGGGTACAGCAGCCCCGCTGCTAGCGGGATTCCCATCGCGTTGTAGAGGAACGCAAAGGCGAGGTTCTGCCTCATGTTTTTCACGGTTGCCACTGACAGGGTGCGCGCTCGCAGGATGCCCATCAGATCTCCCTTGACCAGCGTCACTTGGGCGCTGTTCATCGCCACATCGGTACCGGTGCCCATGGCGATACCTACGTCAGACCTGGCCAGGGCGGGCGCATCGTTGATGCCGTCACCCGCCATGGCGACACGACGGCCATAGCCCTGCAAATCGGCGACCAGTTTCTCCTTATCCTGCGGTTTGACCTCACCATGCACTTCCTCGATTCCGAGCTGCTTCGCCACGGCTCTTGCTGTGGTGAGGCCATCACCAGTGGCCATGATGACCTTTACGTCTTCGCTTTGAAGCTTGGAGACAGCCTGTTGAGAAGTAGGCTTGATCGGATCGGAAACGGCCAGGAGTCCCGCCAGGCGACCATCAACGGCCAAATAGATGATGCTGATGCCTTCCAGACGCAGTTGCTCGGCGCGATTGCGCAGCGGGGTAATATCGACGCCCGCCTCGTCCATCAGTGCGGTGTTGCCGAGCTGCAGCTGATGGTCATCGACCTGGCCGCGCACACCAATACCCGAGCCTGATTCGAAAGTGTCCGGTTTGACCAGTGCAATGCCCTGACCGCGCGCATGATCGACGATGGCATGAGCCAGCGGGTGCTCACTACCCTGGTCGAGACTAGCAGCCAGGCGCAGCACTTCATTGGAGTCGTAACCGCCTGTCCCTTCCGCACTATGGAATACGGGACGCCCCTCAGTCAGGGTTCCAGTCTTGTCGACGATGAGCGTGTCGATCTTGCATAGATTTTCGATGGCGCTGGCATCGCGGAACAACACACCGCTGCTAGCGGCCTTGCCAGTCGCAACCATGACGGACATCGGGGTTGCCAGACCCAGAGCGCAGGGACACGCAATGATTAGCACCGCCACCGCATTGATCAGGCCAAATACCCAGCCTGATTCCGGCCCTAATAGCCCCCAGCCGAAGAAGGTCAGAATCGCGATCAGGATCACCCCGACCACGAAATACCCTGCCACCGCATCAGCCATACGCTGCATGGGGGCCTTGGAACGTTGGGCTCTGGCCACCATCTGAACGATCTGCGACAGCATGGTCTCGGCACCGACCTTCTGCGCCTCCATCACCAGGCTGCCGTGGGTGTTCAGGGTGGCACCGATAAGGGCATCCCCTACCCGCTTGGTCACGGGTAACGGTTCTCCGGTAAGCATCGACTCGTCGACGGCGCTCTCACCCTCTAGAACCGTACCGTCCACCGGGACTTTCTCTCCCGGCCGGACACGTAGGTGGTCGCCCTGATGGACATGTGTCAGCGGAATATCTTCTTCCTGGCCATCGGGCTTGATGCGACGCGCAGTCTTTGGTGCCAGCCTCAGCAGTGACTTGATGGCTGCCGAAGTCTGCGAGCGGGCCTTGAGTTCGAGCATTTGGCCCAACAGCGTGAGTGAGATAATCACTGCGGCTGCTTCAAAATAGACGCCGATACGTCCGTCCTGGGCAAAGGCCGCCGGAAACCACTGCGGAACCAAGGTAGCGGCCACGCTGTAGAGGTAGGCAGCGGCCGTTCCCAAACCGATCAGGGTCCACATGTTGGGGCTGCGGTGGCGGATGGAGTCAATGCCGCGGGTGAAGAATACCCAGCCACCCATAGCGTCACGGGCGTCGCCAGAGCCAGCTCGACCCAGTTCTGGGTCGTGCCATGAAACAGTTGCAAGGAATGGCCGGCCATCGCCAATACGGTCACGATGACGGTCAACGGTAGGGTCCACCAGAACCGCAGCGAGAAGTCCTTCAGCTCTGGGTTTTCCTCCTCTTCCAGCTCCGGGATGACAGGTTCCAGCGTCATCCCGCAGATCGGGCAGTTTCCGGGAGCCGGTTGACGGATTTCTGGATGCATCGGGCAGGTGTATTCAGCACCTACAGGTGTCGATGTGGGTGCTGGAGTCGCGTGCTGGTGATGCTCCCCATGAGACTGATGGCTCATGTACTGATGAGGATCTGCTTGGAATTTCTCTAGGCACTTCGCACTGCAGAAATGATAGGCCTTCCCTTCAAAGCTCTCGCGATAAGGGCCATCAGGTTTGACCTCCATGCCACACACCGGGTCGCGCTGGCTCTCGGAGTGGGCGTGCGAGTTATGTGAATGATCCTGGTCATGATGGCAGGAGGTCTTTTGCATGCGATCTATGTCCTTTCTTCGTCCTTGGAAACAGCGGTGCTGCTGGAGTGGGAGTGCCCGCCGTGATTGTGGCCAAACAGATGCATCAGCGGGCATAGCAGCAGGATGAGGTACGGCAGGGCCTGCGAAAGATGACCGTAATGCTCACGCGCTACATAGAAGATGCCGATTACGGCCAGCATGATCAGCGCAATGCCAATCTTGCTCTTCCAAAAAGGCGGCTCAGTGGTACTGGTGTGATGGGTATGGTCCACGACAATAGCCTCGTTTCAATGGCGGCCGGATCAGTATAGGTGTCTCAGACTGGACGGAGTTGGCGAGTATCAATAAACGTCAGCGTACGGTCACCTTACCGACCATTCCCGACTGATAATGTCCTGGAATATTGCAGGCGAACTCCAGTTCGGTGGCGGCGGAGAAGGTCCAGATCAACTCTTCGCGTGCTCCAGGTTCGACAAGAACACTGTTGGGGTCATCGTGTTCCATACCGACCATCTTCATGCCGCCCATGGCATGGCCCATATTGCTCATGTCATGTGCACCTGTAGGGGACAGCGTGCCGTTCTGAAACATCGCGGCCATCTCTTTCTGGTGCGCGGCATGGGATGCCGCTTTGCCAAGATTGAATTCGTGTAGCAATGCACCGTCATTTTTCAGGACGAAGCGAACTGTCTCGCCTGCTTTGATCTCCATTGCTTTGGGTTCGAAGAAGATGTCCCCCATCCGGACTTCGATGGTGCGATCTACTGCCTGACCGTCTCCCGGTTGCCCAATACTGTCTTTCTTGTGGCCCGGGCTGGCCAGCGCATTGGCAGCACTGAGCAGCAAGCCAAGGGTGGTGATTATGAAAGCGGGTCTGAGTTTCATGGTGTGCCTCTGAGGTGTTGAGGAGGGATGAGTCCCGATGCTAATGAGGTGCAGCTGGCGGTACGCTGACGTGAAAACTACATCGCAGTAAGGTTCGTCAGATCGGTGCTACCCAGCTCGCGGCCAACGGGTAGCACCGATGCCGGACTAACGCAGAGCAAACTCACCGACCATCCCCGCCTGGTAATGCCCAGGCAATGTACAGGCGAAGCTCAAACTGCCCGCCTTAGGGAAGGTCCACACGAACTCTTTGGTTGTGCCGGGCTCGACGAGAACCGCGTTCGGGTCGTCATGCTTGGCTTTGATGACTTCCGGATAGCCTGGAGGGTTGGAGTCTCCCATGCCATAACGCTCATGCCAGACAATGCGCTCGGCCATGCCGGTCGGGGTCAGTGTGCCGTCCTTGAACAAGGACGCCATCTTGCGCTGGTGCTCCAGCTGGGACGCTGCCTGCCCGATGTTGAACTCGTGCATCAACGCGCCCTCGTTCTTCAGAACGAAGCGCACGGTTTCACCTGGCTTCACATCGATCGTTTTCTGGCTGTAGTTGATGTCGTCCATCTTTACCAAGATGGTACGAGTCGCTGGCGTCGCCTGGGCCTGCTGCCCAATGCCATTGCTACTGCCGCCGACCTCGGCAAATGCCGGAAAGGTGGTGCTGATGAACAGAGTGCTGATCAGCAGTTTAAGGGGTAAGCGTTTCATGGTGAGACCTCGAGATGGGTGCTGGAAATCTCATGCTATTCCCCGCTTGCTGCCAGGCCGCTGACCCCAAAACTACAATTGCGTCAGCTGGGAAAAAGCACGGCGCCATAAAGGCGCCGCTAGGCCGAAGGAGCAATCACGAAAGGCCTGTAAGATGGGGGAAATCTTTACTGATGGCATTCCTTGTCGGCCATCATCAGCTTGTGCTCTCGAATCATTTGACCCAGCACGTCGTCTACCAGCTTGTCATGCTTTTCCATCCAGGCCAGATGCTCTTCGGCAGACATGTTTGGCGCGGGATGTTCGTTGTGCAGCTGGCTCATGATGTCTTCGAGCATGTTCATATGCTCCTTCATGTGCACATGCCGCTCGCCGACCGGGGCCTTCTCCGCCTGGATCAGCACGGCTTCTGCTTTGTCGCGCATCTGCTGGATGCGCTCGAATACACGGTCGCTGCCCCCTTCGGCCCAAGCCATGGAAGACAGCAGTAGCGAACCAACCAGAAGCAAAGGTTTCAGCGATTTCATGGGCAGTCTCCATCAGTGCAAACTATGGCCGGCACCTCTGCTTTTGGTCTGTCGAGGGCCGAGAGCACAACCTAGTACTCATGCTTGCACCCTAGACAAGCCACCCTGTCAGTGAGCTGAAGTCAGAATTACATTTTCGTAAGCTTCTGGTTGGGGCCGCGGTTTGCCTGCAAACTCAGGCCACCCGACTTTTGGAGTCTGCACACATGAAACTACTGGTAGCTGAAGACGAACCCAAAACCGGTACGTACCTCCAGCAAGGTCTCACCGAGGCTGGGTTCAATGTCGACCGGGTTATGACCGGTACAGATGCCCTTCAGCATGCACTTAGCGAAGCCTATGACCTGCTAATTCTGGATGTAATGATGCCTGGGCTGGACGGTTGGGAAGTGCTGCGCATGTTGCGCGCAGCAGGAAAAGACGTCCCCGTACTGTTCTTGACGGCACGCGATGGTGTGGAAGACCGCGTTAAAGGGTTGGAGCTGGGTGCGGACGACTACCTGATCAAGCCATTTGCTTTCTCAGAGCTTCTGGCCAGGGTCAGAACGCTGTTGCGCAGAGGTAATGGTTCGCCGACGCAGACCACCATGAAAATGGCTCTGTCTGAGTTATCTGTTGCAGTGGTCTAAACTGAATCGTGATCTTTCCCAGCATGAGGGATCTATCATGAAAGCGGTTCAGTTTTCGCGGTGGATGGCACAGCTCTCCAGCCTCAACCCAGA
>NZ_NIUB01000022.1 GCF_002197815.1 Pseudomonas oleovorans subsp. oleovorans
CCGTGCTGTGGTCACGTCAGCGCAGACAACCGCAAGACCCAGGCACAGTTCCTGTGCGTGCAGTGCGGCTATGCGAACAACGCTGACGTGGTGGGCGCAATCAACGTGCTTCGCCGTGGTGAGGCACGCCTAAGCAACGAAGGGCTGGACGTAGCCCGGTTAGCCTGTGAAGTGAACGGCGCTGTAAAGCCGTCAGCAGCAGGAACCTGTTAGCCGAGCAAACGGCTAACGCCTGTAAAGGAATCCCCCTCCTGAGCGGACACCGCGAAGGTGGGGGAGGATGTCAAAAGACATTGAATACAGAGGCAAAAGAGGCTGACGAGGAATTGGTTGAGGATGACGAATTCCAGCTCGATAAGCGTCGCATCTACGAGGCTGAAAAGATGTGCGCTGGGGCTGCTGCGTATCTGTTGAAGGCTGGCAGGCCAACGATAGGAATGCGCTACGCGATGATTACCGGAAGTGTTTCCCCGGATCACTGGAGCGAGGCAGAAAGCCTTGTGATTGACCCCGCAGGCTGATGGCGACTCAGCCTGCGAGGATAGATGGCAGACATTCAACTCACTGCTGAGCGCCCTTCTCTCCACCCAGCAGCTTGCTTTCAACTTGCTGCACTACATCGTGATGCACGGTCGGAATGCCGGTGTCTTGCTGTTCGATGTGGTAGCGGTTGTAGAGCAATAGAGCAGGTTGCTCCACGCACCCCTTAGATGAGTCGCACTTCGAGGGCTGCTTTTGTCGCACGGGCTCTTTCTGTATGCACTCAATAGTAGAGAGGCGTGCATTGCATTCGAACCCGTCCAGGCGCAGATCATTAACCAGATTTCGTGTTGCCGGGCTCGGATCGGCAATCCAGCTGCTTGTGCAGCCGGCGATGAGAGCGCACAGCGCGATAGCGTAGAAGTTGCGGTGCAAGGCCATTTCTCCAAGAGCAGATTCGCTTTCACGCTAATATCTGTGCCCCCGAATTTCCACCCAAGGCAATGCAGTTGCTCCCTATCCCATGAGAAAATCGGGGCAGATCAATACATCAAGCTTTCTGAGATTACCAAGGCAGTCTCGGACAACCCAGGCGTGTTCCGACAGCTTCGTGAACTGCTTGATAGTGATCGGTCGGTGTCCGATTGCCAGTTTCGCGTTCTTCAAGCGGCAACTGGCATCTACTGAGTGAAAAATGGCGCTGGTATTATCCGCGCATGCGCGGATTGATCTGGCGGATCGATAAGTCATGCCCAATAGCTAATCCGCTATTCATGTTGCAATAGCTTTACCGGCTCACGCGCTTCTATGTGAAATCTTGCAGGGCTACCTCCTGTGGAAATCTCAGATTTCACGTAGGAGCGTGGCTATGCAGCCATTATTAGGCGCATTCAAGGCTGAATATTCATGAATTTCAAAGAGTTGCGAGCTGTCGCGCCTATTCAGCCGTCCTCGCGACTGGCTGCGCTTTATTGGGCGAAGATAGGTCGAAAACCTATCGATTTCCCGCGCATGCGCGGATATATCAGCGATGCTAATCAATCGCTTGCTCTGAAATAAAAACATAAATCAGGCATTGGCGATGACACTGCATTTGCTGTTGTGGAATGCCAGCTCCTAGAAGCAGCCTGAGAAATTTCTATGTGTGATGACAGCCCAACATATACCGAACGAGTCAGGGCTTGGCTGAAAGAGCATGAGCCTACCGCTGATCAAATTCAGGAGGCCTACACCAAAATGCTCACCTTGCTGGCCAAAAACCCGAGCCAACAAGGGCCTGACGCGGATACATGCTTGGAAACCCTGGTGAACGCCTATGGGCGGGCAGGAGGTGAAGTCGATGATCTTCTGTCTGTCGATGGACAATTGAAGGCTGAGCAGTCGCTAAGTCAACCTGAGCATTGCGCGCTCGACCCGAGCCCTCTCTATGAGGTCAGCGACGGACCAGCGGAAGCGCTCCCGGCTCCGCAGAAAATGGAGCTATTCAAGCAGCTCAAGCGGCAGTTTGGTGCCAAGGCGATGACAGCCTGATCATTCCGGCCTGCGCCCTCTCAGCTGTTCTACTGGCAGTGAGGGCGCATGCTCAGCCTCAACAAAAATATCCGCGTCGAAGAACTCCACTAGGTCTTGCAAGGCCTGCTCTTTGAGCAGTGCGGCTAACGGCGGGTTGTTCGAGCGAATTTCACGCCATGCCTTTTGTTTGAGTTCTTGCGGAAGGCTAGTCAGCCGTACCAACTTCTCCGCGCCCTCAAAGACTTTTACAGGGACTGGCCAGCTGTCCAGGCCAGACTGTGAGTTCAAATCTTCCATACCCCTCCCGTTCACTCCTGTATTTGAGGGGATATTCCTCTGGTGTGCATGCCAACTCGACGGACTTACTCGTTATGCTCAGGCCGGCGCCTTCGCCTGGAGGCGATAAAGGAGTTGGGTATGATCGCTGTAATTGCTACTCGGGAGGCCAAGTCAGCATTCCACTACACGTTGTTGTTGAATCAGTCTGGCTATCAGACCCTTGCGGTGAGAGAAACTGCCCCCCTATTGAGTTGCATCCAGCACCCCATGTCATGTCTGCTGTTGTTGGAAGACGGGTTCATGGAGAACACGTCAGCTCACGCTCTAATCAACCTCATACGCAGCATTCCAGGTCCGAAGTCATCTATCCCGATTTTGCGGGTTTGGAAGGGTCCAATCCTCGCGAACGGGAGTGAAAGCGGTGCGCTTGCAACCATAAGTGCCCCGGTCACTGGCGCGGCCATGGAGAGCGCACTGCGGAGCCTGGGGTTGAGCAGGGCAGGATAGGCACGACCACATGCAAAAAATCACCTTCACCGCTCTCGCTGCGGCTCTGCTGGGAGGCTGCGCCTCTGCGCCGCCTGAGCCGAATATTTCCTCGTATACCTACGACTCCAAAGCCCACTCTGGGACTGTTGTCGTTACCGAAAAGCACTACTCCAGCGATGCGCTCGCGTGCGAGCCGAAATGGCGAGAAGGGGAGGTGTATCAACCGACTGGTCTTCCCCCGATGGGCCGTGACACATTCAAGGTCAGCATTGAAATCGAGGCTGATCGTGAGGGCGATGAAGGGTACAACTTCAATCGCTATTCCATTGATGTGCCACAAGGCCTGGGCTCTCGCGTTTTGGCGAGAGACTTCCAGCGTCAGAAGACCTTTATGCTTGGCGCCGAGTCGAACGGTCTGGTCCAACAGGGGGAGCTTTTCGAGTTCCCCGAGGGTTTCTATCTCCGCGTCTCTCGAACCGCAGTTCAAGGGTCTGAATTTGTAGCCTGTATCGGGATTGATCACATGTACGTGCTCGACTCCGAGCTACAGTCGTCGGTCAACCCGCCCGTTTACCTCGACCGCGTTGTGATTCCGTTTGCCATGGAGCTGGAAAATCAGCCGGTTAAAGTCTCGTTCGGCAACAAAATCCAGCACAACGCCGAAATCCGAGTCCTTCCCAAATGAATGCCAGCGTGATCAAGCTCAACCAGCAACGCCTCTATATCGAGCTTCCAGCGCCCATGGTTCATGATCTGCTGGCCGATATGGTCACTCGCTACGAGAGCTTTTTCACGTTTGCTGAACCGTCATACCCAGAAGGGCAGCCGGCTCTTCTTTTCAAGGCCCTGTCGGAAGGCTTTGGACTCCCAGCCTGCGGTGAGTCTTTAGGCCTTGAGGTTATCGACCTAGCCGCCTTGAAGGTCCAATCGAAGGGGGCTCCTGATCCGCGCTGGAAAGACCTCCATGTCGGGCGGATTCTTGCCGCTGCCTTCGCAAGCACTATAAATCGAGCACAGGAGCAGTAATGCGCTTACAAGCACTTATTCTGAGCTTCGTGGCAGGTACGGCTAACGCCGCCAGCCTGGAAGTTGCCGTATCGGAGGGGGGCAACGAACCCCTGAAATTCAGCTATCCGCTGACGGATGATCGCCAGACACTCGATCTTCGAGACGCTGGCCGTTACACAGTCGCGATCAAGGACAAGGCCCGTGGCAAAGAGATTTGCCGCGAGGCTGAGTACCGCACCGGCATGGTGATGACTCTGCGCCGTGTAGAAAGCGAAGACCCCGACAGCTACAAGGTTGAGGTCGTGGGGCAGGTTTCGAACCTCAAGGGTATCGAGCGAAAGGAGCAGCTGGGATGCGGCGTGAACATGCAGCCTGTCATCGAGAATGCAGCCTTTTCTGACACATCGGTACTTGTTGCGGGTAAGCCCAAAGTGCTGGTCGTGGACGGGAAAACTACGTTGTTACTTACCGTGAAGGAGTAGTCGCATGAGCAAGTGGACCTACGCCAGGATTGATCGAAATGAACTAGGCCAAGTCCACTGTGTTTTTTGCAACAGACCCCTCCGAAGTGGACGCCTGATCGTCCTGCGTGACGATTCAGGCGTCGAGGCATTTGCTGGCCCGTCCTGCGCCAAGACTCATGTTGGTGCGCCCTCTGAGCCTGTCCTCGATCTTTCCAGAATGGCGATGCTATTGGTCGTTCGAGGTGAGGCGCCTGTGCGTGGTGGGGCCGGCAACGACCCTGACGATGAAACGCTGCGCCCAGAGCCTGCTCGCCCGCGCCCTGGCGGTAAGACCGAGCCTGATGAGGTTGCTGATTACCTTCGTCTAAGGGTTGAGCACATGCAGGGTTTCACCGGGAATGCCACCCATACGCTACGCGAATTTCACAGGCAGTTGTCTTCGGAGGCTGGCCTAGGGCGCGACGCCAGACTCTACGTTGAGCGGTTGTTGGCGAAGTCGAAGAAGTCGAACACCATCTTCTCCTACAGGAATGTGGAGCGCTGTATTGGGGCGGCCTACTGGCTGCGGGTCGCAATCGAGAACACAAAGCCGGAGCGCAGAGAGTTCCTGGAGCGATTGCTGGGCAGCCTACAAGAATACTGGCGCCTGACCTCAAAGCAGATCGAAGCTCTCAATCGCTGGGGGGAGGGCGTGCGCAAAACCATCAAGGATTACCCGATTCTCGATGTTGGCGCATTTAACGGAGTTCAGGCCCCGCGCCAAGCGCAATCTCAGAACAGCAGCAGCTGATTTTGATGCCGCCGCTCGGCGTTAGGCTTTTGGGTATAGAACTGCCGATAGCCCATGAGGTTGAACCGAGCTTCGCAGCCTTTGCAGATGATGAAGTTCTGGATATTGCCGAGGTCCGCAGGGTCAACTGGTGCGCGAGGCGCACTGATAATCACCTCTCGGCAAAGAGCTTGAACCGGCGATTTGCGAGAGCGACGAGTATCCAGGCATAAATGGACGACCCCGCTGTGGAGCGCAAAGGCAACATGGGTGTCGTTGTTCATAAGGCTGTTGGCCGGGCTTTCTGTCCACTCAATTCTAACGACCAGCACCAGGGTAGTAACCCGAACTAGCTACCTTTGCTTGCATGTTGGGTGGCGGCGTATAGGGGTGTTGCTGGATAGTGTTGGTTCGTTGTAACGACTGAGCCTATTGGCATGCAACCCATCATCCACTTCTATGACGCCCAGTACATTGGTACGCCTGCGCTTGGTCAGCTGGTAGCGTTTGACTCGCTGGTCTGTACAGAGTCCGATATTCGTCGCTACTCAACCCGTATCAGGTTGAGGCAAGACGTGTCATTCAGCCCTCAAGCGATAGAGCAACTGGACTGTTACGATCAGGACCTGGGGGCAGGGGAGACTGAATACGAATGGTCGAGAAAGGCCCAATCGTTATTCGGAAGCCCTGCCACCCTTCATGTCGGCCTAGGCAATACGTCTTCGCTCGACAACTACATACGCTTTGCTCTGTACAGGTGCCTCAGCACGCTGCCCAACACGGAACTCCCATCGGGCGCTTACTACCTAGATTTGCTGACCGTAAGTCGTGCCTTGTCTCTACTCCGGCCCGAAACTGACCCCCATAAACTGCCGGCGCAGTGGAATGATCAACGTCGCCGCAATTACGTCCTCGGCAAGTATGGGGATTTTTCGGGTGCAGAATGCGTGAAAGAGTTCGCCGGCTCATTAGCTGGCGCTAATCCGGGGATGTTCGCGCACGCTATCGCGCATTCATCCCCTGGACAGATTGCCTCGCTTTGCGGGCTTATTGACGGTCAGGTCGAAAGCCTTTCGACATTGAAGCCTGTATTCATATGCCACGAACAGCTGATGGCGCCAAACCAGTTCGGTGTATTCCTTGCTCTGGGGACTGACCCTCAGTATCGAAACATCGTGTACATGATTGACCTTCAATGCGATCTTTCCGAGCTGATCGAGGACGCTGGCGAGTCAGTAGCAAGGTTCATCAGGTCAGAGGCCGGCGAGATTCACAAGCCAGTTGTCCGTGTGAATTTCAATAGAATCCCTTTCGTAAGCCCCCTCGGAGTAGTTGATCGATCAACCGCAGCCCGATTGGGCATCGATCCGACTTTGATTAAGTCACGGGTTGCTCAGCTGCAAAACCAGCCCGAACTCTGCTTGGCTTTACTCGAAGTGTCTGGAGCATCAGGTGCAAGCTTGGTTGCGGACCCGGACTTCCAGCTTTACGGAGCAGAATACCTCGCGCCCGACAAAGCTCTCTTGAGCAATCTGCATCAGGCGTCCCCGGACGAATGGGGAAGTCTGCTGATACACGCGCATGATGCTCGTATCACTGCTCTCGGCGAGCGTCTGATCAGGCGCTGTAAGCCTGCACTATTAAGTAAGAGCGAAATGCAGGCATGGGGTGCGCATTGCGCTAGCCGGCTTCTTGGTAGAGGGGAGCCGTCCCGTTTGCAAGCCACCAAAGACTACTGCTCGAATGTGGCTGGCTGCCCAGCCAACCCACTTGGGATGCGTACTGCTGCAAAGCACTGGTTACATACGACAGGTTTGGAATGAGCCCAGCTATCACGTTTGATCCGTTTGCGACGATGCCCTTCACCGGGTACATCGATGACGCCACAGGAAGACAAGAACGCTATCTGTCGCTGGCGCACTTTGTCCACTCTGAGAGGCTGTCCGGCGTGGATGAGCGCTATCGGAAGTACCTTCTCAACCTGGATGATCCCGAGCTGTTCCGACTGGAGGTGGATGGGGTTGGCTTCACTGGTGGCGACCGACCTGATTGGGAAGCCCTCCGCCCGCGCCTTATGTATGCAGGCATCTACATGCAGGCGCTTTCCAACCGCGAACACTATGGACAGCTGATCACTAATGCGGCCCAGCTATCAATTGCGCATTGCTCATTCAGCTCAGATGCGGCCCTTGCCATGGGGCAGTTCATTGACGACTTGCAGGCCCCCCAGGACAAGCTCAAGGTCGTGTTTCTTGGTGGGTGCGTTGATCAGGATTATGTATCCAGTTGCCTGGAGGTTATCTTCGCTAAGCGCGCCCCCCAGTGCCTGCTCGCTTTGGAGGATGACGGGTGTGCGTCAGGCATTTCGACTTTTGCGCGACGCCAGGGCAGCCCGTTCTCAATGCTCAGCTCATCGCTGAGTGAGCAGGCGCTAGCAGAGAGCATCAGGCTGCGCTGTACGCATGTTTTCCACTTTGTCGGGCAGAATGATTCCGCCCTCAATAGCGGCGTGATCGCATTGCTTCGAAATTCTGGCGTAACCGTGAGCCCCATAGCGCCTAAGCCATGAAGATGCTTCTGCGGGCCGCTATCGCGCCGCTGGTGCCGCTTTCGGCGGCAATCCTAGGCGGATGTTCCTCTCCAAGCCCTCAATGGCTCATTGAGCCCGTTGGAGCCTTCTGCGCTGCTGGCATCGATCAACCGTGTTTGCAGGCTTTTGCGGCGCATGCCTATGCCGATGTTGCTAGTGACTTTGTAGTGCCATCAGCGCCGAAGGATGTGAGCCCGCCGAGCGACCCAGCACAGCCGCACGATGAAGCGGGCCAAGCGACAGTAAGCGACCAGAGTGGTCACTGGAGTTGTCCAGTTCCGAGCGTAGTGGAGAGCGCTCCTCAGCAGCCAACAGTCCCTACTGAACTGGCTGAGAAGGAGGCGACCGTTGAAGGGGAGGGCGCTTCACCCGCTGATGCAGCAACGGCACTACCCGCCGATGACGGCGCCAACGATAGTAGTGCCTTATCGCCCCAGGTTGATCAGGGGGCAATTCCGGCCCTTGAGTTTGGTTCGGCTGCCATTGCTGCAAATCTTGTTGAGCCGAAGGGATACGTTCCGAGTGATCTGGCTCTCCAGTACCGAGAGGCTGGTTCACTGCTTAACCTAGAATCCGAACCAATCTCGAAGGAGCATATCGGTAGGGTCTACGACATTCCTGATGCCGACCTTCGCGCCAAAACACTCTCGACCTTCCTGGTGCTGTACTCCAAGGGCATGTCCGATTCCCAGGTGGATGAAATTCTCAATGTGCTATACGAGTTGGATCAGAGGCGATATGAGGAAGCGCTGATTATCAAGCTTCCTGCGCTGCTGAAAAATGGCGACCTGGAGAGAGCCAAGGCGCTTCGGCACGTTCTTCTTGGTGAGGTAGGCAGGCAGGCGGATCAGTTTTCGATGCTTGCCTACGTTGCTAGCTGCTACACCATGATCGGCTTGAAGCAAGATGCTGGCGACATAGTGCGCGACGCGGTATCCGGTGGATTGAAGCTGTCAGCCGATGACAGGACCCTCATTAAGCTGGCTATGGCCGTGAGCAACGGCGGCTATCCGATGATCCAAGATTTTTATGACTTCAAAAGCGATCAGGCTCGGCTGGATGCTTACCTGATGCTCGCGGTTATTGGCAGACAGCTCAACATTCAGGGCGTTGAGAGACGCGCCCTATCTGATGCTGTCAGGTTTATCCAGAAATCCTCTGCTCGGATCGACCGCGCTTCCGCTCTTGCTGCGATCCTGGCAGCTGCTCCAGGTGCTATTCAGTAGCTAGGGTTATCCACCGATCCTCTGGATAAGTCAGAGGATAACTTTGCAGCAACGTGTAGTGGCTTGGGCTGGCGCTCTATGGTGATTTTTTGATCACTTTGCGCTGCCGATTTTTTTCGTCCCGTGGCGATGACACACGGATTTCCCTTCGAAGATGAGTTCAACAAATTCAGCTTCGTTGGGAGCAAGCCATGAATACACAAGCCCGTGTGAACCATATCCCTCAGCCGGCTGGCTTCGTGGTGCCGGATGTTCTGCCTGACTTCCCCACCACGCCACGCGCAGGTCTTCGCCTGAGTCTTGAGCAGGAACAGGCCTTTGGCTTCACCGTCTTTCAGCTCACGCTTGATCAGATTCAGGCCCTGGCCTGTGATCGCGAGGTTGTAGCCGATCTGCTTTCTGAAATGGAAGGGGCGTTCACCAAGGAGAATAAGGCAGATAAAGCCGTGGCTCTGATCAAGGTGGATGGCCAGTGGTTCCGCCAAGGCTCGATCCCCGCAGCTGAATTTTCCAAGTATTCTCGGGATCGAATCCAGCTGGTTCGCCAGTGCCTGGATGCGCTGAATTCTCTTGAGGGGAGCGAGCGCGACCTCTTTTACATGGAGGCCCTGGACTCGCTCCGCAAGGCGCTGTCTTTGCTGGTGCCCTACGATGCGATCCTGTCCAAGGCGGTGAACGCCTTCAAATCTCGATGCGGGGACCTCAGCGCTGCCTGCCGCGAACTGGCTATGTACGTGGCATCCGAAATGCACTTGAGCCGTACCACTGTCCAACGGCTCTGCGAACAGTTCTGGCTGTCGAACAAGTTGCCGGCAATATGCTTTGGCTCGAACCGCTACGTTCAGTCGATCATGCCGGCCAAGGCAAAGCGCGAATTCCGATTCGGCGTTTTGGAGCGCCAGCAGCGTATCGCCAGGGTTGCGCTAGAAACTGGTGTTCCTGTGATCGAGCTGCTGGGTAGCTGGTCCGCCTTCCATCGAATCCATCAGCGCATTGACCGCCTCTCTGGCGCGTTCGCAATGATCAATGCAGGCCTTGCTGAAAAGGTTGCGCGTGAGCATCGATTCGCAGCTGACTTCGATCAGGTGCGCTCTGCGGCCTACCAAGGACTCACTCGCGCCATCAGTCTTTATGCCCCGGAAAAGGGGATGAAGTTCTCTACCTATGCCGTCACCTGGATCAAGCAAACCATCATCCGCAGCCTCATTCAGCAGGAGCTAATTCGGCTTCCAGAAGGTAGCCACAAGATGCTTGGTCGTGTTCGTGCCGTGTACACCGACATGCCGAGCGCCAGTGACGAATACGTGTGCAAAGCAGCTGGCATCACCCCGTTCGAGCTGGACGGGCTCCGTCCTTACCTCCTGGGCAATGGGGCTATGTCTATGGACACCCTCTCTAACTCTGAGGGTGATGATGCGGGGATGCACAGCTTCATTGCCGATCAGAACAATGACTTTGTGGCAGAGCTGGAGGAAGAAAGCGAGGCAGCTTATGTCGTCGGGCTGATTCGTGCAGCTTTGAGTGAGCGGGACTTCTTCGTTCTCACTCATCGCACTGGATTGGCCGGCGCTCAAGTGATTCCCGTGGCGGAGCTTGCTCAGATGCTCGATACCTCTCCGCAGAACATCAGTCGCTTGGAGAGGAAGGCTCAGTCTACGCTGGCCCGCATCGAAGAACTCAAGGCTGTTTGGGAGCTAATGGAGTGAGCCTACGCGCACTCCAAAATAAGCTGCTCAGCGCTAGATTTCTGGGCTGGTGATGCGTCCTCGTTATCCAGAATGAGTTGGCACATTTCAATTGCCCCTACGAAATCCCCCATGCTGAAAAACTGGTTCGCAATCTCAAGGTGAGTTTTCGCCATAGGGTCGTCCGCTGCAACGGCCTCGGCAACTTCAAGCCCTGCCTGATCGATGCAGAGGGGTTGTTGAGCCCCGCTGTCAGCAGGCCCTGTGCCTTTGGCTGTCGATCTGGTTGATTGCTCTATGGCCTGCTCTTTGGACGGGGCAAGCGAGTACACCCCATCTCTAAGCGGTCCAGATGCAACCTGGGGGGCAATATTTGCTGGAGCATCCACCTCAATCGTCTTAGTGCGGTTTTTGATAGTCAGCAACCACAGACCGAAGAATGCGGCCATTCCGAGAAGCAGGCACAGCAGGCCTAGAAATTGTGTAGCCACGGGAAACCTCAGAAGTCCATACGAGCCAACTTTATCGTGATTGCTCCGAAGCCGCCGCTGAACCGTGTGCATTTCAGGGTCACTAAGGGGGGCATTCTCAGACATAGCCTTCTGAGGAAACCAAAGTGATCGATTCCTTACCCCTCACCCGACGCCGCTTCACCAAGCTGAGCGCAGCAGCTCTGGCCGCCAGCACTATGGGACTCGGTGTTGTTTCGCCACCTGCGCGGGCCATGAGCGTCAATGTCGCTCGGCTTCTCAGCATCGATCCTCTGACTCTTGAATATAAGGTTTTTAGTCCTTGCTGTTACTTTTGCCAGGACTATCTAGTTGTCTCTCATTATCAACCCGTGGTGCTGTGTGAGGTCATCAAGGGTGGGGGGGATACGGCGCTGGGTCAGTCTATTGGCGGGATTCTCTCTGCTGGAGTGGATAACAACGATTACACAAGCATGCACGTTCGCTTATGGGAACTCCCAGATTGGGCCATCAACATTGCGATGGCTGGGCAGGGCTGCAAGATGTGTGGCGTTGATGCAGCCAAAAGTACAAACACAAGCATTTTCGGCGGCTCTGGGCTCTGCTCGGCAGCAACAGACATAATCATTGGGCAGGCAACCAAGCGAATTAACGACGCCCTGCCCAGCTGCTTCCCCAAACTGCTCTATACAACCGAGAGTGATCCAGCCTGGAATACAGGCTGTAGAGACTGGCTTATGTTCCCGCCAACTGATCTTGAGTGCTCGACAATCGGCGCTTCCATTTCGAATCTGTTTGGCTTTGAGCGTTGTATCGGGACACAGTGGGGGCCACTGTACCCAAGGCAGATGGCCACACCGAGGGATAACCCGATAGTGGCTGCCGGCATCGCTGCGTATCGTGCTTTGCACATAGCGCGCAAGGCCCTCGGCTCGTCCCCATTTGACACTGCCATTGCAGTAGGCAAGCTACAACAGACCTCGCCCATGACCACTGTTGGTTGGCGCGCAGGCAGTATGTTTCTCGACGCACAGATGCTGCTCGGCCCAGTCAGTCCCAGCCATATCTACACATTTGTGTGGTGGCTGCCGGTGGTCTGCTGCAAGTCTTATGACGAGATATTCGGGTTCTGCCCGCCAGAAATCCCGTGCTCCTGATCTGCTCATATCCGCGCATGCGCGGAAAATCGAACCCCGCATAGCACGTTCAGGACCGTATAAATTCCGCGCATGCGCGGATTTTTTTTCTTGGCCTCGATGACACAAAGGCTTCTGTTGGAACGTATCAAGTCACCGTAGAGGGGAGGTGTCTATGTCCAACAGTACCCAAATCATCACTGGACCAACGCTCAGGCAGTTCGCCACGATAGTGGATGATGAGGACTTGATCGTTACTTCAAAGCTGGGGCCTAGCACCCTGAGCAGGGTGCGCTTCAAGTTAATCGACTATCCAGCTGTACCTTCTGAGCGGACTGAATTTATCCGAGGCAAGGTGCTGCAAGAGTTCCCGGTTGTAGCGAACGTCCTGGGCAGCATGCTTGAGCAGTGCATACTGGATCAGGCAAAAGCGGTTGAGAGCCTTCTGGGAGAGTAGGGAAGGCAAGGGGCGAGGCCCCTTATCAAACCACGCCGACTCCGTAGGATTTCGCAAGACGCTTGGCCAAACCAACAGCTGTATGGCTCTCGTCCACGACTCCAGCTTGTCTTGCTGAGTCTGGCATGGAGCGTGCTGCACACTCATCGGCTTCCTGCGCAAGAACCATGATGGTCTTGTGCTTGATTTCCTTTAGCGCTGCGGTGCCGTCATCGCCCAGCCCGGTGAGGATGATGACCCCCACACCTCCAGTTGAAGTCCGCCGAATTGAACGAAGCGTTGCATTGATCGACGGGCTCGGTTGGTTTGGTAGCTGAAATGGCCGTGAGGTCATCCGAATGCCCTCAATGGACATGACAGAATCTCTGGGCACTATGTATGCGTGACCGGGTTGTAACGGCGCACCGTCGCCACCAATTTCAATTGCCCACCGATCCTGGCGACTGCTAAGGACTTTCTGGAGCGAAACGGAGCCGCTGTCGCTACCAATGTGTTGAGCAATGATTAGTGAAATCGGCAGGCGAGGGAGTGCCGATAGGAAGGTGTTCAGCGCATCCGGCCCACCAGAGCTTGAGCCTATAACCCACACATCGTGGACACTTCCTGTCTCCTTCGAGTTGTTTAACTCAGAGGCGAGGTCAGGAAGGACGCGCATGATTTCGTTGATGATCTTCTTGCGCCATGCAAGGCGCTCATCATGAGCAAGCGGATAGAGCTGCTTTTCGGTCAGGATCACCTTTGGTTCGTCGCGGGTGATCATGTCCATGACGCACTCTTTCTCCATGATCGAATCGACGGAGTAGTCGATGATCATGACGTGCGCATTGCTTTGCATGAACGAACCGCCGTCAATTGCAGCTTCATCGAAGACTGTCACCTCCCCAGCAATGGGCTGGAGAAGTTCAGCAATGATGCTGGCCTGGGTTCCGTTCTTAGACG
This sequence comes from Pseudomonas oleovorans subsp. oleovorans, assembly GCF_002197815.1. Classification (GTDB taxonomy): domain Bacteria; phylum Pseudomonadota; class Gammaproteobacteria; order Pseudomonadales; family Pseudomonadaceae; genus Aquipseudomonas; species Aquipseudomonas oleovorans. Next base: position 13,505 of record NZ_NIUB01000022.1, read on the forward strand.
CGATACCAATTCTCATGCTGCACCCACTGCGTGAAGTTCAGGGCAAACGATGCGGATACCCTCGTTGAGCATTGCGGCGTCGTATGGCTTCGGAAGGAAGTAGTTCACGCCCAAGCTCAGAGCTTGTTCTTTCAGTTGAGCGCGAGTGGTCAGCATGATGATCGGTGTGCGGTCGAAGTTCTTGAGCGAGCGCAGCCGTTCTGTCAGATCAAGTCCATTCATGCGTGGCATTTCAACGTCCACGACGAATAGGGATGGGGCGCTGAGCGTAGGAAGCTTGTCCAGAGCGTCCTGTCCGTTATGTGCGGATGCTACTTCCCAGCCTAGGGCCTGGAAGTGGCGTGTCAGCAATTTTTGATAGCTACTGCTGTCGTCAACGATCAGCACCAGGGGACGAGCCTCACGCTTTACTCGACGGATTCGGTAGAGCTTCGCTTTGTAGCCGTCCTCGGTCATCTTGAGGTTCAGGCGGGCCAGCTCGATCACATCCAAGACAAGAGCCGGAGTGCCATCATGGACTTCTGTGCTGCCGATGATCCCTTTTACCGTGCTCAAAATGCCCTCGAACTTCGTTACGTGAATCTCGGGCATGGAGACTCCGTTCTCAACTTCAATTGCCAATCGGGTTCCGCTTTGCTCTACCAAAACTAGGCAGGTGTGGCTTGGCGCCTGAGCACTGTTGAGCTTGAGGTCAGGGACGGCCATCAGATCGGCAAGATGAACCACATCGTAGGATTTGCCTTCATGGCTGACACTTGCCTGCCCCGGTTTGGCCTTGATTGCCATAAGTTCGGTCGTCGGGAAGTCCAGCACCTGGGCCATGTTGAAAGTCGGAATAGCAAACCACTGATCACTGATCCGGCAGACGAGAGCGCGGTTCGAGCCCACGGTCAGAGGCAGCTCTAAGGAAATAGTGGTGCCTTTCCCGAGTTCAGAGGCAATGTGAAGATGCCCGCCAAGGCTCGCAATTCGCGTCCTCACAATGTCCATCCCCACGCCACGACCAGAAAGCTCGCTCACGGACTTGGCAGTGGAGAAGCCTTGTTCCGCAATCAGGTGCAAAATCTCCTGTTCGGATAGCTGATCCTCCGGCTTGACCAGCCCCAGACTCAAGGCCTTGCGGTGAATGGCCTTCGGGTCAATCCCGCGCCCGTCATCGCTAATTTCAACGATGAGAGATTTTGCTCTCCGGCTGGCTTTGACCTGAATCTTGCCAACGGGCGGCTTACCTGCCTTCACTCGGTCCGCCTCCGATTCGATTCCGTGAGCGACTGCGTTGGTTACGACATGGCGAAGTGGGTCGCGGATCGATTCAAGAAGCTGCCTGTCGATCCGGGTGTCTGTTCCAAGCACCTCCAATTCCGCTTTTTTCTGGCTCAACTGGAGGGCGCTGGCCAGCGCGCCGTTGAGGCTAGGCTTTTCGTTGTCGAACATTACAAGGCGAGATAGCAGCAGGTCGCGCTGCAAGCTGGCGATCACCTCGCCCTGATAGCTGAATGCGCTATCCAGAAGGTTGGATTGGGTGATCATGTCTTGAGCGTCTTGCAGAAGTTGCTCGATCTGGAGAATCGACTGCGTATGGCTATGGGAAAGATGGTTGAAGCGCTCCAGATACAAACGCTGGTCATCGCTGCTCGATTCGACGGCGGAATGACGAGCGCCTGGGTTCCCTATGTTGTTGAAGTGACGCAGCTGCACCGTTGTTTTGTTCATGTGCATCAGGAGTAGCGATAGCTTCTCGCGCAGCGCTACGACCGATAGCTGCGACTCGCGGTGCAGGGTGTTCTGCCGGTATGAGGATGCCTTGAGTTCATTCGACAGCTTGACCGAGTTGTCCAGGAGTTGGAGTTCGACCTTGATCTTCTCGGAGCCCTTCGCCCCTTTCCGTTTGGTGCGCGAGGCCTCCCTGTCGCTTTCATTTGCGCGATGCAAAAGGGACTGTACTTGAGGGCTTAGTTCCTTGTTGGCGGTAACAATGTCCGTGTAGTCAGGTTCGCCAGGGTAGAACTCCGCGTCGAAGACCAGCCCGTCAGAGGCCAAGGATTTTCGTGCTTGTCGATTTTCGAAGTTGCGTTGGCGCTCGCCAAAGGCCCGACCGCGCAGGCCACGGTATCCACGGCGACCCTTCGGCCTAGATTCTTCTTCATCATCTTGTGCATCGTCCCCAACAGCCGGCTCAACCTGGGCAGCGTCGGGCGCGGGGATACCTTCTGGATGCTCTGTGAGCATTTCCTGCACTTCGGCTGTTTCGTTCTCAACCGATTCAGATGGCTGGGCCTCGACGGCAGATGTGGGCGCGGCATCAACTGGGGCATCTGGTGTGATTTTGGTGGCCGGAGCTGCGGCTCCATAAGAGCCCTGGATCACAGCTGCGAGCTTGTCGCCATCCACCCTGCACATGTCACAGGCGTCACCCACCAAATCAATGAGGGCGGGGATTGTCCGGTATGCCTCGCGGTTGCGTACCGCGTCGCTCATGGTGATCAGTTCGTTTAGTACGAACGTGGTGAGGTCGGCACAGTGCTTGTCAGCCGTGATGGCCCCGGATGCCATAGAGTCGAACAGAGACTCCATGTGGTGGGTCAGGCTGCGGATCGCTGTGGCGTTGATGATTGCAGCAGCGCCCTTGAGGGTGTGCATGTTGCGGCGGATGTTCACCGTCAGCTCTTTGTCTGACATATCGGCCATCCAGGCGGTGATGTTCCGTTGTAGCTCAGGGATAACATCGTCTGCATCCGTGAGGTACAGGTCGTACATTTCCAGGTCGTAGTCTGGTGCGGCACTGATCTGCACAGCTACTGGGTTGCTGGGTTGTTCAGGGGCCGTTACTGGTGCTGGCGCTTCCTCAATCTCAATTGGAGTGGCGGCTGCGGAAACGGGCTCGGGCTCGGGCTCAGGTTCGCTCGGGGCTTCGGTGGCTATCCTGGTCCCGGTGATTGCCCCTGCGACTTCAAGCCAGCCAGGAAGCTGCGACACCCCAGCCTCCCACGGGAAGTCCTTTTGATACTGCTCGACCTCCACAAGCAGGCTCTTGAGGCTTTCGGCTTGTTCTGCCGAGAGGCAGTCATCATTTGCCTTGAGTGCATAGAAGCGGGCTTCGAGAACGTCGAACAGCGTATTGACGGCATGGCACGAAGCGGAGCCTGAGCAGCCGTGGATATTGTGGATGGCGCGGCACTCAGCTTCCGTCACAGTGAGGTCGGAGCGCTCAAGGTAGTCACGCAGTTTGGCTATCTGCTCGGAGAATTCCTCGTCAAATAGCACCTGTAGTTGCGGATCGTAACCTTCGGGGTAGGCGCGTTCCTGCTTTTCTGGAACAGCCTCTGGTTTAGCTTCGACCGGCTGATCAACCGCAGCCGGGGCGTTGCCTATGATTGCCGCGACTTCTCGAATGGCATCGATCAGGAACAGGTTTACCTTGCCCTTTGCCGAGTAGTCGTCCATGCAGCGGAGAATCGTCTCGCTGGCACGAGCCAAAGTTGATGCTGCCGACTTTGAGTCGAACGAAGGGTCATCCACTCGGCCAGGGATGATGTTTGCCAGCTCGGATGCGTTGCGGCAGAGATCAGCCAGTTTTTTCTCGCCTTTGATCATCGCCGCTGCACTGAGACGTAGGCAGGCCGCAGCATACTGAGACAGCTGGGTCCGTTTGTGATCGGCTGATTCCCGTTGCAGTTCTTCGATATACGGACGAAGCTCGAAAATCTCGCGAAGCAGGGCGTCTAGACCGTCATCCTCGGTGCTGCTCGCATCGAATTTCGCCTCCAGATCGCTATGGCTGACAATGTGGAACTCACGAACATCTTGCCCCAGCTCGCGCACGGCGCTGTTGGCTGCCTCAATGAGAGTGGCGGGAGGATGAAGGTTCGAGGTGATGTACTGGAGATACATTTCCAGGGCGACGAGAGCGCGGGCGGCGAGAGTCAGTCGTTCGGATTCATCCAGCACGCTTCCACGAACCTCATCGCTGATGACGTTGACTATTGCAGCCAGGATTTTCGCGATGGATACAGACCCAGCGAACTCATAGACGCTCGCAAGCTCCCGCAACGAGGCGAGGGCCGTGAGCAGTTTGTCGGAGCCAACGCCGCTATCAACGTGGGTAGCGATCATGTGGCTGACCTTCTTGAGTTCAGCGGTCGTTTCGGTAGCAATTCGTTCGATCACATCAGCCGTGACGTTCTCGATTTGAAGCAGATCAGCGGCTTCGTTGCGCCGCAAGTGGGTGAGCTTGGAATCCAAGAACAGGATTTGGTTCTTAACCGTCTCGATCACCTCTGGCGTGAACTCAGCTGGGCTCTTTACGCCCTTCACAGCGTCGGCCAGATAGAAGCTGACCTCGGATAGTTCCGTTTCGTTGAAAATGCCGAATATGTTTGCAATGGTGCGCATCGACTGGTCGAAGGCTTGGGTCTGTACAGCGAAGGCATCCTCGTGCTTCGCGTTGACCGCCCGGCCAAACGCAATCATGGCGGACTCAAGCCTTGGTTTTATTTCGGTCAGCACATCAGTGATGTTCTGCACGCTCTGTGTGGATAGCTGCTGTCGAAGCTGGGCAATCCGATCTTCCTCGACGTTCTCTTTCACATCGAAGTGTTTGACGACCTCCGCTGCTGTAGCAGTGATCTTGCGGCTGATCGAAAGAGCGTTCAGCAGTGAGGAAAACTTGGCGGGACTGAGCGCCTGTTTGGCTGCGCTCTCTCCCTGCGGAAGGCGCTGGGTAGCAACCATCACTACTCGAAGGGCCGTTGTCATCGCTGGTGTGATGTAGCAGCCGTCAGCAATGATCACGTCGATTATTGCCTCGCCTACCCACCAGTAGCAGCCCAGCTCAGGGTCATTCGTGACCCGTTGTAGTGCTCGCAGGTGCTCGCGCATTTCGACCCAGGCTGCCTCGCCCGACTCTTTCATCGCCTGTGTGTAAAGCAGGCAAAACTGTGCAGCAGCCTTTTTGAATACGCGCTCCCGCTCTGCGAGGTCGCAGTCGCTTTCATGTAGGGGAGGGCTCTTGTACCCGAAGCTCAGATTTACAGTCAGCGCCGAGTCATCAGTGAGTGCCGGCACGTCCCGTAACGAGCGAAGCTCATTGATGTAGTTGAGCAGCACGCCCGGTGAGTCATGGGCGCCCTCGATGACCATCCCGATATAGCCCGGCAGAACCTGCAAAGCGTTCTGGATGGCCAGCAGAGCTTTGTCTTGCAAAACGCTGTCGTTCGAGGTCAGGGCAACGCTGGCCAATGTGCGCATTTCGTTGGCGAGGGCATAACCGCCGTTGCTGCCAATCACGTCCAGGGCCGACGCAATGCCTGAAAGCAGTGCGTTCAGTTCCTCTTGGCTAGACGCAAGCTTGTCGTTTTGGTTAGCAAACCACACGGGCTCCGCGCCGGCAGGGGGAGTATTGATACGGTCGCGGACGGAAGTAATGCTGACCATGGCCTGCTTGCAGCGCTCGATGTACTTCTCAATCGGGCCGCGCACCCACGACAGATGTGCAATTTTTACAGGGTTCATGGTTTCTTCCTAAAAACAGTTGCTGGAAGGCAATTCAGGCGCTCAAAGCCATCGGCCTTCCATTGGGCTTCTTCGGCAGATGCTGTGATGAGGTATCCCCCATCAGCGAGAAGGCAAGAAAGGGTGTCCAGGATTCGCGAGCGAGTTCTGGCGCGGTAGTAGATCAGCATGTGCTGTGTGACGATGATGTTCGGTGAGGCAAAATTGATTGGTCTTTCGCCCAGGATGTTGTGCTGCTCGAAGGTCACAAAGTCCTTGAGCCAGCTAACGAAGCGCATCGTTCGCCCGCCATCAATCCTTGGGGCATACCTATCAGGGATAGACTCATTTGCCTTGTAGAGCCCGGCCATGGCCGTCTCGATGCAGGGTTCGGAAACGTCTGTCCCATGGATATGGAAGTTTGGGAATTCCTGCCTGCAAAGCTCGACCGCCATCGAGTAGGGTTCCTCTCCTGTTGAGCACCCGACTGAAAGAATGCGGGGTCGCGGAAACTCTTTTGCGAGGCTGGCGATAAGCTCAATCACGGGCGGGTTACGGTAAAACCGAGTCTCATGATTGGTGGCCAGGTGGATAATCTGCGCCCAGCAGGCCTGTGGCAGCTGTCGCCGCGTCGCACGCAGTAGCAACGACTCTGCCGTCTCGTTCAACGAGGTTGCGTAGGCATCAAGGGCACGAAAAAGCGCCGGCTGGCGATCCTGGGCAACCTCGATCTTGAAGCGCGTGAAAAGCAGGTCTACCCACGCTTGCTGGTCGTCGAGTGCAGCGATAGCTTCGGCCATTTCAGTTCCTAGACTTTGAAGTGAGACAGCGTTGAGCCCACGCGCTGAGCCTGCGCATTCAGGTTGCTGATTGCAGTAGCAGTCTGCTCGCTGGCGGAGCTGTGATCAGAGGCGTAGTGATGGATTTGCTCCATCGTGTCAGCCACCTCATCAGAGCGTTGATTCAGGTCGGCAGTCTTCCCTGCAACGCTGATGATCCCTTCAACCAGCTGGCTCGTTTGCTCACTGATCGCGTTCATTGCTTTCAGTGCATTGGAGGACATGCCGGACAGTGCCTTAATGTCTGTCTGGCTTTCCTCCAGCACATACTGGGTGTCCTTTGCTGCCACGTTGATCGCTTGCAGGTTGGTGGCGATCTGCTCAGCAGCTTCCTTGGCGCTGTTGGTCAGCTTGTTCATGGCTTCGGCGCTGATGCGGATGCGCTTGGACAGGTCATCATCGGTAATGGCGTCGGCCACAAGGTGCGCGTTGTAAGCAACTGTCGCTGCTTGGTTTGCAACGCGACGAACCACATCAACCAGCTGCTCCAGGCTCTGGATGTTTTCGGTCATGGCCTTAGCGTGGTGCATGATGTTGAGGTTTGACTGGGATAGCTTGACCACCCCTTCGTGTACCTCTTGAACCGCTGTAGAGCCGGTGTTGATCTGCGTACTTACAGCAATCGAAGATTCGCGGGTGCGGTTGATCACGCCGTCGAGTTGCTTGGTGAAGCTGTTCAGTTCATCGACGAGCTTTGCGATGTGCTGGATCGCCTGAACTTGTTCATTGCGGCTGCGCTCAGTATTCCGCGCCATGCTCAGGGTTTGTTCAGACGCAGCCGAGAGGCTGACTATCGTCTGCTGCACGTCTTTCACGATTTCCCTGAACTTGGGGAATACGGTGTTAAGCGTCGAGGCGATGTCATGAGTGGAGGCATTGCCCTCGCTGAATGCGACGGTCAGGTCCCCACTCCCTACTTCCTCCATTTCGTCGATCAGCTGGCGCAGCTCCTGGGAGCGCTCCTTTTGCGACGATTGGATCGAGTTGGCCAGCGATTGGGCTTGCCGAGTGTGTGCTCTCGATTCGCGCAGAATGAGGGTGATGCCCCCAAGGACGATAACCAGGGCTGCGCCCAGCGAACTCAGCAGGATCATCGGCGAAATGAGTCGGGACTTGTGCAGGGTTGCAATGCCGTGCTGCATTCCGTTGATTGCAGCGTCAATGTTCTCCCGCTCGGCCCAGATCGCCCGAACGTGCGGAGCGTTATCGACTGTGCCACTGGCAGCCTCAACGGACTTGATAGCTGAGCGGGTCAGGGCCTGTGCTGTTTGGTAGCTTTTCAGGAGTGGCCCGGTGAGGTTGTTGTCCCTTGGAACGGCTCTGCCGATGCTTGCCAGAGTGGCCACATATGCCTTGCTGGCCTCAAGCGCGAGATTCAGGTTGTCGCTGTTCGGGGTTGATGTGTTGGCCAGCAACTCGATTCCATCTACAACGGCGTCTTTCGCCTTCGACACCGCCTGTTTGACACGCGTATCGACCGCAGGACTGGCCTCTAGCACCGCATGCGCTTCGGTGGCCTCTGTGATCAGGCTGGCCGCTAGTTGGCTAGATTCGGCAGCCTGACGCTCAAAAGCGCTGTTGTTTCCACGGGAGGCCGCAATATGTTGGATGGCGTTCAGCACGTTGCCCCAGGCATCCTCGAAGCGACCCAGATTGGCGTCAGCTGGGCTGGGCAGGGGAGGGATGCTTGCGCTGGTGCTCCCTTGTCTCAGGGTGCTCACGGTTGCATCTACCTGTGCGGCAAGCTGCTGCAACTGGCCGATATAGCTAGCATCCGTCGATGCGCGCATCGAAAGAGTGATTGAGTTCAGGGCAGAGTTCTGGAGGGTGCTTGCTTGCGCTGAGTAGAACCGATCTGCATTCACGCCACTGGTGTATTGAAATGCACTGAATGCTGCGAGGCCTCCAGACAGCGCAATGGCTGCGATGCACGATGGGATCAGGAGATTTTTGCTCATTTAAGGCCTCTGGACAGGTAGTTCGACGGAGCGAAAGTTCGGATCACGGATGATGTTGTCGAGGTGGATTAGCGCCCACAGTTTCGATCTGGCGGACACAACGCCCACGCAGTACGGCGTCAGTTTGGCGGGGATAGCCAAGTCTTCTCGGGCCGCATCTTCCAGCTCGGCAGCGGGTATGAACGCGATGATGCCGTCCGTTTGAAGCCCATAAACGCTGGTTGATAAAGGGTCGCGAAGGATCAGGGTCGTCGGGTTATCGTCATTCGCTTCCTGCTGGGATGTGCTGTTCAGGCCCAGAAAGGTTGGCAGGTGGAAGTACGAAACGAGGTCCCGACCGATCTTTGCATTGCCGGTGAAGTAAGGCTTTGTACCGGGAATGATCAATGCGTTGGCCGGTGTAGGGGTCACGGCGTCGAGGTTCGAGGTTGCGCATAGGCAATGCGTATCGCCGAGCTTGAACGCTGCAAGGCGCTGGTCTTTGACTCCACCGTTACTCATACATGGCCTCCATTTCTTTCAGGGCGGCCTCGATGCTGTCCTTCGAGAACGGTTTGGTCAGGTAACGGTCGGCGCCGGCTATGAGCCCCTTCTGGTGGTCGAAGATGCTTGCTGCGCTAGAGAGCATTGCGATGGGCATCTTCTCGAACTTTGGGTTGGCTCGGATGATGCTCACCAGTTGCAGTCCATTCAGCTCGGGCATGTCCACATCGATAAAGCATGCGTCCGGCTCAGTGGTGTTGATCACGTCCAGGGCCTCGAATCCGTTCGATGCCACCACCAGCTCTTTGCCTAACTGTTGAACCAGCACCCTATTTGCTAGGGTCTGCATCGCTCTTGCGTCGTCTACCAAGCAGATTCGTTGAAGTCTCATTTGGGTCCAGATTCGCTGTGCCATTTACTTGCAAGTGCAGAGCGAAAGGCCACATTTCGAGTGTTGCTTCCTCTAAAGCGGGGATTTTTTTTGCGCCCGTTATCCTCCAGGCCCAATCCAAAAGGGGAGAGGGCATGTCAAGGCGCCGGGCTATTGCAAATGATCCGAAGGTGCTCGCTCGTATAGCCGAGCAGGAACGAAGGAAGGGGGGCGGTGCTGCGCAGATAGCGGAACACTCATCAACCTCCGCCACGCCTTCGATTAAACGAGGCGGAGCGGCAAAGCAGCCGTCAGCTGCTACCGTCAGGGCCAAGAAGGTTGCTCTTAACAATCAGGACTCGCGCCTCGACACACTTCACTACGACGAGGCCGCGAACACCCTCAAGCTTGTGTTCCCTGGTGCAGAACTCCTTAACCAGAACGTTGCGCTGCGTATGCACAACGCCAAAACCAGCATGCTCAAGGCTACTTGGATCAAGCGGCTTGAGGCGTTGATGATCCTCAACATGCCTGTATACGACCTTTGGAAGGTCAACCAGCAGCGCTCCTACCCCTTCATCGTTGAGGAAGTCTATGCAACAGGCGAAGGCCAGTGCCTAGATGTTGAGAGCGTGGTCGCAGCGTGCAAGCCAGTAATCGACGCCCTGGTACGTACCCGGTTCCTGCCGGACGATAGCAGCCAGTACATCGCGCAGCCCATCGCTTACACCTATCGCCAGCGAAACAACGGTTTGGTCTTGGTGCTCAGACCCGCACCTAAGCCATGGGGCTTGGTATCGGACACCACCGTTGAGCTGGCGCAGGCCATTCCGTATCTGGGTGCATAGCTTTCAGTCGGAAATAGTGCTTTAGCTATCGAGAAAGGGCGTTAGACTGCTGTGCGTAACATGTTACGCACCGTTGACACGGTTACGCGCGTGACATGCTGCACCTGTATAAGCGATCTATCAGTCGTCGCCCTTCGCGCCTCTAAGCTACTGATTTTCCTGGCATTTACTTTGACCGGGAGGCGGCTGGCAGCGGTGGTGGCAGTAAACAGTTGAAGTTTAGATTGAGGAAAGGGCTCTCATGGCTAGACCCGACCAGGAGCACGACAACGCCAAGCGGCCAGTTAGGCGCATGGCGGTTAAGGCACGCCAAGTCCAGGTACTTGCGGCCACTCGCTTCGATATTCGCTCAGTGCCGCAAGCTTTCAAGCACCTTCCTGTAGAGCTGCTAAGGCCGGGCATGTTCCAGACCCGGCGCAACTTCAAGCCGAGGGCGCTCCGAGAGCTAGCTGCCAGCCTGGAAACGGCAGGCTCAAACATTACCCCGCTTATTGTGCGCCCTCTCAAGCACGCTGAGGGCTACGAGATAATCGGGGGGGAGAGGCGCTGGCGTGCAGCCCAGCTAATAGGCATGCCGACGCTTCTCTGCTGCATCGGAAGCTTTTCTGATGAGCAGGCCATGTACTTGAGTGCAGTCGATAACATCCAGAGGGAAGGGATTAACCCTATCGAGGAAGCGGAATCCTATAACCTGCTGCTGCTCTCTGGCATGTCTCATAAGGAGGTTGCCGACGACATTGGCAAGTCCCGCACCCATGTCACGAACTATACGAGGCTGCTGAGCCTCCCCCTCGCGGTGCGAGACATGCTCGGAGACGAGCGCTTGAGCTATGCACAGGCGAGGCCGTTATGCAGTTTGTCTTCCCCCGGCCTTCAAGCAAACCTTGCAAGGGAGGCAGTACAAAAAAGATGGTCATCGAAGCGGGTTGAAGCCGAGGTGTCGAAGCTCAAGGCTCAGCGGCGCGTTGCTGTTCCTAAACCGATACATGGTGAAGATGTTGACGTTAAGCGGCTGCGTGACCTTGTGGCCGAACAGACCGGATACCCGTGCGTGATCGTCAAAACCGAGTCCGGTGGATGGCAGCTGGGTTTGCATGCTGGTTCGGCGGATGAGTTTCAAGGGATTCTCGAACGGCTCGGCGTGAACACCGATCAGCTGTAGTCGTGGATCGGGGGCTTTCTCGGCCCATTATGAAGTTAGAGATAGCTCGCCCACTTGAGATTCAAATGCGTAGCAAATTTGCCCTGACATTTCTTGCCAGCTCAATTCTTCTGAGCGGTTGTGCTTCGAGCCAGACCCCAGAGGTGGGGCTCATTCAGCCTCAGTCGCAGTACGACGACAGGATGCTCGATTCCCTTGGGAGCCAGCGTTACACCGAGCAGCAAATGCTTTACATGCGAAAGGTCGAAGCTCTTGAGCATGAGCTGGATTCACTTGAGCAGAAAAGGCGGGCTCTTGAATCTTCCATAGGAGTTAGCCAGCTTGAGGTTGGCTCAGGGAAGCTCCAGGCAAGCGACAGCGAAGCTGCTCGCATGACCGACTTCGCAGCGGCTACCCATGAGTCTCAAACCCGGCTTGCTCAGGAGTCGGCTGATAGGGCTGTCAATCAGGCTCTCATTGAGAATGACCGCGACCGAGTGCTGCTGGAGGCCGAGCTGGAGGCTAATCGCCGGCTTGTTGAGCTGGATCAGAAGTACAGCGCTTCCATTCAAGGTGCGCAGAGCGAAGCCGATAAGTCTCGCCTTCGAAGCGAACTAGAGGTCGAGAAGGTCAAGGCGGAGGCGCAAAGGAAGAAGGCTCAAGCGGAGGCCGATGCCATCCGCGGCCTCACGCGCTTGGAGCAGGACTATCAGTCCCGTATTTCGTCTGCCAAGCAAAGGGGGTTTGCGAGCACGCAGGCTGCCTCTCAAGAAACACAGGCCCAAAGAATCAAAGTTGCTTTGGCTAATGCTGATGCAAAGCGTCGCGTGAAGGATGACTTGTCCGGTGCCCAGGCTGCGCTTCTCCAGCTCAAGACTGAGAAGCAAGATGCCATTCAGCCTGTGAATGATGAGATTGCAAAACTGAATGCCCAGCTCAACGCGGCGAAGGGGCGACTCGCAGGGATTGAGGCGTCATTTAACTCCCAAATTGCAATCAAGCAATCGCACCTGGACATGCTCAACGCGCAAAGCGAGCAGCTTGCGGAGGTGGAGCAGACTCTAATCAACTCGCCTGTTGTTGGCCTCGCTGAGACGATGAGTGAATCTCCAGAGGTCCAACGTTTGGAAGCTGAGTTACAGGACGCGAAGGCCAATCTCCTGGCGCAGAAAGCAAATAGGCTTGCTGAGATTGAGCATCAATTGGGGCAAGACCTTGAGGCAATATCCGGGCGATTGAGCGCCCAGCTCAACTCGCAGCCAACAGGCGTTTCGGAGGTGACTGCTCGTATCGATAAGGCCGTTTCCGAGAATGCTATTCGTGCAGAGCTGGCTGCAAAAAAGACTCAGATCAACAACGAGGCGAGAAGCAAGCTTGCTGAGCTAACGGTCAAAACCGAGATTGCCAAAGCTTCTGTAGTCGCCCCTGTCCTTACAAATCGAGCTGTGTATTCGGGCACTTACGGAACTAGGCCAGAAGCATTCGCTGCCAAGCAAGACACTGCCGCAGTCGAACTGGTTGCAAAAGCAAAGGCCGTCAGCAAGCCCGTCAGCAAGCCCTTGCCGTCTGTTGATAATGCAGCAAAGGAAAAGCAGTCAGGCGCTGGGATTGCCCCGCTAATTGTTGCAAGCAGCTTTGAGCCCAGGAAGCCAGGTCCTCTGCTCAGCAATGTCGAAGATGGTGTCGTCGCCTCTGGGGTCATGTCTGGTGGCGACCTCAAGCCATTGGTGATAGCCCCCGCAGCGACCACTTACTCCGTTGTGTACCGATACACAGAGAAGGGGAGTGCTGACAAGTTCATGGCATACCTCCGGGCATATGGCATTACCGATTTCACGTACCAATACTCTGCCAAGCTTGGCCAGCATGTCCTTTTCATGGGCAAGTACACCGACAAAGATCAGGCAGTAAGTCGGGTGGCGTTCCTGAACAAGACAACGAATACGGCGAATGCACAGATTGTTGAGCATGACTTGTAGCCGGCCCACAGCACCCGCGCCATAAGCCGCCCTATGGGCGGTTTTTTTTTGCCGAATCGATCCGCGCATGCGCGGAAAAAACCGAAGTGAAAGCGTCCCCTTGCGTACTTCTAATCCGCATTGCGCGGAAATAATTTCAATTTTCCGCCTTTTTGAGTCGCCAATCCATTTGGCTATTGAGTCTGTGGAAGTCGCTCAACCCCTTGTAAATACTGGATTTAGTCAATTTGTAGAACGGCCTTGATCGGAATGCCGCCACGCATTGCGCGGAAAATTGCGTGAAATTGCTTGATAAAGCGCCTCAAGAGGTTAAAGTAGTGGTCGGCACTATTAGGAGATAGGCTATGACTACTCAATCCAAAACCAAGAAACCGTCGCTGGCGAAGCTTGAGGCGGTCATCAAGGCGGCGCTGGCCTCGCCTGAGCATCGTCTCAGCAAGATCATTGCAATCACCAACCAGAAGGGCGGCGTCGGCAAAACCAGCACCTCCTTCAACTTCGCTCATTACCTGAACGAGCTTGGCTACCGTGTACTCGCGGTTGATCTTGACGGGCAGGGGAACTTCACCGAGCTGTTCTTCGATCAGAGCGTGCTGACGCAGTACGTTCATACCCCCGCTCTCGCACTTTTCGAGCAGGGTGGTTGCGATAATTTTCAGCCACTGACTCACCCGAGCGGCATCGACGTATTGGCGACTCCACGCAACTGCCATGAGCTGAATGAAATCGATAGCCGCTCGATCAGTGTCGCCGAGGTGTTCTTCAACAACCTCTCGGCAATCGCGCAGCATTACGACTTCGTTCTGTGCGATACCCCGCCGGCCCCAGGTGTGCGCACCACTTCGGCATGCGCATCTGCCGACTACATCTTCGCTCCGGTGCTGGTTGATACGTTTGCTGACTCAGCGCTTGAAGGCGTCATCAGCAGCATTCAGAACATCGGCATGATGCTTGAGGCCGATCTGAGTCTTACCGGCATCTTGATTAACCAGCTGGTTCTGGACGGCACCGCTGACACGGCTCAGCAGTACAAAAACCTCGCCGCTCGTATCGGTTCGGCCCTCATCCCAACACCGATTCGCCAGACTAAGCCGTTCAGTCGTGCCCAGCGGAAGGGGATTCCTGTGTGGCACCTGCGCCAAAGCGGAAGTGAGCGCTCGACCAGCCACGAAACGCGCCAAGCGTATGGCGAAATGGCAGCTCGCATTCCTGAAATCCAGGCTGAGCGAATTGCATTTTTCAATGAAGTGAGCCGAGCAGTACGCGCCAAGATCGCGGCTGAGGCCACAGCGGTTTAAGGGGGGGGAGTATGAAGGTACGTAATTTCGGGAAGCTTGGTGACAGCTCCGCTGCTCAGCTGAATGCCGGCACCATCGGCATTCAGAAGGACAAGGTGGTTCACCTTGATCCTACGACTGAAATCCTCTACGACCCGGCAGAGAACATCCGCAACGGGAAAGTGGTGGATGACAGCATCGAAGGTCTGATCGAGCTGCGTTTGACCATGGATGGAGCTGAACAGCTCCAACCTATCCGGGTGTATCCACTGCCGCCTGAAAAGCTCGACGCGTCTAAGCCGGCGATGAAATATGGCATTGCCTATGGCCATCGCCGGACGCTTAGCTGCCGCCTGACAACTGCTGATCATCCGAGCATCGGACCGAAGCCCCGCAAGGTGGCAGCGGTGATTGACGTTGACTGGCTCAAGCGTGGCCGCTCCTATCGTCTTCGTTGCCAAATCCATGAGAACACCGCCAAGGTTGACCTCAACCCTGTTGAGCTGGGGCAGGCGCTTCGCGATTATCAGCGCGAGCTGGGCCAAGAAGAAAAACGGCACGTTTCCCAAACCGAGTTGATGCAGGTATACGGGCTCCGTGAGAAGACCGTCTACAACCTTCTCAAGGCTGCGGATTTCCACCCTGTCGCGAAGGAGGTGTGCCACAGCCACCTGCTCAGTGACCTGGATACCATGGTTACGTTCGACGTTATCTGCAAGCTGAATGAGGACTTGGCCAAGGCAATCTTTGAGAGCCTGAAAGTGCCCGGCGCTCCCAGCAACCGTACTCTGATTCGTCAGGCGCGTGTTCTCGCAGAGGATGAGTCCTACAAGTTCGATCCTGAAACTTGGGTTTGGCCGGAAAGCGTATCTGCTGTTGTTGAGCGTCAGGCCGGGCCTGTCACTACGACTACTACGACCGCCCAGGCCCCGTCGCAGCTTCCAGGTTCCCAAGGTTCTGATGCGCCGTCTTCGACTTATGGCCAGCAGCAAACAGGTGCTGCTACCCAGCAGAATTCGGGTGGCGCCGCTCAAGAGCCCCAAAGCACAGGTTCTCAGCCCGCCGCCCAGGTGAAGACAGGTGGGCCGACTGAGACTCAGGCTCCTGCTCATCCTCAGACCCAATCTGGAACTCAGCCGGTGGTCGTTACTGATGGTGTCGCTGGCGCACCGGAGCAGGGCTCTCGCGCTAATCTGGACGGTGCTGCGCCGGAGGCAAGTGCGCATGTGGCGAGCCAGCCGATCATCATGGTGGAGTTCAAGATGGGCGAGGAAGCCAAAAAGACCTTCACGGGTGAACTGCTCGTAAGTCGGAAAGCCAAGGCAACCAGTGCGGGCGTGATTGCCTACCTCAACGACGAAGGCCGTGAAGAAGTGATTGAGGTGCCGTTGAAGTACATCGGTCTGGTGTCGATCAATCACGCCTGACAAGCCGAAATACTCCGCGCATGCGCGGAGCCACAGGAGGGCATATTGCCCTCCTTTTTTTTTGCCATTTTGGGGACATTCCGGCCTTGTCTCCAGCCCGCCTAGAAGCCAATCTGTACCTGCTCCATGTGACCTTTCCGCTTTACGTCATTCGTAGAGTTTGGTCACGCCTCAGAACTTACTGCGTCCTCGCGGTTGTTCTGGGAGCTGATGCAGGTGGTGGTACTCATCGCTTGTATTGGCAACCCCGGATTGGGACTAGATAGCCTCGGCTTTCAACTTCCAATCCCGCTCTCGGTTTTGGATTTTGATGGCTTCGGCTTGATGGTTCTGATCGGGAGTTGTCACTTAGACGGCCTGAGCTTGCTTGGGTCTTATAGGTGGCAGCTGTGTCGTCCTATTTGGTTCTTGTGTGGTTCGTCCGCCTCCCAGTGGTTCGATGCAGTGGCTTTGAGTCAATTTGGTTTGGGTTCGCCCAGGTCTTATTTGGCTTATCGTCCTGTTCGATTTGACGGCTTCGGCCAGATGGTAGACCAGGATTGCAGTTTGAAGGTTTGAGTTCGCTTGAGCCTGAAATCTGCACCGTCTGTCTTTTGTCTGCGTCTCGCACGCTGGCTTGATGGATGTGCTCCGGTCGTTCGCGTTGAAAGGGGCTTGCTCCGATCCTCGTTGATGATCGAAAGATGTTTGTTGTAAACGAAATGCTCAATGTTGCGAGCACAAGGCTCCAAGCGGAAACGCTGACGATCCCATGCTTGTAACCGCCATCGGCGCCCTTGGTCGCCGATAGGCTGCTGTAGGGTCGCTTCCCAAGATTCATGAGGTGACTTGATATGAAACGTACTCTGCTGATCGTTCTAAGTGTCGCTGCTCTTGTCGGCTACAAGGCTTTCAATGATGCGCGCCACGATGTTGCAGGTGCGAACCAGTCTCGTTGTGCGGCCTACGCTGCAAATGACTTGGTATGCCCTTACAGCCAATGATGTACCCAGAAAAACCCGATCACTCGGGTTTTTCGCTTTAAGCGACATAGCCAGCAGTGAAAACTCGCAGGCAAAGCCAGGATTGATGCAAGAGCTGAAAAGCCCCGAGTCGAGCCTGGAATCCACGTCAAAGCGTGGAACGATCTTTAACAAAGCAGCACCACCAACCCATAGGGGCAGACTTCCCCTAGGGGAGCTGCCTTTTTCTTAGGAGATAGGCAGCTATGAACCGCAAACGTGAAAACTCGAAGTTTTCTGAACCTCTCTCAGTGACCGTCCAGAAACTGGTTGATCAGAACGGGGGCTGGCTGAACGTGATAGGTCGCATGACCAACACGTTTGATCATGCACTCGCAAAGGTTGGCCGGCTTACCGACTGTCCGTTCCCTTCGCGTCATGGCAAGGGGGGAGGTAAGGGCGACTTCCGATTCTCGGATTCGACTGAGAATCACAGCCACATCGGCAGGGCGATTTGCACCTGCATGCAAGATGGTGGCATGAGTGCAGTAGAGCTTTTGATGGAAGACGGGATAGGCGGAGGTGACTACACCAAATGCCTGCTCGAAATCTTCAAAGCTCTAAGTCCGGCAACGAGCGGTGAGCATGTAAGGAAGGAAGCGGCCTCGAAAGTGGTACGCCCAGCTGACAGCTCCACAGCTCTGACGCCAGAGAAAATCGCAGAGAGAAAGAGGAAGCTAGACCTCATTGCCCGAGACTTAGTGACCCTCGATCATCCAAGCGCTGCGCCTGGGCGTGCATACTTCAAGAAAAGGGGTATCCCGCTCAATGCAAACATTCAGGACGTGCGTTTCCATCCAGGCCTGGAGTATTGGGTGGACGATGAGAATGATCCTGAGAAGAAAAAGAAGGTCCTCGCTGGGGTTTTCCCGGCGATAGTGAGCGCGTTCCGTTCGGTTGATGGCCGTGTGGTGAACTTTCACCGCATATTCATTACAGCCGAGGGGGATAAGGCTCCGGTGATCAAAGTCAAAAAGATTTGCTCGCCGCTGCCTAAGTTCAGGGGCTCATCCATTACCGTCGCAAAAACTGAGGGGCGTGTTCTGCACGTTACTGAGGGCGTCGAGAAGGGGTGGGCAATTCATCTGGTGACAGGTGAATCCGTGAAAGTCGCTTACTCATGCAGCAGCTTACCCAAGCTGTATGTGGACAAAAGCGAGTACGACTCAGTAGTCATCTGGAGCGATAACGATCCGGTCAATCCGAAGCGTCGTCGGCCAGCTGGTGATGGTCAATACTTTGCTTGGGAACTCGCACGTCGCCTCTACAACGAGGGTTTCGATGTGACCTTCATGATGCCAATCAGTAACTCAGTCAGCGAGAAGGGGCCGGACTGGGAAGACTTGATAGTTAGTGAAGGAGTGTTAGACCTTGAGGGGTCTTACTTCCGAGTCCAAACGCTGAAAACCTTCGCGGTTAAAGGTGGTGTTAAAAAGCAGCATTCCCGTGCTGCTTGATCGCTTTCTGTCTGTCCTGTCGCGCTTTGCGCGGCAGGCAGGCAGCCTCCTACTTCTTCCTCGTTTAGCTCATAATGCGCTTCCACACACTGCGCGTAGATGGCATGCCTGACGTATCCCCAATCATTCGAGAACAAGAAGGTATTCGGCTCCGCGCTGCTTACAGGCGCATTAAGCTCAGGAAAAGGATTACCCAGGCTGATTTGGCCATTGCCTGTGGCTGGCAAAGTGCGAGCACGTTTAACCGCCTGCTTAGCGGGAAGATCACGCTTACTGGTGAGGTTCTGACTAAGCTGTGCGGTCTTCTAGAGGTGTTGCCCTCTGATATTTCACCACGCCTTGCTGAATCCGTGGATGCCATCGCTGAGCATCTGGTGGCTAGGCTACTGCCTGTCAGCTATGTCAATTCAGTTACTCGCGGGAGTTGGGGGGAGCCATTTCTCACCACCCAGCGGATCATTCATTTCACTTCTGACAGCAATGCCTTTGCTCTGGCATTCGAGGCAGCCGCAGCCCCTGCTGGTCTTGAAGGCTGGGTGCTGGTAGTAGAGCCTGCTGGGAAACCCATGCCCGGTGACTTTGTTGTGCTTCGCCATGGCGCCGGCAAATACTCGTATGGTCGGATCGGGCAGCCGCAGCCAGATGGTGCTTGCCCTGTAGAGGTAGTGGGGCGCGGAGTGATATTGGCTCGGCCCAAGCAGTGCATGCTGGTTGCGACCCTCGTTCGCCAGCGGGCGCTACAGGAATCCCGCGCATGCGCGGAAAATCTTAATCAGCAATTCAGTCGGTGATGCTTGCGGTAAGACGGCGGATGCGCTAAAAAAGCTATGTTCTATGTGCCAAGCTCTGCTTGCACAACCAGACTACCTTTGCGTCATCGCAGACGTTTTCTGGACCTGACCTCTCACGTCATCGTGTGATGGGAAGGAGACATTGCTAGACCATTTTGGTACGCAGCTTCTGTCTGTCGTACCGCATCGATTTAGCCAACCGTGTCCTCCGTTGAGTAGATGCGGCCAGGAGGCTAATTCATATAAAACGCGAGCCTCGCGTTTACTTCCTTGCTCCCCTTGCAAGGTAAGTCTTTGTCCTACAGTCCAAGTATCACTGCGTTCTTTGATCGCTCGGTGATTTTGGAATTCCATTTCCCACTTTGGGACTTCACGCCTTGGGCTGACCTTGTTCAGCTCCGGCTGGGTATTGTCTGCGCATTGCGTAACTACCCGGCCAACCGCGCTCCGGGTATCAAACTAATGCCCCTGTGCGCGGCAGGTGGAGAAGAAAATGGCATATCTTGAATATCAAAAGTGCTTGCTCCATGAGCAAAGGCAGGTCCAGAAGCGTCGAGAGGCGGAATTTTTGGATTCATTCCATCGTGGTTCTGCGCGTGTTGCAGCCATGATTGCGGAAGGTGCTTTGATTGATGAGGTGCTTGCACCTTTGCAATTAAATTGCTTGGAGAAGATGGAGTACGTTGCTAACAACAGTGTTTTCATCCGTGCCAAAGATGGGCATGAAGCCATCCAAGTTGTCTGGGCAGAGTCTCAGATAATTTGCGTACATCGTTTGCTCTCTAAGGAGTTTCGCAATGAATTTCAGGCCTTGTGGCTCGGAGTTTGGAGTGAGCAACTTGAGGGCCGATCAAGGAGTGCTGTAGTAGCTTCGTTCAAGCAAAAGGTCGAGTACCGTGTGCTGATGCGTCAATCCGCAGGTCCAAACAGCGAGATTCAGTTTGCTGCGAGCCCTGCTGTGACGATGCCGAGCTACATACTACGTTCCTAAAAAACCTAACCGGCGACGGTTTCCAACGTCGCCGGGGATTTCCTTGCACGTTGGTTTTTTCTAGCCGACTTAAAAGCGAGGTAAATCCAATGAACAAAAGTTCTAAATTCAAGGCTACGGCCTATAGCATCAACGTGTTCGTACTTGGTTTAACTGGTGGCTGGATAATCCCGGCTGATTTTTACAAGCCAGTGTCCTTAGTCACCGCACTCATACTGCTGGTGATGTTCCTGTCTGACTTCAAGCAGCCCTTTCCCAAGGACAAAGCGAGAGGGAAGGCCAATAAGGTCAAAACCAAGAGGAAACGTCCACCGAAAAAGAGAAAGAGAAAGAGAAGCAAGAGAAAGTAACAAGCTCGACCTTTCTACTACTTTTATTAGGTGAATAAAATGCACGACATTATCGCCAATGCTGGTGTAATACTGCTGCTCATCGTTGGAACCAGTCTCTGGTTGTATGCGAAATGGCAGGAAAAACCATCACGATAGTCGCGTAAACAATCGCCCTCGGCCATCTGGCTGGGGGCGATAACTCTGTAACACAGAGGGCTGCAAGAAAAACTCTTGGCCCTCTGGGGCTAGGTGTTTTTCTGGAGTTCTTAATTCCATGCCTAGTCCCCGCGACCTAGGCATTAAACCTATATGCACTGTTCGCGGCAGTTGCGGAGAAACATCATGACTCAAGTAAAAACTTCCAAAAAATCGATCTTCGTTCACAAAGCTTTCGGTTTTAACGATCCGATTCCAGGCTTTGAGCAAATGATCCAAATCGACGAAGTTCCGTCCCCTTACGTCCCTGCGATCAACCCTGACTACGTGTTTGAGCCAGACATGGTTGCTCGGGTGCTGCGGTCATACGCTTCATCCGAGAACATGATGTTCAACGGTGAAAAGGGCACTGGTAAGTCTTCATTCGTGCAGCAGTTCTGTGCGCGTCTGAATATCCCGCTTATGACCATCACAGGTGGTCCTGGCTTGGATGAGACTTACCTGATGGGGTCGAAGACAATTGAAAACGGCAGCGTCAAAGCTGTTGATGGAGTGTTGAGCTATTGCCTGCGTCACGGCATTGCCGTGCTGATCGATGAGATTGCAGCCATCAAGCCCAGCGTGTTGGTATCCATCAACGATGTGCTGAATGGTGATCAGGTGATCACCCTCAAACATCACGGCTTAGACCCGACCCTAAACCCTGACGACCTAGCAAAAGTCGAAGGAAACATGACCATCAAGCGGAACCCTCGGTTCCGTCTGTTCGCCACTGACAACACTGGCGGCAAGATGAGCCGTGATCCCCGCTATGCCGGCGTCCACACTCAAAACAGTGCAGTACGTTCCCGCTTCACCTGCTTCAAGATGAGCTTCATGAAGCCGGCGCTAGAGCTGAAAGCTCTGCTCGGTTCTACGAAGGGAATCCTGCCGGTGTTCGTGGGTAGGTCCATGGTCGAGTTGGCGATCCGCATCCGCGCATCGTTCGAGATCGGCGAAATGACTGATACGGTTTCTTTCCGTGAGCTTCAACGCTGGGCACGCAAGTCCCTGGTGTATGCGAAGTTCGATGCTAATCAACTTGTTGATGGCAAGCCGAAGATGATCCCCGACTGCGCGAAAGCGTTCGTTGATGCGATTTATACCGGCATGGAGGAATCGGATCAGGAAGTGTCGGCCAACTTCTACGAGTTGGTTTTCGGTACTGAACTAGACCTGCCAAATGAGTACAAGGCGACTGCGAGCAAGTTCCTGGAACAGCTCGATGCCGGCAAACTCGATTGGGACGAAGCTGCATAACTTAAACACCCTCCCCGAAA
The DNA here is from genome assembly GCF_002197815.1 of Pseudomonas oleovorans subsp. oleovorans. GTDB lineage: Bacteria > Pseudomonadota > Gammaproteobacteria > Pseudomonadales > Pseudomonadaceae > Aquipseudomonas > Aquipseudomonas oleovorans. Next base: position 35,364 of record NZ_NIUB01000022.1, read on the forward strand.
GGGGAGGGTTCTCTCCCGTGAGCTGGGATAAATCATCCAGCTCACGCTGGAAGGTTTATCCGAGCCCACAGCTCAAACCTTCCAGCCTCCGCACCTGGAAGAAACAAATCAATCCACGACGCGGCGTGTGAGAGAAAAACCATGAAGAAATTCATCAGCAACGCAAAAAGTGTTCTCAGCAAGGCAATCCTCGTAGCTTCGTGCCGCGTGGAGATTGCTCGCGCTGTTCTGGCCTACACGGTCGCGGAGTACCGCTTGAAAAAGCTGCATCCCGTGCGCCATGCCCGTAAGCGCGAAGCCATCAGCTATCAGTACAGAGCCAACCGGCTCACCTGTGATCTGGCGGTACAGAAACTGGGCAACCTTTAAATCAACCCCCACCAAGGGCAGGAAACGGCCCTTGCCGCTTCCTGTTCTACGGATTGGGAATCGCCCGTGCTGGGCTCAAATCACCCAGCAATGGGTTAGGAGTTTGATATGCGTTCTGTAAAAACTGCACCCGAAGGTTGGATTCAGTTCCTGCGCTCTCTGGCTTGCGACAACAAGTTGAAAGTCGTCGTTGGCCACGGCGTTGGCGCTGCAACTGATGGCGAGACTCTGTGGGTTCCTGCGCTACCTGAAAAACTCACACCAGATGATCTGGTGCTGTTCAAAGGAAATGCTTTCCACGAAGTCGGCCATATCCGCAAGAGCAACATCAAGTTCTTTCAGGCCTTTAGCAAGGAGCATGGCTCCTTCGCTCAGTTCCTTCTGAATGCGTTGGATGACGTGTTTATGGAGGGCGCGATGGCAACCTGGAAGAAGATGGCATCCCGGTACTTGCTGGACTCGACCATGGTTCTCATCAATCGTGGTCAATTCCGGGACGGCTCGGCGAGCTTGGGTGAGGCGGTGGCTTGCTACTGTCTCTCCTACTTGACCGCCAAGCGGTGGCCAACAGTGGGAGCTGCTGAAACCCGTATCGAGGCCAACTTGCGCAAGCATCTGGCCGAGCACGCGGACAAAGTGGTTCCTGCGCTACGCAACCTTCTTGATGCTGAGTTTCCGGCTGTGAAGTCCACTGAGGACGGAGCAGCACTTGCCCTCAAGATCATCGATCTACTGAAAATGCTCGCAGAGCAAGAGCAATCCCAGCCTAGTCCGTCTGCTGACGAAGACGAAAGCCAGGATGATGCCGAAGGCTCCAGCGCATCTGAACAAGGCCAATCTGACGATGCCGACGAATCCGAATCTGAACCGCAAGGCGATGACGAGGGCGAAGGCAAAACAGAGGAATCCGATCCGAAAGGTGAGGGTAAGGGCGACGGCGCTGCTGATGAGTCCAGCTCTGATCCGAAAGGTGAAGGGCAGGGCGAAAGCAAAGCTGGCGATTCCAAGCCTGAGCAAAACGGCGACGGTTCCGGCAATAGTGAAGGTGGCGCCGATGACTCCGAATCCGATCCGAAAGGTGAGGGGAAGGGTAAAGGCAAAGCTGAGCATGCTGGCTCTGAAAGCGACAGCGGTGATGCTGGTGAAGGCAACGGTGCTCAGGATGACAATGGCGCAAGCCAGAGTGGTTCGGGCTCCGAAGCTAACAGTGGCAAGTCGCTGCAACAGATGGTCGATGAAATGTTGAAAGAACAACTGGGCAACCAGGAGGTCTTCGACAAGGGCTCGGCAATCGAAGAACTGGCAAAGGGCATTAGCTCCGGCGCCGACGAGGACTACAAAGGTCAGCCAGTCATCGAAGGCTTGGTCTTCGATTTCGCAACAGGTGCAGGTAAGTCCGAAGGCTTTGCTGACGGGATGCCTGTGGTCGAAGCGGACAAGGTGATGGCTAACGTCATTGCCGATGTGACTGGCCGCAAGGCGAACGTGATGGGCAACCGCCTACGCGCACTGCTGGCAAACCGTGAAGAAACCGATGAGTACGACGCCCGTAATGGGCGGCTGTGCGAACGGAATCTGCATCGGTTCGCGCTGGATGACTCCCGTGTCTTTGCGAAAGCAGAGGAACGTGTTGAGGATACAGCCGCTGTCTCTATCACCGCAGACCTCTCCGGCTCGACCGCGATGGCGCGTGATGGTTCGTCAGTTGCTGAGCAAATTCGCATTGCTCTGACGCTCATCGAGAAAGTTCTGCATGAGGTGGGAACACCTCGCGAAATCCTGGGCTTTGCTCCGAATAGCGGCCAGCTCAACTGCATGGTGAAAACCTTCGGGGATAACCACCGTGTAGCGCTGGATCGTATCGCGGGTATGCACAGGCTTGTTGGCGGCGGCTGCACCCCCATTGGGGATGCCGTCCTGCAAGCAGGAGCGCGACTGATGGGTCATGAAGCACAGCGCAAGCTGCTATTCGTGATCACTGACGGTTTGCCTGATGATGTTGAGCATGCCCGAGACATGACCAAAACCGTCCTCCAGGGCGGAGTTGAGGTCATCTATCTGGTGATCGGTTCGGCCAAGGCTTGTACTTGGCTGCAATCGGCCAACATCAAGTTCGCACATGCAGAAAGCGCAGAAGGACTCATCCCCGCCCTGGTTTCCAAGGTGGCTGAGTTCCTAAAGTGATAAGTGGTAATTGATCAAGCCCCCAGTGATGGGGGCTGTTTCTCCCCAGTGGGCTGAACAAACATTCGGCTCACGCCGGATGTTTCTTGAGTTCATTGCAACTCGACACGTCCGGCTTCCGCCACCGGACGTACAAACCAATTCCCTGTGGCGGCAGGTGAGAGAAAGACCATGACTCAGACCTATGTTTCTAAAGTACGTACCGCTGTAAACGACGACCAAGTTGTTGTGTTCAACCTGATGGTTAGCTGCATGAGTGCCGAACGCCAGTTCGACCTCACCAAGCTGGGCATCGACGTGGACAAGCTGCCTAGCGCATCCCGTAAGCTCGTACAGGAGAGAATCTTTCCGAAGGAGTTTCTGAACAACTACAGCCGTCTCCGCGACCGCGCCAACGCCGTTCTGGACCGTGGCGCTGCCGTTCGGTTGGAAATGGGTGTTGTAAGCAGTCGTACCGAAGCTGTCACCAAGATCGAAGACCTCGATGCCATCAAGGCTGACTGGGCCGCTCAGATCGAAAAGGACAGCCACCGCTATGCCAGTATCTGCAACGAACGTATCGCGTTGATCGCCGCTGAGGCGTACAACGAGCAAGTTCCTGCCGAAGTGGTAAACACGCTGGTTGATGCACTCCGTAAGCGCCAACCCACCTGGGAGCACTTCGTGAGCCGCATGAACTTCGCTTACTCCCCTGTACCTATCAAGCTGGAACTGGACGAATCCAAGGCCGAATTCGACCCGATTCTGTTCAAGGCTCAGCGCGAAGGTCTGGTTGCATTGCGTGAAGGTGTGTTTGGTGCTCTGGTTCAGTATCTGAGCCGTGAGAGCAACGAAATCCTGAAAGTGTTGAATGGTAAGAAGCAGCATCACGGCGTCTACACCATCAACTACCGGACGGTAGCTCGCATCGGGGAAATCACTGAAAAGCTGCATGGTCTTGCCTTCGTTCACCAGCAAGTCGCGCCGTTGGCTTCTGTCATCGACGCTGCGCTGGCCTTCATGCCCAAAAGCGTGGAGAAGGACTTGGGATTGCAGCCGTCGCAGTTCCTCAACCTGATTGCGTGCCTTGAAGCGATTGCCGACCAGCATGAACTTCTGGCACGTCTGCGTGACAAGCAGCCGCTTGTTGAAGTGAGCAACCAACTGCCGCCAGTAATGGTGGCAAACGGGCATGCAGTATCGAACAGCATTGCACAGCAGGCTCTCGCAACCGCGAGAAACAGCCTGGGCGCGGCGCAGCAGACCCCTGTTGTTCCTAGCTCTGCTGTATCCACCGCTCAGGTGGTGGAAGAAGCTGAAATGGAAGCCTCGCAAGAGGTGGAAGTTGAAGCCGAGCCGGCTGTTCAAGAGTGCTTCATGGGCCTCGGTTTCATGGGCGCAACCCTGTTCGACTGATCTGTAAACCCTTCAACCCCGTATGGGCACACCACGCCCTACGGGGCAGTGGTGCGCCTTAAAGGAGCACTGCAATGCAATCACTTGATCTATTCGGCGATGTTGTCGAAACCAAGCAACCAACTAAGCCCAAAGCTCCAGCTGCGCCAAAGCCAAGTGCAGTGGTAAAGCTGAATCGTAGAAAGGCCTGGGGACACGGCGGATACCTCGCCACCCTGGACGACGACGATAGCTTGTCCATTGAAGGTACTGAGTCGTTTACCGAGAACGCGACAATCGAAAGGTTGGAGCAGGCTCTGTTCATGACCCCAGTAATCCGAAATGGAGAATGGGTTGAAGATGGTTCGTTCTACTCGTACCGGATCACAAAGCACGTTTGCGGGCAGCGTGAGTTCGGCAAGAGAGGTTCGATGTTGCACGACTGCACGTTGTACATGGTTCAAACCAGCGCCCAGAAAGTGTTGGAAGAAACCTATGACGACACAGGTTCGTGGTTGCCCAAATGGGCCTACTGGTTGTTCTGCTATCGCCTCCGCAAGGCTGACGAGAAAGAAGACCCGTATGAACTGCTCAAAGCCTTCACCGCAGTAATGACGCAACACGACTTCCTCGACGCATCCCGCAAGGGTGAGTCGTTGCGTCGGATCACGAAGCGTCTGCACATGCGGCAAAAACGAGCGCAGGAAAGGGCTTCGGCCTCTAACGCTGCTCAGGAAGACATTGATGACGAACTGGAACTGAAAACAGCCTGACTAGGCAAAACCCTGCCTCGCTCGGCGGCAGGGTTAGCGCCACCACCGTGTGTGCGAAAACAAGGCGACCGAGCGCCTATTGGAGATAACTGTGAAAACGCAAACCACTCAAATGAACCTCGCTGAAAAAGCGTTCGTAGCTATCTGCGGATTTGTATGGCGCTTGCTACGACTGCTCGATCCCAAACCGATCCAGCGATACTTTGCAGCGAGGATCAACGTAACGGGCCAGCCGATCAGCAAGCTTCACTCGCTGAGCATTGCTGACGCTACCGAGCATGTTTGCCGGGTCAACAATAACCGCATGAAGGAAGGCGAAGGCTTTCTGGCGAAGCGCGGGGACCTGTTGAAGGTGTACAACCCGGCAAACATGAAGTTCGTTTATCGCTATGCCCAAGGGGCTGGCGAACTGCGAATCCGTTACAACGAGCTAGGCCTCGACTACGACGCTAAGTTGGAGTTGGGTGTCCTTAACGACGATGCCGTCGAACTCCAGGTCATGAAGGCTAATACCGCTGATCGTGAGTTCTACTTGATGTACCAGGATCGTTCTGTTTCCAGCCGTCAAAGCCGTGCGCTTGGCTGGTACATGCTCCTGGGAGGCATGTTGATCACGCTGCTCACTTACGCCATTGGCGCTGTCGCGCAGCTGATCAGAACCTTCTTCTAACGTTTGGTGACTCCATAGGCTTCGGCCTGTGGGTGTCACCCCGAAGCCCATTCTTGGAAGTGAGCTTTGGGGTGACACCCACAGAAAGCGAGGCTCCGATGACACCGAATGTAATAGACGTAGATCACTACCGAAGCATCGGTGTGACGTTTCTTCCGACCTTTCAAGGCGGGGCGGTAGGTGTCATTGCACGCTATGACCTCCCCAAGCTGTTCTATCCGTCTTCATTCGGTGAAGCCCAACTCAGGCTGATCCTCGACAAGCTGAATAGCAACTTGAGAGCGACGTACCGGGGGTGCGGCTACTACGGTAGTTGCCCACCAGGGGAACACGACTCAAGCGACAGTAATGTCTATGTTCTGTTCGCTGACAAAGAGTTCTACGAAGACTATAGAAACGGTAGCGAGTCGCTAGTGCCGGCGTAAATGCCTGCTGCGACGTAAGCTGCGCGTGCGCCTGGGCACGTCGAGGGGAGTCCGGTTGGGTAAGAGCCGGGCTCCCTGGCGTTTCTGCATTGACTTCGGTTGCGGCGGCAGCAGGACAGCATTCAACCTGTATCTACTCACAGGAGGCTTGCTTTGATCCCGTTCGCTGAAATCGACCACGTTCTGATTTTCTTCTCTATTTTCCTCTGCGTAAGCCTGATGATTTACCGAACTCTGAGAGCCTGGGTGGCACTCGGAGCGTTTTTCTGTGCCTGCCTATTTATTCTGGTGGATGGGCATTATTGGTTAGGAGCTGTACTGCTGCCCGAGGGGCGCAATCCTCAAATCGCAACAGTGGGCTTGATGCTTGCTTCTGCGGCCATCCTGACCATGCTTGCCGCGCTTCGCCGCACGCGAAGTTTCGACCGGATCATCGTTGGGGTTGCGAACATCAGTGTTCTGCTCACGTCAGGGCTATTCCACTATGTTCTTGTTCAGCAAGTTCTCCCGGCCTGGGCAAAAGACGCTGCTTGGGGGAATAGCTACCTTCTGGCGCCGGCCAGTGAGAGCTTTGAGGGCGAATGTGCAGAGGCCAACCTTTCATGCTGGAATGCTGGGCATATCAAATCCGGTGCGCTGCCGGTCGCATTCAAGCAACAGGTCGAAGGTGTGTACACGTTCTACCAGTCGAACAAGCCTGACGGCGAGGTGGGATACGGATTTGGCGTATTCAACGATCTTGGCCAAGACGGAGTGGCCGTCATCCTGTTCCATATGAAGGGGGAAGATATTCGCGTCATAGCTGACCCTAAGACGGGTACGCGCATCCACTCGAAGGTACGGGACTTGTTTTATTTGCTCGACACCACGGCTCACGCGGTTTGGATTGCTGGAGCGTTATTCTTAATTGCATTCCATCGCAGACGCTTTAGCCGAAGGAGTGCCCGTGCTGATCGACTTTGAGAAAACACACCGTTCATACCTCGTCGGCTCGATGATTGAAAACGTTTGGCAGTTCAAGCCTACGAACGAGCGCGATCCAAGGTCAGGATTTTTCCCTGCCAGTCACCAAATATTCAGTAACGCGGCGTTGCAGGTTGCGCTGCATCTTTTTAACAGCATCAACGAGCGCGGGCAGTGTGTTGGCGTAAGTCACTGCCTGTATCTCAATTTCACTCGCAAGATTGATGGGGTATACAAGCTCAACAACGACAATGGGCGCGTGGCCTTTCACCTTGACCTCGGCGTCGCCAGCGATCTTTACGGATTCGTGACTGGCTCAGTCGATGATTTCACCTACCGCGTGGTTCGCTCTGGAAGACCTCCCAAGTGCATCCAGGGGATCAGCATCTGGCGTGATGGCGCAAGAGTCGCCGTCTTGCGGGTGGAAGATGGCCGCAAGGAAGCGGCCAGTATTGAGGTGGATTTGGACAGGGCGGCGCAGATCGCGGTAGCGGCGTTCTGTGTTGCCTACGGAAGGCTTCTCTATCCCTCGCTCGGCGAGGCAGCCATCATGGCTATTTTGTCTCCACCACCTAAAACCCGCGCATGCGCGGAAAAATCAGCACCCCACGATCAACTTGAGGGAGAAACCGCGTTCGCTTCGCAACAGGCTGGCTCAGCTCAAGCTCAGGATGACCCTGCAACAACACAAGCCCTGCGGCGGTTGCGCAAAGCGATATGGGCCATAGGTAATCAGAAATGGCCGGGAATGACGCTCAAAGCCCTTCAAGCTATCCAGGCACTGAACGACCCTGACCACTTACAGGCGCTTATCGATCAGGGTAATGCCGGCGACTTCGCCGCATGGGACAAGTACGCACAGTAGTTTTTAGTGCCGACCGAGCATCTGTCCGCCGAATTGCTGCCCTCTCAGAGGGCATTACCTAGGTATGGACATTATCGATATTTCCGCTTCAACCGTTCAGCAGCACAATGCCCAATTCCCCCGCGAGGTCGAGATTGTAAGGGAGGTTGATCGCATCCTCCGTATGCGTCTATTCCCTCACAAGCGGGTATGGGTGGACGTGCGATTTGACTACGGCATGGCTGAGCATTCGTCTTCGAAAGTCACGCTCATGCAAATCAGTGGTGAAGTTCATGGGATCGCCGAGGTTCGCTTTCAGGGGCTTTTCCTCTGGCAGGATTTCCAGACGTTCTTCTACGAGGTAGTGCCCCATGAGCTGGCACACGTTCTTATGGAGCTGCGCTGCGCTGAGCGCGGTGTAACCATGGACAAGGCTCATAGCGACGAATGGATTGATCTTGTCCTGGACATAAATCCAGACGCAGAGCCGGCAGCCAAAGTTAAGGGCAATTTTGACGACAGGCCCGTCAAGCTTCAAAAGGGTGGTATTGCCTGCGAATGCGACTGTGACGACCTCTCGTCCTTTGTCGTTGTGGCGAACACTCCATCAACTGTCATGAAGCTCAAGGGCGAGGATTTGTGCTGCTCAGAATGCAGCTCGGCCTATCGACGAATCCAGAAAGAACATTGGCCCGCAGAAATATTATCTGCGTTGAGTTTTTACGAAGGTGTTATGGAGCGAAAGGTCCACAACGCCCCGCTATCTAGGTAATTTCAATGTCGGCATTTGTTCCATTTGATGAAAAGATTCTAATCGGCTACTGCCCGCAAGGGGAGGTGGTTGAGTGGTGCTTTCCCTTCCTAAATAACTTCAATGGCTTGTTCATGGGTACGTCAGGTTCGGGTAAGACCTGGACGCTGAGGAACATGATCGCCCGTGTGTATCGCCGGGGTACGACCTTTCATATTGTGGATGTGAAAGGTGATTTTCAGGCTGAGAACTTCATATCGCAGGGACTTGGCCATTTAGTCTCCGAGTCCGATTTCAACTTCATCAACTTCTCGTATTTCGATGGCGGTTCGTCTCTGAACCCGATGCAGGTGCCCAGAAGCCAAGATGGCGGCGGGGTCACGATGACCATCGAGACAGTGAAGGAGTTGGCCACCAAGTTCAACCACAAGCTCGGCTCGACTCAGCTTGGCTATCTCGGCGAGGTGTTGAAGGCTGTATATGCTGACTTTGGTATCGAGCACGAAGATGAGAGCACTTGGGGCAAGAAGGCCCCGACTCTCGCTGACGTGTACGAGAAACTGACCCTGGTTTATCAGTGCATCGTCAGTGGCTTGGACTCTGGTTCTGTCGGCACGATCATGAATGAGATTGGTCGCGCAAAGCGCAAGACCCTTGCAGCTATCCGCAAGGCCAAAGATGAAGAACAAGATCAGGAGTCAATTTCGCTGCTTTGCCAAGAAGAAGCCGATGCGGCCAGTAATGTCGTGGCTGGAATAATCAAGTCGCAGCTGTCCTATGACGAACTGGGGCGGCATGGCATTGGTGAGGAATGGCAGCACTGGAATAAAACCTCTGTTTACTCACTCCGAGATACCATCGGTCAAATGGTTGATAGCCGGCTTTTTACTGGCGAAGCATCCAAGGTGCGAGAGGGTGCAATCAACGTCTACAACATGACGAACATTTCTTCTGCCCACCAGCAGATCATGATGGACATTATTGCAAGGCGAACCTTCGCGATGGCCGTCTTGAAAACCAAAATCACAGGTAATGCCGACCCCAAAAGCGCAGGCCACATTCTCGTATGCGATGAGGGCAAGCACGCCAAGGCAATATCCAAACAGCCCCTTAGCCCGGTAAACCGTATTGCTACGGAAGGCCGTGGCTTTGGCCTCGGTGTCTGGATGGGGGTACAACAGCCCGACCAGGTAACACAGGATCAGCTCAGAAACTTCGCTTTCTACTTCCTGCTCAAGACGCCTGAGTCGAGTTCGAAAGAAATGCAGCGGATGTTTAGTCTCAAGCCGAATCAGTTAAAGCAGTTGGAGTTCAGGGAAAACTGCCTGTACAGCGCCGGCCAAAAGTATGTCTGCGTCCGACAATTCAAAGAGGACTGACCCATGAAGCGAGGCTGTATAGGTCTGACGCTGACGCTGGCGCTTTCCGTGTCCGGGTGTGCGTCGCAAGTTGGTGGTGTCATCCCAAACCAAACCAAACCTCAGCGCGAGGCTCAGATCGAGCTTGCTGCCCAAGCGGTAAAGGCAGGCAACTTTGAGTATGCAGAGCGTTTGCTTGGCCCTTACATGTACCGCAGCCAGGAAGGGGAATTGCTTTTCAAGTCCCTTGGGGTTAGCTCTGACGTTGAGAAGAAGGCAGTCGATACCGTTGCCCTGATGCTCTGGGGCACTGGCCGCGATGTGTCCTTGGAGAAATTCGCAGGACGCTACATGAGCGGATATGAGCGCGATGTAATGTTGTGCAGGCTCGCTGAGCGGAACGCAATCTATGAGCGGGCATACGCCTGCTGGAACGATTTGGGTGATGTAGATCGGGCCAGAAGGGTGACTCGAACGGAGAGCGCCCTGCGGATTTTGAAAGACTAAAAAAGGAGGCTATGCCTCCTTTTCGTTATCCGCTTCTTCTTCGTCCACGTCGCTGTCGCCCTGGACTGTGTTGTCAACCGTAGCCCTCGTAATGCGTACTCGATAGGCAGCGGTCCCCCATTTCTCCTGTAGGCCTGGAACGAGCTTTTCAAGCTCTTGCTTCTGGATCATCAGCACGGCTCTGAAACGGGTGTTCCCTATGCGGCAGTCGTACAGCCCGAACTCCGATGCGAAGCTTTTGTAGCTCGTCATCAGTAGCCCCATCTGATTGAGCCGCTGGCTGACCAAGCGCGAAGCAGGGTGTGAAAACGTCCGTGTCTCATGGTCTAGCTGGAGCTTGCGGTTCAGCTCTACGGGCAGGTGCTTGCCCAGCAGCTCCAGAACTGCGGACATGGGGGTGATGACATACTCAAGAGCAGGGGTGGACCATCCGCCCGCGTGGCCGGTCTTGTTGAGGTATCCGTTGATGTTCAGTTCGCTGATGGTATCAAGCAGTGCTTTCTCGATTGATTCGAGCTGTTCGTCTGACAGGCTCTCTATGGCGGCGGTCTTTTCTTCTTTGATCGCGTAGCCGTCACTCAAGCGCAAGGCCTGTATCAGTGCCTCGGTTCGATTGCTGGCACCAATGGGGAGGTTGTCTGGGTCGTGGTAGTACCGTAGCGCAAGCACCAACGTGTTGCGCTCATCCTCGGGTAAATCCCGGAATTCTGGCTGGGTCGAAACGATGTAAGCGGCGTACTTGTTGTGGTGCGTTGCGTTTACGTTCTTGGCCCAGGAGTCACCCTGTTTTTTGTAGGCGAGCAACTTGTCCAGGTCATGAGCAATCCCGGCAACAAGTGCCAAGGGTTCCACCTTGCCGCGCTCGGTGAAATAGGCTTGGACTTTCTTTGCAACGGAAAGCGAGTGCTCGAACAAGGAGGCATCTGCGTGATGACCTCCAATGCTTGCTGGAACCCCAGCATGGGCTTTGAGCATTGAGTAGATGCTGATGTATAGGCGCTTGTGTGGGCTCAGTTCTACGCCTTCTCGTATTACCACGGAGGCCCGGTCAATCCGGTAGAAATTCTGCTCGTAAGGCGATTTATCGACCTTGCCCCCAAGCCACTCCCCCTTTGCAGGGCCTGGATACTTCGGAAGGATCACCATCAAGTCCGAGCCTTTGATTTCAGCTGCATTGAGGGTGCTCCCCTTTTTTTCAGCGCTTCTTTCGCTCCCATTCCCATGTGCAGGTTTTGGCGAAAGGTATTGAAAGCCGAAGTAGGTGGCTAGGAAAACGCCACCGAAGTACAGCATTCCCTGGAACATGATCAGCAGGAGCGCTGCGAGGGTTCCAAGGAATCCCCCTTCGGAGACGATCTGCTTGGCCCACAGTGGCTTGAGCTGATACCAGCTCGTAGTTAGTGCGCTGGTCTGCACGTCGAGGTGCTGATTCGTCTGGATCAGGTAGTAGGTGTACACCAGTAGCCCTGCCAGTGCGCAGAGCGCAGTGGCGAAAATCCCGGTGTTCTTATTTACCGTTGGTTTGTTGGCCATGGAGCCTCCCGATGTTCCTTCGGTCCATGGTGGTGAAATTTTTTTTCAGAATCCACTCAACAACCTGCCGTTTTGGGGGACTCCATCCACCCAATAGGAGACATACACCCAAGAAACCGTTCGAGGTAGTCGTGAAGAAAACTCTAGTCGGCCTTGCCGTTGCCCTCTCTGTTGCCAACGCACACGCATACAGCGATGCAGCGATGGCGAGCGCCGAAGGGCTTTCTGTCTTTGACCGCGTATACGAGGCTGGCAAGGCCCAGAGCGTTACCGGCAACGTCAAGTACCACAAGACCGAGCCAGCACCTGCTGCTGTCATCGATCTGTCGCTGGATGCTCCAGTGATTTCGGTGGAGGAAACAGAAACAGAGCGGCGCTATCGCGAGGTTCTGGCCGAGCTGGAGCAGAACCGCGCCAAGCTCGAATCTGCGCGTGCAGATGCTGAGCGCGTGGTTGAGAACGCCCAGGCAGAAGTCATTGCCAAGGCTAACGAGCGAGTCTCGATCCTCGAACAGCAGCGATCTGCTATCCACGGACAGCTCGCGCAGATCAAGGAGCAAGAGCAGCGTATCAATCAGGCTTTGGCGCTCAATGAAGCGGCCATGGCCGAGGCTGCGAAACTCAAAGATGAAGGCGCAAGTCAGGTTGCTTTCATCAAGCAGGAAAGCCAGCAAATTCTAATGATGGCCGAGAACAGTGCTGTGGCCATCGAGTCGGCAGCGAAGAAGCGCGTCCAGCTGGAGCGAATTGATCCAACCGTAGTTCTTAACGAGCCGGTCAAGGCCGAGTACCAGTCGGCCACGATGGAAGAAATCGCTCGCGGGATGATGCCGGCAGGCTGGCGTGTTGAGGTCGAGTTCAGTAATCGCCCTGAGCTGGCTGACCGCCGCTACCAGTTCATTTCCACCGACCCCCGTGACCTCGCGCTTCGGAAGCTCACCAGCTCCGTGCGTGATGCTCGCGTTCGTTTTGCCTACTTCTGGGATTTGACCGATGCCAACGGCAATCCCGCACCGATGCTTCTGATCACCGACCGAGACAAGTAAGGGACTCCCACAATGATGCCGAAACAATCACCGCTGGCCCTGGCTTTGTCTTTCGTTGCAGTCCTGAGTGGGTGCGCAAATCAGTTTGATATAGATGCTGAAACCCGCTATGGGGATTTGTCGCCGGGCAGGGAAGCCGCTATGCAGGCCGCCCGAGGCACAACCTTTGTGCGCGAGATTCGAACCGAAGACCTGGCTATGCAGCGCCCGATATTCCTGACGGCTCAGGGTATGTCGCTGCGATCTGTCCTCCAAGAAACCCTGCCGGGCTACTCCATCATCCCTAGCGGATCGGTCAACTTGAACGATCCGATCGATGTTGCCGCCCAGGGCATGACCCTCAAGGACCTCATCGACTACATCGAGGGTACGCGTGACCTCAATATCGAGTTAGACGGCAAGCGCGTAACAATTTCTGACTTCGAGACGAAACAGTGGAATCTCTCAGCGTTTGCCACGACTCGTAACATCAACAGCATGGTCACATCGAAGCAGTCTCGCGGTGCGCAGGCTGGCAATAATAGCTCCCAGACTGACAGCGATATTACTGGCTCCACCATTGGGGTGAATCTCAGCGAAGATGAGTGGCTGAGCATCATGGAGGGAGCCCGTCGCATTATCGGCGCACCTAAGCCTGATGATTCTTCCACTCAGAGTGGGCTTGGGGGCGCTGACAGTACCTCTGTTGGGCAGGGCAGCATGCCCTCCGGTGCCACTCGTATGCCGGACGGCAGCACTATGGTCGGCCTGAACTTCGGCCCATCTATGGAGCAGATTACCCGGCCTTTGAATGATGGCAGTCAAGCGTTCATTGAGGGCATTCGGTCGGTCGGCATCGTGACCGCTGGTGGCAAGCCTTCTCAGATGCGAATCCTAGATCGCTACCTCAAGAAAGCGGTTGCTGACGCGACCAAGATCGTGAACGTGTCGGTTAAGGCCTACGATGTTGTTCTGAAAGACGGCAAGCAGAAAGGCATCAACTGGGATGCGCTTAGCTTGGGCAGTATTTCGGGCAACACGTTTAATGTTGGGCTCGGTAATGCCTCTCAAATCCTAACTGGCGGCGGTTTTTGGAACATTACCGGGTCGTTCTCAGGCGACCGTGGTAATGCTGATGGCATCATCAGTCTGTTAGAAACCTTCGGACGAGTTGAACTCCAAGATCAGCCTAACCTGACTGTTCGCAATGGCGTGCCGGCTCAAATTTATGCCGGCGAGGAACTGACCTATATCTCTGACGTAGAGCAGAGCCAGGACGAAAGCGGAAACGTCACCGTAACGCCCAAGCTCGCACGGTTGAAGGTCGGCGTAACCCTGGCGGTGACAGTTCGCGTTCTGGAGGATGAGCGTCTTCTGGTTGATGTAACGCCCGTTATCGCAAACCTGAACTCGTTCGACACTATCCAAATCGGCGACTACAGCTTCGAAACCCCGCGTATCGCACTCAAAGAGTTCTCGACTCAACTGATCGTCAACTCCGGTGAGTCTATTCACCTCGGTGGTTTGATCACCGAAAAACTTGAGAACGCTCTTGAACAGCTGCCTTGGCAGAACAAGTTCACCAAGGCTGTCGTCAATCCGCTGTTCCAGAACATCAACAACCAGCTGGAGCGCCGCGAGCTGGTTCTGGTTGTCACTCCGACTGTGATCGAGGGTACTCGCTGATGGCTCGGTTCAGCCTCGGTAAACCGATAACAATCGGTGGCGAGGAAGTCGTTGTCGTTCGTGACGTTCTGGGCTCGCTGCAAGCGGATAAGGCATCGGAAACGTTTGCGATTGTGGAACCGCGAGGTGCTGATGGGCGCCCCGCGATATACGTGTCCGAGAACGATCTGACTCGCTTGCGCGACGACTATCCGGGCATGAAGGTCTACGGCCTTTGGCAGATTCTGTTTTACAACGATGCCGTTCGGATGGGGGCGCCGCTCGTAACGTTCCCGCTATCTGATTCAGGCGGTCTGTATCTGCTGATGGATGCGGTTGCGGACTTGCACTCGCCAGAGAGCATCGTTTCTTCTGGCGAGTACCTGAACGGCTACATCCCTGACAACTACGACGTTGACATAAAAACCGCCAACGTCATTCAGGTAGACCTACAGAATCTCAAGCTTCCGCCGCAGCCTGCGTATACGCGCATCGAGCAAAGCGGGAAATTGAAGGCTGAGAACAAGCGACGCTGGTTTGTTGTTGCGAGTCTTTGTGGGCTGATCATTGTCGGTGCAGCTGCCTCCAATTACGGGTTGCAGACTATCTACAAGAGCCGTATGGCCGACTATACGACCAAGAAGACTCTCATCGACGAACTTGATGGTCGAGTCAGGTCGTTAGCTGCTGAGCGGCTTATCACTCGGCCTGATGACTCTGTGATGTTGTCTCAGTTGTTCAAGTTCTTTGAGCTATATCCGCTGGCGAAGACTCCGCCCCTTACAGACGACATGAAGATTGGCTTTGCCGGGACGCATGTGCTTGTCACACCGCCCAAGGCGCCAGTCGATCCCGAAGCTGTGATTGCTGGTGCTGATTCGGAGCTTCAACCGGACCTTTCCTATTTGGTCACTTTGACGGAGCCGGACGGAACTGATGCGGCTCATTCAGATGGGGAGGGCGATCAATGAAGAAGCCATCAGTATCAGTTCTAAGCGGAATGAGCAGCGGGATGATTGCCGCCATTCTGGGAACTCTTGTGCTTTGTGTGTTTGGCACACTCAAGCTGGAGGCACGCCGAGAGCTTCCAAGCGACTACGACCGCCTTGATCGCAACATCCAGGAAGCCCAGGCGCTGATTTCTGATTACGTTGCTGCACCAGTTCTGCCCCCTCTTGAGGAATCGTGGCGCGAAGTTGCAGCTGCGCTGGAGTTGAATGGGCTCGAACTCAAGCCGGATGACGGAAGTATGGCCAACGGCTCAGTGAGCACTTACGAGGGGCCATTGAAGCACTGGGGCGGCATGGTTGATGGGGATGCAAAAACCATCCTGGCCGTGATCAAGAAGGTTCAGCAGACCGAGCCTGTCTACCTGCTCGACTACAGCATGGATGACGGCGAGTTCAAATTGTATTTGGCAGTTGTGGGTATCTGAGCATGAAGAAAGTAAGCGTATTCGCACTCGCTGTAGCGGCAACCATTTCGACCGGCGCCTTTGCTGAGGGGGCTGAGGATAGTTTGCTGTCCCGCAATCGAACTCTCCAAGAAATGGAGTTCAACAGAGACAAGCTCAAAATTCAGGCCGAAATGGCAAAGTCATTCAAGGACATGAGTGACGCCGGATTTATCGTGGATCAGCAGGGTGTCCCGAAGGGTATCGGTGACATGGAGCGCTTGGCCCTAGAGGTGCGCCGCAGAGGCGGGGCGCAGGCAAGCCAGGGATTCAATCCGTCCGATCCTTTCAATGGAGCCGATCCAGTCATTCCCATGCCTGCTGGCCAGGGGCTGTTTGGCGAGTCGGCATTCTCCGCCCCCTTGCCGGCGCCCGGTCTGCCTGCCGAGGCTGCTAAGCCCGCCGAGCCGGAACCTGAAAAGGTTGAGGTCGTAACAAAGCCTACCGAGCGAGAGAAGTCCGAGGGCAAGAAGCTACTGCGGCTGGTTGAGCTGCGCGGAAACAGTGCGTTGTTCTTCACCAATGAGGGCTTCCAGGAGGTCAAGGTGGGGGACAGCATCTATGACCAGAAACTCACCAAGCTTGGGGTGGATAACGCCACCTTGAAAGGTAAGGACGGTTCTCGCGTCGTTCGCATCGACTGGACCAAATCTGTGCGTTACGCGGACGACTGATCATGAACCCCAACACTGACAAAATCCGATTCGCGCAGGCCAAGGTCTACGAGCACCTTGTCAAACACGGCAAAGTCACGCCTCAAATTGCGGAGAGTCAGCCAGTCTCTGAGTCGATGCAATCGATCATCATTGACGCGATTCGAGTGGCCAAGGATGACGCTGCTGTTGCTGCGGCAGCGGCTGCGGCGCTGAACATGTTCAACCTGATTGTGCTGGAAGAAGGACTTCCCGTGCATTGTGCCGGCCCGCAGGATGGCTGGTTGGCATACAGTGACTACCTCTGCGTCACGAATCCGTTCGACTCGCAGATGGTGAGTAGCGCCACTGCTTGGGCTCGGCGAGAGGACATTGAAGTCCATTCTATTGCTGTCGTCTCCAATAGCTACCTCTCACAGATTCGAGCGGTACACGGTACAGACAGCAATGATCAGAGTGAGGCTGTCGATGACAAGCTGGCCTTACAGCAGGTAGAGGACCTGATCCGCCTTGCGGCTCAAATGGACGCGAGTGATGTTCACTTTGTCCCGAACCAATCGGACAAAGTGGACCTCCAGTTTCGTATCGACGGCATCCTCCGCGCTCAGAAGAAGATCGATCTTCCTCTCTACGAGACGATGGTCCGTGCCGTACTGGAGCAGCGCTGCCAAGTCCCTCTGCACAGCCTGGATCAGCAGGATGGCAAGTTCGAGCTGCAACTGGATAGCAACAAGTCGATCAACCTCCGGGTATCGACATTGCCGGTTAGTCGTCGCTCTGAAACCTCATCGAAGATGGTCATGCGTCTGCTTGGTAACAACACCAAGCTGGCCAACCTTGGTCGGTTGGGAATGTCGTCGTCCAACTACGACAAGCTGGTGCGGTTCGGGAACTACCCAAGCGGCCTGATCGTGATGACTGGCCCTACTGGTAGCGGTAAGACCACTGCGCTGTATGCCCAGCTCATTAACATGCAGAACACCAACCCCAACCGAAACTTCCACACGGTTGAGGACCCGGTTGAAATGCAGCAGCCGGGGATGAGTCACACCGAAGTCACAGACATTCTGACTTTCGCGAAGGCACTTCGCGCACTGCTTCGCCAGGACCCAGATGTGATCCTGGTTGGCGAAATGCGTGACGAAGAAACTGCCGAGCTTGGCTACAAAGCAGCAATGACTGGCCACCTCGTCTTGACCACCCTGCACACCAACAACGCTCATGAATCCATCGGTCGCTTGGAGCGAATGGGCATCGGTATCGACCTGATCGTCTCCAATACAACTGCGTTTTTGGCACAGCGCTTGGTTCGCTGCCTCTGCCCGCATTGCAAAGTCGAATACCGTTTACAGGACGATGCTGATCGACTCAAAAAGTACGGGCAGAACCCTGCATTCTCACGCGCCAAGGGTGAGACAAAGGTATTCAAGGCGAAGCTCGGCGGCTGCATCGAGTGCAATGCTACGGGCGAGAAAGGTCGGCACAGCATCATCGAAATTCTCGAAATGACCGCTGATGTTCAGGTAGCGCTTTTGAACGGGGCCAATCCTTCGATCCTCCGCCGCAAGCAGATCGCAGAAGGTTCGTTTGAAGACCTTTGGGATGACGGGCTACGCCTCATTGCGGAAGGCGTTATTGGATTCGATCAACTCGAAGCGCAGCTCAAGCCATACGAAGTGGATCGAGTTGAGGTGAATGCCCCCTTGGGTTCAGGGCAAGCTATTCCAGTTGCTGTTCGAGCCCCCGATTCTCGCCCATCGACCAGCGCTCAGCCGGACCTGACCACGCTTTAACGTTTGACCACCAGGAGAAAGACCATATGCAACAAGTAACTGTCGAGCAGGCGCAGCAGATGATCCAACCGGATCGGATGATGAAGGCCAAAAAGGGCCAGCAGGGTTTCACCCTTGTCGAGCTGGTTGTCGTACTTGCCATCCTCGCACTGATTATCGGTGTCATGTCCTCCGGCCTGTTCCAGTCCAAGGAAGATGCCAAGGTGCAGGCCGCGAAAACTCAGCTGCTCAAGGATTTCCCGAGCGCGATCACCCGGCTCGTCACCATGTCCAACAAGTGCAACAACACCACCATCACCTACGCCAAGATGGTAGAGCGCGGCGCTCCACAAGAAACCGTTTTTGGTGGCGCGTGGACTGTGGCCACTTCTGGTGGCAACACCGCGACCGTGACCTACCCGCTCGACCTGCAAGACACCGCCTTGGCCACCAGCTTGAAGGACTCGCTGGTAACTGCGCCAAACGTCAAGTCCGCAACTGGCACCGCTGCCCAAGTGGTAGTCGCCTACCGCTGCAACTAAGTTGGGTAACTGGGAATGGCTTACTTCGTAATCAAGCACATTGGTCCTGATGGCACCTTTCAGGCCAAGCCAATCGAAGCTCTGACCAGGGAGGAAGCCATTTCCAGGTCCGGCTTGCAAAGTCGGAACATCCATAGCGTTGAGGTGGATCACCTTGGCGCACTTCGGGCGGCGCTGACCGAGAAGCGCCTTCCCCTAACAGAACAAGTGCTCGCGCTTGTTACTGTTGCCTCCAAGCTCGAAGCCGGCAAAACCCCAGGTCGAGCTATCACGGAGGCCGTTGACCTTTCTAAGCTTGGCTTGGCTCAGGCAGACCTCAGCGGATGTGAGCGTCCATCGGACTATCTCAAGCTGATGCGTTTTGATGAGACAGCAATCCTCCTTGCGGATGCCGGCGACAAGGCGGGCAACCTTTCGGATTCCTTGAAGCGTGCTGCATCTGTACTGCGCGACCGCATGAAGACGAAAAAAGAGTTCGCAAAGCCGATGAAGACGGCTGCGATCAACTTCGTGGTGGGTGTGACTGCTGGAATCGGATTCCCAATCTTCGGCGGGAGCATGCTGCGAGAGTTCATCTACAAGCAGAAGTTCCCGATCACACCTACGTCGCTAAGTCATTTGCTGATGTGGCTCGAAAACTTCTACATGACCTACTGGCCAGTCATCGTGGGCTTGTTGGTCGCTGCATTCATTTTCCGAAACCAAGTTTGGGAAACCTGCCGTAGATGGCCGGTTTTCAATCTGTTCGATGACCGTCTGCGCTGTAAGAGGGGTTTGGAGTTCGTTCAAACCTATCAGCTTTTAACGGCCTCTGGATTTACGACGCCCCAGGTGTTGCGGTTCATGCTGGAGCGTTCCAAGGGTCGCCACCGCGTCTTGTATGAAGAAGCTCTGGAGCGCAACAAAGAAGGTCGCGAACTGGGATTGGTATTCGATAGCGAGGAATGGCCTCAGATCATCCAGCAGAACCTAAAGGGCTTCGAGCAGCAAAACATTGATGGCCGTGGCCGGATTCTCTCCAACCTCTCCGAAGCGCTGACGGAAATGTTCATCCAGTATTCGGAGAAGATCGCCACAAGCATGTCTCGGGGCGCGATGGCGGTTCTCATCAGCTCGATCCTACTGTTCGCACTCGGCTTCTATGTGCCGATGATGACCATGCGGATGAGCATGTGATGAGAGCGCAGCAAGCTGGTTTTACTGCAATCGAAATGGTGGTGGTCCTCGCGATCATCGCCATCATTCTGGCATTCATGCTGCCGGTGATTGCTGAGCCGATTGAGCAGGCAAAAATCAGAGGTGCAGTTTCTCAGGCGAAAGAAATCGTCGCGGCCTGCAATGTTGCGCGGGTATCTCCAGCGTCTACATCGCGTAACGCCACCACATTGGTCGTCTCCAGTACATACGGCCCTGGCTATAGCGCGTGGACCGCTGTGTCGGTCCTCAAAGGCCTTCTGTCTTCCGATTACGTGATCCCCGACGAGAACCCCTTCGGCAACCCGTACTACTTCAAGATGACAGACAAGTCCTGCACCGTCGCTGTTGAGTTGAATCGGACTGTAGATGGGTGGGAGGGCTATGACCTGGAAACAGCAGGCACCAAATCTCGAATTATCGTCGCGACACCTGCCCGCAGCACAGCTGGGCCGGCTTGGGTGCAGCATCAGAAACGGCTTTTGACTGGCGAGTCCATTCGCTGAGGGAAGTGAGGTTCAAAATGAAAATGTCCAAGGCTCGGAAGCAAGCAGGTTTCACGCTTATTGAGTTGGTTGTGGTCATGGCGGTCATGGCGCTTATCGCCGCCCTGATGACTCCGAACATGATGGAGGAACTGAACCTGCGTCGGGCCAACCTTACAGCGGAAGACACCACGGCAATACTCGACGCGGCGAGAAGTTATCGAGTGGCTACTGCATCTTGGCCGGGCGGCGTCCCCTGCTCAACCGCCATCAGCGTCCTTAAAACGGGTGGCTACCTCGGCGCCATGAGCACCGACAACCGCTACAACAACCCAATCACAACATCTTGCGATGCAAGAACTTTCAGTGTTGTCCAGTCAGCCGTTAAGGACTGGGATGGCTATCTGGTGAACAGTATTGCCGGAACGGAAATCACCGCCGCAGCGACGAACACAATCAGATCGACGATTGGTGTGCCGGGCAGCGAGCCCGCGCTGAGAAACAAACTGACGCGTGTTGATACTGGTAATCCAGAGGATAACCGCATGCGCACCACCCTCTTGATGGGCGGCCAGCAGATCAACGAAGCAGGCAACATCAACTTCTCCCAGGCAAATCCGACTTTAAGCGCCCAGTCAGGAAGCTTAACGCTGAGTGCGCAGAATGGTCAGGTGATTATCCCGGCAGGGCAGACCCTCACTGTAGATGACGTGGTGGTGCGTTCTAGAGGCAACCGCCGCCTCTCGGCTAGCCTGCCCAATTTCGTCCACATAGGTACTTATATCGTTCGAGATGGCTGGCTTGTTCAGCAGCCCACTTGCGCAGCAGGCGGAGTTCCCAAAGGGGCTCTCCGTCCAGCCGCAATGCGAGGCGGATATTCGGGTTCGTATGATCCGGCTTTCGTTGGTCGTTATGGTTTCAACTACCGGCTCACACCAGTAGGCGCCTACTGGAGCGTGACAGCTGTAGCGGAGGGGTACGCAGTTGACTACGCGAACCTCGACTCGCTTGTTGATGTTTTCTGCTACTACCCAACCTGAGATTTCGTAATGCCCTATTCGGTGGTCATAGCTAAGCCAACTAAGGAGTGCAATGCTGATTGCACTTACTGCTCTGCGCCACCAGATGGGGCGGCACGCTGGTCCCTAGATAATTTCAAGACGATCTTGAACCGCCTCCAGGGAAACCTGACGCCGCAGGTAGATTGGATTTGGCACGGCGGGGAGCCGATGCTCATGGGGCCTGAGTATTTCCGCGCATGCGCGGAATACGCCAAATCCCAAGGCGTGAATCTGAACTTTGCCATCCAGACCAATCTGCTGGGCTACAACTCAGGTCGCTGGAGGGGTGTTTTCGAAGAAGTCTTCGGCGGACGAATCTCAACCAGTTTCGACCCATACAAGAAATACAGGACCGTGAAGGGGAAGGCCGAGACATACGACCGCATGTTCTGGCGGGCGATGGATGAAGTCATTGCTGACGGCTTTCGCCCATTGGTAATTGGGGTCTATGACGAGGGCGCTGCTGATCGCGCAGCGATTATGTTTGACCGCGCCAATGCCTACGGAAATTTCGGATTCGACATTCGCTTCAATTACGCCTACCCCGCAGGTCGGGTGCGTAACGCCGGCATGCTGATTCAGCCTCAGACCTATGGGCAGATGCTCATTGACCTCTATAACCGCTGGATCAGTGAGGTCCCGAGCTTCAACATTACTCCGCTAGATCAGATGCTTTCGAAGGTTGCGGGCTTCCGAGCACTTCTTTGCCCATGGACAAAATCCTGTGGTGGCAAATTCCTGACCATCGACCCTGACGGCACCGTTTTCAATTGCTCGGAGTTCAGTGATCTTGGGGACCCGGCGCATCGTTTTGGGAACATCCTAACCGGAGCTGTCCAGGTGGCAGCCCAGCCAGTGCAGGTCCAGTATTACTCTGGGGCTGACGTGGTTCCTGCTCTGGCGTCTTCGCCGGCCTCACGCGAGATTATCCAACGAAGCCGCAATGTCCCCCCGGACTGCAAGACCTGCCGGCACTTTCAAGAGTGCCAGGGCGGCTGCGCCCGCGACGCCGTGCTGTTCGAGCGCGGAATGGGGGGGAAGTTTGCCTACTGCCAGTCGTGGAAGATGGTCTTTGATCGGCTCAAAGAGTCGGTGCTAACGGGCGAAGCTGACCGAGTGCTCTACCGGCTAGGTATTGACCCGGTTGCTGCTCGATACAGGCTACAAGCTGGGCAGGGTGCTGCCTAATGTTGACCGTGTACCTCAAGCCCACGAACTACTGCAATGTGGGTTGCGACTTCTGCTATTTGCCCGAGGATGTTCGGGCCAACAAAGCACGCATGTCTGCTGACACCCTTGATGCGACGCTAGAGTTAATTCACGACCTTGCCCTGCGCGAAGGGCATGATCGCATTGCCATCCTCTACCATGGCGGTGAGCCGCTAAGCTTGAACGCTGATGCGTTGACTTGGTACTCCGACAGAGTGAGAGAAGGCCTCGGTCGGTTTGAGGTCCAGGAGGCTATTCAGACGAGCCTTATCCCGCTTCGCGAGAGCCATATCGGCTTCATCAAAGATCGATGCGATTCCTTTGTTGGATCATCCCTGGACTTCACAGGACGCACGCTCAACGGCTCCAATGAGAGGTACGTTGACCTCTGGTTGCGCAAAGTGGATTTAGCCCGGAGCAACGGCATCGCAGTAGGACCGATCATGGTGCCCACCACGAACGAGACTGCAAACCCCGCAAAGGTCTATGAGTGGTTCAAAGGGCATGGGTTCGAGCAATTCAACATCGAGCGTTACAACGCCTATGGGGCGGGTGCTGACCGCCCTGACAATCGTCAACATAGCGATTTCCTGAAAGCGCTTTTTGATTTGGCAATGGCAGACATTGCAGCTGGCAGGCCATTCGTGGCTAACAACGCTGTGGCGGCTTCGATTGGCGGCGTGCTTCATGGTCAGCCCGGTGAGCGCTGGGGCGGAAAGTGCCAGCGAGATTTCCTCGTCGTGAACCCAGACGGGTCACTCAATACTTGCCCTGATCGTATCGAGTACGAGCAAGGGCAGTGGCCGAAGGCGCAGGACGGGATCGATGCCTTTCAGGCAAGCCCTGTGCGCAGGAGCTGGATCAAAGTCCAGATGATCGAGCATGTGGCTAATCACTGCCAGACGTGCCCATTCCGAAGCTTCTGCAAGTCCGGGTGCCCGATCACTGATCATCAGGTACATACCGGCAGCGGCGAGTGCGCTGGCTACCGCTCTCATCTGCACCATGTACAAGCTTATGTGAGCACTCCCATTGGGAGGCAGCATGCGTCGGCATACCTCGCCGCAGCAGGACACATTGCATTCGACCCCTACACATACGGAATGGAGCGCGTCCGTTGATTCAGGCCGGCAAAGAGT
The DNA here is from genome assembly GCF_002197815.1 of Pseudomonas oleovorans subsp. oleovorans. Classification (GTDB taxonomy): domain Bacteria; phylum Pseudomonadota; class Gammaproteobacteria; order Pseudomonadales; family Pseudomonadaceae; genus Aquipseudomonas; species Aquipseudomonas oleovorans. The sequence goes on from NZ_NIUB01000022.1 coordinate 59,313, forward strand.
TCGATCAGATGATTTATGTGCGCCTCATCGAGGCGTGCAACTTGCACTGTGAGCATTGTTTCATCCCGAACAATCCGAAGCGGATGCAATGGTCGGACATAGAGGCTATTCCCCAGCGCATTCGTGGTTTTGCAGCGCCAGGGCAGACTCTCCTGTTTCAGTTTCACGGTGGAGAGCCGACCCTTGTGGGTGCGGAGTTTCTTCGCAAGGTCTGCGTTTACCTCCGAACCGAGCTGTCGGACTATGAGGTGCAGTTCAGCATCCAGACCAACCTCATGAATTTTGACCTCCGTTGGGCCGAGCTGTATCGAGAGTTCTTCGGTGGTCAGGTTGGTGTTTCGTGGGATCACCGCATCCGCCTGATGCGCAAGGGGCGCCCTGAATCCAATGCCGAATTCGAGAAGGCGTTCTGGAAGCACGTAGTTGAGTTGCAACAGCAGGGCCTTTCCCCTTACATGGTCATCACGACGACTAGACCTTTGCTTGAGCGATTCAAGAATCCCCGCGAGCTAATCGACTTTCTCCTTGAGAAAGGAATCAGTCTTGTGCATTTCGAGCGCTTGACCAAAACGGGGTACGCGATCAGCAATTGGCACTGGCTGGGTGTTTCCAACCGTGAGTACAGCACTTGGATAGGCCGTTTTGCTGTAGCCTACATGCGCTTTGTGCGGGAGGAACGCAGTGGCAAACAGCCGCTGAACATTTCCCCTCTCGACGGGCTCATCGAAAGTGTCCGCAGGCTTCGAGCAGGCAAGGCCGGGGGGTACGGATGTTTGTCGGGGAAGTGCGATACGCGCTTCCATACTTTTGATCAGACGGGTTACTACGCGGCGTGTACAGCTCTCACATCCGAAGTTAGCAATCGGAATGCAGTAGGCGCGGCAGTTGTTGATACGGCAGGTCTAAGCGAGACAAGGCAGGTTAGGCAAATGAGTTGCCTTGACTGCCGGTTTAAGCCGATCTGCTCTAGCGGGTGTATGGCAACACCTAAGACAGACGAGTCCGGGGAGTGTTCCGGGGGCTATCAGGCGTTCAAATTACTGAATGCCTGTTTGGCCTCGGCTGAGAGCCCTAGCCTCATAGCTGTTGCAGGGTGAATCGATGGCCTCCGGGTCACATTGAACAGGAGAAGGGGTATGAAGGGTAAGGCCGTAAACCGCGTGCTCGTCGGTTTGGCTGTAAGTGCTGCTGTGTTCGCACAGCACTCTCAGGCATCGACCAAGATCACGCTCGACAAAACAGTTGCCGAGCTGGCTTCGGATGCCGAAATCAAGCGTTACCGTGCGATGTTGGAACTGAATCCCATCAAGCCGGTGGTCGATCAGTACCAGGATGCACTCCAGAACTTGGTGGTCGATAAGGAGCCGATGGGCATCGACAACCTGCTTCTGGCTGCCACTGCCACAGCTAAGGACCGAGACTCGACGAATGTCGGGGCCTGGGGCTACTGCCACACCGCATGCCATGGCGCTTGCCATGGTGCTTGCCATGGCTCTCGCGGCTGGAGGTAACGAGCTATGACAGCGATTATCGGTGACGCCCTGATGGGGGAAGCCCCCGCCGAGGAAGTGTCGGTACAGCCCGAGCAACCGTTCGTGGTTGGTAAAACAGCGTCTGAGTTGGATGCTGTTTTCCAGGCGCAATCCGAGGCTATCAAAGCCGACCCTGGCTTGAAGTTCGAGCGCACTGTTCACTACGCCTTGGTCGAATGCGACACCGAGTTGCAGCGCATCCCCCTCGATGCACTCTCGCTGGGTTTGAGTGTGCGTGCGAGCCAAGACGACCCTGACGCCCTCGACGAAAATTTCATTTTCAGCCTGCTGCTCGCAACAGGCACGCTGAGCCGCTGCACTATCGACGTTGGTCCAAACTGCACTGTTGATCCTCAGCTCGTCCTGAATGAGGCAGAGGCACAAGGGCTCAATGTCCGCTTGATGCTGCCACCGTCCCCCGAAACGGTTGATGCAGTTGTCAGCTACGTTGATCGCCTGGAGTCCTACTCGGCGCTATGGCTGAGCATGAGCAGCGGCAATTTCAGCCTTACGCCTCTCGACGGCTATCTCGAATACAAGTTCTCCGTCGCGCTCGGCCATACCCCGAAGGAAATCACCAACAACCGCGAAATGAAGCTCCTATTCACCGACGAAGTGCCGGTGGAGGTCATGGACTACATCAAGGCTAGGCTCGATCAGGTGATTGAGCGCGAGCTGGGCGGTGACGACTTCTTCGTGTCTGAGGCGCAAAAGCTCGGCGGCGCGCTCCGCCTGAAAGAAGCCGAGCTTCGTGAGGCGCGCAAAAGGATGCTGGAAGAAGAACTGGATGCCAGGACGCCAGTTCCGAACCTCATTCGCGCAACGAGCAAGATGACTGGCCTTTCTATTCCTGATGCTGCTGGGCTCATCTACGAGTTGAAGAACAGTTTCCACTCTGTTCTGGACAAGTACCTGCCCAAAGAAGCCGACGAGAGCCTTGAGGACTACACCCCGAGCCGCGCTCAGAAGGCTTTTGCTCACAACCTAGTCAGCGCATTGGGCGGTGCCTTTGGTGGGGCTGATGGCTTACTGGGGGCGTGGGATCAGCTTAGCGCCAAATCACAGCTCAAGCAGCTGGTTGACTTAGACAGGGGAGCGGTCGAGCCTTCTCCCTCTGCTCGCGGCGCAGCTGAGGTGATAGGCGTGGACGGCAAAGTTGCGGCTCTGGCGGCAGCCGAGTTTGTTGGCATGCTGGGTTCCATCCTGAAAGCAGGCGGGGCAATCAGCGAGATAGGTCTGGAGAAACCTCAGCCTGTGGCTGAGCCAGTATCTGTTCAGCCGGCCAGCAACATCATTGCTGTTGGCTGACGGTACTGCGCTCGGCTAATCGAGCGCTCCGAGGTGGTATGGACACGAAAGAGGCAGTTGGCTTCATCAACGTAACTCGGCAATGCAATGTCGATTGCAAGCGCTGTTATTTGACCGAGGCCCACCGGGCTGCGAAAGAGCGCCTGCCGTTGCCAACCCTTGAGCGCTTCCTGGATTCTGGTTTCTGGCTTGGGAGGCCCGTCACCCTCATATGGGAGGGTGGCGAGCCATCTGTGGTTGGGCAAGCGGCCATGAAGGCCTATTGCGACACTGCACGCAGCGCCTTGAGTCATGCGCACCAGACCATGGTGACGAATTGCTTTAACGTGTCCAGCTGGCTGATCGATCTTGCTCACGACGAGTTTGAGGGCAGGGTCGAAACTACATACGCATTCGCCCACAAGTATTCCCTCTCGGGCGATGCAGCTCACTATCAGCGCAAGTTCCTATCGGGCCTCAATGCGTTCTGGGATGCAGGGGTCGAATGCCCTGTAAACGTTGAGCTGAACATAGAAACGATTCAGGCCGGTCCAGCAGCACTTGCCGCGGTCATTCTCGGCTCCAAATGCCGGGTCTGGGAGTTCGACGTTTCGGTAGATTTCCGCTCTTTTTTGTCGGCGCCGGCCTATGCCGCTTCAAGTGTTCCTCTGCTGCCCCTTACAGCAAGCTACGCGCAAGTCTGGGATTTCTTGATGCGCTTGCAGGCTGAGTGGGGGGCGGCATTCCAAGATCAAGGTATTGTGATTGGTGCGTTTCACCAGCAAGTCGGGCAGCCAAACAACCAGTTTAACGTTGCTTGCGAGAGCCGCTTCCTGACGCTTAATCCTGACGGGACAGTTACCACAAACCCTTTGTACTCCGACCTCGGCGGCACATTCCTAGGGAACGTCAATGAAGGAGGTATGGAGCCCATCCTCTTGTCATCGCGTCGTAAAGCAAGGGTCATGGCCGACAGGGCGCGCACTACGCCCTGTCGCAACTGCATTCACGCGCATTACTGCAAGGGCGGCCCCTCGCACGTCCCGGTGAGTGACGGTTCAGGCGAATGCGCAGGTGGACGCTCAATGTGGGACAAGATTCTGGAGCGAAGCTGTGCATAAGGCTCGGACTGTCAATCAAGCAAACGTGAGCATCACCGCAACGAGGTGGTGTAACAGGCGCTGCACCCACTGCTACATCGATCCGAAAGAGCTGGCCAATCGCTCTTTCATGCAGCCAGAGACTTTCAAGTCAATTTTCCCGCGCATGCGCGAGTTGCTGGCGCTGGACAAGGGGCTTGAAGAAATCGAGTGGGAGCTGATTGGGGGGGAGATTACCAGCTTGCCGGTCGAGTATTGGCAGGAGAACCTTCCATTCGCACTGGACCAATGCGCTGACTTCAATAAGGTGCTCAAGACGCCGGGCTCGATCAACGTGCTCTCTAACCTCATCTTCGCTGATGAGAAACGGCGGAGTGATTACCTTGACCTGTTCGCTAAATATGGCGACAGACAGGAAATGTGCCTGTACACCTCCTGGGAGCCTGAGACTAACCGCTTCGGAAAGAACATGGCTTTGTTCGACCGCTGGAAAGAAACGGTCAGAGAAGCTGGCGTCCGTCAAAAAATTCTAGATGTGATCCTCACGCGGACAGTCGTTGACCTTGGCCCGGAGTATCTGCTGGAGACTTTCCTGCCGCTTGGGATCAAGGACTTCTCAATCAAGATGATTAGTCCGTTCGGGTCTGGTCGGACATTCTGGCAACCGAATATGGTGGAATTCGAGAGGATGAGTGATTACCTCATTCGCCTTTTCGACATGGTGCCCGAGGGCATCACATTCACGCCTGCGGATGAAATGAGCGGTGCGGTGTTCAGGGGGACAAGCTATCAGTGCATTGGAAACTTCCGTTACGACCTAGCGATTGAGCCGGACGGGCTGACTACGTTCAATGCCAACCAGACAACCGACGAGGCATCGCTGGGTTCGGGGCTCATCTACCTGGATGATCCAGATTGGAGCTGGAAGGTCTTGAGTGACAACACTCAGGAGCTGGATAACAAGCTATCCGCGTACCACGATTACTGTTTCCAGTGCGAGTTTCATTCCTCCTGTGCTGGGGGCTGGTATCACTACCGAACCGCTGCGCCGGAGGATGTACGTGCCTGGGATGCGGGTGACTGTCCTGGCTACAAGAAGCTTTGGACCAAGATCAAGAACAAGTACGGCGCATTCGACCGCCCGGTTCAGGTTCACCGTGAAGAAATGTCCAGGCTCCGCAGCGAGCGCAATTCTGTAACGCGCTCTACGAGCCTTTCCCTGGAGCCGACTGATGACTCTCTTTCTCATGCCCAGTGGCTAAAGCAGGTCGCAGGTAACGAGGTCCAGCTTCTTGCAGGGGAGGGTATGGGCAAGCCCCTCGTTCAACGGATGTGGGCGTATCAGGCAGTAGGTTGCCGCATGCTTTTGACCGAAGCAGAGTTTGTGAGGCTCACAGACAGTGAACAGCGCACCGTTGTAGAGCATCTGGTGTACGACGATTTCTTTGCCTTGTCACTGGGTGAGGGAGCCGTATGGAGCTGGTGCGAACGAAACCCGGCTGACCCTCTCGCCAATCTGCTGGTTGCTGGAGCGCAAGCGGTTGAGTCAGGGCATGTAGGAGAAAGCTTGATTGCTGCTGGGCACAACACGGAACTTCTGCGCTGGGTGATCCAGAATCCAAGGCGTGGGCATGACGCTGCGGACCTGGCTGATGCCGATCCGGTTATTAGAGCGTGTGCGTTGCGGTTAAGAACCGAGGCGCGCTTTAGCGGCGCCGCAAGTAGTGGTGAAGCGGTTGAGAGGGTACGGGCGGCGCGATAATTCGCTACCGCCTCGGCTCTGAAAATAGCCACCAAAACCCAGCAGCAATCGCTGGGATAATCAGAGTCACGCGGGCTATGGCCATGGCCTGAGATTGGCTTGAGTCAATAAGAAGCAGCCCTGTCCCTGCAATTGTCACCCCCATCGTGCTCTCCCGCAGCCGTATCGCCAATGTGCGCCGCGATTACCTGCACAAGACTTCAACGACCATCAGCAAGAACCACGCGATGGTGTGCATCGAAGACTTGAAGGTTAGCAACATGAGCGCTTCGGCAGCCGGCACGGCTGAACAGCCAGGGCGCAACGTGAAGGCCAAGGCTGGCCTTAACAAAGCGATTCTCGATCAGGGATGGTTCGAGTTTCGCCGCCAGCTGGACTACAAGCTGGCCTGGAAGGGTGGATGGCTCATCGCTGTGCCTGCCCACAACACCAGCCGTACCTGCCCTTGCTGCGGTCACGTCAGCCAGGACAATCGCAAGACTCAGGCGCAGTTCTTGTGCGTGCGGTGCGGCTATGCGAACAACGCTGACGTGGTGGGCGCAATCAACGTGCTGCGCCGTGGCGAGGCACACCTGAGCAACGAAGGGCTGGACTTAGCCCGGTTCGCCTGTGAAGTGAACGGTGCGGTCATGCCGTCAGCAGCAGGAACCTGTTAGCCGAGCAAACGGCTAACGCCTGTAAAGGAATCCCCCTCCTGAGCGGACACCGCGAAGGTGGGGGAGGATGTCAAACCGTCTCAAACGGTGCCTTCTGGGTTGCACTATCAGGTATGAAGATCATGCCTTACAGCCTGCCCCGCAACCGTTCGATTGAGATGATGAGCACCACTATCTCGACGAACCTGAACTGCAACATGTCGTGCAGGCATTGCTACATCCAGCCCGAGCTGCTTCGTGTGAAAGAGTACGTCGATGAGGCCACATACCGGCGTTGCGTGGAGGTCATCATTGAGTCCTTCCACTTGGACGAGTCCGTGTCCTACCTGCACCTCGACGTGCTCGGTGGCGAGGCCACCTTGATGCCTTTCGAGTTCTGGGAAAGGAACCTGCCTTGGACGCTCGACAAGATCAGCGAGCTGAACGCCGCAGGCATCCAAACTGAGTTCACGTTCTGTAGCAACCTGATGTGGCGCGACGAGCGCTACCTCGATCTGCTGCGAGCGCATCGGCACCATCCAGCCATGGATATTGCGATCAGCTTTGAGGGGCCAGAGAGCGGGCGCTTCGGGCGGAACATGGCCATCTTCCCAAAGTTCTTGCAGCGCATCGAAGCGCTAGGCGACTGCAACATGCTGAACTTGGTGTTGATCATGGGGCAGGGGATTATCGACCTAGGTCCCCAGTACATCATCGACACCTTTGTAAAGCGCGGGATCACAGACGTGACCTGCGACATGATCTTCCCGTGGGGATCAGGGAAAGCTTATTTCGAGCAGCATCAACCTCTGTACTCCGATGTGGCGAAATTCATCGCCGATCTGACCGACCTCGGAAGGCCCTATGGCCTGACGGTCGATCACCTGGATGACATGAAGAAGTCTCTACGGACGCTTTCCCGCTCGCAGAACACTCTGAACGATGCCTACGAGTATCACTGGGATCAGCGCGGGTTTCTTTCACTCAACCCGAACCAAACCGGCACCGAGGCGGTGAGGCCCGTGGTAGGGCTCCATGCAACGGACGCGAATGCCGCTCTCAAAATCGTCTGGGGCAACAATACAGAGCTGGACAACAAGCTCAGCTATGAACATGACTTCTGTCGGGACTGCAAATACCTCCAGGCTTGCAACTCTGGTTGGTATCCGCACAAAGGAATGGAGCCGCAGGTCGTTCGCAAATACATGGAACCCTCCGGCCAAGGCTTTTCCTGTCCGGGCTTCTACGAGCTTTGGGAGCGAGAAGCAAAATCCAGCTTTGACCCTATCGGTGTGACTCGCTACGGCGACGAAAGAAGGGCTCGGAAAGCGAAGCGTCAGGTTCGAGCGGCGACTACCTGTGATCGTATGCGAGAGGCCGACTACTCGGACGACTACGAGGGTTTCTTCGAGGCGGTGAAGGCCAAGCCGAAAGTTGAGGTCTTCGACGGGTTGCTGTTTGGGTTGTCGCCGAGGCAGCGGCTTTGGTTCTACGACCGACTGGGGGTTGCCGTAAGTTTTGCCGGTGGAGTTGCTTCCTTCACCGATGCGGCATCCATCATCGCGCACTCCATTGCAGGCAACTATCACACTGTCGAGGTGGAGCTAGATGAGGTGGCCCGCTTCGCATCGAGTCAACCTGGGCATTCCCTGGTTGGCTATCTCAGGGATGCACTCGGTGTTGTTCAGCAGTGGGCGATGGCGCCCATTGAATTACGCGAAGGCTATGCACGGCACGGTCAGTCCGGCTTGGAGATTTCTTTCAAGTACGAGGACCTTTTGATCTGGATGCTGCGGTTCGCCGAGAGACTAGCCGACCACGCCGTTATCGTTCCGACAGCTGATGTGCGGCTGACACCCGCCTCCTATGACTACATGCAGCGCATCAAGGCAAGTGCCTACAGGGTGACGCGCATCCTCCAGGGCTCCAAATGATCAAGCAACTTGTAGCTGGCCTGTGCCTATTGCTGGCCCCGAGCTTGGCATTCTCATTCCCCATAGCAGTTAGCGCGATTGGCGCTGGCTTGCTAGGGGCGCTGGCGCTACCGGCTGCACTTCTCGTCGGCGCCGTTGTAATCGCACGAAAAATGGGCGCGGGTGCGATACAGCTTTCAACCACTGCAATTGCTGTGGTGCTGTGCCTTGTGTTGATGCGCGATTACGGCGCCGAGCAGGCATCGAAGGCGGCGCTTTTCACAAGCGCTGACACGTCACTTCTCAGCCATCCGATTCCGTTCCCATTTCTTGATGCAGTTGCACAGGCCCAGTCATCGCAGGCTGTCAGTCCATCGGAGTTCATGGAAGGGCTTGAAGCCGGACACTTCAAGGCGCTCAAGCTCAGTACCTACCCAAGCCTTCTCACAGAGTCTGGTCAGGTGTCTATCGACGACCTCTGGCGGGACAAGAACGTGCTTGTAGATGCAGTCAGCCAGCGTGGTGGGCGTGTCGTGCTTGTTGATGAGTTCGGTGGTATCGCGGCGTCAGTGGCAGAAGCTGCCCATCGAAACTTTGGTTTGAACCTGGGCTTCCTACAGGGGGGCACAGCAGCACTCTCGCAGTTTGGTTGGAAGCGAATCGATGAGGGGCACCCCCTTTTTGGCAACCCGGTTGCAGTTGAGCGCTACAGGGAATGGATCGACGCGCATCCATCTGCGTTCATCCTGGGGGTCACGACTGATCGCGAGTTCGTGACTGACGGATGGATGTTCGGGCATCAGACTCTGACCCTGGCTGACGTCGTGGCCAACTACAGAAGTCTTATCGAGGCCATGGCTGGTCGGCCCGTCTTTGTGGCCGGTTTCGAGACGAATGACACAGGTGCCACTCCGGTCATTGTCAGCTTGCTCGCTGGTGCTGGTATCGACGTTTCTTACGTCCTGCCTGATGACGATGAAATTCTTGTAAAGCCGGCTTACTTCGACTCCTACACAAACGACACACGCCTGATCAGCCTTGAAGACATGAAGCGCTATGTCCTGCATCGATCAGACGTTGCGTTTCTGGATTTCAGCGAGCGCCCATGGGCACTGGGTGTCGAGTATCTAAAGGGCCGCTACCACCACTTGCCGATGAGAGAGGTGGCGCAGGGCCGTTTGGCGGAGTTCATCCAGGGCCTCGATAAAAGTGTCGCCTACGTAGGGCTTTCGTTTGACCGGCGAACGGCATACCACTCCCTGCTTGCAGGGGAGTTGCTGACCAAGAATGGCGGGCACTGGCTGGGTCGCTTTACACAGGCGGGAAGCTTCTCGGGGGCATTTCTAACAGTCGAGGAACTGAACACTGAGGCCGAGAAAATCGCATATGCAGCCCGAGAGTATTTGGCGTTTGGGGGCAATCTGCTGCTTGGCCATGGGAAAGCGCTTGCAGTCCTATTTGGCTTGATCCTCTCGGCGCCGGCATTGCTTCTCAGCAAGCGCGCACCGACTCGAAGTGTGTTTGTGATCATTTCTATGGTCGCCACTCAAGCATGCGTGCTCCAGGTGAAGTGGGATTATCCGTGGTTAGAGAGCGCGGCTTTCGTCTTTCTGGCCGGGAACGCAATTGGTCTTGCCTGCGTAGCGTATTGGCGGCGGCGCCAGTCGCGGCCTGCTATTGCAGCTTTGTCTGAATATGCCAGCTGGATGCCTCCGAAGGCCGGACTTCTGAACGCCGCAGCAGAGCTTGGGTTCCGAGTGCCCAAGGGTGTAGTAGTAGCGCCACAAGACGTTGATCGTATAGGAGGCATCAAGCTAGGAACGGGGCGGCTTATCGTCCGTTCGGCAACGACGCAAGAAGCGCTTGATCACGGCGCTACTGCGGGCCTGTACGAGTCCGTTGTCTGCGCCTCCCCAGATGAGGTTCAGATAGCGGCGGAGAGGGTCTTTGCCGGTTTCACGCAGGCTTCGGTTTGTGGGTTTGTGCTGGTGCAGCGTTACGTCGAGGCTGATTGGTACGGCGTTATCCAGTTCCAGTCTGGGGATCGCTCCCCATATCTCGTCTGTGAGATAGGGCAGGCCGAAGATGTGACGGGGGGCTCTACCACGCCACAGCGTTTCGAATTCCCCATCTGGGATGTGCGCAACTCGCCCCGGCTTGCCCGGAGCCCGGCCCTGGCACTGCTGGCGCTGAGCCGCCTCGGTGCATGCTCGATTGAGTTCGCGCTCAGGAGGGGGAGGCTCATCCTGTTGCAGGTCAATCAGTCGAAATCCCGCGCATGCGCGGAAAATCGACTTTTGCAGCTGGCACGAAAGAATGCAGTTGAAGTTGGCTCGGCCCATGCCGACCCACTGTCGGCAGCAGTAGTTGCCGCGCTGGCGCCGGGGCATGTAATTGCATATGGCAACCGGCGCTTCTGTATCGCGGAGCCTGATTCGCAACTACGCAAAATCCTGAAATCAGACCTTCGGGCATTAGGCTTCAATCCTCAGACGGTTGAGCCTAAGCACCTTGTGGCGTGGGTTGATCTGTATTGCCGTGCAACGTGCCCATCCGAGGGGTGTCGGGCTGATCTGGGGGAAGTGGTGCAGGCGATCAAGAAGGTTGCAGACACCCTTGGGCGTATAAATCGCATTGCCAGCACCATGCTCGCAATTCGGTTGCGGTCAGACTGGGATGGTGAGCCTCGAATCCTACCTTCCTCCCAGGTCGGAGCCCTATTGGTTGAAGGGAATGACGCTGAGTGGGCAGGTTTCCCGGTTTGCCCGTTAGCCGGCTTTAGCGCGCTGGCTGAGCTGCGCGACTACAAAGCTGACGAGTTCCCGTCAGACGTTATCGAAGCCACCTCACCGCTGGTATGGGTGAAAGATGCCGCGAGCGTATTGATAGGGGTGCGGCTGTTCGCCATCCGAAAGGCAATTGCTGATCTGGCGTTTGACGGCAAGGCTCAGGAACTAATGGATGCCCTTGAGTCCCAGGTTGGGGATTGGCGGGCTGTGGAGCAGCTTCCTCTCGCGCCGGCATATAACACTGAGCCGCAGCCTATCCCGGCGCTGCTGACTGGAGCCTCTAACCCCGAGTTCGGCTGGCGCATCCCCATGGCAGGGCTAGAGGGCGTGATCACTACACCTGATAGTGGTGTTGCGGGCGGCATTCTGCTCCTAGACCAGTGCAGCATGAGCTACTTGAAGCCGATGATGCAGGCCAAGGCTGTGATTGCGCGTAACGGTGCGATCACCTCGCACCTGATGCAGCATGCTGCTGCGATGGGGATGCCTGTCGTATTGGGTGCGAAGCTGCCAAGCGATTTGGAGCCCGGCGATAAGGTAAGGGTTAGCAAGGACGGGGAGGTGCTTCGTGCATAACGCCCTGGACATGCTCAACGTCTGCATTGCGCCAACCCGTCTGTGTAATTTGCGCTGCGAGCATTGCTACATCACTCCCGAACTTCTCGGCGACAAGACGATGATGGCCGAGAGCGTTTACCGCAAGACTTTCGACCGGATCGAGCAGCTGTTCAATGCCGACCGTAAAGTCAGCAAGATCAACATCGAACTGTTGGGCGGCGAGCTAACAATGATGCCGCTTGAGTTCTGGGAGCGGAATCTACCCTGGACGCTGGAGCGGATGGCTTCATGGGACTCTCTCTACGATGCAGAGGCCGCGTTGATATGGTGTACCAACCTGATCTTCAAGGATGACGGCTACATTGACCTGCTGAACCGGATGGGAGAGCGCTTCGGCCATGGGCTCGATCTTTTCGTGCCATGGGAGCCAGATACCAACAGGTTCAAGAAGGACTTCAAGCTGTTACCCCGCTACTTGGCGACTCTCGAAGCCATCACACAGATCAAGCGAAAGACTCTGTGCATTACGATGAGCAGGGCTGTAATCGAGCAAGGCCCTCAGTTCATTGTTGATACCTTCATCCAGAAAGGCATCACGGACGTTACCTGCGACATGCTCTACCCGGCAGGGTCAGGGAAGGCCTACTTCGCCCGCAATTGCACATACGGCCAAGTCTCCGACTTCATTATCGAGCTGCGTGGGCTTCTCCCAGACCACGTTGAGCTGAGCCCCCTCATAGAAATGGAGTCCGCCTGCCGAACGCTGACTCACTACCACTACCCTGGTAACGACACCTACGACCTTGAGGTGGAGCCAAACGGCGAAGTCACTTTCAACTCAAGCTATACCGGCGACGAGAGCGTTTTGGCAACGCATGCCTTGTCGGTTGCTGACGACGCATTCGCCGTTAAAACTGTCTTCAACAATGCGCCAGAGTTGAGGCTGCGTCACAGCATGCCCTACGAGGAATGCCGCTCCTGTGAGTTTGCAGTGGCGTGCTCGGGAGGCTGGGCTTGGCACAAGCAGCTAAGCCCAGAAATGAGCCAGCTGATCAGTCATGGTGACTGCGCAGGCTTGAAGCGTGTTTGGGCGTTCGCCAAATCGAGAGCCGGGGTCAGCCAAAGCGATAGAAGTCAGTATCTCGCTCTCATTGAGAGACGCCAGCGCCGTGGGGCTAGCGAGCTGCGCCGTTTGGAGTCTGCTGTGGCGCGGGGCGCTGATGTGCCGCTGGTCGAGGATGCGTTTGCTGGTGACTATGAGGGCTACTTTGCACAGCTCACAAGGCCTCGGCTTGTGGTTATGGCCTCCGGCAATCTTCACGGAAAGAGCTGGACTGAGCGCCTGTTCTTCTACGACGCGATTGGCTCGCAAGTCATGCTCGATGCCGGCTGGTTGGCCAGGGCAGCAGACGAGGGCGGTGAGGAACTTTTCCGGCACATCGTGTACCGCAACTACCACTTCCTTGCATTCCCTGGTCAGGGCGTAGCAGACGAGCTGCTGTACCGCCATCACTGGCCGCTCTCGCAACTGTTCATCGACGCGCTCAATAGCATCAGGGAGGGGAGGGGGAGTCCGTTTGATAGCGCCCTTGGGAGGCATGACGAGCTTTTCGAGTTCGCATACCGAGTCTACGAGTGGGAGCAGAGCCGGGTGGTCGCAGATGCAAGCTAATCCTTTGACGCTGCATATACGGCTGACCAAGCACTGCAACGCTGACTGCACCTATTGCAGTAGCTGGCAGGCGTCTCCAGATGCGCGCCTCACTCCTGACGCATTGGAGCGTTCGCTTACATTCATCCTCGATTCAGGGCCTGGGGTTTTAGGGGTTGCGTTCACCCATGTCACAGCTCAATTCCTCGGCGGGGAAATTGCGATGGTGCCGAGGGCCGAGCTGTATGAGCACATACGTATGGTCAAGCGGATATGCGCAGAGCGCGGAATCGGTTGTGTTGTTGGTGCGCAGAGCAACCTGATCGTCTCCGAGCAGAAGGCTGCACGCCTTTACGATCTGTTCGAGGGTCGCCTAGGGACGAGCATTGACCTCACCACGGATGCTAGGACAGTGAAAGGCGATGCTGAGAAGTACCGTCTGATCTGGAAGTCGGCGGATCAATATCTTCGCAGTAAGCGCAGCACGCCCGGTGCGATTTACGTTGTTGAGCCGGACTCGGGTGCGGACGCGATTAAGCATCTTCGGGAAGCCGCTCGCTCCAATCGGGCAATCACTTTCCGCCCGATCTTTAAGGGCGGAATCGAGGCGGTCCAAACAAGCTCCGCAGAGCAGTTTCGTGACGTGATGACCGAGCTGTTCGATGAGTGGTTTCTTCGCTTGCCGGTGATCGCTGAGCCCTTCTTTCAAATGTGTGAGGCCCGCATTGACGAGCTGGGTGGAATGGGGCGAGTTCAGTCAACGGCATGCGCCTTTCAACAGGACTGCACACGCAAGAGCGTGAACATCGAGCCAAACGGCGACCTTTACGTGTGCCTGGAAATGGCAGATGCGGGTTTTGCCCCGATTGGGAATGGGGTGCGCAGGGAGTGGTACGCCGATGCGCTCGCCATGTACTCAAGTCGAGCGGGCAACCTGCCGGGTTCCTGTCGGGAATGCCCATACCTAGCCTCATGTCAGGGGGGCTGCATGTACGAGTCAATCGCCCAAGGGCATGGCGTACACGGCAAGTCATACCACTGCGCAACTTGGAAGGCTCTCTATGCGCGCATAGACGAGGCCGTCGCTACGCACGGTTTGAGCCACATTCACGACTGGCTGCACCGACTTGCAACGCGGTATGAGAACGCGAGGCTTGAAGGGTTATCCAGGGCAGTAGATCAGCATTTCAGTGGGGGTGAGTAAGTGCATCTGAATCAGTTGTTCAGGGATGGGTTTTTCGTATCCTCGATTGATCGGATCACTGCGGACAGGCTGCTGGGAGAAATCAAAGCAGACACGTTCGTGGAGGATAGGCCGGGGAGTCCAGATATTGCGGCATGGGAAGTAGACAACCCCTCCCAGAACCACAATATCCCACCCGTATACCTGTCGTTCATGGAACAACTGGGCCTCAGTGAGGCGACACAGCATCTGCGGTCACACATGGGCGATTGGTCGCGAACCAACTGCATGCTGCAACGCGGCAAGAAGGGTGACTCGATGGTTTGGCATCACGACAGCTACGACCCGATGCACCTGATCTGTCTTCTGTACCTCAGTGAAGACATATGGCATCCCGAGGATGGTGGGATGTTGCAGTTGGGTGAGGGAGATATTGATGAGCATGGGTTTCTGGTTGATCCAGAGTCTGTCTCCATCAAGGCGTCTGTCTCTCCGAACCACGGGACGCTGGTGTGGGCCATCAATACGAACCCCCGGTGGGTACATCGCGTGACTGAAATCGCCAGCGAAAAGACCCGCTACACGATGGTCGGCCAGTTTGGTTATCGGGAGAACGTGATGCGCACACGGGTTAAAGAGAAGTACGGTCGAGAATGGCGTTGAAGAAAACGATCAAGCTCAAACGTTTCCAGGTATTGGACGCGGTTAGAACCGCACCCAAGGACATGGGGGTTCTGAGACTGCTGGCCCGAGTCGCTGGCACATTTGGCGACAGCCTCTACGGCAAGGCGTCCTTCGATGTGGTTGTCGTCGGTGATGATCCACTCGTTTCGCTGTGTCTGGCCGCAAGCCTCAAACGCTCTGGCAAATCCGTACTTCTGGCACCTGACTCCCTGGGGACTCAAGACTGGCCGAGCAAGGATTGGGGATACCGGCTGGCGCAGTTGGTGAACTATTTCGACGAGTCAGTTGCATCAGTGCTTTCCCAGTACCTCCATGACTTCGAGAGCCAGGATGGATACATGAAAGCCCTGTCAGCGCTGATTGCCGAGGTTGCAGGCCATGAGCAAGTGATGATCCTCGCGGGCGACTGTTTGCAGTCGAGCAAGGGGATGATCAAGGGCTGTGATGAGTTGATTTTCTTTCCCGTGCGCGGGGAGTTCCAGCACACGCCGCTGACGAACCCTCTTTGGCGGATAGTGCGAGAGAGCCTTGTCTGCCTAGCATTCCAGCACTCGGAAATTGAGTTCATCCAGGCTCGCCGGCTGCTGATCACCACGCCGACTTCCCGGTTCATCGATCCATCAATAGGCACCAGGATTGGTGTGGCACGCGAAACGCAGATGGACCGCAATAGGTACTCCCGCGCTGACAACGTTCTGTCGTCCTTTTCACTGATTCTGAGAGAGCAGTAATGCAGCCAGGGCTTTCCAATGTCGGCATTGGCCGAACTTCATTTCTGTTCCAGATCAACGTGACACGCCGCTGTCAGCTCAGGTGTAGCCACTGCTACATCCTGTCTGACAAGAAAGATAAGTCGCCTGACATGAGCCAGGAGGAATTCCTGCATGTGGTGCAGGGTATCGTTGACCACATGAAACTCGATTACGAGTTCTCGCGTCGGTACACCTTCGTGGATATTCACGTCATCGGTGGCGAGCCTTCCATGCTCGGGGTCGAGTTCTTCAAGGCTGTGCTGCCCAAAGCCAAGGAGCTTTTGAGCCAAATCCCTCAAGAAGTGGCATTCAGCATAGTGACCAACCTTGTCACCGCAGAGGCGCTGGAGGTCGCACGCCTTTTCGACAAGGTGGCTACCTCTTACGAGCGAACCACTCGGTTCAACAAACGCAAGCAGGAGGAAATCTGGCGGCATAACGTCAGAACCCTCATGGCGGAGTCCAAAGACCCGTCGCTGCCAGGGCCTAAAGACTTCTCAGTGACCACCGCGCTTGTGAAGCCGGTTGTGCAGGCCGGCGCTGCGTCGATGATCGAGGAACTTGTGGAGCTGGGTTTCACGAAGATGCACTTCGGATTCTTCATCCCCAGCGGCGATGGGGACCTGAATTCTAAGTTGGTGCAGCCGTCGCACAGCGAAACAGCCAAGTTCTACTGCGATGCCTTGGACTGGTACATCGACAACCGTGACCGAATCCCCGACCTGTGGGTGAACCCTTGCGAGTCCTGGCTTATGGCGGTTCACCAGGATCAGCCCATGGATGACGTGGTGTGCCCTATCGTCCACGGGGCTCTGGACATTGACTCCGATGGTCGCACCATCAGCTGCATCGAGAAGGGCGGCACTAACGACTACCACTCGCATGGCAACCTCTTTGAGACAAAGGAAGTGGCCAAGCCCGATGGCACCAGTGAGGTTCAGTTCACCACAACTGTCCATGATGTTCTTACCTCCCGCAGTTATCTGCGGGAAGTCATGAAGGCAACTCGACTCCCAGAAGCCTGTCGTTCTTGCGATGAGCGCATGATCTGCAAGGCCAACTGCGGCGTCTTGCATGAGCAGTGGAACGGCCAGGGTGAATGTCCTGGCTTCAAGACGTTCATCAAGTACGCCCGTAAGCGAGTCAGCGAAGGTGTGTTGCCGCAGGCGCTGCTGATGCGTAATGCGGCGCTGCCTGAACACCTGATCGCGGTCGGTTGAGCGGTGGATAGCACGATGAACGACTCTGGCCGTGCAACTGGGAGACATGTCGGGTTCTTCTCGATTTTCCCCATCCTTGCGAAGCTTCTATGGCGCTACGGACGCAGGCTGTTGAGCGTGGACACTATCGTCGCTCTGGAGAAAAGTCAGAGTGGGGGCAATGGTGAGCGCTCTGTCGAGGTTGAGCTACTTGAGCAGTCGCTGGAGCGTAACAAGCACCACTTCCATGTCGATCCGGCGAAGCTTGGCCTGAGCAATGGCCAGTTGCCCGGTGACTTGCGTCGCCCTGTCCTCTACGTGAAGAAGGAGGCCGGCGATGACTGCAACGGGTAGTCAGTTTGGGCACGATGTGCCCGATACCATCGAGAATGGGTACTTCGTCTTCACGATCATGCCCACCCTGCATTGCCCCTATAACTGCAAGCATTGCTACCTATCCCTAGAGCAGCGCCGTGATACCACGACGATGACCATTGAGCAGATGCGTGAGGTATGCCGCAAGGTAGATGCCTACTGGGATCAGGTGCAGCCCCCCCACCGAGTAGTCCTTGTGTACAACTACGGCGGGGAGCCGACCAGCACTGGCCCAGACTATTTCGAGAGCTACGTCCAGATGATGGCCGAGGAATTCCCTGCGGCTAAGGGCTATGAAGTGAAGCATGTGATGCTCACGTCACTGCTCGGTGTGGACCTGGATGTATGGGCGCCGCTTTGGCATCGGCATACGGGTGGCTATATCCAGACCTCATACGATGGGTCTATGCGTTCGAACTCCTATGTTCGGAAGTGGGAAGCAAAGGTACGTGACGCTGTGGCTCGCGGTCTTCGCGTGGCAACCATCAGCGTGGTCAATTCGGACCTCCTTGCCCAAGGTGCTGCGCAGACTCTCGACATACTGACTGACCTGGGCATATGCGAGACAGGCTGGCTGCCGTTCATGTTGAACGAGCAGAACTCTGTACCCGGCAAGTACGACCGCTATGCGCCGACAATGACCGCGTTCAATGACTACATGATCGCGATGCTCGATCACTGGTACTCGCTCAAGTACAGAGGGCTCACACCGCCATCCATCGGTGAGGCGCACTTTGCAGTTGATCGCTCGAAGCGAACCCCCATGAGCAACATGTGTGGACAGACGCTGTTCCTGCTGCCAAATGGCGACTTCGTTTTGCCGAACTACAGAGACGGCTACACGGAGTACATGCACTCATTCGGGAACATCCTGGATGGGGATACCAGCTTCCACGACATTCTGGTTTCGCGTGAGCGCCGGCTCTACATGCGGAGACAGGTGACGCGGAACAACAATCCAGAATGCCAGGGCTGCTCATACAAGAACGCCTGCCTACTGGAGTTCGCCAAGCCTAACAAACCGAACGACGAATGCTTTGGGGCAAAGCGATTCGTTGAGCATGCCATTCATAGAAACTCGCTCGATCCCATGTTGGACGGGCCGGTTACGCTTTATTGAGAAGGGGGTTACGTGAGCTACGCATCGCAAATCGAAGTCGCCGATGAAAGCAAGATGGAGAGCGCCTTGAAGGAAGGCAGGAACATCTTGCTGACCGAGGACTTTGTGGAAACTACTGATTTCCACGGAATCACGACCTTTGGCCGGACACCGGCTGTCTGGCGTGATTTCTTTCAGCAAACCCACGCGCAGAAAGCGAAGGGCTACAACACGCGGAGTTCGCACTACACGGCGGAGTTCATGGGCTACCGCTACCGCTGCTGCCTTGCGAACTCTCAGAAGGGCTGGGGCATATCGATGCGCCACCTGCCCTTGAAGATTCCAGCTTTGCGCGACGACCTTGGTCTGGACTGGAACCTGATCAGGCCGCTTACCGAAGGTGCCGGCCTGACCCTCTTTGCTGGCCGAATGAGTTCGGGCAAGTCCACCACAATGGCTGCAACCATCGGACAGCTTGATCCGCGCTCTGCACAAATTGCCACGGTTGAAGACCCCATCGAGGTGATTTACCCCAGCCACTCCATAATCCAGCGCGAGATTGGAACTCACGTCGAATCTTTCCCAGAGGCGATCCGAGATTGCGTTCGGCAGAGCCGGACCACTATCGTGGTTTCTGAAATCCGGGACTCGGAAACGGCGAATGCTGCGCTTTTGGCTGCATCCACTGGCCACAGTGTATTTGCCACCATCCATGCTGACAGTGCGCTCGACATTTACACCCGGATGCTCGCGTTGGTTGACCAGCGATACGAGCGCGTGCTCGCTCGAAACCTGCGCGGGCTTTGGTGGCAGCATGTGGTTCGATTCGGCACTAGCGAGCGCAAGCCGATTCCGATCTATGAGTCAATAATTGTAGACACGGAGGCCCGCAACATCTTCGATAAAGGGCCAAGCGCTCTGCCTATGCTGGCTGGCGTTATGGACAACCAAAAGCGCAAGAGCATGGCTGAGGTCGCGATGATGCAGGTGGCCCGAGGCTTGGCGACCCGCGAAGAACTGTCTGAGTTCATCCAGCGCCGAAATCGCCTCTCGAACGATTGAGGTCGCTTCAAGGCCGCTGGAGCGTCATCAAAAAAGGCCAGGGATTCCCTGGCCTTTCTCATTGTTCAGAAGTGTGCGCCGTGGCGTGCCAGTTACCGCTGGGCGAAGTCTGTAATACCCGCAGCGCCCACAGGAAGGCGACTCATCTTAGCGCCAGTCGTAGGCCGTTCGGCCAAGGCCCGTAACCGAGTTCCGGGGACGGGAAGTGAGGTTAAGGGAATCGGTTCCCACAGATGAAAGCCCTGGCAGTAGTCCGCTTCAAGGTGTCGCGCCATGGCGAGTTGGGATTCAGTCTCGATGCCCTCGATGACAACAGTCTTGCCATTGGTTCTGCACCAACGGATCAGCTGGGAGATAGTCTCCAGATAAGCGGGCTCTGCACTCATTCTCATCGTAGAGCGATTGGAAAGCTTGCATCCCGTGATCAGGTCGGATCGAAGCAGGTCCGACTTTGCATAGCCCTCGTCAATGTCATCGAGCACCACGGTGATCTGTCTGCTGGTCAGCCATCTGACGCTCTCCAAGAGCAGGGGCACCTTACCGTCTGCCGTCTCGGTGATTTCAACGGTGACTTGACTAGAGAGCCCGTGATCTTCGATGACCTTGGCTATCGATTTTGTAGCCCGTGGTGTGCTTAGGGTTACTTGCGAGAGATTCAGCCAGAGGTTCATTCCGGCAACCTGAGAGGCGTCATGGCATACCATTCTGGTGATGAGTGCATCGAGCGCTGGCATTGTTCCGTTGCGCTCGGCCTCGGTGATGACCGAGAGAGCAGTGAGGTTTCTGCTGTTGGGCTTGACCCGCAGAAGGGACTCGTAAGCAACTACTTCCAACTCGTCTTGGTGAATCTTCGCTACTGGCTGATAGACCATGTAGATGGGAAGGCGTACAGGCTCCATCATCGTTTTGTCGTCCATTCAGCACCTGCAAAAAAGGGGGGGGGTCTTGTTGTCATAATTGGTAATGCCCCCTCGTAGCCCCCATTTTTGGAGGTGCCTGCCCCTTTCTCATCGATTTTTTTTTGCATTGGGAAGGAGGCTAAGAATGCCCCCGCTCGGAACCACCCTGCTTAGAGTGGTTCTAGGCGTCCATCCTCGATCCTGGGTTCCTGTAATTGGGGGTGACGATCTTTTGGTGGCGCGGCTGACACACAGGAGCGGGCGTTATCGTTTGGGCATCACAGGAGGATTCCCCCATGTCCCTTATTGCCCACCTTCAAAACCTCGATAACGACACCCTGGTGCTTGCAGCGACCGAGCGAGTGTCCCGGCATATCAAAATGCAGGCGGCTCTGTTGCAGTCCATTGCTGGCAAGCGGTCCTGGTTTGCTAAGGGCAAGGTGCGCACCATCACCCAATGGATCGAGGAAGTGTGGCTTGAGCAGTTGCCCAGCGAGCAGCTGCTTTACCCAGTTCAAGAACTCGCAGTGGTTAAGAGCGTCGCTGACCGCTCGGGCCTTCTCCCGGAAAACCTGATTTCTTCGACCAGCACGGCACGTCGAATCGCTCAGGCCTACTCGACGTTCATCAAGTACAAACTGCCTCAAGATCAGGATCGCTTTCGCTTCAAGCGCGAGTACGAGGTGTTCTGGCAGTGGCGAGCGCTGATCGAGGCCGAGTGTCGCAAAAGTGGGTGCGTGTTCCGTGCGGAGCTTCCCGCGCTGGTGCTGAGCGCTATCCATGCCGGCGAGGTGGATTTGCCGCGTAAAGTTGTGATGGTCGGCGTGCTGTACCTGAACCCATCGGAGCGTGCAATTCTCGAAGCTCTACAGGCGAAGGGTGTGGAGGTTGTGGAACTCGATCTTGAGGGCGAAGCCATTACGCCCAGGCTGAGCCGTGCCGTCACGCAGGCGGATGAATTCGAGCAGGTGGCTGAATGGGTGAACGCTACTCTCAAGCCTTACATCGAAACGCCCCATGCAGCGCCCACCATTGCGATACTGGTTCCGGCCATGGATACCCACCAAGCGCCTCTGATCGAAGCTTTGACGATGAGCGTGAGCCCGGCGTCGTTGCTGCCGATTAAGGATGGTGTAGAGGTGCGCGAACCATGGGATATTTCCAGCGGGGCCACACTGGGCGCTCGCCCGATGATCCGCGCTGCCATGGGCATCCTGTCGATCACCAACCGCGAGGCGGATGCAGATGTTTTCAGCCGAGTGCTGCGCTCTAGCTGGGTAGGTGGCCACGTCAGTGAAGGTGCGCAGCGGTCATTGGTCGATGTTTGGCTGCGAGAGAATAACGGCCTGAATATGGGAGGTAAGGACTACCTTCGTGCTCTAGCTGCCTGCAAGGTGAGCTGCCCTATCTTCACCGAGAATCTGCGGCACGTTCTGGCCTCCCAGGAAGACGACAGTGAAGATCGCTATCCGTCTGAGTGGGCCGACTTCTTTACCGCGAGCCTGACCAAGATGGGCTGGCCGGAGGCCGAGACACTTTCCAGCGCAAACTACCAGACCCTGGAGGCTTGGGAAGAAGCCCTCAAGGTGTTCCGTTCGCTGGACTATCAGTTGGGGCATTGCACCTATCAGCGTTCCTACATGTGGATGCGTGAAATAGTTGATACCTTGCAGTTCCAGCCCCGCCTCAGTCATGTTGCACCCGTAGCAATCATGACCTATGCGGATGCGGTCGGCCTGAGCTTCGATCATGTATGGATGCTGGGGGCTACCAGCAAAGTGTTGCCTCTGCCCGCTGATCCGAACCCGTTCCTGCCCCTGGAGTTGCTAACCGCTGCCGGCGTCCCCGAGGCGACTGGTGAAGGCCAGCTCGAAAAGGCACAGCGTGTAGTTCAGGCTTTGATGACTACCAGCAACGACATTACCGTTTCCTGTTTCGAGCACGATGATCGCGGCAGTAATGTCGGCCCGTCTGTGTTGTTCGGTGAGTGGCCGGCGCCTCAGCGTAGCAACGTTGCCTGGGGTGGCTTTGTCGGCAATGAAGTCGGCAGCCTGAACCGCGATGACTATCAGGAAGAAGCTATCCCAGCCGTTGGTGACGAGGAACGTAAGCAGATCAAGGGCGGTGTGAGTGTTTTCCAGAACTATGCGGTAGAGCCGTTCTTTGCCTTTGCATGCAACCGCCTTGGAGCCAAGGAGTTCCCGGTTCCGGTGTTCGGTTTTGATCCGCGCATTCAGGGGACCATGCTCCACAAGTGCCTTGAGTTCTTCTGGACTGCTGTTCGCACGCAGGAGAAGCTGAAATCGTTCACGCAGGATGAGCTGGATGCCGAGGTGGCTCAGGCAATCGAGCAGGCCAGTGTTGCGCTGTTGTACAAGCTCCAATGGCGCTACGGTCGCCGCCTGATTGGTCTGGAGCAGAACCGCCTGCACACCCTGCTGATAGCTTGGATGGAGGTCGAGAAGGCCCGTCACTACCCCTTCGAGGTGATTGGTTTCGAGCGGCGCACCGAGGTCAACGTCTTCGGTGTTGAGCTGACGGTGAGCCTCGACCGGATCGACAAGATTTTCGCTCCCGGCGACGTTACCTATTCCATGCTGTTCGACTACAAGTCGGGCGCCAACTTCACTTTCAAGCGGTTGAATGCAGAGAAGCTGTTGGAGCCACAGCTCCCGATCTATGCCACAACGGTTGACCCTGACGCCCTAGGTGTTCCCTCGATTGACGGGATCACGCTGGCGCAAATCAACCCCAAGAAGCTGCACACTCACACCCGCAGTTCGTTCACCGCTAAGCTCGATGGCTCGGCATCGGGCAAGAATGACGTGTGCCAGCCATCCGAATGGGCTGCGCAAGTAGCTGCGTGGGAGGGGGCTCTGGAAGAAATGGCTGATGGTTTCCTCGGAGGGAATGGCTGCCTGTCGTCGTTCGATAAGGCGCTGCCTATGGGGTATGAGCATCTGGCGCCGTTGATTTGAGCGTCTGAGTTTGCTGGCTCATAGGGGCCAGCATCCGAAGGAGGTGTGGTGGGCGCATTGACATCCTCCACGGCCTCTCGCTTCGCTCGCAGCAAGCTGGAAGGCCGGGGATTCCTACGGCGCTAGGCGGCTTTCGCCGCGTCGTCGCTTCGGTGGGTTCCTGCTGCTGACGGCCTGACAGCGCCGTTCACTCCACA